>NZ_QRME01000003.1:0-429911 GCF_003472565.1 Bacteroides sp. AM10-21B | reverse complement strand
AAGAGAGTAGATTCTTCGCTACGCTCTGAATGACAGATACTCTTGATATAAATTAAAATTCAACACTTACTTATTGAAATTTAGTTTATGTCAAGAGTATTTACAGGATACAAAGGCAACACCGCATTCCGCTCTACCTCCCAAACACCGGTTTCGGCAATCTGCATACCGGAGACATCGCCAAACAACCTATCAATATCCTCACGACAAGACACTCCGCTCAAGCTAAGCGCATGAGGAACAAACAATACGCAAAAGTTCAAAAAGCCTTCTTCCACTATACAATATAGCATATATTGCCCTTTCGACAGTTTCATCTCCGCCTCAGGGAATTTACGGACCAAATGTCCCGAACGGTCAAACGCAAAAATAATGCAATGCAAATGCGGGTGAGACCATTCTATCTCATCAGCCATCAGACAAACCTGATAACTCCGTTTCGCCTTTATCTTCCGAACCCTCCTACCGTACTTCATACCCCAATAGAAGCCTATTATAATAAGTACGAATCCGGTTACAATAACTAACTCCATATATGTGCTTTCCTTTACTTTTTCCAACGCGATGATTAGTTGTTGCAAATATAGAGTATCGCTATATATACTCAGATCGGAAACAAGGGGACAAAAAGTGGACAAATGAATTAATTTCACCAAAAACTTGTGGAAAAGATAAGTGGACATTATCTTTGCAGTCATTAGATAACAAACAGTAAATAAGGCAGATGGACAAAACAAGCAATAGGATAATCTTATTATTTCCTCTTTTCATTCTATTTTTCCTTTCTACCGTTTCTTCACAGACTCCCGCCATAGAGAATTTGGAAAAGAAACTGGCAACACACACCTATGCAGACACCGTAAGAGTGAATCTCCTCAACAAATTGGGTTACGAACTCTACGCCATCAATGCCGACAGAGCCAAAGCATACGCCCAAGAGGCACAAAAGATTGCTACCGGATTGAACTATCCCGAAGGAGAAGCCGCCGGACTGTGGATTACCGGACTGACAGCGAGAAACACTCCCAAAACGGCACTGGAATATTTCGAGAAAGCACTGGACATAGCCGAACGTGTAAAAGACCAAACCGGCATCTGCAACTACCTCCTTGCTATCAGCGTTGTCCAAAAGGCCATGGGAAACATAAAAGCCAGTGATGAAGCCATAGAAAAAGGCCTTCGAGCAAGCACCGCATTAAAAAACCCTGCCATACGCATCAAATTGCTATACAACTCCGCAAACAATCTGACAAGTCGGGGAGAATATCCGCAAGGCATCCGGAAACTGCAAGAAGTCATCGTCCTCTCCACCGAAAGCAATAACAAAACAATGCTGGCAAAAGCCCAATCCAGCATAGCAACCGCTCTCAACAGACAGGGAGACCCGCTGCGTGCATTGGAATATTACCTGAAAGGGCTGCACATCTACGAAGAACTGAACGACCAAAGAGGCATCTGCGGATTGCTTGTCAATATGGGAAGTGTCAAATCGGAACAGAACGAACAAGAAGCTGCCCTGAAAGATTTCAACCGTGCGCTGCAACTAAGTAAAGAGCTGAACGACCCTTTCCTGATTTCCGCCTGCTATGCCAACATCGGCAACATCTACAAACGTATGCACCGCCCCGAAGCGCTGCACTATCTGCAAGAAGGAGTACGGACATCAGCCGGAATCAACATCGGATTAAGTATCAACCTATTAATAAACATCAGCTGCATCTACATTGAACAGGGGGAGTACGACAAAGCGCAAGAGAATCTGACCCGTGCGCTCGCTATGGCGCAACAAGCCAAAATAGAGTATGCACATGGTGAAATCTTACGTTTGCTGGGTACGCTGCACTATAACCGCAAGCAATATGCCCGCGCTTTGGAGTATGCCAACAAAGCCTTGCAGATAGGTCGTAAGATTAACTATATGGAACTCAACAAACACATTCAGGAATTGTTGTCGGGCATCTATGCAGATACGGGGAAATTTAAGGATGCATATAACGCCCACGTGCTGTACAAACAACTAAGCGACAGCATCCTCAACGGAAAGAACATTCGCCAGATAGCCTTAATGGAGAGTTCCTACAAATACGAAAAAGAAATACAAAACTATGAACTGGAGCAGGCCAACCAGACGTTACAGATACGCAACCAGCGTTATATCATCTTCTTCCTCATTTCCGCCACCCTGCTCATCATCATCCTTACCGCCCAACTATACCGTTCCAACCGTCTGAAAAAGAAAGTCCTCAAACTGGAAGTAGACCAAGCCAACAGCAAGCTGGAATACAGTCAAAAGGAAATGACCTCCGCCACCCTGAAACTGATACAGAATGCCGAAAGCGACAACTACTGCATAAAGATGCTGGAAAACATAGAGAAAGGAGACGATGAAGAGAAGCATAAGGACATACGCTCTCTCATCAACTACTACAAAAGTAAATCAACGTATGCCAACTGGGAAGAATTCGAGACTCTGTTCCTCGAAGTCAATACCGGCTTCTATGACAAACTGAACGAACACTACCCCACCCTCACCAACAACGAGCGCAAGCTGTGTGTATTCCTGAAACTGAATATGAGCAACAAGGATATTGCCCAAATCACTTTCCAATCCGAAGAAGCCCTGAAAAAGGCACGCTTGCGGCTACGCAAGAAGCTGGGACTGGAAAGGACAGACAATTTGGCGGGGGTTATACAGAGTCTGTGATATGAAGCTAGTCTGCAAAGGGTAAGCCCTCAAGATTTCAAACTGAGCCGCTTCTACGGGTAGATTAGCATAAAAAAGTCCCGCAAATCTCAACGACCTACGGGACCCCAGAATAAACAGAACTCAGGATACTTTTTAGTATCCTTCAATAAGTTGTGAACAGCAGGGCAGACTTACCCAAAATTTGCTTCCTACACCGACTTCGGAATCAACGCCTATGATTCCACCCATACTCTCTACAATAGACTTACATATCGATAACCCCAAACCAGTCCCCTGTGCAAAAGAGTTTAGTTTTTCAAATCGGTCAAAGATTGTAGAAAGTTTATTCTTCGGTATTCCACATCCTGTGTCAGTTACACTCAACTTCAACTCCTGTTTATTTACTTCATAAGTTATATCTATATATCCTTTTGTTGTATATTTTATGGCATTAGACAGAAGATTATCCAACAACTGTCTTACACGCCTTTCATCAAGCTCAACCAGACACTCTCTTTTTGGTCCATTAATCCGGACTTTTACTTCATTCTTATCTTTCCACTCCTCAACGCTTTCAGCAATCGCTTTCGAGATATTAAACCACTTGTAACACAAATCTATATGACCGGCTTCAATCTTCGAAACATCAAGCATATCATCCACCAGCTTCAACAACAATTTGTTGTTACGCTGAATAATTTTATTATACTCTTCCCGCTCATCCTCGCTTTCTATGTGCGTCAGAATACTGGAAAATCCAACAATAGCATTCAATGGCGTACGAATTTCATGACTCATACTTGCCAGAAAAGCTGATTTTACCCTATTGGCCTTTTCCGCCTTTTCTTTAGCATCCCAAAGCTGTATCTCCAGTCGCTTTCTTTCATCAATCAGATGAGTGGCACCAATCACTACCGTAGGTTCCCCATTCTCATCGCACTTGTAAACAGCACCAAACCCTTCACGCCAATGAACTTTTCCATCATCACTTACACACCTGTATTCACCGGCATAATAATCCAACTCTCTATTTTTTATTCTCCTCAGCCCCTCCAATATACTTTCTCTATACTCCGGCAGTATCTGCGAAAAATAGTCTTCCTCTTTTATCACTGTACACTTCGAACCGTTTTCCAGATTCCCATTCAGATAAATCTCTTTCCGCCTTAAATCCCATTTCCAGAATTTCAAATTTATTGTTTCCAATAACAATCGATGCTGCAGGGTCTGTTCTTCCAGTTGCCGGGTCTTTTCACTCAATTCGGTTATATCCAAAGCCGAGCTAATAAGCCAACGTGCTTCACCATTATAATACAAAAGCTTCTTATGCATACTTAAGATATGCTCTTTACCATCAAACAAGTGCAAATGCTGTATCGAATCAGACGTTCCTTTACGGGTTGCTTCCATATCGGTCCGCCAAAAACTATCAGCTACTTCCTTGGATAGCACATCCGCATTTTCTCCCACTATATTACCACGTGAAAGATTATACAAGCTTTCCGCTTTCCTATTCCATATTAAGTACTTATAACTGTTAGTAATATCTTTCACGGTAGTTGCTACCGGCAAATTATCCAATATATGCTCCATTAGGAAATTACGTTCCTTTATTTCCTCAAACTCATAATTGGTTACTGAAACAGTCTTTATCATCAATAAAACGCTACTCTTATTAAAATAAAAAATCCTCACTTTATCTTGAGTAGTTCCACCCGCTTCCAAATTTACAGAAACAACCGTTTCGACCTCTTCCTTTGTTCTGAGCACTTTACCGATTAACTCCAAAATATGCCTGGTTGAATCTTCAGAAAACCATTGATTAAGGTTTGCCCTACGCTCATGAACCACCGGGTTCAAATGAAATATATACCTGTCTATTTTCTCATTATACGTCTTCATCACCTCTCCATCCTTGCTGATAAGGAAAACAGGATCAGATATTGCACGCATAACGTTACAACCCAAGAGTTTACATCGTTTATATGCTTGCAAGCCATAAACAGCCATAACTACAGAGAGCAATAATAAGAAGCAAAGTATATACATAGCAGTTGTTTAGCACCGCAAAGGAAAGCATTTCCCTATTGAAGAATGCAACTTCATCAACGCCTACTATAAAAAAATGTCCTCAAGTTTATAAAGAAAAGTCTTACAATACTGTTTTACAGAGATTTATTACTTCAGTTCCATTTGAACCTTTTTAAATTCCGAAGGCGTCATTCCCGTTTTACTTTTAAACAAGTTATGAAAAGTAGGCATACTATTAATGCCGGAAGCCTCTGCTATGGCACGTAAAGTATACTCAGGATGTTCTTTCAGCAACTGTATGGCATGATTTAAACGCAATTCATTGATATAGCCATTTAGATTAGTACCTGTATTCTCTTTTATCATTTTAGCAAAACGAGTATTATTCATACGCGCCATTCTAACTAAATCTTCTCTTGATAAATCAGCAGAAAGATACAATTCTTCTCTTCTTATCTGAGAATCCAGCTTCTGAAAAACCAATTTATTGATTTCATATTCCTGTCCCACATCCGCAGGCTCCATATCCAATTCATCTTGCAGAAGACCATTATCTGTTTCCTCAAACGATTGAGATTTTTTATTTTGCTCGGAAAGTTCCTCATTTATATACTTCATCAACGTCCTGTTCTTATCCTTTATATTACGGTTCTGCAACCAGACTTTCCAAAGGAAAAATAATGCCAGTAACACCAAAAGGCAAATAAAAACCAAAGAGATTGTCCGTATCCTCAATTGGGAAGCCTGCTCCGCAATATGCCTTTCTTTTTCATCAGCATCATACAAAGCATCCAACTCCAACGCCGCATTTGTCTTTTCACGCTGATGTATACTATCTGTTAAAGCTATAAAAGCAGCACTGAGTTCAACGGCTCTCTTGTACTTTCCCAAACCGGTATAAGCCATTATTTCCTTAGACAAAACACCACGATACTGATAGTTGACCGTATCCTGTTCCCTAAAGACGTTTTTCAAGTCACGACAATTATCCAATATCTCCTGATATTGACCTGCGAGGAGCAGATAAGGAGTAGCATCGTATTTCCCGGCAGGGGTTGACGCGGCTTTAGTTGATTTATACTTCGCAAAACACTCCTCCGCTTTCCGCTTATCACCCAAACGATAATAAAGGTAAGCCAATTTTGAATATAAATATGATTTTTGTAAATCCAAATAAGCAGCTTGCACTCCTTCTGTCCTTTCCATTTTCTCCAGCAACCTCTGTCTGTACAACCCGACAGTCAAAGCATCATCTATCAATCCATCATCTATCAAGAAACTCATTTTAACTCCGGTAAAATAAGAAAGCGTACGCAGACCATATATATTATCAGCATCACTCAAAAGCCGGATAGCTTCATCAAACGTCTCGTAAGCCTCTTTTTTAAAAGACAACCGGCGTTTGTTTTCGCCCATACAGAACAGCAGCCGGACTTCTGCCTGTTTATCATTTATATTCCTTGCCAGCCGGACACCTTCAACAACATACCGATTACTCACCTCATATTCACTCAACAGGCTTGACAGCTCCGCCAACATAATTGTCGTTTTCAGTAAACGTTCGGGATTATTACTTGCTATAGAGTCCTGTACATAGGCTTTCCGCGCATAGTGAAAAGCCAATTTACATTGATATTTATGGCGATAGACCATACTGCGCAAATCGTTTATCTGAACAGGCAACATTAGTTTCTTCTCCTCAGCCTCATCCAGCAACAGTAATGCACTATCGGGATTGGTCATATATATATCCGTTATGTGCTGCTCCGTATAAAGCGAAGCCTGCCCATTATACTTTTTCTCCTGACTCCTCGGAAAAACGCTGTTCGCCAAGAATAAGAAACAGATATAAAGGAGATATTTCATAGCTTTTGAATCTATCCGGATTTATTAATCTCCCGCAAATATATACTTTTTTATTTATCCTAACAGTAAAATCATCTATCTTTGCAAAGATGAAAATTAATCAAATATGAAAATTCTCTGGATAGACCTGAATTGTTCTTACGCTCATTCCTCGCTGGCACTTCCCGCACTACATGCACAGATAGCGGAAAATACCTCTATTGAGTGGGTAATCGTATCTGCCACAATTAATGAAAACGTAGGAAGCATTGTAGATGATGCCTACCACCATAAGCCTGATATTATTGCTGCGACAGCTTGGCTGTTCAATCACGAACAATTATTACATATCACATCAAGACTGAAAGCATTGCTTCCCGAAACCTGCCTCATATTAGGCGGTCCGGAATTTCTCGGAGATAATGAATTCTTTCTGCGCAAAAACCCTTTTGTGGATTGTGTATTCAGAGGAGAAGGAGAAGAAGCATTCCCCCAATGGTTAACTTGCTGGAATCATCCGGAACAGTGGAATACTATCCCCGGATTATGTTTTTTGGACGCAGATAAACAATATAAGGATAATGGGATAGCCCGTGTATCAAATTTCTCCGGATTAATTCCACCCGAAAACAGCCGCTTCTTCAATTGGAGCAAACCGTTTGTCCAGCTTGAAACTACACGCGGATGTTTCAACACATGTGCCTTTTGCGTCAGTGGAGGTGAAAAACCGATACGCACCCTCTCCATTGACAGCATCCGCCAACGGCTTCATACCATCCATGAACATGGTATCAAAAACGTACGTGTCCTTGACCGTACATTCAATTATAATACACGACGCGCAAAAGAATTGCTCCAACTCTTTTTAGAATATCCCGACATACGTTTCCATTTGGAAATACATCCGGCATTGCTTTCCGATGAATTAAAAGAAGAACTAAAACAGTTACCTCAAGGACTGCTACATCTTGAAGCGGGAATCCAAAGTTTGCGCGAACCCGTCCTTGAACAAAGCCGCCGTATGGGTAAGTTATCCGATGCCTTAGAAGGGTTGGAGTTTCTCTGTTCACTCCCGAATATGGAAACCCATGCCGACCTCATCGCCGGACTTCCCCTCTATCATCTTAATGAAATATTTGAAGATGTATATACCCTTGTCGAATATAATGCAGGAGAAATACAGCTGGAGTCACTCAAATTGCTTCCCGGCACAGAAATGCGCCGACGAGCCAAAGAACTCGGGATAAGCTATTCCCCCTTCCCACCCTACGAAGTTTTAGAAACAAACGAAATCAGTGTCAGCGAACTGCAAACGGCCCGCCAACTATCCCGCCTGTTAGACGGCTTTTATAATACTCCTGCCTGGCAATCACTGACAAGAGAATTGATATTAAACGATCAATCTTTCTTGTCTGGCTTTCTTGAATACCTAATACGGATAAACCTTATAGACCAACCCATGAGCTTGGAAAAACGAGGTCTTATACTATACGAATACTGCAAACAAAATTATCCGGAGTATCAAATGCAAGCCAGCATCGCATGGATAGAAGCCGGTATGTCATTAAAAAAAGTCCCGGCAGAAAAGGTAAAAACCAAACATCAGGTTCCACCAGAAAAATGGGAAGTCATATATGGAGATTATAAAGACAGTCTTCGGCTTTGCTTTCTCCCACTTGATGAGACAGCTCAATGCGGCTATTGGTTTGGATTTGAATCAGAAATACAAAAGGCTGTTCCTGTATTCAAGGCAAAGACTTGTTAGAAACAAATATCGTGTTTCGTATAAAATTGATTTCTTACAATCATTCTGCGGAGAGACAGGGTTATGAACCTGTATCTCAATATCCTTGAAATTCAATTCTTTATCAATGTGTCAAAGCCTTAGGGGGTACAACTTAGGTTACAAAATCTACGCTTTTCTGTCACCTTTTGGCTGTTCGTTGTCTGCCTAAAACTACGGTTCAAAGATACGGCTTTCTTTTGAATTATGCAAATCATTGAAAATAAATATTCTACGGTTAGTGCAAGGTGCAAGCTATATATATATAGATATATACTTGCACCTTGCACTAAAAAAGAACTTTATTGCCCCCTATGCTTCTTCCTAAAATCAGTAGGATTACAATCTTTGTATTTCTTGAATAGCCTATTCAAGTGGCTTTCATCCGTAAATCCCAATTCCTCTACTATCTCGCTAATTCTCATTTCGCTGTGTAAAAGCCGACTTTCCACCATTTTCATCTTATAGTTTAAGATATACTGCTGCATGGTTTCGTTGGTCTGCTTTTTGAAGTATCTCCCAAGATAATTGGGTGAAATACCAAAATGCTGGCTTATCGCTTTGGCTTTTATCTTTTCGGGATAGCAAATGTTGGATTGGATATATTGTAAGATGTTCAGTGACTTTTCTTCTGAATTTTCATCTATCTGTTCAGGCAGGAACATAGCAATGTTACGGGCAACAACAATAACAATCGTGTTGATTAACTGCGTGATAATTTCACTGCTGTATATATTCCTATTCACATATTCACGGATAATCGCTTCTATCATAGGTTTTACCAGCAATTTATCGGTTTGATTGCGTAATATACAGCCGGGGCGGTGATTGGCGTGTTGCAATATAAATTCCAGCCGTTGAATGTTCTCCGCTCCAAAAACAGCCGAATGAATGTAGATGTCATTGAATTTTATATAGACGAACTTTGTAGTAGTATGAATGTCGAAAGAATGTATGTCACCGGGAGTAATCATGAAAAGATGTCCGTCATGATACGGAAATTTATTGTTGTTTATCCACTGAATACCTGTTCCCGATAGAATATACACCAATTCAAAAAAAGTATGGTCGTGTTCCTTTAATTGTGATTCGTCCAGTTCACTGAAACAGATTTCAAACGGTTGATGTAGATTTTCCCTTTTCATTTTATGAATTTTGTTATTTGGGCGTAAAGATACAAATAAAAAGAAAAACAATACATATATTTACGCTTGGATATGTATAACTTTGCCACAAACAAAATAAAGCAGTAACTTTTATCATCATTAAGATATGAAAAATGAATTGGAAAAATGCTTGTCGGGTGAATGGTACGATTGCCATGCTCCCATATTTATGGAGTTTAAAAGAAAAACTCATGAACTGTTGCTGAAATACAATTCCTTGCCATATGAGTGTAAGGAAGAGAAGTATGCAATACTGAAAGAAATGTTTGAAAGTATCGGCAAGAAAGTTTCAGTAGGACATTCTTTCATCTGTGATTATGGCTGCAACATCAGCATAGGTAACAATGTCAGCATAAATACCGGATGCACCTTTGTGGATTGCAACAAAATCATTATCGGCAACAATGTATTGATAGCCCCCAATGTACAAATCTATACGGCTACCCACCCTGTTGAATTGAATGAGCGGCTGACACCGACAGAAACAGAGAACGGGATAGCATATATCCGTCACACGTATGCCCTGCCTGTTACCATTGAGGACGGTTGCTGGATTGGTGGCGGTGTCATTATTCTGCCGGGTGTTTCTATCGGTCAGGGAAGCGTTATCGGAGCGGGAAGTGTTGTCACCAAATCCATTCCGGCAAACAGCCTTGCCGTAGGAAATCCATGTAAAGTAATTCGGAAAATCAATACTTCCATATAGCCATGATTAAATTAGTCGCTTTCGATTTGGACGGTACGATAGGCAATACCTTGCCGATGTGCATACAGGCTTTCAAGAAAGCCACACGACCATATATCGGACATGAATTGTCGGACGAAGAAGTGGTGCTTACTTTTGGTTTGAATGAAGAAGGCATGATTGGCTGTGTCGTTGATGAACCTTATCGGCAACAGGCGTTGCATAACTTTTATGTGATTTATAAGAATTTGCATCAAGAAATGTGTCCAACGCCTTTTGAGGGAATACGTGAGTTGATAGCCTTATTAAAACAAAAGGGTATTATTGTGGTACTTATCACCGGAAAGGGGATGAATAGTTGTGATATAACTCTCAAGCAATTCAATATGAAAACTTCTTTTACAAAAGTCATTACGGGAAACGCTGAAAGGAACATTAAGGCGGAAGCATTGAAAGGACTCTTGCATGATTATCATTTGGCTGCAAATGAAATTGTATATATTGGGGATGCACTTTCAGATATAACGGAGTGCAGGAAAGCCAATGTGATGTGTCTGTCTGCCGCTTGGAGTATTCCACAAAATGAAGTGACAACCTTAGAAAACTGTAACCCTAAAAATGTGTTTTATTCGATACCGTCCTTATCCGATTATCTCTTGGTATCAGATAATAGAAATAACTTTGCATACTAATAGATATTTCGCCATAAAGTCGTTTTTATACAATAGAACAGATACCAATAGTAGTAATTTTACAAGTTCATTAAGACAAACAATATAGTAACATTAGAAAACAAGTAGTAAATATGAAACAGAGAATTTGCCAAAGTTGTGGTATGCCTATGCCCACTGATGATTTGCTGGGAACTCACGGTAACGGATGTTTGTGTACTGAATATTGCTGCCACTGTTTCCAAAAAGGATTTTTCACCAACCATTCATTGGAAGAACAAATCGAACTGAATACCCAGTCCGAAAGTCTGGCTGCATTTAACGAAGCGTCAGGAAGTAATTTTACCAAAGAAGAAGCTATCGAAGGACTGCGCAAGTTCCTGCCCACGCTCAAACGCTGGATGCCTATCAGACAGCAGGCTGAATGGGTACTTGAACAATGTGGTTACACCATACTTTCCACTATCAGTGAAAATGGTTATCCTCGCCCGGTAGCTATCGACCTATTGCGCCATACCGATATATCAACTTTATGGATGACAACAGCCTTATCCACAGAAAAGGTAAAACATATCAGACAAAATTCAAAAGCCGGGATTTGCTTTGTTCACGAAGCGGACAGCGTTACTCTAACCGGAAAAATAGAAATACTTACTGATGAGGAAAACCGTCAGAGCTTTTGGCAAGACTATATGTTACACTATTTCCCGCAAGGTGTAAATGACCCGGATTATTGCATTCTTTGTTTCCATACGGAAGAAGTAGTTTTGTGGATAGACAGAAAATTTGAGCGCATCGTGTTATAATGTAGCCCAATACTCCCGATAAAACAAGCACGGAAGAATTGGTAACATAAATTTATTTACCCATTGAAACAAAAAATAAAATGAAAAACGAAATAATTCAATTTTTAAGGGAGAATATCATTGGCAAAACATTGCTTACTGGTGCAGTTTATAAATTAGAGAACGGAAATTTAGAAGGCGCATATAGCGACAAAATGACATTCTCAAATTTGGTGACAACAGAAAACGGCTTTAAGTTCAATATGACAACTGTCACCCAAGAATTGGTTTACAATTTGGATGATAAAGGAGCAAGAACCACCATAGCCAAAGATTATACAGGAACAAGTGTGTTTTGTTATGAATTGGCAATGCGAAAAAGCACAAAACAAATCACAGGTTATATGCGCTGTGTTTCAACAACAGTTCAAGATTACACAATGGAAGCCGTAGTTTGTGGAATATTTGATGTGACTTTTGACGGGAAAGAATTGAAATGGCAAGAAAATCAGCTGCTATATAGAGATAATCCCATAGGGGAAGATAAATATAAACCTGTCGCCTTTCATTCCAAAGTTCGTTTTTATCTTGATAACGGGAAAGTCATATTTGAATATTTGCCAACGCTTTGGGATATATCCCCTGACACATTGGAAAAAAGATTGTCTAAAGATGATTATCCTTCTTATATATCAAAAGAACAGTAATTGAATGAAATGAACTACTTATACCATGAAAGAAGAAGTAGATAAGATATTAGAGCAAATAGAGGTCGATATATTAGAAATCGACCTCTACGGCTATGATATTATCGAAACTTCTCTTTCAATGGTGCATAAGTTACAAAACATACTTAATGATTTAAGGATGAGAGTTCAAACCTATGTCTTTCCAACCAAAGAGGATGAAATACTATTCTTCAAGACGCAGAAACCGGAAATACTTGCCCGATTGTTATTCTTCTATAAGATTTATCGGATAGAAACACAATGCCCTAATGGTAGCGATGAAGTAATTAGAAATTATATCAATCGGGAACTGGATAATCTGACCTACTTCTTCAATCGTAACTTGGACTTTTACCAATACTACCGTTCACATTCAACGGTGTACGATGAATATTATTTTGTTCGTGGGAATGCTGATTTACGTTTATGTACCGATAGCGCACAATTCGATAAAGACCCGAATTTTTCAACCGGATATGACTATAAGGTGGCTAAGATTATAGCCAATGAAATGCTGCGTATTTATCTGAACAAACGATTAGTGAAGCTGGAAACTAACAATCAGATAGAAGACAATCTTCAAAAGTATCTGAAATATCCTTTCCGTTTCACGGGTAAAAAAGTCTTTTTGATAGAATTAGGGTATGCCCTTGTATCTGCGGGTGACATTAATAACGGCAATGTAGAGATAAAAGAAATGATGAAGTTTCTTGGTACGGTGTTTCAAGTCGATTTGGGCGATTACTATGCTTCTTATATAGCTATGAAAGAGAGAAAAGACCGGACGGCATATCTTCATCATCTTATAGATAGTTTGATTAAACGGATGAATGAGGATGATATGAAATGTTAGCACAACAAATAATTACAAAAAGCGTTGTTGCTGTATTTCTATAATTCAAAATGCAACACTTCTACTTTTTCATTTGTTGGGAGTGAAAGAAAAGCATTGGGTGTATTACCTGAAAGCCTTTTTACTTCCCTATATAGGTGCGGTGTATCATAATATCCCGCTTGGATAGCGACAGACAAAAGGTTATCGAATGAAGTATTGGATTTTAAAAGGTGAATAGCGTTCCAAAACTTGACGATTCTACTATATTCTTTGGGCGAATAACCTGTGTAAAATTTAAACTTCCGCTCAAATTGCCGTAGGCATAAGCATGCTTCTGTTGCCAATTCCTTAATCGAAACAATACCTTTCTGCCTACTAATCAAGGAAACAGCATAAGATATTTGCTTTTCTGTATCCGTGTTGTTTTTGTACACTTGTCTAACCAACTCATATTCAATAACATCAATTGGATTTTGATTGGATTCGCAGAGTTGATATATGAAAGATTGACTAAAAAGGACTGGAAATTCTTGGCTGTCAATTCCTTGATTTGTCAATTCGTTTAGCGGAATATCTATAAATCGAAAAAGTCCGCATGGGCGAAACCGTATTCCTATAATATGAATGAAGTTTGTGTGAGCAACTAATTCCGTAAATGTATTCATCGGTCCAAAGAAATAGGAATGATAAGGCTTCATTATCAAGCTATTCCTGATGCAATCTGCGGCATTACCCACTATGAAAACAAAATCAGAACAACCATGAGGTGGAATGTTGAATTTCAATCCACTTCTTGTTTCTCCTTTATATTCCCAAAAGTGATAGATAAAAGGAGCTAATATGCTACATGGGGAATATTCTTTATACATATAACAAAGATAATCATCAACTCTAATTCTAAGAAATATTAGTGGTTAATTTTTTGTCTTGATTGATAAAGCGCATCCACCAATGGTGAATATGATAAAGAGAAAGTATAAACACGCATGAAAAGTAAATATGCTCCGATGTCCACAATAGTGGAACACTCGAACTAAAATGACTAATTGTTTCCACATATACTATGTAAACGACTAAGGATATAAATGCTATCAATAAAGAAGCGACAGCATGACCTATTCCCGAAACTGCACTAAAAAATACGAATGTAGGTACAGCTATCAAGTAAGAAGTTAGCATAACTTTTAATGTAGGGATAGCCTCAAACACCAATACTGTATTGTCACTATAAATCCGCAAAGCAGATGATGGGAAAAACAGGAACAGTACCATTATCGGCAAAATAGTCATGTAACATAAGAATATTACTTTTTTGCATACATATAGGATAGAGTTACCTTTATTCTCTCCTATGAGATTTCCAACCAAAGAACTAACAACAGATGCAAAAGCTTGTACGAAAAGAAAAAGAAAGGACGAAATGTTTCTCACAATATTCGTAATAGCTAATGACCTCTCCCCGAAATGCTCTATTGTAATGAAAAAAACAAACCAACTGCCAAATACTAATCCATGCTGTAACATCATCCAAATAGAAATAGATAGTATCTTTTTTAATATTGTACAATCTATGGTTATTCGCCTTTTTAATCCATATTTGCAAGAACTTACGTTCTTTTGGGTATATATGATAAAATGAATTACCGCAACCGCTTCGGAAATGACTGACGCTATGGCTGCTCCAGAAATGCCTAATGCGGGAATACCTAATGCTCCAAATATTAAGATATAATTCAGAATAACATTAATTGCTACCATAATTATAGAATTGAGCATTAATGCGGAAGTGTGTATTATTCCGATATAAAAGGCTCTAAACATGATAATTGTAAAAGAAAAAAAGAAACCATAGATTCTCCAATCAAGATATTGTAAAACAGCTTGGAGTACAAATTCAGAATCTATAATTGATTTTAGTATAATTGGTGAAATTATAGAAGAAAACAATATTACTATTACCGCAATTATCAGCAAAAACAATATGCCTTGTGAGAGAATTTTTCCAGCTTCTTTATACTGTTGGCTTCCATTATATTGGGCTATTAAGATTTGCGCTCCTATGCTGAATCCAAATCCAATCATGTATATAATCATATAATAAGTACCAGCTATAGCTGATGCAGCCAATTCAGTTTCTCCAACTCTTCCTAAATAGGCTGTATCAGTAAAACCTATTAAGTATTCCATTAATAAACTAACCAATACAGGCAGACTGGTTTTATAAATTGATATATAAGTAATATTCATATTCATTTCATTTATCCGGCAAAGTTACTTCACTTGGTTCGTATTAAATTGTATAAAAACGACATGGATGTTTTTATATGGCATCAAAGAAGCAAATACGATACTTACAAGATATTAGTAACCGTTTCTTGACAATTTCACGTTGGTTCAAAAAAGGATGAAAATGATATGAACTATAAATTTCTGTATTCCAATATGTAGAAGTACCATGTTCACCCCAATATGGTACTTCCTTTTTATGGTGAAATATATTTTGAAAATGATATTTTGGGGGGAGTTTTTACACCGATATTCCCAAAAAATAGCCTAAAAAAGTAATACCATGATAGGTACGACCATGACTTTTAGGTTATTTCTTCTACCGAACTTTGCGGCAAATCAATAAGTTAGCATTATGGAGATTATAACATTTGAGTCAAAAGCCTACAAGGAACTTGACAACAAGATTACCGCCATTGCCGATTACATCTTCAATCACTTGGACGAAAACAAGACCGATGAAGATGAAATTTGGGTGGATAGTTACGAAGTATGTACTTTCTTGAAAATCAGTGACCGAACCCTGCAACGCCTGCGGGCGGCAGGAATGATTTCTTACTCCGACATCAAGGGACATTACTTCTATAAGATTAAGGAAGTCAAGCGAATGTTGGAAGAACGCCTGATTAAGCGTGACAAGGAGTGTATAAACGAACTGATAACCAATCATCAGAAATATGTTAAGGAAAGAAGAAATACTAAGCAGGACAAATAGCGGTATGTTCGTTTTCAAGCATTACTTGCCCGGTGACTGGCGTATAGGCAGGCATTTTCTTAACCCGCTCTATCAGGATAGGAAAGCATCGTGTAATATCTACTTTGACCGCCATAGCGGTATGTATAAGATGAAAGATTTCGGTAACGACAATTATAGCGGCGACTGCTTTTTCTTCGTTGGACAGTTAAAAGGATTGGACTGTAACCGGGCGGCTGACTTTGTGGAGATACTGGAGATTATCGACCGGGATTTGGGGCTGGGACTGGCGGCAGGAACTCCGATAGCTATTCCTGCAACGGTAAATAATCGGAATGTGGCAGACAAAACCGAAGAAACACCTGAAAAGCCAGTCAAGCCCTACCAGTTCCAAGAACAGAAATTTCCGCTTGCAGAACTGATGTACTGGCAACAATATGGCATCACGCCTGAACTGCTGGAACATTACAAGGTCTGTTCCCTCCGGGAGTATAACAGCGAAACGGCAGAGGGGAAACCATACACCTATGTTTCATCGGTGACAGAACCCATGTACGGTTACAAGGGCAAACAGTATATCAAGCTGTATCGTCCGTTCTCCACGCCCCGTTTCCTCTACGGCGGCAGCTTCGGTGAGAATTATTGTTTCGGACTGGAACAACTGCCCGCCAAAGGTGATACCCTGTTTATCACGGGCGGTGAGAAAGACGTGCTTTCTTTGGCGGCACACGGATTTCACGCTATCTGCTTCAACAGTGAAACGGTGACTGTCTCGCCCACGCTGGTTTATCGGCTGACATTCCGCTTCAAGCATATTGTATTACTCTATGATACGGACAAGACAGGCAGGGAAAGCGCACGCAAGCAAGAAAAGCTATTGGAAGAATTTGGCGTGAAACGTCTGCTCCTGCCCCTTCCGGGGACGAAAGAGGAAAAGGATATTTCCGACTACTTCAAAGCCGGGAACACCCGTGAGGATTTCTTGAAACTGTTTATTGAATTTTTGGACAACCTATATAGTGACACATTGATTATGCTAAAATCGTGCGAGATAGATTTCAACAACCCGCCCGCCAAAGCGCAAGTGATTATTTCGGCGGGCGATGTTCCATTGGGAACACAAGGCAACCTGTTCGGCATCACCGGGGGCGAGGGAACAGGCAAGAGCAATTATGTAGCCGCAATCGTGGCGGGCTGCATCTGCCCGGCTGATGCGGAAGTAGATACGCTGGGCATACAGATAATGACCAACGGGAAACATAAGGCGGTCTTGCTATATGATACCGAACAATCGGAAGTACAGTTATTCAAAAATGTGGGCAACCTGCTGGCAAGAGCCAAACAGCAGGACAAACCGGAAGAACTGAAAGCGTTCTGCCTGACGGGTATGTCACGCAAGGAACGCTTACACGCCATTGTGCAGAGCATGGATAAGTTCTACTACCAGTACGGCGGCATCCAGTTAGTAGTCATTGACGGTATCGCCGACCTCGTAAAAAGTGCCAACGATGAAGCGGAAAGCGTGGCGGTGATAGATGAACTCTACCGACTAGCAGGCATCTATAATACCTGTATTCTTTGCGTACTGCATTTTGTACCGAACGGCTTAAAACTGCGGGGGCATTTGGGTAGCGAACTGCAACGCAAGGCGGCTACTATCCTGTCGATAGAGAAAGACGAAGAACCTACCCAATCGGTGGTGAAAGCACTGAAAGTGCGTGACGGTAGCCCGCTGGACGTACCCCTGATGCTCTTTGCATGGGACAAGGAAGCCGGGATGCACGTGTACAAAGGGGAAAAGCCCCGTGAAGAAAAGGAGAAACGCAAGGAAAAGGAGTTGGTGGGCGTTGCCCGTGACATCTTCGGGCGGCAGACACATATCACCTACATAGACCTTTGCGAACAGTTACAGCAGTTCTTGGACGTAAAGGAACGCACCGCCAAAAGCTATATCCGTTTCATGCGTGAACGGGACATCATCGTTAAAGACCCGGCAAACCAAAGTTATTTTATGATAGGTCTAATTTAATCCGACAGCACTATGTATATAGATAAAGAAAATTTCGTGGCATGGATGGAACGTATCATGGACAGGTTCGATATGCAGGACAGGAAAATAGACCGCCTGTTAAGTGAACACAATTACCTGAACGGTGAAAAATTGCTTGACAATCAGGATTTATGCTTCATGCTGAAAGTGAGTACCAAGACCTTGCAGCGTTACCGCAAGAAAGGCATATTGCCCTATATCATGCTGGACGGGAAATATTTCTACCGGGCAAGTGACATACACAAGTTAATTCGTGAACGCACAGATTAAATTGGGTTACATATACTCCCTGTTATCCTGCCGTGTTGTTGTGACATGGCAGGATTTCTGTTATTTACAAGGTTATTTCATTGATTTTCTCTACCTTTGCAAAAGTAAATAAGAGAATAACGGCGATTGAACAACTGAGGTTGTGATTTCGTCTTTATATATAACATATTCGTTCGCCGAATATCTCAAAGTAGAAAACTGGCACTTTTCAAAATGAAACGAGATTTCAGCGCAATGTCTATGCTATGCTTTGTCATAGCGTGGGCTTGTCTGTCCCGTTTCAAAGGTATGCCAGTACCTCTACTTTGGAGCAGTGTAAGTTCACGCTTCTTTTTTGAGGTACTGGCGGACAGTTTGAAAAAGATTATCAACTGTTTAACACCTTATAGGATGAAACAAATTAAAGCGCATATCGCCGTATCTCTTGACGGACACACAGCCACCTTAGACAAGGAACTGGACTGGCTACCCCGTGAAATAAAAAATATCGTTGGCAAGCAATACTTGGAAGCGGATTGCCTGCTTGTGGGAGCGAACACCTACAACTACATCTTTGAGCACTGGGGCGGGTGGCCGCACAAAAGCAAGCGGTCTTTTGTGGTGTCACACTACGACACCAATGTTACACCGGACTGCGGCGTGGAGTTCTTGACCGAAGAACCGCTGCAAAAGATTTATGAACTGAAACAGGAAAATGACATGCTGGTGGTGGGTGGCGGCAAGTTGCTTACCTCGCTGGTAAAAGCCGGACTGTTGGATAGTCTGACTATCTACACCGTGCCCGTCATGGTGGGCAAAGGCATCGGCTTCATCGGTGAAACATTCGGCTCGCAGTGGAAGCTGGCGGAAAGCAAGGTGCTAGCTAACGGGGTTATTCGTTCGACCTATCTGTTTGACGGGAATTTGTAACAAGTAAAGAAGCATTAAAAATGCGCCCGGTTTCCCTCCGGGCGCAACCACTAAAATTTCAATTATTACAAGCCCAAAAACTTATCACAATGAAATTCCAGTGGTAAAGATAGACTATTTCTTCGGTTTGGCTTTCTTTTCGGGGAACGAAAAAGCGACATTGAACTGTTCGTCCAGTACCAGCGAAGCATCGAAAGCCTTGCCGTTCTTGCCCTTGAAGCCCTTGACTAGCCCGGTCTTGCGTTTCGTCACCAGTTCGACAACCTGCTTATCAGAAAGTTGCTTGTCGCACTTGTTTCGGAATATGGTAAGCGTACAGTCCACGTTGGAACATTTCGCCACTTTCGGGTAAAACAGGATGCGCCCGCTGCCGCATTTCGGGCAGGGACAGGTTTCACCAGTAGCGACAGATAGCTGTACCGACAGCAGTTCTGCGGTGATTTGCGTTGCGTACACCTCGATGCCCTTTCGGAACGTGTCGGCATCCATACTGCCCGCTTCTATCTTGGCAAGGGCGGTTTCCCACATGCCCGTCATTTCGACATCGGCAATCTTCTTGTCCCTGACAATTTTATAAACGGCAAGCCCCTTGTCGGTGGGTACAAGGTTCTTCTTCTCACGCACGATATACTGGCGGGCGAACAATGTTTCTATAATCGCCGCACGGGTGGCGGGCGTACCTATCCCGGCATCTTTTAAGCTGGCTTTCAGTTCGGCATCCTCCAGTTCCTTTCCGGCGTTCTCCATTGCGGCAAGCAGGCTGCTTTCCGTGTGCAGCGGTTTCGGCTTGGTCTGCTTTTCGAGCAGATCCACGCCGGAGAGTGGCAGAAATTCTCCCTCCCGGAGCGGTGGCAGGCTGGCGGCTTCTTCATCCTCTCCCGTTTCCTGCTCGCTGAACACTGCCCGCCACCCGGCTTCTTTCATCACAGACCCTTTCACCGTGAAGTCGGTATCTCCGGCAGACAGCACGGCGGTGGTTACGTCTTTCACGCACTTGCCCGAAAAGGCTTCCAGCATACGCCCGGCTACCAGTTCGTAAACCGCCCGTTCGTCTTTGGAGAGTTCACCGGGCAGGTTTTCAGTGACGATTAAGGCGTGGTGGTCGGTCACTTTGCCGTCATTCACGCTGCGGCGGTTCAGCGTTACGCCGTTCAACCCGGCGGTATATCCGGTAAAACGGGGATATTGCCCCAGCAGGGCAACACGCTCCGGCATTTCATCGAAAACGTCCTCCGGGATATAGCGGCTCCCGGTTCGGGGGTATGACATCACTTTCTTTTCGTACAGGCTTTGCATTATGGTAAGGGTCTTGTCCGCCGAAAAGTTCAGTATCGTGTTCGCTTCCTTTTGAAGTGAAGTCAGGTCGTACAAAAGGGGCGGTTCTTGGGTGGTTTCTTTCCTCTCAACGGACTTCATCATAAGCTGCCCGGCATCCTTTACCCGTTGCAGGGCGGTTATGGCTTCGGGTTGCCGCTCCCACTTGGCGGTAGATTGGGCGGTGAAACTGATTCCCCCACTGGCGGCACTAACTTTGAGTTGCCAAAACTTGGTCGGGACAAAGTTCTTGTTTTCCAAATAGCGGCTACATATCATCACGAGCGTGGGTGTTTGCACCCTGCCCAGCGAGAACACGCCCTGCCCGGCTGCCACGCTCAACGCTTGGGTGGCGTTTATGCCTATCAGCCAGTCTGCTTCGCTGCGGGACTTGGCGGAGAGGTAGAGATTATCGTATCGCTCGCCCGGCTGCAAGTTATCCAGCCCCTCACGGATTGCCTTGTCAGTAAGGCTGCTTATCCACAGACGCACAAAGGGCTTGGTACAACCTAAATAGTTATAGATATAGCGGTGTATCAATTCGCCCTCACGCCCGGCATCGGTGGCTACAATAATCTTGTCGCACTGGTCGAATACTTCTTTAATCACTTTCAACTGTTTCAGCACACCGGGGTCTGCCTTGTAGCCTTTCTCGGCTTTCACCTGACGGGGGATTAACCGGAAATCGGGCGGCAGTATGGGCAGGCTCTCCCTACGGAAGTTCGCCACGCCGTAGGCTTCCGGCATGGCAAGCTGGATTAAGTGGCCGAACGCCCATGTCACCATGTACCCGTTGCCGGAAAGGTAACCGTCATTCTTCTGTGTCGCCCCGATGATGCGGGCGATGTCTTTTGCCACGCTGGGCTTCTCTGCTATCAATGCAATCATAATTCTTTACTTTTTAAGGGTGGGTACTACATTTTAATTCCTTTGGACTTCTTGGGCTTGTCCGCTTTCAGGCTCTTGTCCTGCACTTTCTCCTGCTTCTCTTTCTGCTTGGCGGTGGGCTTCTGCTGTCCCTGTTTCAGTGGCTCTTTGCCCTGCTTGGTGGCTTCGTTGGTCTTGCCCTCTGTATTGACCGCTACCTGTGTCCGGCTCTCGGCGGCAGGAGTAACGTCTTTCGGCTGCACCTTGTCGGGGGATTTTCCCTGTGCGCCGGGCTGCACATGACCGTTGAACTCAATGCCCTGCCCGTCCTTTAGCCCGGCTACCTGCTGCTGTCCCTGCTGTAAGAACTGGACGGCGGCACGGGGCAGGAACTCTAAACCACGCTCCACTGCGCTGACCTGCAAATAGGCACTACGCCGTGTGCCGTCCCTGAATTGCAGGTTTTCCATTTTGACCGCTTGCCCGGCTTCAAAGGCGGCTTTCTGCTCCGGGCTGACTTTCACGTTGCAAATGGTATCGGGGCATTTCCATTTGTCCGCCCGCATATATTCCAGTTCGTGCGTGTACCTGTCCCGGCTGACGAACACGGGGATTTGCTCGCCACTTTTCGGGTCTTTGATTTCTGCGATACCACCCAAGTTGCCAGTACCCTGCAAGTTGCCCTGTTCCTGCTTGGTGAAGCCGTATTCATGGAACGGGCGTTGCAACAGCTTTTCGTCCTGCTGTACACCGTGCAGCTTGGGAACTACCGTGCCGTCCTTAGCCTGATAGAAAGAGAGTTTGACATCGGTAGGTTTGAGGTAGAAGCCGCCCACCGTTCCCGAAACGGTGTAGGTGTTGCGGGACTTGTAGCCACGCATCACCCGGTCGAAGTCTTTCGTGTTTTTCAGGGTGTCGGCGGTGATACCGACTTTCTTTAGGTTCTCCCAGTCGATTTTTGCCGGGTCGAAGCGGTATCCCTGCTTGAACTCGTGAAAGTCTGGCTTCGGAACTCGTAGCATTTCAGCCTGTTTGCTACCCTCCGGTGTCGGGTTGCGGTGGTTGTCCTCGATAGCCCTTGCCTGTTGTTCCGCTTCGGAAGCCTTTACGCTGAACAGTTCCAGCCCGGAAGTGTCCTGGAACTTGCGGTAGAAGTTGGAAATGAAGTTGGTGAACACATCGCTGTTTTTGTCCACCTGCATGAACTCGCCGCCATGTGTCGGCGATACGGTCTGCGAATTGCCGTCCTTGTCGAAGCCTTTAACGGCACTCACTTTGCCCTGCTGTTTATCCAAGACCAGCAGCACGTCTTTTTCCTGCCCCTCTGTGGGCGGGGTCATTCTGTTTGCCATAAATAATTGGAATTTTAGTGGTTACGGGAATAGTCCCGCCCAAAGGTAGCGACTAAATATGCTATATTTGGATAGGCGGAAAGGAGTGTCCGTATTTGTCCTGCGCTGTCCCGATTTGTCCGGGTAGGATGAAAAAAGAAGCGATAAAACAGAAGCAGTCCATTACTTAATCCAAAGAAAAACATAACTTTGCAATCAGTTATCATACATACAGAATATGACAGAGAAAAACAATTCTATATTATCCCCCGAATATCTCAATTTCAAAAATGAGATAACCGCCCGTATCAGGTCTGCCCAGTATGAAGCATTAAAGGCTGTAAACAAGGAAATGATAGCCTTATACTGGGAAGTCGGCAAACGGATTACCGAGCAACAGACAGCATTAGGTTGGGGAAAATCCGTTGTGGAAAACCTTTCACGGGACATACAGAAAGAGTTTCCGGGGATAAAAGGATTTGGAGTTTCCAATATGTGGGACATGGCACGTTTTTATGCTGAATACCAGTCCAATGAAATTCTCCAACCATTAGTTGGAGAAATTAGCTGGTCGAAACATATAGTCATTCTGACGAAGTGCAAGGAAACACGACAACGGCAATTTTATATATTGGCTACCAAGAAATACGGTTGGACAAAAGACGTTCTTATCAATAAGATAGAAGCCAAAACTTACGAGAACTATTTACTTGGGCAAAGCAATTTTGACAATACCCTGCCTGATAAAATAAAGAACCAAGCTATACTTGCATTAAAAGATGAATATACATTTGACCTTGTAGGGCTTGCAGAGGAACATTCGGAATATGAACTGGAACAGGCTATTATTAAGAATATCCGTGCGTTCCTTATGGAGTTCGGTACTGATTTTTCATTCATAGGCAACCAATATCGGCTGGAAGTGGACGGAAAAGAATACTTCATAGACTTGCTGCTGTACAACAGACGTTTGCAAGCCATGATAGCCATAGAACTAAAAATCGGAGAGTTCCAGCCGGAGTATAAAGGCAAAATGGAATTCTATCTAAATATTTTGAATGATACGGTAAAACTACCACATGAAAATCCGGCTATCGGTATTATCATTTGCAAGTCCAAAAGCCGCATGATTGTAGAGTATGCCTTGAAAAGTTCCAATATGCCTATCGGGGTGGCAACCTACAGCCTTTCTTCCGAACTGCCCGAAGCCTATAAAAAGCTATTACCGACATCGGAAGAAATAGCTAAAAAGATAGAAATATTAATCGAAAAATAGAAACAGAAACGTCACAACATTTGTTGTGACGTTTCTATAACTTACTAATCATATCTTAAAAAGTAAAGTAGATATTATCTCAATTAGTATAGTAAAGATTTCCTAAAGCAAAAGCAACCATAGAATTAGCAAACTATTTAGTTTGTTCATTTCATGATTGAGCAGGATTAATTTTGGGATAAATTAATTCTGCAAATTTTCTTTTATTTATAAAATCAGGAAATTTAACAGAATCATCTGCAAAGATACATTCAATGCATCTACTTTTTCCATCACAATCTGTTTTATTACATGATTTTAAATTTCTTATACGGTCAGGGAAAGAGGCTAAATACACAAATGTTTGCAACAACCATTTATCAATATTGCCTGCACCCAATTTGTCCTCTAATTCTTTCTTTGAGAAAAAGAGTTTCTGAGTATCTTGAAATATAGTTTTATCATCCTCCTGTTTTAACACAGGAATAAATATAGCACCGATACTAGAATTAATTTCAGTAAACACATGAGCCCATTGAGACTTTTCATCAGCACCAGCAATTATAATAGGAGAACCTTGTCCTAAATAACTCATTTGCTCTGCTTCATAAACGCTAGCAGTCCAAACAAAAATAGGGCTTATATATTTAAGGGTTGTTCTATCTTGAACTTTATGTATTGCCGATGCATCATACGATTCATCTTTAGTATTGAAGAAAGAAAGTTTGCTTATTTTTACCGATGAGCTTATTTTTACAAACTTAGATAAAATTAGAGCACCATTAGAAAATAATGGGTCATAATATTCATTTAAAAAAGAGATTGTGTAATTTGTAATATCTTTTTTCTTTAATACTTTTTCTAAGCTTTCTTTAAAAATAACATCTTCTCTGCTAGGTGTAATATTTGAATTATTTCCACAGTTTGCAATTATTACTTTCAAGGGGCAACCTAATAAAGCAAGAACTCTTGCAACTTCAATTTGAGCAAAATGGATTATGTTTACCTGTTGTCTAGGTACTACTGGCCAAATAACAGGAGACTTACTTGTTATACATTGATACGTAAGATTATAACATTCAAAACCATTATCATCAAATAATTTATAGATTGTTTCTGCAGTTATATCAATCAAGCCAGATGTATCTTGAGTATCAAACGGAGATTTTCCAATAGGAGCAACTGCATGAAACTCCTTACCCCAGATTTTGTGGTATAATTCTTTAAATCTATCATTAAAAAGAGAATCTTCAGAAAAATCTATAGCGTAATAATCCTTAAATTGAAATGGAAACACAGAATCAAAATCAGTATTATCTCTCTTGATGAAAATAAGTTTCTCTTTACTATCTGTTCTTCTAGCTAATATTGTAGCCAAAGACATCTCATATCCAACACCACTACTTAGTTCTTTTGCTTTTTTTGCATAATTCTCTGTAACAACAATCACAACTTTATCTGAATCCTTAAAACCTTGAATCATTATTTGATTTAAGTCGCTTGTAACATTTAGGGCAAACTTATCTATTATTGCATTCACTCCGGCATCAGTTCTCAATTGATTTGCCAACTGTTCAACCCACTGTTCATGCTGTTCACAATCATAGCTATAACTAATAAAAACCTTAGGAGCAGTAGAATTATTTTTATTTTCAAATATATTTTTCATTTCCTTATTTAAATTAATCCAAAATAGCGTTCATAATGCGACCTTAAATCAACTTTTTTAAATAGAGACTCTTTCTCTATTATTGTTTTTGCAGACTTAAACATTCCTTCTGTCATTAATTTACCATCAGGCATTACTAAAATTACAGAATTATGTTTTGTGGTAGAACCCGGCAATATTTGTACATGGAAATGAGATTCTGATTTAAATTTTCGTTCAAAATATGTCATTTCTTTTTGAATATTTCTTTCAGCTTCCTCAATTGTCTTGACTTTTCCATATTTCATTAATTTATCAAATGAATCTTTCTTTGCATCATCATTAGGACGGACAATAGTGAAAATTCTCCAACCATTTACATTCAATAATGGTAATTGTATTGATAAATCTTCAATATGTTTTTTATTCATTGTTGAAAGAACGGTATGTACTAATATAGGAATACCCGCCTCTTTATACAACTGAATATTTTTAACAATCGTTTGAACCCCTAATTCATTATCCTTTTTATCTTTTTGAGGACGAATTCTTGAATTAACACTATTCAAAAGAGAATCAAGAGAGATTCTAACAACAACATTGTATTTTTTTAACAAAGGAACAATATCTTGTTGATAAATCAAACCATTGGTATCAAGCATAATTCCCGTTCTATTTCCAATTGTATTAAGCACATCTTTCAATTTGGCTTTTTCCAATAACGGCTCACCTCCAGATAATACAATCGCCAAAGGATTCATATCAAGAAGTTCCTTGGCTATCTTGATTACATCGACTTTTGCGAACTCTTTATCAATTACGTCACCTGCATAACAATATGTACAATTACAATTACATTTATTTGATATTAACCAATTCAATACTATTGGCTGTCCATCAGGCAGTTCATCTATATCCGAAAAATGTTCTTTTGATGGCAACCAATTTTCTACATCAAAAGAAGCACATTTATATTTTTCATTACCGATATTCAAATGATTAATAATTTTCTCTGGTAAATTATTAGTCTTATTATTACAGTATCTTTCAACATCCTCAGAAAAATTATCAGCAACAGCCAAGAATAATCCTGAAAACGGGGAGAAAATAAGAGTCCCAAATTTAGGATGTCTTCTAAGATATATTCCTTTTTTTGTCTTTCTTACTATTTCCATACCTTTAGAATATGTCTTATATGATGTGAATTTATTCTTTTAGCTGCTTTACCTATATTGCCATAATGACTAATATGAGAAGTATTAATTTCTTCTATTTGGTAACCCATATCTGTAAAGATATCACAAATAGAAGCACCTACAGGAATGGGAATGTCACGAGTTATATTATCATTTACAACTATATAACCCATAGCTTTTTCTGTTAACAATGTATCTATTTTTTTATATGCTTCTTGAATATTATAAAAATACTGACAGAAATAAGGATGATAATATACAATTATGTCATTTTTTGATTTCTTAGGCATTTTCTTTGCTTTATCCAGTAACTCCAATAAAAAAGTATTAGCAATAGGAGATTCTATTTCACCATAACTTTTACCACTTACATTATTTGAACCTATCATTCTCTGAAAGTCATACTGATTCTTATTTATAATATTATCAAGAATCCAATTTTCTATCCTAAATAGTTTAGAATAATCCCTATAGTTAGGATATGGAGGTGATGTGACAAAGTAAGAATATTTATTATCAAGACTAACATTCATTATATCTGATAATACATTTGTATGTATAAATTCCGTGTATTGTTTAATTTCTTCCTTTAATAAAACACCCAAAGCCTCCAAATACTTTACAAAATCTAATTTCCAATTAACATAAGAGCATAAACCTCCTTCTTTGAAATGAGTAATATTTGTGCTACTTCTTTGATAATGAGCAAAACGAGATACAAAAGGAAGAAAAATTGCGATAGACAATTCTTTATCATTATTGGCTATATCATATATTGTATTGTATAATTTTGATATAAAGTCTATTGATGCTTTTGTAAAGAAACTATCAGAAATAGAAACACTCTGTTCTATTTTAGGCAGTTCGTTAATCCGATTTAGCAAATTATTGATATATAATTGAATAGTATTAGTGTTGCTCGGATTCTTTAATAATTGCCAATAATAAGCTGGTGGATTTAACTCAATATTCATTGTTTTAAAACCATTTCTCCCCCAAAATCGCATACCTCCTCCATAACCACTCATAGGGTCTAAAATACATTCTCCAACTGATATATATTGAGTTATATCGGCTAATATGACATCAAGTTCTCCTTTTTCTTTAAAAGATGCAAAAGCACGACTTCGGGTCATTAATCCTTTGTAAACATGACTTATATTCTCTATTTCTAGCATTTATCTTCTGCATTAATTAATTCCTGAATATTAACTTGTAGTATTTTGGCAATTTCGAATAAAGTTTCCAATGGGGGTTGAACTCTATTAGAAGAATAAGCATTTACAGTACTAAAACTCTTCCCTAACTGCTTTGCTAACCAAGTTTGAGATATTCCTTTCCTGTCCAAAACCTCTTTTATTTTATTCAATTTCATTGCTAACTCATATTCATTATTACTTAAACGCTACAAATATAGCAAGTTTAATGCTATACTCGAAATTATCAACATATATTTTACGTGCATTATTCCATATATTAAAAAATAACATTTCCTACCCACCATCATATGTGCTATCTTCACCATCTTTAATCAAATGGCATAATTCCGGGTCGTTCTTAATCCGGGTTATCTCGTCCTCGACAATCTGCCGGACTTCCTGACGGATGCGGTCGTAATTGGCTTGTATCTCCTCCTGCATCCGGTCGTTGCCTTCCTTGTCGGTGAAGTCGATAATCTGCGGCAGCTTCACGTAACGGGCGGTTTCCCGCTTCACCTTTTCATTGTCCACCACGATTTCACAGTGGAAAATCTTCTGCTCTATCCGTTCATCGAAGTTGTCCGCTACCGCCCCCACGAACATGCCTTGCGTGAGGTTGGATATTTTGCTGGCAGGTATCAGGCTGTCCATTTGGGTACTTATCGAGGTGGATTTCTCCCGCTGGTTTATCGTCATGCTCTGCCGTTTCTGCAACACCTTTCCGAAGCGTTCGGAAAGGATTTTCGCCGTTTCACCGACTACCTGACCGCTAAACACGTTACCCACAGTATTTTGGATGTAGACTAAGTAACCGACGCCCATTTTCATATTTCTATGACGGGTTTCCGGATACTCGCCCCCAAACCGGACGTACACCTTTCGATGTATCCGGCTTTCCATTGTTTCTGTCAATCTATAATTTACCATTGTGTATCAGTTTATGGCAATTATGACATACTGCTATCGTTTTTCTTCTACGTGCAATCATGAACTTTGCCCATGAGCTTTTCTTTTTCAAGTCTTTGAGCTTACGCACATGATGCATTTCAAGATTTTCGGTAGCCCCACAGTATTCACATACACACGCACTTAACCTGTCTATAAGACTGGTTCGTACAAATGTATATTTCGACTTGGGTAGTTCATCGAAATTTGCAATCTGACATCCGTCCTTCTTGCGCTTGAAACCGTCATGATAGAAAATTCTTGTCCTCTCGTTTCCTTTATTGTCTTTGAAGCGTACACCGATTTCCTTTCCGACACGCAACTTTTCCCTCAGTTTTTTACCTTTTATTCGGTATTTCTGTCCGAAAGTTTTAATCATGCTCTGTTTCATGATAGTATAAAACGAGTTAAGAACGTTACTGTTGTTTGCGATTGAGTAATAGTTGTAGAAACCTCGTATCTCGGAATTATATTTATCCAATATTTCAAGGTCGTCATTGACTGAAAGATAACCTCTCGGAATACCTTTCCACACCTCTTTGCCATTAGCTTTGTTAATCTTGACGGCATCAAGTGCAAGAAGTTTCTTCTGCATAGTTGCAGTAGTCACTTTCAAGACGACTTTGTTCCCGTAAAAACGTTTCAATACTCCGTTTTTATCTCTCTTGGCATCGTTTGTTTTTCGTATGCACACATCGAATCCCAAGAATTTGGCAGACTGATTTCCATGCGTAATGAGTGTCTTTTCATCGGACAGTTCAAGTTTCAGCTTTGATTCAAGATATTCCTTGATGTCAGCCTTTATCCTTTGACTGTCCTCTTTTGAGCCAATCACTCCTATCAGGAAATCATCTGCATAACGGACATATTTCAAGCGTCTGTAATTGCTGTCCATACTGTCCGCAGCGGGTATTTGTACTCGTCTCTTTTCTATTTCCTTAATCTCATTTTGCAGCATGAGGATATTCCCCATGTCTGTCTCCTTTTCAAGTTTCTTGATGACAGTCCTCTTGCGTCCTTCAAGTTTGCGGTGTTCAGGATTCCTGCGCCTTTTCTTCCCGTTGTCAAACTTTTTGATGTATTCCTCCATATACTTGTCAAGTTTGTCCAAGTATATGTTTGCCAGTATGGGGCTTATAATCCCTCCTTGCGGAGTGCCGCTATAATTGCGGTGGAATACCCAGTTCTCCAAATATCCTGCGTTCAGAAACTTTCTCACAAGGCGTATGAAACGGTCGTCTTCTATGCGCTCTTTGAGTATGCCGACCATTACATTGTGGTCAATGTTGTCGAAAAATCCTTTGATGTCTCCTTCGATGAACCATTTTGCCCCGATGAAATTGTCTTGCAGATATTTCAGTGCGGTATGACAGCTTTTATCAGGTCTGAAGCCATGAGACATGTAGCTGAAACTATTCTCATAGATAGCTTCGAGCACCATTTTCATAACTTCCTGCACCAATTTATCTCTGAAAGCAGGTATGCCGAGCGGACGCATCTTCCCGTTCTTTTTGGGAATATACGTTCTTCTTGCAGGCATAGGCTGATAGTTTTCCTTTTTCAGTTCTTCTATCAGTTGCTTGATTTCTTTCAGGCTCGTTCCGTCAATGCTTTTTCCGTCAGAACCTTTAGTCGTATTGCCTTGCTTTTTTGACAATTTCTGATAAGCCCGGTAATACATTTCTTCATTAAACAAAATCCTGTACAACCGCTCGAACTTGTAGTCCGGATGATTGCTGTGTTTCGATAGATTGTTTAATACTCTTTCTGGATGTCTCATAATGTCTCTTCACATTTTCCGTTAATTGTATTAAAAGAACCAACTGCCGCCCTTTGCCATGTACAAGGCTTTCCCTTGCTCGGACTACTACGGCGGCTCCGTTACCATGTCGGATATTCAGAGGTCTGCACCTCATAGCCGTTTTCCTCGGCTTTCCGATTTAGGTAATCCCCATTTAGACATATAATAACATAGCTCGACAGATTGTCGGATATGACTTCCGCCCTTTACGTTTATAACGTTGTGCTGCAACCAGTTCCTGCCATATTTCCCCAAGTAATATGGAAATAGGGATTGTAGTATGACGATTATAGTTACCTTGACGTCATAGTTTAAGGCTCTAACCACTCGGACTATCATTCAATCAGTATGGATTTTATCCTCGTATCTGTCTTTTCACCCACCATTCAGTCGCGGTTTGGTAACTTTACCGACTTATGGCTTTGCTGACGTGCTACACTCCCTGTCCGATTTCTCTTTCAGATAAGTCAGCGGTGATAGGTCATTTCAAAGAACACTTGCCTAATCTCTTGCCATAGAGATAATTATTATATGCCCTTATGGGCGCACTACTTTGCTTTCCTTGTCCCCGTAGTCACGGGTAAGCTGGCTGTAATCCTGAAAGCCCAGCAGAACCGCCACCTTGTTGCTTCGAGCGGTGGCTATCAGGTTATCAAGCCCACGAAAGTATATGGTCGGTAACTCATCTATTATCACCGAACTTTTAAGCTGACCTTTCTTGTTTATCAGCTTCACTATTCTACTGTTATACAATCCCAGTGCCGCCGAATAGATGTTCTGACGGTCGGGATTGTTGCCGACAACCAGTATTTTAGGCTCTGCCGGGTTATTAATGTCTAATGAAAAATCATCGCCCGTCATTACCCAATAGAGTGCCGGACTTATCATCCTTGAAAGCGGGATTTTCGCACTGGCAATCTGCCCCTGCAACTGTTCGTTAGCATCAGATTCCCAAGCATCCACGAACGGGGAAAGGTAATTTTCCAGTTCGGGATAGCTGCGCAAAATCGTGAACACATCGGCGTATTTCTTGTTCAGCAGTTCTATGGCATGGGGGAACGTGCAATATTTACCGCCTTGATAAATACGGAGATACCAAATTATAGCCGCCAAAAGGATAATCGGGCTTTCCACGAAAAAGTCGCCCTGCTTACTTATCCAACTGCGGTTCAAATTGAGCATAATCGTGTAGCTGGCTTCATAGGCATCCGCAATGTCCGACATGAAGCTGGCGTTTATCGGGTTACATCGGTGGCTCTTGCGGGGGTCGTCAAAATTGATAATATAGAATTTCGGCTTCACCTTGTACCCGTCCAAGTGGTTAAGCAGATGATTGTAAGCGATTTCCGAAAGGTCGGGGTCGGGTAGGTCAGCACCCTTGCGGGTGCTTTCCCCCCTAAGAACCGTGCGTGAAAGTTTCCCCTCACACGGCTCAAGCAAACAATATTCCTTTTTAAATAGAAATACGCTCATACTTACTTCTTCTTTTTATGTGTAACACTTTGATAACAGCCATCATGAACTAAGCAAAGGTGTTTTTTCCCATTCTTCTGCTGGCTCATGGTGTGCCATGAGGTTTCTGCTGTTATCGGCTGTCCGCATAACACGCAGTTTCGATTTTGTCTTTCCCACATTGAGATAAGTGACTTCTTACCTTTCAAACTCATTCTCATTTTGGCAGTTCTCCTTTTTTCAAGGTATTGCTTCCATTCAGGGTCAAAAGGATTGACATCACATTTCAGTTGGGGGTATCTTTCAATCTTCGTATTAAACAGAATAGTGATTGGAATAAAATATTCCTCATGCTTTTCGTTCTTCCTTTTGACTGCAAATACCCAGTCACGACCATCAATTCTATGGAAATAGCGGTTCTTAATCCACCCTTTGCATTTGTTACCATGCCTGCGGAGTGCCCACCGCCATAACTTCTTATAGATTTGATAATCTGTCTTACGAAAGACATTTGAGGCTGCACTATATTTGTAATAGTTAGCCCATCCATTAAGTATCGGGTTCAATCGCATAATCAGTTCATGTTGAGCATCGCCACGAAATCGTTTGATTTCATCTTTGACTTTGCTCAACATTCGTTTTGTCCTATCTTTAGAAGGTTGTGTCAGCAGGGTATCTCCAAATTTCCGTACATTGAAACCAAGAAAATCGAAACCATCCGTTATGTGTGTAATTTTAGTTTTCTCTTCGGATAGTGTCAGTCCTCTTTCTGCGAGGAAATCAGCTACCAAAGGTTTTACTCTATGTTCCAATATTTCTTTAGTATCACCTGTTATAATGAAGTCGTCTGCATAACGCACCAATCTAACTTTCGGACAGTACCATCCTGATTTTCCTGATACTCGTTCCCACGGGAAATGAGTTTCCAATAGGTTCTGTAAACCATCAAGCGTCATATTGGCAAGTGTTGGTGATATGATACCTCCTTGCGGTGTACCTTCTTCTGTCGAGAAAAGTTCTCTGTTATATACGTATCCACATTTCAGCCATTTTTGTAAGATGGATTTATCCATAGGGATATTCTTCATCAACCATTCGTGGCTTATGTGGTCGAAACAACCTTTAATATCTCCCTCCAATATCCATCGGGCAGATGTTTTCTTGGACAGAAGCGAATGGCAACGAGCCATAGCGTCTGCTGTGCTGCGGTCTTTCCTGAAACCAAAGGAATAGTTGTCTGCTGTAGTTTCAGACACTGGTTCCAGTGCCATCAGATAAAGTGCTTGCATGGCTCTGTCTTTCATTGTCGGTATTCCCAACGGGCGAAGTTTGCCATTACTTTTCTTGATGTTTACTCTTTTTAACGGTTGAGGTTTGTAGCCTCTTCTTCTTAGTGTCACAATGGCTTTGAACTTCGATTGCGGAGTTGACCAAAGAATTTTATCAACCCCTGAAGTCTTCTTTCCATTATTGGAAGTAACTCGCTTGACTGCCAATGCTTTGGCATAAAACGAGTGGGTAAGTGTCCATTGCAAGGCTTTTACCTTGCCGAACTTACCTGCTTTCTGAGCTTTTACAATACGCACTTGCAGCTTATTGACTGCCTGCTCGCACTTGTTCCAGGCTATGCTTTCCCAAGTCCGACCATTGCGGTCAGAAGACGCACACGATTTTTTGTTTTCGTACATTTGCTTTTCTTCTTTCATAAGTTCTAAAAGTTATCTTGTAAAACGTCACCATACCGGAAGTCTGCTCGTTTTCACGTAGGATAATGTTGTCAAAAACAATTCATGGTTTCGGCTCAATCCCTATCCACCCGATTACGGGATGGCATTCGCTTTCTCCGATTCTCCTTTACCCACATATCCGTCAGATTACCTTGCGGTTCTCCTACCCGTACGGGAGATATATGGGCTTACCGTGTTTTACACCAGTACCGGGAATGGGTTAGGTCTTGCCTCTTCGCCGATGGCTCTATTGTTCACGTGTCCCCAAAATTCACAGGGACAACCAGCCATTTTACCTTTTGGTTCAAGCCTGATAGCATTAGTAGGCTTGTTCGACTTAACGACGTTTATTAGCAATTCACTTGCGTTGACCATACCTTCCGAGCCAAGCTCCCCGACCGCATAATGCTTGCGACCTTTGAACTTCCCTCACAGTTCGTTCTTACCCTTTCGGGAGGGCTACCTTGTCCGAGCAGCTTGATACCCTTGTACAAGCGCACCTGCTCGTAGGCTACTATTGGTGAAACAATAGGTCTGCTCTATCGATGAACGATTGACAGACAGCTACTGGCGTAACTTTCCACGTCACACAAACTTGTAGTCATAACAATAGAGTGCAAAACCTTTCTCGATTTGCACTTTTATGTAACTGTTTACCACGGCATACGACTTGCCGCTGCCCGGCGTACCCAGCACAAGACTGGCACGGAACGGGTTTACAACATTTATCCAGCCATTATTCCACTTCTTGTTATAATAGAACCGGGTCGGCAGGTTTACGGAATACTCGTTCTCGATAAGCCTTGTTTCTTGTTGGAAACTTTCATTTTCCATGTTAAAGACATCTTCCATGAGGTTGTTCTTCAAAAGCCGGGACATCCATGTACCCGCCATGAGCATACAGATATAGCCCACCGACAGCGTGGCGATATAAAACACCGTACCTGCCGTGTGTGGCAGGGGAAGTTCCAGCAGCCACCAGTTCAGGAAGAACAGCACGACACCCACCGCAAGGCTGCAATGTATCTTCGTCCATGTTATCTTTTCCTCTTTCACGCCCTTAGTGCCGATGCACGACAGGGCGAGGAACACCACGGAGAAAAGTTTCGTCCAAAGAATGGACGAGAACAGCCCGGTGGTGCGCTGGAAGTTCCATAGTATCTTGTCTATCACCTCAAAGGTCACTCCCCACTCTTTCAGGGTGGAGTAACAGAACCAGTACACGTTTATTCCCACGAATAGAATACTGATAGCCCGCATAAAGTCCATGACCCTTGCAAGTCCTCTCAAATCATCTTCTTGTTGCATGATTGTAATGTTTTTTGAGTTAGTCGATGCGCCTTGTGCGCTTCTTTTTCTTCTTCTTTCTCTTTTGACTGGTGGTATCTTGTGGCTCGTCACCAGCGGATGAACCGCCGCCCAACAAACCGCCGAAAGCACCCAGCACGGATGCCATACCCGAAACGATGTCGGCTTTCGGCGTGAAGCCCGGCCGTTCCTGATGTGTGGATTGTTCCTGCCGTAGTGTTGCCATTTCAGGCTGGTGCATATTTTCGGTTTCCCCCGAAAAGCGTTCATTGAACACGTTCGCCGAATACTCTTTGCCCAATCGTGAACCGTTCAGCACCACCCGGCTGTCGTGGTCGATGAACGTAACGCCATAGATGCGCCCGTTGTCGTTCTGACGGAATACCACGTCAATGCCCTGTTTCTTTAGCTGCTGTTCCAGTTCTTTGCAGTTGCGGGTATTCCTCACGGCATCGGCTACAATCTTCCGGGTACGTTCTTTCAGTTTCCCATTCTTGATTGCTTCGCCCGATTTCTCCATTCTGCGCTGCACCGCTTCATAGCCCACCGACTTGCCGATGCGGGATGCCTTTACCGGGTTGCCCACCTTTTCGCCTTTGTCGTTCATGGCAGAATAGACTATGCCCTGATAAGGCTTACCGTTTATCTCTCCCTTGACTTCCTCGGCACATATATTATAGGTGGCGAGCAACGCCTTGTACTCCCCGAAGGACTGGAAGCGGTAGCCATAGCAAGCCGCTTTCACGGTGTTACCGATTTGATGCTTCACGTCCCCGGCGGTGTAGTCCACCTTTTTTAGTTCCGGGCGTTCCGTCCTCGCTTTCTTCTCTGCCGGGTGAAGCCCGTATTTCTGTTCCAGTTCACGGGTTATCTGCTTGCTGCGCCGATGCTCGAACTTGTCGTTCAGCGGTCTGCCGTTTTCGTCCACCCGCAAACCTACGATATGGATATGGTGGCGGTCGATGTCGGTATGCTTGTACACCAAATAAGGCTGGTCGCCATAACCCAACTTCTGCATATACTCCCGTGCGATGTCGGAAAACTGGCTGTCCGAAAGTTTATCTTCCGGGTGCGGATTTATGGAAATATGAAGTATCGGCTTCTTGGTGGATAGCTGGACGGGCATCTGCATTTCAAAGCTGCGCATACACTCGCCGATGCTGAAACGCCCGTCCTCGCTTAACAGCATCCGGTTGGAGAAAAGCACTTTTGCTTCCTCGCTGTCCACCTTGTTTTGGTTGTATGCCAGTGCGCCGAACATATTGCCGCCCGTGCTTATTTTGGCAACCATAGTTCCTTGCACTCGTTTGTCAGGTCGATAACCTGACGGTTCAACATCGCCAGTTCGGTAGTCGCTTTCTCCAATTTATAGAGAAAAGCCAGTGCCTTTTTCTCTGAAAAATTGCTATGCAACGCCTTTACAATTTGGTTGTAATTGACCGCCACGGCTCTGAATTGTGCATAAAATTCGGTAAGCCGGGCGCAATACTCGACCGCCGACTTGTCCACTTTCACCACCCGGAACGGCTCGCCGAACAACCGTGCGGCGATGAAACGGGACTTGCTCGTAACGCCCGACTGCTCCCACTGCGAGAGGAAGCGGGCGTTCTCCCGGTCGTTCAGGTAAAGGACATGGCGGTGCTTCGCCGGGTCTGCGAGGGCGGGGCGACCGCTCTTGTTGGTTTTTCTTGTTTCCATACTTCTTTGAATTAAAAAATTACGACTTCGGAGTGATTTTTACCCCCGCAAGGGGCAAGGCGTTTTCAGGCACGGAAAACGGTTTTGTAGCATACAAAACACACCTTGCTATTTTCTGACGAAAATCGAAATCCGTCACGGACGGATTGGGGTTAGCGTGAAACGGTAAGCCCTGCCATTAACCAGCCCTGTTTTACCCCTCTGCCCCCAGCGGTTCGTTACTCCGCTGCAAAGTAACGGTGATTTATAATGCTGTAAAATAGGTGGTTGGTGGACAAATCGGGACAGCGCAGGACAAAACGGGACAAGGTTTTCAGGGGACGTTTTTTCTCCCTTTTTTTGCATCGGATTTCAAGATTGAAAGCAAGATTGAAAGAAATATTCCAATCAGGAAAGAATGATTGAAAGCATGATTGCAGGATTTCAATATTCCAAGAAAGAATGAAAGCTGGAAAACAAGATTGAAATAAAACAGTCTTTCAATATTTCAAGATTGCAATATGGAAAGAAAGAATGAATGAAAGCAATATGGAAAACGAGAAAACACCCCTTTATGTCGCCTTTTCCACCCAAAAGGGCGGGGTCGGCAAAACCACCTTTACCGTACTGGCAGCGAGTTACCTCTATTACCTCAAAGGCTACGATGTGGCGGTGGTCGATTGCGACTACCCCCAACACTCCATTGCCGGGATGCGCAAGCGGGATGCCGAGCAGGTCGGGGCGGATGAAGATTACAAGCGAATGGCGTATGAACAGTTTACCCTGCTGGAGAAGAAAGCCTACCCGGTGCTGTGCAGTTCACCCGAAAAGGCGATAGTCACGGCTGACGAATATGTAGCTGCCGGACACGTGCCGGATATAGTGTTTTTCGACCTGCCCGGCACGGTGAACAGCAAGGGCGTGATAAACTCCCTTGCAGGCATGGACTACATCTTCACCCCCATTTCAGCCGACAAGGTGGTGCTGGAAAGCAGCCTGTCGTTCGCAATGGCTATCCAAAAGCTATTGGTAAAGAATGAAGCCTGCCGACTTGCCGGGCTGTACCTCTTTTGGAACATGGTGGACGGGCGGGAGAAAACAGACCTTTACACCGCCTATGACAAGACCATTAAGGAACTGGAACTACCGCTGATGAAAACCTTTATCCCCGATACCAAACGCTACAAAAAGGAACTGGTAGCGGATAAGAAAGCAGTGTTCCGCTCCACGCTCTTTCCCGCCAGCCGCCCGCTGGTGAGGGGAAGCAACTTGGAAGAACTGATAACGGAAATAGTGTATTACATCAAATTACAGTGATATGGCAAAGCAAAGCGGCGGTATGCCGAAGATAGACGAGGATTTCATGAAAGAACTTATCTCGCAGGGCGTACCCGCCAAGCGGGAGAACCAGCCGGATGATGCACCGCAGCCCGGCGGCGAAACGGAAACCGCCCATGAGGGACGGCAGACTGAAACGGTGCGGGTGGAGAAAACGACAAACCGCAAGCGCAAGGGCGGCACGGGCGACTACCGGGAAACCTACTTTCAGAAAGTGGAACTGGCAGACCGACAGCCCTTGTACGTGAGCCGTACCACGCACGAGAAGCTGATGCGTATCGTGACGGTGATAGGCGGGCGCAAGGTGACGGTAAGCAGCTACGTGGAAAACATCCTGCTGCGCCACTTCGAGCAGTACCAAGACGAGATAAACACCCTGTACGAAAGCCACTTCCAAAAGCCTGTCTGACTATGGTAATCCATTGCATACTTACCGGGCTTTTGGTGTACTATATCGCCCTATGGCTGTGGTATCGCTACACGGACAGACGGACATCACCGGGCAAAACGGACGATGCGCCACTCCCACGAAACGAGTTTTCAAGCTACACGCTGATAGGTGAAAGCCGATACAAGGGTGGACTAATCGAGACAGCGCAGGACAAATCGGGACAGCTCCCGCAAGCGGTTGAAAATGATACTATTTTTGCGCCGCAAGCTGGCGAACAGTCGGAAGAAAACTTTTTGGAAACAACACCCGAAGCGGAAGAAACGCCCGGTTACGAGAATGACGAACCCGACAACGAGGACGAGGAAATAGCCGGGTACATGGACGGTGACGATGATACCGGGCGGGCTACGGGCGTGAGCTTTGACGAACTGGGCAAAGCGGTACGCACGGCAAACGCCGATAACCCCACCGAAGCGGAACAGCGGCAAGCCGCCGGGACTCTGGCAAGCATTGAGGGGACGAACCTCTACGATGCGGTGGTGGAGAACATCAACGGCGGACTGGCAAAGGTGGCGGAATTGCTCAAACGGAACGAAGCCGGATTGGTTGCAACTATTCCAACCGAAGCTGCCCCATCTGCAAGCAAGGAACACGAAGCGTTCGACATGAACGACTTCCTATAATATAATAAAGTATAACAATATGAAGCAACGTGACTACGGTTGATTGGCAACCTGAAAACCAAGCAAACGGGACTATCCCTGACCACTAAAATTTCAAATTATTCACCAGCCGGGAAAGGCGGACTTCCCACCCGCCGCCCGGCATTAAAAACAAATCACAATGAGAAAGAGAATCTTTTTGTCGGCGGCTATCCTTGCCGCTGCGGTAAGTGCCTACGCACAGGGCAACGGGCAGGCGGGCATCACCGAAGCCACGAACCTAATCACAGGGTATTTCGACCCCGGAACAAAATTGGTGTACGCAATCGGGGCGGTCTGCGGCTTGATTGGCGGGGTAAAAGTATATAACAAATTTTCAAGCGGCGACCCCGATACCAGCAAGACCGCCGCCAGTTGGTTCGGGGCGTGTATCTTCCTGATTGTCGCCGCCACTATCCTGCGGTCGTTCTTCCTATAAACCAGCGGCTATGTCTGAATATCCGGTAAACAGGGGTATCGGAAAGCCGGTGGAGTTCAAGGGGTTGAAAAGCCAGTACCTTTTCATCTTTTGCGGCGGCTTGCTCGCCGTCTTCGTGGTGTTCATCGTCCTGTTCATGGCAGGCGTGAACCAATGGCTATGTATCGGTTTCATCGTGTCGGCTTCGCTGCTGCTCGTATGGCAGACGTTCCGGCTCAATGCCCGGTACGGCACGCACGGGCTGATGAAAGCAGCCGCCCGCAAAAGACACCCCCGCTTCATTATCAGCCGAAAGGCGATACCCCGATTATTCACCTACAAAAGAAGAAAGGAAGAAAGACCATGAGGAATACATTAAAAGCTACCACGCTGGAAAGGAAATTTCCACTTTTGGCGGTGGAGAACGGCTGCATAATTTCAAAGGATGCCGACATCACGGTGGCTTTCCGGGTGGAACTGCCCGAACTGTTCACCGTCACCAGTGCCGAGTACGAAGCCATACATTCGGCATGGTACAAGGCAATCAAGGTGCTGCCCGACTACTCCATAGTACACAAGCAGGACTTCTTTATTAAAGAGAACTACCAGCCCGACACCGAAAGGGACGAGCTTAGTTTCCTGTCCCGGAGTTTTGAACGGCACTTCAATGAACGCCCGTTTCTGAACCATTACTGCTACCTGTTCCTGACAAAAACGACAAGGGAAAGAAGCCGCCGACAGAGCGACTTCTCCACCCTCTGCCGGGGCAGGATTGTACCGCAGGAGATAGCGGACAGAGAAACGGCAACAAAGTTCATCGAAGCGGTCGGGCAGTTTGAAAGGATTATGAACGACAGCGGTTTTGTCACCCTTACCCGGCTGGCGGCATCGGAAATCACCGGGCAGGACGGAAAGGCAGGCATCATCGAGAAATATTTCTCGCTATCGCAGACCGACACCACCTGCCTGAAAGACATCGGGCTGTACCCGGAAGAAATGCGTGTCGGGGACGATATACTGTGCCTGCACACGCTTTCGGACGTGGAAGATTTGCCCGGCAAGGTCGGAACGGACACACGGTTTGAAAAGCTGTCCACCGATAGAAGCGATTGCAGGTTAAGTTTTGCCGCCCCGGTGGGCGTGCTGTTGTCGTGTAACCACGTCTATAACCAGTACATCTTCATAGACGACCACGCCGAAAACCTGAAGAACTTCGAGCAGACCGCCCGGAACATGCAATCGCTCTCCCGCTACTCCCGTGCCAACCAAGTGAACAAGGAGTGGATAGACGAGTACCTGAACGAAGCGCATAGCAAGGGGCTTATCTCGGTACGTTGCCACTGCAACGTCATGGCATGGAGCGATGACCGGGAAGAACTCAAACGCATACGCAACGATGTGGGAAGCCAGCTTGCACTAATGGAGTGCAAGCCACGCCACAACACGGTCGATACGCCCACGCTCTTTTGGGCGGGCATACCCGGCAACGAAGCCGACTTCCCGGCAGAGGAAAGTTTCTACACGTTCTTGGGGCAGGCTCTCTGCCTGTTTGTGGAAGAAACGAACTACAAAAGTTCGCTTTCGCCGTTCGGTATCAAAATGGTGGACAGGGTAAGCGGTCGCCCGCTGCACATCGACATATCAGACCTGCCCATGAAGAAAGGCATCACCACCAACCGCAACAAGTTTATACTTGGGCCGAGTGGTAGCGGGAAGTCTTTCTTCACCAACCACATGGTGCGCCAGTATTACGAGCAGGGTGCGCACGTGTTGCTGGTCGATACGGGTAACAGTTACTTGGGGCTGTCCCAGCTTATCCACAACCGCACGCACGGCGAGGACGGGATTTATTTCACCTACACCAACGAGAACCCGATAGCGTTCAACCCGTTCTATGTCGAAGACGGTGTATTTGACATAGAGAAGAAAGAGAGTATCAAGACCCTTATACTCACCCTGTGGAAGCGGGACGATGAAGCCCCCAAGCGGTCGGAAGAAGTGGCGTTGTCCAATGCGGTAAGTGCCTATATCGAGCTGATAGGCAATGACCGTTCGGTAACGCCCTGCTTCAACACGTTCTACGAGTTTGTCCGGGACGATTACCGCCGACAGCTTGAACAGAAGAACGTCAGGGAAAAGGATTTTGACATTGACAATTTCCTGAACGTGCTTGAACCGTACTATCGTGGCGGTGAGTACGACTACCTGCTGAACTCCGACAAGGAGCTGGATTTGCTGCATAAACACTTCATTGTCTTTGAATTGGATAATATCAAAGACCACAAGATTTTATTCCCGATAACGACTATCATCATTATGGAAGCCTTTATAAACAAGATGCGCAAGTTAAAGGGAATAAGGAAGTTAATACTAATTGAAGAAGCGTGGAAAGCGATTGCATCGGCGAACATGGCGGATTACATAAAATATTTGTACAAAACCGTCAGGAAGTATTTCGGAGAAGCGATTGTGGTAACGCAGGAAGTGGAAGATATTATTTCCTCGCCCATAGTGAAAGAGAGTATCATCAATAACTCGGACTGCAAAATCCTGTTAGACCAGCGAAAATACATTTGTTGTTGGAAGGTGTGAACTTAGCTTATTTTAACAATAAAACTACATTTTGATTGGCTTTTGATGTCTGTTGGACTTATAAAAGTAACCTACTATACATATTTAAGACTCTATACCAAGTCTGATTATTTGGCTTTCTTCAATACTTAGCACATGAAATTAACTGATATTTGCTGGCTGAAAGATATTTTTGCATTTTATTTAACGGTCTAACCACAATGTTTTCACCTAAGATTCAGTATCTTTGCATTTGTCAAGCTGATTACTTGACTGGTCTTCTGAAAAGACTAAAAGCGGTCTTTGAAATGTTGTGATTCTGTTTCTCTGCAAGCGTCTTGCAGTTTCTACAAGAAGATGAACAGCATTAATTTTTTGCTCATATCTGAAATTTTAAAAAGGTTGTTTGAATGTTTTTTGTTTTTGTTCAATAATCTAAAAAAATAGAAAGATGAAAGATAAAGAATTTAATGCTAATGGTAAAGTCGTAAAGTTTGCGGCTGTTACTATATCAATCAATGGTGAACAAAAGGATATTATCCCTGCATTTACCGAGTTTTCAATCAAGCGCAAAGACTTCTCAAAGAGTAAAATCTTAGAGAACATTGACAAGAATAAAATCCTGCCAGCACTCTTTGCGTTTACAGGCACTAAGCCGTTCAGAGATGAAAATATCACCCTGCTTGACTACAACGGAGTAGAGATACCCCAAGAGTTAGACGGGGAGGTTCTTGTCAGTCTTGACAAATCCGATACTATCAATTTGTTTGGTGTACTTGATGCACCTTTCAGTTCTGTTATGGTTGAGTGCAATACCGTTGCAGAAGCCTACTCTCGTGTGGCTACAACCTTTGCCATTTCACAAATGCCTAAAAAAGACGAATGGATTGGTTTAGGCATAGCTACCACGAAAGATAATGTTCTTAGTCAGATTCTCCAATTTGCTAATGAACACAAAATGAGCGGAACAACGGCACAAGCCTATTTTGGCTTGTCCTATAATATATCTTCTTTGAAAAAGGCAGCCATAACAATGGCTTCCCCTCTTGAAGATGCAAAGTTTCGCTCTATGGATGAAGCAACAAAATTGTTTCAAGCAATAGGAAAGGCATTTGGAACAAAATATGCTGTGCTTACACAATATGTGAAAGCATTGAATGTGAGCATAAAACGCTATTCCTTAAATGAAGTAGTGGAAGTTCTTAGTGAACTTGACAAAGACTCGAAACAATCTATTTCAGACGCACAAAGTAACGAAAGAAGCCAACTCATTCAGGCTATTCTTTCAGAAAAAATTGTTTTACGCAGAAATAACAAACCTGCATAAATAAAAGAAACATGAATCACAACAAACATTTAGAGGGCATTCCGTATTATACGGTCTGCCCTCTTATTTATTCAAATAAACTCAAAGCCACCTTTTCGGCAACCGTCAGAAAGTGGAATTTTTACAGGTTTCATCTTGATGCCAAATCTCTTTTCCAAGTGGCTTGCAACCCCTTTCTGATTTATGCCATACCTTGCATACACTTCTTCCATTCTTGACTTTATGACATCGGTAAGTTCCTTATTTCCAACAGGAAATATATCTCTAAATTCCTTAAAGAGCCGATAAGTCGCTTGTTTGTTCTTTATCTCATTTTTGAGATTTATTTCCTTATATCCCAAAGACTTAATCCGTTCACTACCCAAAGAATCATAATAAATTTTCAAGTCCTCATATTGCCGCTCCATGATTGTGTCCGCAATGAAATACTTGCAGTTCTCTTTCTTACTACGATACTCGCAATAACGCTTCATCCTGTCAGCAAATCCCTCTTTCTTGATGATACACTCTAATTGTTCCCTGTAATCGGAATGTTCCTCTTTTTCACTGACACAAAATCCGCTATCTTCCAACTACTTTTTGACTTTAATGCCATTCAAATAGTTTTCCCTTTGAACATCAAAGGAAAATCGGTCATTCAAATAAGCCATTCTATTTACTGAAAAACGGTCATTGACAGAATCATACCATACATAGCTATCACTATACTTGTTCAATCTTTGAGAATCAACCGTTTCTTTTATAAAACTCTCTCTTATATCCTTGTCTGTTACGCTATTTTTATGATTGGCATTTTTGACAGACTTTTGCAACTTGCACTCTAAAGCTGTTTTATAGGAACTTGAATCATTCTCCCCGACATCCACATTATATATAAAAGTAGTGGTGTTCTTGAACGGATTACACTCTAATCTTTGCCGACCTGCTATTTGAGCCAGTTCCGTAGCAATATCAATAGAAGTGTGAACTTTCCTGTTGTCGCTTATTACGAATGTGGATGCACAAGTGGAATAGAAGTCACATCCTGCAAAAGCGGTAGAAGTGCAAAATGTAACTTTCTTATGTTGTTCCCCCTTCAATGGAATACAGCCTATCCCGTAATCTTTACCTAACTTCTTTACGAGCGATTCGTTTTCAGCAGTAGAAGCCACTATTATATTCACATCATCAGCCTGTAAGCCTGTGTGCTTGATAATGTTTACAATGTTGGCTACACTATTCAAGAAAATAACACACTCTTTCGATTCTACCTTTCTATCATTTACAATAACGGAAGCATATATACCTTGCTGATAATTCCTTACTATCTCAATAGCATTGTTTATCGGATTCTTCGATTGTACCCTCTTTACAAACCGTTGCTCTACCTTGCTCCATTCTAAGACTTTGTAGGGCACATCTTTGAAACAATCCATTTCCAACATATACTTATCCGCAATAGGAGTGGCAGACAGATAAGTGACAAACGGAAAGCCTTTCAACACTTCCAATAAAAACATTTCGGTTTCCGACTTAAATCCGCTGTCTATCAATAGATATTGATATTCATCTACAACCACTCTCCAATCCGACTTATCCTTGATAAGACTACTCAATCGTGGCATAGAATCATACGTTGCCAATATCTTAGGCTTCGGGCTGTTCTTCAAATAATTCTCTATCTCCGCATTTTTCACATCGCCATAAACTGCCAAAGTTTCTTTATACTATTGGCTCTTATTGGTTATCAAGTTGATTCTTGGACTGCATATAATAGTCTTGTGCGCATCTTCAATGGCAAGGGTGGTAGCTCCGCATCCTGTTATTCCCTTGCTCAAAATTCCTTTCGGCAGTTCAAATCCTACCCATTCATTCAAATAATTTACATTGGCTGGTACTTTTATTGTTTCGACCATAGCATAAAATTTAAAAATCAATATATCCGCATCTTGAAATCCGTGTCCGATATTTCATCGGTTTTATCTTTATTTCTAAGGAAGTCAGGACAAAAAATTAGACAGTCCAAAAAACTAAAAAATCTATCTATCTTTCTAAAAGTGGCAGGAAAGAAAATCAGACAACGCCCGCAAAATAAAACCGAAACACATAGATTTCGGCTTTATGCTCATCTGCATGGGCTGGATATGTTGATTTTCAAAATATAAGGGGCAAGACAGTAAAACGCCCCTCTCTAAATTATGTGGTAAGCAATTATAAACAACTTTAGGCAGACTTCCAAACGAATATACCGCCAACCTTGAAAATAGCGCCTCACATATTACCCTGCTCTGTTTTTCATACTTTGAGGTCTGCTACAAAGTGGCTAACAGCCTATCTCCGCTTTTTCTGTTTTTGCAAAAATTGAAAGTTTCCGGTTGCAATATGATTACATATAGCACATTACAAATTTGACACGACATCCAACCTGCAAGACTTTATAAGGGGATATAGCTTATTGGAATAACAGAGCCATCCCGAAAAATAGGCATATACATTATTATACATGGATATTGTCAGAATAGTCCTCTCTACTTGTTCTGCTATCCTGTTTTTCAAATTGGAGATAGCCATAAACACAAAATTCTACTACAACTTGAAGTCCCCCCACCAATACTTGAATAAAAACAAAGAATAAACTTAATCATTCACTAATTAAAAATTTCAAGTATGGAAAACTTAGTTTTATTGCCTACTATGGCACAGAAAAGAAGTAGTGACTTCAAACAGTATGCAGAGGATGCAACAGTAATTTTAGAAGAAACTACAAAAGTCCAGAAAGTGAATCACTTTATAGAAGCTAATACTATGGAGATTGATTTACAACATTTAAAGAGTGACTGTATTGTTCCCGTCTTTTCAAAAGACAACGAACTGACTATTTCGCACAATGCTTTTATTGAAACGGTATGCGAAGCTACACTGTCATTCTTTAGAGGTGAAACGGTTGATAAACCCGACATTCGTGTTTCTCACATTGTCAAAGGCAGAATCCCCGAAGCGATTCATAAGCCTGCAAACCAACTGTTAGAGAGTGACAAGACACAGTATTTTGAACGTATGATGTTTTGCATTGAAGTACCTACTATCTATGAAACGATAGAGGGAAACAAACTCACTCTAACGATTGGCGGTGTGCGTGCTTATAATCACATGAACCTCTATTCAAAGAAAACCGTTGAGAAATTCAAGGTTTTCATTGGATTTAAGAATCTCGTTTGCACAAACTTATGTGTTTCAACAGACGGTTATAAAAGCTGTTTGGAAGTTTCTAATACAAGCGAATTATATCGTGCGGTATTGGAAATGTTTCACGCCTATAATCCTGCAAAACACATTCATTTGATGCAGACACTTGGAAACAGCTTTTTGACGGAACATCAATTTGCGCAAATTCTTGGCAAAATGAGATTATATCAATGTTTGCCACAAGGCTATCAAAAGAGCATACCCCGATTGCTAATTACAGACACACAAATTAATAGCGTAGCTAAAGCATATATACAGGATGAGAATTTTGGTAGCTTTGGCAGTGATATAAATATGTGGAAGTTCTACAATTTACTCACAGGGGCTAACAAGTCAAGTTATATAGATTCTTTCTTGGATAGAGCCTATAATGCGACAGAGATAGCGCAAGGCATTAACATGGCTTTACATGGTGACGAGCGTTACAAATGGTTTATTGATTGATTTTACACAGTGGGAGATATTCAGTAATGGATATCTCTCATTTTTTACAAACATCTAAAATTTAGAATTATGGCACAGAGACAAAATCAAAAATGGGCAACAAACATGATTATATGCTTAGTGATACTTTTTATATTCCTTTGCATTAGTCCGTTTTATACAATCGCTTTCGTGTGGCTTGGAGTGTTGGCATTTTCTTGCTGGAAATGATTCACTAATTAGCAAAGTGAATGTTCCGTTGATGTTCAGTTACTTACATTAATTGGATATGCACCGGACATTCACTTTTATTGTCTAACTCTCAAAAATGAACATTATGAGCTTGAAATACAGTAATACAACGGCTGATTTTCTACAATGGGATGAAGCTATGAATTTGATAAGAAAGCTATTCAAAGATGAAAATTACTCTATGAGTTTATTAATTGCTTTAGGTTGTTTCTTCGGTTTGCGTATAAGTGACATTCTTGCTTTGCGGTGGAATCAAATACTTAATGTTGATGAGTTCACCATCATTGAAAAGAAAACAAGTAAGAAACGGACTATCCGCATTAACCCACAACTGCAAAGGCATATTGCAGATTGTTACAAGGCAATCAAACCAATAGGCAAAAGTTCGCCTATATTGGTAAGTCAAAAGGGTACAATCTATTCAGTACAACGAATAAACATTATTCTGAAAGAACTGAAAAAGAAGTACAAGCTACATATTGATAACTTTAGCTGCCACTCTCTTAGAAAGACTTTTGGCAGACAGGTTTATAATATGAATAGTGAAAACTCTGAATTGGCTTTAGTTAAGCTAATGGAATTATTCAATCATTCAAGCGTTGCCATTACAAAACGCTATCTTGGACTAAGACAGGAAGAACTTTTAAACACATACGATTGTCTTAGCTTCTAATCCTTAGTAGGTAGGAAATTCAGTAATTTTGCTCTTATATGGGTGAGGTTGATTTCCTACCTGTTTGGATTACACAAAATAGCGTCCTAACAATTTAATAATAAGCATAGTTCTTGCTCAAACAAACGCTTTTATGTAATTTTGCACCAATTTCAATGACCTAATGCGTTAGGAAGTTGAAAGGACATATAAACGAAAGGGCGTTTAGCTAAATTATCCCTTGTTGGAATCTGGACAATTCTTGACTGTGGATAATGAGCAGGAACGCCCACACCTTAGTTATATACTTATCTCTTATGGGGTAAACTATATACTATCTTGGTGTGGGCTTTGCTTATTATACAGTCAAGGGCAGTCCAGAACTCTTAGCAATAGGAGAGCCTCAACAAGATAATAAGTTAAAGTACCCACACCTTTTCTTTGTATGTAAGCTAAAGAATAAAAATCGCTTCTTTGGGGTACTGGGTAGCACAAAAAAGTCAAACAATGAAGATATTAAAACTTGCTGAAATGGCTTTATTTACCATTACGTTGTGCATGGGTGTCATTTCCTGTGAAAAAGAAGAAGATGAGTATGTTAAATTGGGACGGCTTCAATATAATAGCGATATGAAGTTGGAAACTAAATGGGTTGCGCCTTTTTCAGTTGGATTAGATATTGCTTCCTCTTATTGTACTGATTATGCAATATCAACAGATAGGGATTTTTTGGAACAGAGCCAATTTGGAGATGGAGACTGGAATGTCATTAGATGGTACGATAGAGAATCAGAAAATGATACTTATATGGGAGTAGCCTGTAAGTTATGCAAGAGAGATATAATTATAGATGAACTTTCTCCCAATACAACTTATTATATTATGCCCTGCTATACTCCCGACAATCAAGGAAAACCAACAGAGCAATGGCAAAAGGGAGAAATAATAGAAATTACAACTCCGAGCGAAGAAGAATGGACAGAAGAAATAGTAGATTTAGGATTAAATGTAAAATGGAGAGGTTGGAACTTAGATGCTAACGACCCTTTTAGCACAGGAAATTTTTATATTTGGGGTAATACAAAACCGACCACATATAACCACTCTAATTTAACTTATTATCCAGAGCCACCGACTATAAATTTAGAAAATATTTGTGGTACACAATATGATGCTGCGACTGTAAATTTAGGGGAAAATTGGAGACTACCAACTTATAAAGATGTGCATGATGAATTGCTAAATAAAGCAGCTTGTACTATAATCTATACAAAGAATACAATTCTTTACGATTTTAAGAGCAAGATAAATGGTAAGCATTTATACATTCCTGCTTCTGCTTATATACCCTATTTGGTAAAAGACTATGGAAGTGGAAACCTTACCATTTACGGAGAAGAACATATTGAAAATGAATCAGAGTATGATATACCTTATTTTTGGATAGGTGATTTTGGTGATGCGGGCAGCAATAGACATTGCTTGAAAGGCAATAAAGTTGCTATTGTTAAAAAATACTGGGGACTTCCTATCAGACCTGTTTACGAAGATAAGAGATAATCATTTTTCATGACATATTAGAGAACGGCATTTGTGCTAAATCAGCATAATTGCCGTTTTTCATTTGGCGCATTCATAAGACAAAAAAGAATTTGCAACACTTCTTTTTTGCCTGTCTAATTTTTCTTCTCGGCACTCTTATAAAGAACTTGTAGAACAGTCTAAAAATCGGACATAGAAGAGAGAAAACTCTCTCATAAAAAACAAGCTATTCAAAAAGAGGAAAGTTCTTTACTCCTTTTATTAGATATTCTTCATTATCACCAAATAAATCTTCCGTTTCTTTGGCTGATAGAGGTTTATATTCTGCAACAGGCAAGGTAAAGGCTTTATTCTTATCCTGCTTAATTACAGGCATCAATACTTTTCTATTTTCTATATCGAATTTAAATGTAGAGGGCAATTCAATAGCTATCGGAACTTTATTGTTAGTGTGAATACAAACTATAATTTCTATGCCGTTTTTGAAAGTGATAACAAAGAAGCCCCTACGCAATCTTTCAGAATAGTAAACAACTTTTTCAAGATACTTTCTAAACAAATCCGCTTTATCCTCTATTGACAACTTATCCAGCGCATCAATGGCAATATCACTGCTTAATTGATTTTTGATAAGCTCTTTGTTCTCCCTTTCCACTTTCAGCATTTCTATCTCCTTTTCTTTGAGGGTTATATCCTTTGAATGTTCCTCATAATCGGTTTGAAGCCGCAACAGGATTGTGGGATTCGTGAGCTTTCCCATATTGCCGATTAGAATTTCTTGGTTTGCCTTAATCTGTCTTATTGAGCTGTTCAAAAATTGAATCTTTGAAACAATATCGTTTATCTCCGCATTGATTGCTTCTACTTTCTCATTGGAAACCTGTTCAAACTCTTTGCCTACTATGACGGCTTTTAATACGTTCCAAATGATTCTTAGAGCTAAATCCACATTTACACCGCCATTGGCACAAATCGTTTGGTCGTACTTGTTCTTTTTAACGGCGCACCGATAAAAACGCAACTCGCCTTGATGTGCAGTGATATACAGATTCTTTCCACAAGGACACTTCAAAATACCTTTCAACGGATTGAAGTTTGAAATACGTCTGATTTCAAAAATAGCGTTCTTTTTAAGAGCCACTTGCACTTTGTCCCAAACTTCCTCGCTTACTATTGCATCGCCATTTTTAGTTATGGTCTGTTCTATGCTGTTGCCCTGTTTATCTGTCTTTTTACGATTATGTGTCAAAGTCCATTCTCCTTTATAAATTGGAGAGTGCAAGATATGACCGATTGTAGCAAGGGCAAAATCCTCACCTTTTCTCGTCTTTATCCCTTTTGCGATTAACCTCTGCTGAATTTTCTTTATGGTAAGCCCCTCTATACACCATTGATATATTTGTCTTACGACATCGGCTGTTTCGTCTTGTCGGAGCAAAGTTTTTGGAGTTCTACCTCTTTCAAAATTCGGATTAGGCACAGCGCAATAGCCATAAGGCACAGCACTACCTGTAAGCATTACATCGTCAGACTGCATAAAAGCCCTGTCTAAGCCACTTAACATACGTTGGGTTATCTTCTTGCGCTCCTCTTTGGCATACTCGGCAGCTATCGCTATTCTCATTATATCAACAAGTTCAAGAGGCTTTCCACCTTTATAATAAGAATTGTTGTCTATAAAGATAATATCCAACTCTCTTTGCAACAGGCTGTTTACATCGGATAGAGTAGCAATAATATCCTCTTGTCTTGACAAACGACTTAATTCACTGACAATCACAACATCCGCATCTTCTTTCGTAAGTTGCAGGAGTTTAAGATAACTTGGGCGATACTTGATAGCACCGCTTATACCCTCGTCTTTTAAAACATCAATCAGATTATAGCTGTTATCCTCACAATAACGCTCAATCTGTACCCTTTGCCGTTCCGCATCCTGCAATGTGGTAGATACACGAATATAGCCTATAACTCTTTTCTGCTCCATACTTCTTTTGCTCTATTAGCTACAATTAGCGGATTTGCTTCTTGCTCCAATTCTACTTTTGCAAAGGTACAAAAAAATACTCACACCCAGCAACAACCTATGTACCTGAACAAGTTCGACAGCATACAAAACCTGCTCGGACTGACCGACAAGGAGCGTTCGCAGATATTGTCTATCAACATGGCGAACCACCCCGGACGGAAGTACAAGGAAGTTTTCTTCTCGCTGGGCGGCACGCAGTCGGCGGTGTACGCCACAGAAGTTTCGTTGGAAGAATATTACACGTTCACGACAGAGGAAAGCGAGAAAATGGAACTGTTCGCCCTCGCCGAGAAGCTGGGCGGCAACCTTGAACTGGCTATCAAGCGGCTTGCCGAAAGCAAACGCAATCCCCAATCATCAACAACTTAAAATAAGGAAACATGAAACAGATAAATAGACTGTTTCCCATGCTGCTATGCGCCTGCCTGTCATTGGCTGGCTGCACTGGCAGTGGGGAAAAAAAACTGGAAAAGATGCGTGGTGAATGGGTACACGTCAAGGGACACCCGGCTTTCACGCTCTCGGAAACGGGCGGCAAATACACCGTCACCCGGAAAGCGAATATCAGGGGCAAGATACTGGAGACCGCCTATCAAGTGTCGGAACAGGACGGAAAACTGTTTATCGAAACTGGCTTTGCCATACTGCTGACGTATGATAAAGGGCGTAACCGGATAACCCTTTCACCCGGTGGCGAATACAAGCGAGTTACAAACCCTAAAAACAGAACAAGATGAAGAAAACAATTCTCCTTTTGGCGATATGCCTTTGCGTCATCGGCAAGGCATCCGCACAGTGGGTGGTGTCAGACCCCGGCAACTTGGCACAGGGTATCATCAACACCACCAAGCAGATAGTGCAGACTTCCACCACTGCCAAGAACACGCTGGACGGCTTCATGGAAGCGCAGAAGATTTTCCAGCAGGGTAAAAAATATTACGATGCGCTTAAAGCGGTACACGATGTTGTCAAGGGCGGTGTCAAGGTAGGAAAATCTATCGAACTGGTGGCGGAAATCTCCGAAATCTACGTGCGCAACTTCCAAAACATGCTGGCAGACCCGAATTTCACGCCTGACGAACTTTCCGCAATATCGTTCGGCTATGCCAAACTGATGTCGGAAAGCTCGGACGTGTTGCAGGACTTGAAAAATGTAGTGAACATCACGGGTATGTCGCTGACGGATGCCGAACGGCTGGCTATTATTGATAATGCCTACCGAAGCCTATTGAATTACCGAAACCTCGTGAACTACTACACCCGCAAGAACATTTCCGTGTCCTACTTGCGGGCAAAGAAGAAAAACGACACCGACAGGGTGCTGGCTCTCTACGGCTCGGCGGATGAACGCTACTGGTAACATGATACGACCACTTAATTAGTACGCCTATGTTATTAGCAGCAGTGGATTTTGACAACCTGCACCAAGTGTTGCGGGTGCTGTACGATGAAATGATGCCCTTGTGCAGCAACATGACGGGGGTAGCCAAAGGGATAGCCGGGTTGGGAGCTTTGTTCTATGTAGCCGCCAAAGTGTGGCAGTCGCTCGCACGTGCCGAACCCATAGACGTGTACCCGCTGCTCCGTCCCTTTGCGCTGGGGCTGTGTATCATGTTTTTTCCAACTTTCGTGTTGGGGACTATCAACACGGTATTGTCGCCAGTGGTGAAAGGGTGCAACCAGCTTATGGAAACGCAGACTTTCGACATGAACGAGTACCGGGCGCAGAAAGACCGACTGGAATATGAAGCCCTGATGCGAAGCCCCGAAACCGCTTACCTCGCATCGGACGAGGAATTTGACCGACAACTGGAAGAACTGGGCTGGTCACCCTCCGACATGGTGACTATGACGGGTATGTACATGGACAGGGCGGCTTACAATATCAAGAAGTCCGTCCGGGACTGGTTCAGGGAGTTATTGGAAATGCTCTTTCAGGCGGCGGGGCTGATTATCGACACGCTGCGCACGTTCTTCCTAATCGTGTTAAGCATACTGGGTCCGCTGGCGTTTGCGATTTCCGTCTATGACGGTTTCCAAAGCACGCTGACCCAGTGGATTTCACGCTATATCTCCATTTACCTGTGGTTGCCCGTGTCTGACTTGTTCAGCAGTGTGCTGGCTCGCATACAAACGCTGATGCTCCAAAAGGACATTCAGGAACTTTCAGACCCGAATTTTATTCCTGACGGGAGCAGCACCGTGTATGTAATCTTTATGATTATCGGCATCGTGGGCTACTTCACCATTCCAACGGTGGCAAGCTGGATAGTGTCGGCTGGCGGCACGTCTGCCTATAACCGCAACGTGGCACGGGCGGGGTCAATCGCCGGGGCTGCGGTCGGTGCGGCAAGCGGGAAAGTAACCGGGAAACTACTCAAATAACCAACATCAAAATTTAGTATATGGAATTTAAGTCATTAACGAATATCGAAACGAGTTTCCGGCAAATCCGGCTCTTTGCACTGGTATTCATCTGCCTGTGCGCACTGGTGACGGGCTTTGCCGTGTGGAACTCGTACAGCTTCGCCGAAAAGCAGCGGCAGAAGATATACGTCCTCGACAACGGCAAAAGCCTGATGCTGGCACTCTCGCAGGACATGGCACAGAACAGACCCGTGGAAGCCAAATCGCACGTGCGGCGTTTCCATGAGCTTTTCTTCACCTTATCACCCGACAAGGGGGCTATCGAAAGCAACATCAAACGCTCGCTGTTCCTTGCCGACAAGACCGCTTTCAACTATTACAAGGACTTGGCGGAAAAGGGCTATTACAACCGGGTGATTTCCGGAAACGTCACGCAGACGGTGGAGATTGACAGCGTGAAATGCGACTTCGACCAGTACCCCTACAAGGTGAACACGTATGCCCGCCAGTTGATTGTCAGGGAAAGCAGCCTGACGGTGCGAAGTCTTGTGACCTCGTGCCGCCTGCTCAACGCCACACGGAGCGACAACAACCCGCACGGCTTCATTATCGAAGCGTTCACCATTACCGAGAACAAGGATTTACAAACCGTCAAGAGATAGCCTTATGGAGAGAAAACGAAATTACATCGAAAAGGTGCAGGGCTGGGCGGACGACCGACTGCGCCGGATGTGCGGACGGATTACGCCGGGCAAAAGGCTGGCGGTTATCCTCGTGATGTTCTTCTTTTTCGGCGGCTTGTCTATCTACATCACCGTTTCATCAATCTACAATATCGGGAAACGGGACGGCAGGCGGCTGCAAATAGAACACATCAAACAATACCCGCTACACGATAGCGACAGTATCAACTTATTAAACAGACTGAACAATGGACGAAGTACAGAAGAATGAAAGTAGCATATCTACTTCACCAACAAATGGGAAGCCCCCAAAAGAAAATAAGCCTAAAAAGGAACTGACACCCCAACAGGTACAGCAGCGCAGGAAAATGATAGTCTTCCCGCTGATGTTCCTTGCCTTTGCCGGGTGCATGTACCTGATATTCGCCCCCTCCGGCAAAGAGAACGTGAATGTGGAAAGCGTGGGCGGCTTCAACGCCGACATACCCCTGCCCGCAGAGGACGGGATTATAGCCGACAAGCAAAAGGCATACGAACAAGCAATGCTGAACCGCAAACAGCAGGACAAGATACAATCCTTGCAGGACTTCGGTTTCACGGGGGACGATAAAGCGGAAGAACCGCAAGCGGAAATCGACCTGATGCCGGAAAAAGATGCGAAGCCCCAAAGGGGCGGCGGTGCTTCTTCACGGGCGGCTTACCGGGACATCAACCGCCAGTTAAGCACGTTCTACGAAACCCCGGCGGTGGACGAGGAAAAAGAGGACTTGAAGCGGCAGGTGGCGGAACTGACAGACCGACTGCAACAACAGCAGAACGCCACGCCTACGGCTGACGACCAAATGGCACTCTTGGAAAAATCCTACGAACTGGCGGCAAAATACATGAATGACGGCGGGCAGAACGGGCAAACGGCACAAGTGCCTGTTGCCGGGACTGTCACCCAAATGCCACAAGCCCAGCCCGTGCAGGCAATCCGGGAAACGACCGTATCAGGATTGCAGCAGCCCACGAGCGATGCCGACTTCATCCGTGCTTACAGCCAGCCACGAAACTACGGCTTCAACACGGCGGTAGGCACGGGCTACGCTATGGGAAAGAACACGATAGCCGCCTGCATCCACCAAGACCAAACGCTGGTGGACGGGCAGGCGGTGAAACTACGGCTGCTCGAACCCATGCAGGCGGGAAACATCGTTGTGCCGAAAAATACCCTTGTGGCGGGGACGGCAAAGGTGCAGGGCGAACGGCTCGACATACTGGTGTCCTCGATTGAGTACGCTGGCAACATCATCCCGGTGGAACTTGCCGTGTTCGACACGGACGGGCAAAAGGGGCTTTCCGTCCCGTCCTCTATGGAGCAGGAAGCGTTCAACGAAGCTATGGCGAATATCGGCAGCGGACTAGGTACAAGCATTTCCTTTGCACGGAGTGCCGGGCAGCAGGTGGCTATGGACGTGACAAGGGGATTGCTGCAAGGAACGTCCGGCTACCTTGCCAAGAAGTTCCGAACAGTAAAAGTGAAGCTGAAAGCCGGGTACAAGGTGATGCTTTACGCCAAACAACAATAACCATTTTATCAACCACTAAAATTTCAATTAACGATGAAACAGATTTTTGTAATGTTCGCCCTCTTGCTGGGCGTGTGTGCGGCAAACGCACAAACCGCTGACACCGTGAAGTATGCGGCAGGCAACGACTTGTACCGGGGGATTACCCGGAAACTCTCGTACCGCCAAATGGTAACGCCCTACGGCGTGGAAGTGACCTTTGCCAAGACGGTGCATATCATCTTCCCTGCCGCCGTCCGCTATGTCGATTTGGGAAGCAACCACATCATAGCGGGCAAGGCGGACGGTGCGGAGAACGTTATCCGGGTGAAAGCCACGACAGAGGGCTTTCCCGGCGAAACGAACTTCTCCGTTATCTGCGAGGACGGGAGTTTCTTCTCGTTCAACGCCAAGTATGCCCGTGAACCGGAAATGCTCAATATCGAAATGAAAGACTTCTTGGAAAATGAAGATACATCCGATTTCTCGCATACCCGCATGAACATCTACTTCCGGGAACTGGGTAATGAAAGCCCGCTGCTGGTGAAGCTGATAATGCAGAGCATATACAAGAACAATGACCGGAAAGTGCGCCACTTGGGTAGCAAGCGTTTCGGCATACAGTTCTTAATCAAGGGCATTTATACCTATAACGGGATGCTCTATGTACACACGCAGACAAAGAACAGTTCCAACGTGCCTTTCGATACCGATTTCATCAAGTTTAAGATAGTCGATAAGAAAGTACCGAAGCGCACGGCTATTCAGGAAACAGTATTGGATGCGGTCAGAAGCTATAACGAAGTAGTGGAGATTGCCGGGAAAACGACCGTGCGCACGGTGTACGCCCTGCCGAAGTTCACCATTCCTGACGATAAGCTGCTGTTGGTGGAACTTTACGAGAAGAACGGCGGGCGGCATCAGGTTATCCGGGTGGAGAACGCCGACATCGTGAACGCAGAAGTGATTAACGAACTCAAAATCAAATAGGGATGAAGAAACACATCTTTATAATGATGCTCTTTGTGCTGTGCCTGACCTCGTTTCAGGCACACGCACAAAGATACCTGCCGGGCATGAAAGGCTTGCAGGTGACGGCGGGCATGACGGACGGGGTGCATTGGAACGCTGGTAGTGATTTCGCCTACCATATCGGGGCGGCATACAGCGTTTACACCAAGAACGCAAACCGCTGGGTGATTGGCGGGGAATACCTGCACAAGAAATATGACTACAAGGATATGCAGATACCCGTAGAACAGTTCACCGCAGAGGGCGGCTATTACCTGAAATTCCTATCGGACAGGCGCAAGACCTTTTTCCTTTCATTGGGCTTGTCGGCACTCGCCGGGTATGAAACAAGCAACCGAAGCGAAAAGCTCTTGCCGGACGGCTCTACCTTGCTGGATAAGGATTGCTTCATTTACGGCGGTGCGCTAACGCTGGAACTGGAAGCCTACCTGACTGACCGGGCGGCTCTGCTACTGAACGCAAGGGAACGGGCGTTGTTCGGCTCGGACATAGGCAAGTTCCACACGCAGGTATCTTTGGGACTGAAATTCATTATCAACTGACCGCTATATAATAATGTATATGAAGAATGTAATGTATAAAATCATCATGGGCTGCTACATCGTGGCCGCCCTTGTGCTTGTCACCGCCTGTAATGACAACTTAGATATTCAGCAGGCATACCCGTTCAGCATCGAAACGCTGCCAGTACCCAAAAGGCTGAAAGTCGGGGAAACCGCCGAAATACGCTGCCAACTGGTGCGTGGCGGCTATTACCAGCCGACTACCTATCAGATAAGGTACTTCCAGCCGGACGGCAAAGGGAAGCTGGAAATGGATAACGGCACGGTGTTCCTGCCCAATGACCTTTACCCGCTGGAGAAAGAAACATTCCGGCTCTATTACACATCGGCATCAACCGACCAGCAGACGATTGACATTTATATTATCGACAGCTTCGGACAGATGCAGCAGCTTTTGTTATCGTTCAACAATGACAGTAGCGAGGATAAATAATGAGATAAGAAACAGAGGTTGTGCCAATCTTTGACACAACCTCCTGCTATTAATAATCAAAGATAGAAACTTCATCTATATTTATAATAGGTGTAAACATATCTCTAATCCAATTGGTACACATGCTATATAATGGAAATTCCGCAGTATATTCATCCTTTAGCCATTCATTATTCCATATCTGTACATTTGGCTTATTCTCTACTATTTTGCATAAAGCTTCTGTATAGCCCATTGGAGTATTCATTTGGAAAGTTATTCGTTGCATCCATAATTGCAAATACCCAATATTCGGCAAACGGGAAAATTTGTTACATATATTTTTAGCCATAGTCTCTCTTTTTTCAGTAGTATCCAAATGATTAATTAGATTACTGATAATAGAAACTGCTAAACTATATACCTTAGGACTATTCATCGCTATTTCTACTACTATGGCTGATAGAACCCCTACATTTTCTAATAAATTTTCTATTGCAGAAATACGCTTTAAAAATATAGTTAATAGTTTGGATATTGTACCAGAGTTGGGATATTGCTTTGACAGACACAATATATATAGAAGTTCCTGTTGCAGTGTATTGAACACGGCTTCTTCTCCCTTGTAAATAGGAAGATTGGCTATATAAAATAACTTATCTGCTTTAACAGAACTTTCTATAATATCTTCGCTCAATTTTGTTTTAGAACTGTTCAACTGAAAATTCAATTTTGCAAGAGTAATTTGAAGAGTCATTGCTATTTTTTCAAGTTCTTCCTTACTATTGCTAAATATCCTATAATCATCACGATATCGCAATATTTTGTAATGAGTAATTCCCATTCTTTGTAGTTCCTCATATAACAACAAATCGGAGTACCCTAATACCATCTCTGCAATAAAATCAAATAAGACCCCACCTTGAGGTATTCCATTCGTCTGAGCATATTGCATACCCATAATGTATTTATCTATATTATTGCCTAAATTATCCTCTTGTCGATGAGATTTTGCATAATCTATTCCATGCAAAGCCCATGCTATAGAATGAGTATAAATAGAACCATAGCAATTTGTTATGTCAGTAATAAAGATATACTTATATTCTAAAGAAAGTTCTATAGACCGTTGCTCTATATGTTCCCACCAAGATTTAATTGTAGTTGCCATTACACTTTTATCTTTTTTCTCTTTTAACATCGGTATGCTTACAACTTCAATACTATCTTTCTTAAAATCTGCAAACCTTTGTTTGAGAAATTTCCAATTTTTAGCTTTAGTTATTTCCCGGGCTAAAAAATAATACAGAAATGGATTTGCTAATTGTAATGGTCTATACGCATAACGCCCATCCTTATTTACTAAAAAATCATAATTTACATTTTCATAATCGGATGGAAGTTTCTTGACATCTTTTAAACATTGACTGAAGTCTTTTTTTCCAACCTTATTTTTTACGAATTTTAAAATCTTATCAAAACTAAAATATATAGGTAGCGATAGCGTACTATAATTTGTAGGTTGTAAAAAGTAATCCAGTGCTTTAGTTGTTGACAACTCCAGTATATTTCTCATCATTCTATCATTTTTTTGCAAAAATACTATAATTATCTATTCAACAGATTATAAATGGGCTTCTTTGTTACTTTCTTCACCCGCTGGCAGGCTCACGGAAGAAAGTAACGGCGGCAAACAGCCGCCGTTCTCTATCAACTGATTTTAATGCTCTTTACGGGTACATTTTTCTCTAACCACACCTTTACCTGTTCCATGTTATATTCGCCCGTTATGACCGCCGTATGGTCGTTTATGGCTACAAACCTGACACTTTCGTAACTGTTTACCCAGCCTTGCAGGGAACAGACACCCCACGCCGCCGCATCTTCAAAAATACTGCGGTCTATTTGGCTGATTGGCTCACCGAAAACTACTGTCATTGTCTGAAAGTCCGGTTTGTCCTCCAGCAGTTGCAAATGGCGCAACGTGCCGAACTCGTCAATTTTACGCCCCCACGCCCACACATCATTATATAAATCATCGCCCCACTGGTGTGGGCGGTCGAAGCGTACTTTTACCTCTTTAGTGTGTTCGTTTTCTTCCGTGTCCTCAATAACACCCGTTACCATTAAGCCCGTAAAAATGCACTCGCAACGCCTGCCGATAAGCTCCTTGTTTACTTCTGTCGTTTTCATACCTCAAAAATTTACTTATTTATTACTCCGTTCTTTTTTCGCTATCCACCCGTCACGCCTGCGGCGGCACTCTGCCAGCGTTTTGGCTACCGTGCTGAATAGTTCGCCGTCCGTGTGGCGGTAGTCATATTGAAAATAAATCTGTCCCCTGAATGCGCCTAAGCAACATTTCACGTATTTTTCTTCTCCCGGTGTTTGGGTGATGCTTACCCCGTTTTTGTTAAGTGACTGCATGATGTCTTATTTTTTATGGTTATAAACTTGGTTGTTTTTAGCGGGCAGGGCTTTGACACCCCGCCCGGATGTTATTATGCTGCACGGAACACAAAGCCGTCATCAAACCAGTAATCGCACATAAACAGGTCACGGGCAAATTTTTCATAATCGAAATAGGTCTTTGCGAACTCCGGCAGGTCGTAACATTCTTCTATAATTTCATAGGCGAAATCTTCTTCATCGTCATATTCCCCTTGATATTCATCCCGGAAATCACGTACAAGGTTGTCCGCATCTTCCTCGCCTAAATCATGGCTTTTATAGTTGCACCACACGAAAAAGGCTTCCTGCTCGGTGTCGCTCAAATCCTCCACCGCATCACGCAGGGAAAAGAAATTTTCAGAAATCCAGCTTTCGCCGATTAAGCCCTCCGGCACGTTCTCCCAGTCCTGAAACATATATTCCGCATCTTCCTCGTCCTTGTGAAGTTCCCGGCAGGCTTCGTAAAATTCTTCCTTGTCCGAATAGTCCGACAGGTCGAGCCATGCGCCGGACAATGAACCGTTGTTGTACTTGGCGTAAGTGCCTACATAAACGCTTGCTGCTGATAATGTCGTTGCTTCCATATTGCTGTAATTTTTAAGTTTTTAATTTTATGCGGATTTGAGAGGTGAGGGAGTTGAAGTTTCACTGAACTTTTTTCCTGTTTCCCGTAAATCCGACTTTTTTTTTATGCGTCTTCCGGTCGGGTCGGTCGTTTTCGTTTCACATAGGCGTAAAAGGGTAGTGTTTAGAGTTTGCAGGGTTTTGGGCAAAAAATACCTCGCAAGGCAGGGAAGATTTTTTCGCCAAACCGGAACGGCTCGACCTTGCAAAATCGTGAAGAACACGTAACTACCTTTGCCTATTGAAATGATTAAAACGACTGTCCCGGCTGGGGGACTGCGTAAGAGGAAGATTTACAGATAGGGAAACTGGAGAAAAGTGCCTGTTCTCTTTCATCTTTTAGGGAACACTCCATGCGGGTGGGAAAGGCAAGGGTATGGCAAGTTTACCTTGCGGTACGCTTGTGCGGGTTTCCAACGGCTCTTTTCACGAAATACAGTCAGCCATGCCACGCACGGCTGGCGTTTCGGGGAATGTGCCAGTGGGAAAAGGATATAAAAAATGCGGGTAGTCGGTGGACTGCCCGCAAGGTGATAGAAAGCACTTTGGTAGAATATAGCTTTTTAGAATGTTATATAGACAAAATCCATTATACAGATTACCTGTCTTTTAGAAATTTAAATAAATTATTTAGATTGATACCGATACCACCTATATTGGGTTCAAGAATTAGTGCATCATTTAGGATTTTACCAACTCCACTTTTCAATTCTTTCTTTACTTTGAAATCCTGAATAGCCTTCTTATCTCTTATATCTTGAAAAATCTTTTCAAGAAGAGCTACAACATCTTGAGGTCGCTGACAGATTTTGCGTATTTCTAAAAACACAAATTTATCTTTGGGAATATTCTTTCCTTTTAGTTGTTTATTATTTCCGTCTATAAAGTATTTCGGATGAAGGGTAGTTATCATTAATGCTGGTAATAGTTCCAATGGGTCTATACCATTTATAGACTCCCAAGACATTAATTCCGAATAAAAATGACTACCTGCCATTCCCTGTATAACCACAGAATTATTATTAGCTGCAAATTCTGCTATTTTATCAAAATTTTCTCTTAAAGTGTTACCTATGGGTTCATCCCAATTATAATAATCCAAAATGTACAAATAATAATTTTTAGAAACGCTATCAGGTATTTCTGCTAATGTATGAATTTTCAATCCCATATTGTTACTTGCTTTTAGAGGACAAAGATATGCTTTATTTATCAATAGCTTACTTGCATTTAAGATTATCTTCGAAATCACTAAATTTATTATGTGTCATTTCGTTACCGAAATCGTTACCTATTTGTTACCTGAACGGTCATAGGTAACGAAACCTATCGGACGGCGTTCTTTTTGCTGTTGCGACTGGCTTAGAAGCTGGGTAAGGGCTTGGTACAGTTCGTTGAACTGCGCATCGGTGCTTACCTCCAATTCCTCGATGCGCTTTAACAGTTCCTCGTAACCGATTGCCATTTGGCGCATGAGGACAAAAGCCCGCATGATTGAGATGTTTACTTCTATGGCTACTTTGGAACGAAGAACCGAAGAAAGCATGGCTACGCCCTGCTCCGTAAAAGCCATAGGCATAGCAACGCCGAAGTTGTAAGCAGGGGGTATCACATTTTGTGATACCCCTATGGATAACAGCAAGTTAGCTTCCTCTTGGGTGAGAACAAACATAAAATCACCCGGAAAACGCTCGATATTGCGCTTGACCGCCTGCTTCAAGGCTCGTGTTTCCACTTGGTAGAGTTCTGCCAAATGATAATCGAGCATCACCCGGCAACCTCTGACTTCAAAAATCTTGTTTTGGATAATCTGTAAATCCATAATTGTATATTTTAGGGGATTAGGTAATGTTGGAACAATAGTAAGGACTGGTCACAATTTGTGACCAGTTCCCAATAATCAAGATTACATGGCTACTTCCTTGTAAATCTTTTCGATACCAACAAACTTCTTGTCAAGTCCCTGCATATCGCTGCCTATCTTACTGTTAGTTATGCGGGCGTAAATTTGAGTCGTTTCAATGTTTGTGTGTCCCAGCATCTTGCTGACCGTTTCAATGGGTACGCCTTTTGAAAGCGTGGTGGTCGTGGCGAAAGTATGCCTCGCGAGGTGAAAAGTCAAGTTCTTTTTAATTCCGCATACATCGGCAATCTCTTTCAAGTACGCATTCAGCTTCTGATTGCTGATAATGGGAAGTATCTTGCCGTTCGGTAATTTGCCCTTGTACTTCTTCAAAATCATCTTGGGAATATCCAGCAAGGGAACATTCACGTCCGTATTGGTCTTTTGCCGCTTTGTCATTATCCAAAGGTTGCCGTCAAAGGATTTGCGGATATTGTCTTGCGTAAGCCCGGCTACATCTATATAGGCAAGTCCGGTGAAACAGGCAAAGATGAACAAGTCCCTGACGTGTTCCAGCCGTTCGGAAACCATTTTCTTTTTGAGGATGATTTTTATCTCGTCCTCCGTCAAGTAGCCCCTATCCACTTTCTCCAGCCGAATTTTATAACTGGCGAACGGGTCGTTTACCAATATGCCGTTGTTACGGGCTATGATGATGATGCGCTTGAAGAACTGCATGAACTTGGCGGTGGTGTTGTAGCCGCACTTGCAGGCAGTACGCAGGTACAACTCAAAATCGGTAATGAACATCGGCGTTATCTCCTTAATGGATATGTCCGATACGTTGTACTTGCTTTGAATGAACTCGGCAAGGTGTCGGCGGGTAACTTCATACTTGCGGTAGGTCGCTATCGTCTTGGATATGCCCACAAGCTGCTTCACGTCGTCATTGTGCTTTTGGAACAGGGTAAGGATAGTTTCGTGGCTCTCGCTATGTCCCAAGAACTCGTTCTTTACTTTCTCGGCGGTCACGTAGTTGTCACGCCGCTGCATTTCGTGGTAAATGGTGTTCAAAGATGCGTTTATATCATCCAGCATACGGTTTATGCGGCTGGCTTCCGCAGTACGTCCGGTAGCCTTGCCCATTTTACCGTCCCAAATAGAGTGTGGCACGTCCAGCTTGGTATTAAAACGGCTTGCCACGCCGTCCACTGTGATACGGGCGAAAATGGGGTACGCACCGTTGGCTTTCTGCTTGTCTTTCTTTGCGTAAAAGCAAATGTTGAATGTCGATTTCATAACTCACTTCTTTAAGTTGCAAAACTATTGTAAATCTCTTAAAATGAGTTCTATGCAGGCAAGCCAAATAGCGACAGGACTTCGCCAATTTCGGACAATCTGTACCCCCTTTCCGCTTTTGTTTGTCGGGGGTACAAGTTAGGTTACGAACTTTGTCTTTTAGGGGCGAAAAGATGTACTTCAAGGCAGACACAAGGGGGATAAAAAAAGTCCCACAAATCATTGAATTTGTGGGACTTGTCTGCTTACTGTCCGGTTTTGTCCGGTTAGTTCAGCGGAGAGACGGGGATTCGAACCCCGGATACCCTTTAGGGGTATACACGCTTTCCAGGCGTGCCTCTTCAACCACTCGAGCACCTCTCCTTATCGGGGCGCAAAAGTAGGGGAAGTTTTCGGATTTACCAAATGTTTGGCATAAATAATCAATTAAAAACATATTATATTCCGTCAAACTCAAGTAAAAAGTCAAAAAGTCTTCAATAATCAAATTTAATTATTACTTTTGCACTACCACTTATGTACGATAAATGCGATATACGCAGCGGGAAGGCATTAAGCCCTCGACGATGCGTATATCGCATTTATTGTTAGTACATGAGTGGTATCAATATTAACAAGTCGGGGGCTTTTTAGTTCCCTTTGCCATCATGAATTTATATTTTTATATACTTGTATAGCCCTCTTAAAAGGCTATTATAAATTTTGTCGTTTTCCCGTCTTACTTGTGAAAGCAGGACGGGATTTTTTGTTTCCTCTGAACAAAGCATAGCAGTGGGCGTTTATATAACAGTAAACGACAAATTCCCTCATTTTAATTCCATATTTACTCATCCTTCTCAAGGAAAACAGAGTTAATAAGCCCCCGGTCTGAAAATAAAATGTGAACCTGAACCATTATTTAAAATAAACTATATTATTATGAGTAAAATAGAAATTAAAAACTTATACCTAATCTTCGGAAAAGAAAAACACAAAGCTGAGAAAATGTTGAAAAAAGGTAAAACCAAAGAGGAAATATTAAAGGCAACCGGATGTACCATTGCCGTAAAAGATGCCAACCTTTCCATCAATAAAGGCGAAATATTCGTAATCATGGGTTTGTCCGGCAGCGGAAAATCAACCTTGCTACGCTGTATCAACCGGCTGATACGCCCCACATCAGGAGAAATAATAATCAACGAAACAGACATTTCAAAAGCCTCCAAACAGGAATTGCTACAAATACGCAGGAAAGAGCTTGCCATGGTATTTCAACATTTCGGGTTGCTGCCCCATCGCTCCGTACTACACAATATTGCTTTCGGGTTAGAGCTGCAAGGAGTGAAAAAAGAAGAGCGTGAAGAGAAAGCCATGGAATGTATGCAACAAGTGGGATTAAATGGATATGAAAATCAAATGGTTGGTCAACTCTCCGGAGGTATGCAGCAACGTGTGGGGCTGGCACGCGCCCTTGCCAACAATCCGGAGGTGCTGCTGATGGATGAAGCCTTTTCCGCCCTCGACCCACTGATACGCGTACAGATGCAAGATGAATTATTGACTTTGCAGTCGAAAATGAAAAAGACAATTGTTTTCATAACCCACGACCTGAACGAAGCCATCAAATTAGGTGACCGCATCGCCATCATGAAAGATGGAGAAATCGTACAGACAGGTACATCGGAAGAGATATTGACAGAACCTGCCAATGCTTACGTAGAGCGCTTCGTGGAAAATGTAGATCGCTCCAAAATCATCACAGCAAGTTCCATTATGGTGGACAAACCGCTTGTGGCACGACTGAAAAAAGAAGGTCCGGAAGTATTGATTCGCAAAATGCGCGAACGCAACCTGACTGTTCTGCCGGTGGTAGATGCCGGCAATATATTGACTGGGGAAGTCAGGCTGAATGACTTGATAAAACTGAGAAAAGAACAAATCCGCTCAATAGGCACTGTTGTGCGCCACGAGGTACATTCCGTATTAAGCGATGCTGTACTTGAAGACATCCTGCCTCTGATGACACGCACCAACTCTCCCATCTGGGTCGTTAACGGAAACCGGGAATTTCAAGGAGTAGTCCCCCTGTCTTCACTCATCATTGAGGTGACAGGAAAGAATAAAGAAGAAATTAATGAAATCATTCAAAACGCAATAGAATTATGATAAACATAGGACAATATATAGAATCAGCCATCAACTGGCTTACGAACAACTTCTCTACCTTTTTTGATGCTTTGAGTATAGGCATCGGCGGCTTCATAGACAGTTTTCAGCACGTACTGTACGGAATTCCTTTTTATATCACGATTGTTCTACTGGCACTTCTGGCTTGGATGAAATCGGGTAAAGGTACAGCCATATTTACTATTCTGGGACTATTACTGATTTACGGAATGGGCTTTTGGCAAGAAACTATGCAAACACTGGCTCTTGTACTATCATCCACCTGCCTCGCACTACTGCTGGGAGTACCGCTGGGCATTTGGACGGCCAACAGCGACCGATGCAATACAATTATGCGACCGATATTAGACTTCATGCAAACCATGCCCGCTTTTGTATATCTGATTCCTGCTGTACTATTCTTCGGGCTGGGTACTGTACCGGGGGCATTTGCAACTGTAATCTTCGCCATGCCACCTGTAGTACGACTAACCGGGCTCGGTATCCGTCAAGTTCCAAAAAATGTAATAGAAGCCTCCCGCTCTTTCGGCGCCACCCCTTGGCAGCTACTCTACAAAGTGCAACTCCCCCTTGCACTACCCACCATAATGACAGGAATCAACCAAACCATCATGATGTCCTTGTCTATGGTAGTCATTGCCGCAATGATTTCGGCAGGTGGTTTGGGAGAAATTGTCCTGAAGGGAATTACCCAAATGAAAATAGGACTCGGCTTTGAAGGTGGCATAGCCGTTGTCATATTAGCCATTGTACTGGATCGCATCACCCAAGGAATGGCACAAAGTAAAAAGAGAAAACAATAAAAAAGAATCAACTATTATGGATAAAATAAAAATAACAGTCGTACTATTACTGGCAGCCCTGTTATCCGCAGCCTGCAGCAATCTTGACAATAATAAGAAAATCAGCATAGCCTATGCCAACTGGTCGGAAGGCATCGCAATGTCTCATCTGGCAAAAGTCATACTGGAAGAGCATGGTTACAACGTAAAGATGCTGAATGCAGATTTAGCACCCATCTTCGCTTCCCTATCACGCAAAAAAGCCGATGTATTTATGGACGTATGGATGCCGGTAACCATGCATGATTATATGGAACAATATGGAGACAGACTGGAAATCATCAGTGACATATATGACAATGCCCGTATCGGACTGGTAGTACCGGAATATGTCACCATCCGGTCTATCGAAGAATTAAACGAACATAAAGAGTTATTTTCCGGCAAAATTATCGGTATTGATGCTGGTGCCGGAATTATGAAAACAACCGAAAAGGCATTGGACAACTACGGACTGGACTATAAGCTGATGACAGCAAGCGCTCCTGCCATGACCACATCTTTGGAAAAAGCCATTCAAAAGAAAGAATGGATAGTAGTAACCGGCTGGACTCCACACTGGATGTTTGGACGTTATAAGTTAAAGGTACTTGATGACCCCAAACAAATATATGGAAAAGCGGAATCCATCCACACCGTAACTTGGAAAGGCTTCAGCGAGAAAGATCCGTTTGCTGCCAAACTTTTACGTAACATCCGGTTGACCGACCGGCAGATTAGCTCATTGATGACTGCCGTAGAAAAAACGCAGAAAACAGAGACTTATGCCGCACGCCAATGGATAAAGGCGCACCAAACATTGGTAGACAGCTGGATTCCGATGAAATAGAGTCCCCCATACTTCCGGCAAATCTTTATCGCCTGAACTATAGGAAATGCTTCTGCGACAACCGGAAGATTTGTTTTTGTGTTTCTTTGAGCCTATCTGTAAAAACATCAATAAAATAACTAATTTTGCATTCGGACAAGGGCAATCCTTTCCAAGACATAAGAAAAAACAATTAAATTAAACCCTATAAATAAACATGGATGTACAACGTATAATCAGCTTGGTCAAAGAGACTAAGGGGATAATCACAAACAGGGAAATGGCAGCTCATGTGAAAGAAAAAGGAGTTGCCGATTACGTTACGCAAGTTGACGTGGCTATACAGGACTTTCTGAAAAAGGAATTGTATATATTCGCACCTGACATCCAGTTTCTCGGAGAAGAAACCGGCTTGCAGCGGATGAATACAGACTGCTACTGGATTCTTGACCCCGTTGACGGCACTACTAACCTCATGCACGACTATCAGCATAGCGTGGTTTCGTTGGCTCTTTGTCGCCAAAAAGAGATAGTTTTGGGTATTGTCTATGACCCGTTTCATGACGAGCTTTTCTCTGCTGCCAAAGGCGAAGGCTGTTTCTTAAACGGCAAACCCATACACGTTTCCTCTGCCCGAAAGCTTTCGGAAACCATAATCGGCATCGGCACTGCTAAAAGAGAGCTGGCGAAAGAAAACTTCGCCAAGTTTCTCAAAGTCTATGAAAACTCTCAAGACATCAGAAGACTTGGTTCTGCTGCATTGGAATTGGCATATACAGCGTGTGGCAGACAAGGTGGATATTTCGAGATATATTTGAATCCATGGGATTATGCGGCAGGGATGCTTTTAGTACAAGAGGCCGGAGGAAAAGTAACCGGCTGGGATGGAAATGCACTCGACCCGGCTCAAGGATGCCAAGTAATCGGAACAAACGGAAAAATCCACGAAGAATTACTCAAACTATTATTATGAATATGATGAACAACGAAATTCTATATATACTCTTACCGAATTATGCCGCACATGAAGTGGTATATCTTTCACAGGCTATCGCTTCTGATGAATATGCGCTGAAAGAAAAACCGAAGTATGTCAATAAGGTTGTAGCCCCGACAATGGAGCCTGTAAAATCCATCGGTGGTTTCCGCACTTTACCCGATTACTCATTTGAAACGATGCCCGATGATTATGCAGCATTGGTATTGATTGGTGGTTTCGGGTGGACAACACCTGTTGCAGAACAAGTCGAGCCGATTGTCAGGCAAGCCATAGAAAAAAGAAAGGTTGTCGGTGCAATTTGCAACGGGGCTTCCTTCATGGCAAAGTGCGGCTTCCTCAATACCGTAAAGCATACCGGCAACGGATTGGAGCAACTGAAAATTTGGGGCGGTGACAATTACATCAATCCGGAAGGATATACCCATGCTCAAGCAGTCAGCGACAAGAATATCGTGACAGCAAACGGTTCTGCTACACTTGAATTTGCCAAGGAACTGCTTCTGCTACTCGAAAACGACGTACCCGAGCGCATTGAAATGTATTACCAGTTCTACAAGCAAGGTTTTTGCTCGCTTTTCTCCAATCAATAATAGTATGGAAGTAATATCTTTACGACATTCCCCGGAATATCCCGACAGAGCCATTACCTATTTTCAGGAAAAATGAGCTACGGAAGAATCCATGCCGGTTTACGATGATGCAAAGATTATCGGGGATACAATCTTGAAAAGACATTGATAGATTGTGTCGCCCAGAAATCAAGATTTTATCAAATACTCGTGTAGTATCGATAAGATTATTGAAAATAATAAAAACGCCCAATTTTACATTCTTGGTATGTAAAATTGGGCGTTTATTTTGCAAAACACTGATTTTCAGCTTTTTTTTGCGGAGAGACAGGGATTCGAACCCCGGGTGCCTCGCAGCACAACGGTTTTCAAGACCGCCGCAATCGACCACTCTGCCACCTCTCCAAAACTTCTTTTTCAAAAAGTACTTTTCTCTTAAAGCGGTGCAAAGATACTACTTTTTTCTTAATTTACAAATAAATCCGAAATAAAATAGTTTCTATATTCACAAAAACTAAAATTACAGTATAAGGGAGCCTAATGTTTCGTCACTAAATACTAATCGTCCGACAGCTGTTTAATTATCGTCCCACAGTTGTCGGACGATAATTAAACAGCTGTCGGACGAAAGTGAAACGGTTGTGGGACGAATAGATTTTAATATCCACAACATTAATTTATGGATATTTTATGTTCTTCAACATAAAAATCAGCCGTTTTATTATGTAATTACGGAAAAATTTCCATAATTTTGCGCGCTCTAAGGGATAACATATCTAATCACCTTCAAAAAAAGAATATTATGGAATTAAACAAAACCTTTATTGACGGGCTTTGGAACAAGGAAATCAATGTCAGTGATTTCGTTAGTAAAAACATCGCACCCTACACCGGAGATGCATCTTTCCTGCAAGGACCTACGGAACGTACCAAACGTATCTGGAACTTGTGTTTGGAAGCATTGGAAGAAGAAAGAGCCAATAACGGTGTTCGCTCATTAGACTATACTACAGTATCCACTATTACTTCCCACAAAGCAGGCTATATTGATAAGGAAAATGAACTTATAGTAGGCTTGCAGACAGACGAACTGTTGAAACGCGCCATCAAACCTTTCGGTGGCATCAATGTCGTGGCAAAAGCATGCCGCGAAAATGGTGTGGAAGTAGACGACAGGGTAAAAGACATCTTTACACACTACCGTAAGACGCACAACGACGGTGTGTTCGACGTATATACCGAAGAAATCCGTTCGTTCCGTTCTTTGGGCTTCCTTACCGGACTTCCCGACAATTATGCGCGCGGACGTATTATCGGTGACTACCGCCGTCTGGCGTTGTACGGCATCGACCGTCTCATCGAAGCCAAGCAGGAAGATTTACATAACCTGACCGGTCCTATGACCGAAGCACGCATCCGCTTGCGCGAAGAAGTATCAGAGCAGATTAAGGCTTTGAAAGACATCAAGACGATGGGTGAATATTACGGGCTCGACCTCAGCCGCCCGGCAACATCCGCTCAAGAAGCAGTACAGTGGGTATATATGGCATACCTTGCCGCTGTAAAAGAACAAGACGGTGCGGCCATGTCACTGGGTAATGTATCTTCTTTCCTCGATATTTTTATTGAATACGATTTAGCTCACGGCAAGATTGATGAAACTTTTGCACAGGAATTGATTGACCAATTCATCATCAAACTGCGCATGGTACGCCACCTGCGTATGCAGTCTTACAATGATATCTTTGCCGGAGACCCGACGTGGGTTACCGAAGCTATCGGCGGACGTTTCAACGACGGCCGTGTGAAAGTAACAAAGACCTCTTTCCGTTTCTTGCAAACATTGTACAACCTCGGTCCCTCTCCCGAACCTAACATGACTGTACTGTGGAGTCCGGAGCTGCCGGAAGGCTTCAAAGAGTTCTGCGCCAAAGTATCAGTGGACACCAGCTCTATCCAATACGAAAACGACAACCTGATGCGCGAGGTGCGTAACTGTGACGACTACGGTATTGCCTGCTGCGTATCCTACCAAGCCATCGGCAAACAAATCCAGTTCTTCGGTGCACGTGCCAACCTTGCCAAGGCATTGTTACTTGCCATCAACGGAGGACGTTGCGAAAACACCGGAACAGTAATGGTAAAAGGTATCCCCGTACTGACCCACGACACGCTGAACTTCGAAGAAGTAATGGCTAACTACAAGAAAGTACTGACGGAAATTGCCCGCGTCTACAATGAAGCAATGAACATCATCCATTATATGCACGACAAGTATTACTACGAAAAAGCCCAAATGGCATTCGTGGATACTGACCCGCGCATTAATCTTGCCTATGGTGTAGCCGGACTTTCCATTGCCATCGACTCACTGTCCGCTATTAAATATGCCAAAGTAACAGCACGCCGCAATGACATCGGCTTGACGGAAGGTTTCGACATTGAAGGCGCTTTCCCCTGTTTCGGCAACAATGACGACCGTGTAGACCACCTCGGCGTGGACTTGGTTTACTATTTCAGCGAAGAGTTGAAGAAGTTGCCCGTATACAAGAACGCCCGCCCCACCCTGTCACTGCTGACTATCACTTCTAACGTGATGTACGGTAAGAAGACCGGCGCCACTCCTGACGGACGCGCCAAAGGTGTTGCCTTCGCCCCGGGAGCCAACCCAATGCACGGACGTGACAAGAACGGCGCCATCGCCTCTTTGAGTTCCGTAGCCAAATTGCGTTACCGTGACTCACAAGACGGTATCAGCAACACATTCTCCATCGTTCCGAAGTCATTAGGCCCTACTGCCGAAGAACGTGTAGAGAATCTGGTCACCATGATGGACGGCTACTTCACCAAAGGTGCACATCATCTGAATGTAAACGTACTGAATCGCGAAATGCTGGAAGATGCCATGGAGCATCCGGAAAAATACCCACAACTCACTATCCGCGTTTCCGGTTATGCCGTGAACTTTGTGAAACTGAGCCGCGAACATCAATTAGAAGTTATCAGCCGCAGTTTCCACGAACGTATGTAATACGTTAATTAAGAATGAAGAATTAAAAATGAAGAATGAAGAATTGCCATGCGGTGTATCTGCAGGATGTAGCAAGATTCTTCATTTTTAATTCTTCATTCTTAATTCTTCATCCTTCATTTTTAATTATAGACCTTCGATTATGATTAATGTTCATTCATACGAATCAATGGGCACTTTCGACGGCCCGGGATTACGGCTCGTCGTTTTCCTTCAAGGCTGTCCTTTCCGTTGCCTGTACTGCGCCAACCCCGATACCATAGACGTAAAGGGCGGTAACCCCACTCCACCCGATGAAATTCTGCAAATGGCAATCAGCCAAAAAGCGTTCTTTGGGAAGAAGGGAGGAATTACTTTCTCCGGCGGAGAACCTACCTTACAGGCTGAGGCATTGGTACCTTTGTTTAAGGATTTAAAAGCCAACGGCATCCATATCTGTCTTGATACCAATGGCGGCATTTGGAATGAAAAAGTGGAGGAACTGTTCAGCCTGACAGACTTGGTACTGCTCGACATTAAAGAGTTCAATTCCGAACGCCACCGCACCCTGACCGGACGCAGCAACGAACAAACCTTACGCACCGCCGCCCGGCTGGAACAACAAGGGCACCCTTTCTGGTTACGTTATGTCTTGGTGCCGGGATATAGTGATTTCGAGGAGGATATACGCAGTATGGGTAAACAGCTTGGCAAATATCAAAGCATACAACGAGTAGAAATACTTCCTTACCACCGACTTGGAGTACATAAATACGAAGCAATGGGCTGGGATTACCAACTGAAAGAAGTGATAGAGAACACTCCGGAACAGTTGGAACAGGCAGAGAAACTCTTTAAAGAATACTTTCCGACAGTAGTAGTAAATTGAGAATTAAAAAATTCTCAATTTAATCAGTATGTCAACCGTATCCCGCCCTGCAAAGTGAAGTTACAGGGATTTTCCTTTCTTATGGTTTGAATATCAGAGCCGTCATCAAAGAAGTAAGACACCCCCGGTTCCACATAGATACCTACTCTGTTACTTATATTATATTGTGCACCCACAGCTCCCATTACAGAAAACTGCAATGGTTTCACTGTTTCACTTTGGCTGCCTATCTTGCCATAGATACATTTCTCCATAGCACCACCGGCAGAAACATACATAACAAAAGCTTTCTTATCCACAAAGTTCCAGTTTGCCCGCAGAGGAATGCCCAGATAATGTAGTTTTTGGCTGAGTTTTTCCGAACTTCCGGCGAACTTTACATCCGAAGCGAGATACGTATATGTCAAGCCTGTCTCTACCGAGAATCCTTTTGCAAGTCCTTTACGTACAGAGAAACCGAAAGACAAAGGCTGCTTATGGTCTACATCCACTATCTGATCCTTATTTTTCAACAAATATGGCATTCCGTTCTTGAAGACAAGTTCCTGCCCTTCAGGAACAGCTAAAATCCCGTTAGCTACTGTACTAAGGTCTACTTTTCCACCGGAATAACCGAAGTCTGCATCGCTTTGTATGAAACTGCCTTCACTGATATTATTTCCCGATATCAGTCCGCCCGTATTTCCCACAGCCAATCCCACCGACCAGCCACGTGACTTTTCTTTTTTCGTATTTCCAACCGGTAACTGTAATTTATCCTTGCTGGACGGGCGGCGTCTCTCAATCTGCCGGTTCTCCGTACGGCTATCTTTCACTGCTACATCCCCTGTCTCTTCCTGTACTGTTTGCTCCTGCACATCTCCCTGCATTTCTTGCCGGGCAGTCAAAGGTTGCTCTTCTGTATTCTGTCCGGTTTCGCTTGCTACGTGCAATTGTTGTGCCAGTAAAGTACGGTGGTGCACACCTGTTGCCGCCACTTGTTTTTGCACGCGATAGCCAGGTTCTGTAATTTCCGTTTGTATTGCAGGAGTTTGTTGCTCAGGCAGTTTGTCCGGAACAGCCGCTAAAGCCGGCACAGCCGTACTCCGCACTTCTTCCCCCATAGGACTCTGAAGTAACCATACGCTGACTGATGACACTGCAACCAACAGCACCGCAGCTGCAGCTACAGTCCAGCGACGGAAAGGAATGATACGCCGTTGCACAACTACCGGTGGCTTAGAAGCGGACAAATCCTTTTCAAGCCGTTCCCAACCCGAAACGGGTAACGGCTCGGAATAATCCTCCAACCGTTCCTTTATCTTTCGCATCCACAATTCATCTTCCATACGTTTCTTCATTTATGCGTTCTTTCTCATCCACTCCTTTACCTTAACCGCCAAAGCAGCTTTAGCACGAACTAACTGCGAAGCCGATGACTTTTCATTGATACCCAGCAGTTGGGCTATCTCTTTATGAGATTTATCTTCAAAAACAAAAAGGTTAAATACGGTACGATAGCCGGCAGGAAGTTCACCGATAAACTGCATCAATACCTTTTGAGGAATAGTATCCACTGCCGAAGCATCCGGTTCTTCATACGTCTCCGGGACATCGTCCAAGGCAGCGGACTGGTTCATCACATCATTCTTCCGCAAATACTGCAATACCGTATTCACCATCACACGTTCCATCCAAGCCCGCAAAGAACCTTCTCCACGCCAAGTGAACTTATCGAAAGAGTCGAATAGTTTCAGAAAGCCGTCATGCATCAGGTCTTGCGCAGTCTCCCGGTCACCGGCATAACGCAAACATACGCTGAGCATCCGCCCCGCATATTGTTCATACAGTTCTTTGCGGGCAAGATTGTCTCCTTGCCTACAGCGTTCTGCCAATACCTGTTCTTCCATTCTCTCTTTCAACACGTGTTTACCTTATAAATGCAACGGGCACAAAAATACTGCATCCGACAGATAAGAAATTCATTCTTTATCTTCTTTAACAATCTCATTAAGCAGTATTCATCCAAATTCGGCATTTTCTGAATACAAAATCTAAATTATAGAATCTATAAAACAAAACCTCTACTTATGAAAAAGTTAAGAACAACATTAGCCGCATTTCTACTATTGTTCATAGCCATGCCCACGTTGCAATCCTGTTTGGACGACTGGGATGATAGCAACCGTTCATCACTCACTATCGGCACTGTACGAATCGTCGACGGAAAAGATTATTACTTTGCACTCGATGAAGGAACCAAGATGTTTCCCGGTGACACCGCACAAATCAACAACTACACATTGATAGAAGGGCAACGCGCTTTTGTGTACTTCAATTTGCTCGACGAAAAAGTAAACGGATACGATTATAATGCGAAAATCAATCACGTAGAAAATATCCTCACCAAAGACATCTACTTTATGCCTGCCGAAAAAGCCGACAGCATCGGTGACGACCGAATCAACATAACCAATATGTGGATTACCGACAATTACTTGAACATCCAGTACCAACTATACCACAGTGGCGATGATGAAAAGAAGCATATGCTAAACCTGATAGTAAACGAGAGTTCCGATGGCAAGAACGACAAAGAAGGATACATCACACTGGAGTTCCGCCAAAATGCTTATGATGACGATCCCCTCAGACCGGGACAAGGGCTGGTTTCTTTCAAATTGGACAAGATAGCTGACCAAATAGTTGGCAAAACCGGACTCAATATCCGTGTAAAAAGTTTGTATGACGGAGAACGTTACATAACTATCGACTTTAAAAAAGACGAAAACTAATCTATCCTGTGAAACACTCTTTTCAATTCCTTTTTATAGAAGCGGAGTGAGACCTATGTCGTCACTTCGCTTTATTTATATTCTCCCCCATTATTTATTCTATTTCCTTTGTCCGTCCGACAAATTATACATACTTTTGCTTAATTTTAACTCACATTAAATGAACTTATAAAAGAAGACATGAGAGAATTCATTCAAGCAGTAACTATTTTACTTTGTTTACTGACACAATCCGTGTCTTCGTACGCCAACAAAGGAGACAAAAAAATAAATCACATTCTAATCGTCAACACATACTCCGATGCCAATCCATGGAGTAACAGTCTCATTCTCCCGATAGTAAATTTAGCGTCCCGTCACGGTGATATGGGAGCCTATACCGCACACCTGAAGATGCTCACTTTGCAAGACACAAAAGACTTCAAAAGCTATAAAAAGAAAATACGCAAAGAACTTTCCAACCAATCACCCAGCTTAATAGTCTTCATAGGATGTGCCAGTTTCATTCTATGTGACGAGTTGAACAAACAATGGCCGGATATCCCAATGCTTTTATGCGGAGAACGAGACTATACAGGTCCGGAGGACTGTGTAGCCGACGGACATGCCTTATCACCGGAAATGCGCATTCCGCTAAAAAGTATGCAAGGACGCATGAACCTGACCCTAATGCACGCCAGCAACCATATAGAAGAGAATATCCGTCTCATGGAACACATGATTCCGAAAATGAACAAACTCATGTATATCGGGGACGAAACTTATATCTGCCAGCAAAATAATTATGATATTTCGGAAGTCATCCGGAACAAACATCCGGAACTGTCATACGATTTCATATCCGCCAAAGACGTCACTACCGACAGTTTGTTTACTATTCTCAACAAAGTGAATACCCAAACCACCGGCATCTTGTACACCTCATGGTTTCGGAAACAAGACTACAAGGACAATACGATAATGGTCAACAACTCTCATCGCATCATCGCGACTTCCTCCATTCCCCTGTTCTCTTCCAGAACAGTAGGCATTAAAGACGCAACCGGTTTCGTTGGTGGATACTTTTACGACGAAAAGGCCTTTATCAAACAAATGCTTTCTACCATTCAAGAGATATTGAACGGAAAAGCCGCACGCAACATTCCTTTTTATTATGCCACCGATGGGGTTCCCACTTTCAATTACAACTCACTGAAGCAACTTAACCTCGACCCCAAACGCTGCCCTAAAAATACAGTATTTTATAATATGCCACCCACCTTTTGGGAACAATACGAATACATCATCATAATCTGTATCTGTGTTATCATTATTCTCATGTTAGCTTTCCAACACCACCGCCTGCTCGTGCTCAAAAAAATGAAAAAACTTCAGCAGAATGAGTTGGATACTGCCACCAAATACTATACCCTGATAAATAATATGCCTATTATCTATCAACTGGAAGAGTTAATTAAAGATGAAAACGGACAAATCGTAGAGACCCGCTTTATTGATGTAAACAGGCAATTTGAAGAAAAAATCCTCCGGCGCGACAAAGTCATCGGAAAACTGGGAAGTGAAATATTCCCGCAATCCATGACACATTTCCTCTATTTCATGAACATCGCCTTAAAGGAAAAACGTTCTGTAACCTTCTCCTACTATTCTAAAGAAGATAACGCTTTCTACGACATTGTGATAAATGCTTACAGCGACGAACGCCACATGGATATTTTCTGTCTGGACAGCACCGAATTGCATCGCGCACAAATGCAGTTAAGTTCCATCAACCATAAACTATCCATGGCACTCGACATAGCCAATATCGTGCCTTGGAAATGGAATTTGCAGACTCACACCATACTTTGTGACGTAAACAAACCCATTGAGCTAAACCATGAAAACATCGGTTCCAATGAAGAGCAGCTTTCCGTTCCAGATCATATGTACTTTGCCAAAATACATAAGGAAGACCTGCCAAAGGTAAAAAAAGCATATGCCGATCTGATAGCGAAACGTACCACAAAGGTCAAAGAAGAATACCGAGTTATCAACCGCATCAACGGATGCAAACAAATAGACTGGGTAGAAGCCCAAGCAGCAATAGAGAGTTACGATGAGAAAGGTGAACCGCTTACGCTGATAGGTTCTTCTTTAATCATCACCGAAAGAAAACGAATGGAGACCGACCTTATCTCTGCCAAAAACCGGGCAGAAGAATCTAATCGTCTCAAGTCGGCTTTCCTTGCCAATATGAGCCACGAGATACGCACTCCACTCAATGCCATTGTCGGATTTTCCGGCATACTGGCTTCCACCGAAGAAGAAAAGGAAAAACAGGAATATGTCAGTATCATCGAAAACAACAACGCTTTGTTATTACAATTGATTAGCGATATCCTCGACCTTTCCAAGATTGAAGCCGGCACAATGGAATTTGTCAATACAGACTTCGACCTAAACCGGGTAATGACAGAATTGGAAAGCGCACTTCGCCTGAAACTGTCACCGGAAAAAAATGTGGAACTTATCTTCGAGTCCCGCCTGCCCGATTGTCATATTTATGCCGAACGTAACCGTATTTCTCAAATCATCATCAATCTGGTAACTAATGCCATCAAATTCACTGACACGGGCAGCATCCGCTTTGGCTACGAAAAGCGCGGCAAGACACTCTATTTCTATGTTACCGATACCGGTTGCGGTATTCCCGATGACAAACAGAAAGACGTATTCGGCCGCTTCGTGAAGCTGAATAACTTTGCCCAAGGTACAGGGCTTGGACTTTCTATCTGCCAAACCCTTGTACAACATATGGGTGGCAATATTGGGCTACAATCCAAGTCGGGAGAAGGCTCCACCTTCTGGTTTACCCTGCCCTACACTCCCTCCACCCACATCAGACAGCAGGAGGTAAAAACAGAGCCTATCAAGATGAAACAACAAAAAATCACTATCCTGATAGCCGAAGATCATGATAGCAATTACCGTCTGATAGAATCAATCCTCAAAAAAGACTACAATCTGATCCATGCTTGGAATGGCGAAGAAGCTGTTGCAATGTTCAAGACATATGCACCGCAACTTATCCTCATGGACATCAACATGCCTGTTATGAACGGCTATGAAGCTACCAGGGAAATACGCAAGCTATCTACACAAGTACCCATTATAGCTGTTACAGCCTTTGCCTATGCATCTGACGAGCAGAAAGTCATGGAGAACGGTTTTGATGCCTATATGGCAAAACCTATCAATGCCAATCAGCTGAAAGGACAGATTACATCTATATTGAAACAGCATATCATTTTTATGTAAAAGCATCGGCCTTTCCAACCGAAGGGTACAACTTTTGTTCCCTATTTCTCCTTTTTCAGCCTCTAATTTTCCGGCTTAGGAAACTATATCAGGACAAGTTTCCTAAGCCTTCCTTACTTTTGGCGAAAAATCAGAATGAAATATGAGAACAAAAGTACCCGCTATCCTACTATCTGCACTTGTCCTATTGCTTTATGCTTGCAATGAAAAGGATACTAAAAATGAACACGAGTTGTTGGTCAACACCTCCACAGTCTCCACATTACCACAAGAGGGAAATAAAGAATTTCCTTTCATAGCCCAGCCTTTTCGTACCAGTGAACTATCATTCCGGGTGGGTGGTCCTATTGATCGTTTCGATGTATATGCCGGTAACCAATATAAACATGGAAGCATCATTGCTGAGATAGACCCGCGCGATTTCCACATTCGTAAAGAACGTGCCGAAGCAGTCTACCGCCAAAGTAAAACAGAATTTGAACGTATAGAAGCGTTATACCGGAAAGAAAACATCTCTGCCAGCACTTACGAAAAGGCGAAATCCGATTATATATCCGCCAAAACCGCTTTCGATACTGCCGTATGCGAACTGGAAGATACCCGCCTGACAGCCCCTTTCACCGGATATGTAGGCGAGGTCTACATTGAAAAGTTTCAAGATGTCAAAGCTACTCAGCCGGTCATATCCTTTATTGACATACATCAACTAAAAATAGAGATATACATACCGCAAGAGATAGCCTACGCCGCACAGTCTTTAGACAGCATACAGATACATTTCGACGCCATCCCTGACACGACCTATCAGGCCAAGATAATGGAGGTGTCCAAAGGCACTACCCGCAACAATCTGTCATATCTGCTTACAGCCATATTACCAAATGAAGGTGGTAAACTGCTTGCGGGTATGTCCGGCAAAGCGATGTTGGATATACCACAAGCAGAGAGTGCCGCCGGTTTCTGCATCTCCCAGGCGGCACTCTGTCACCGACCTTCCATAGGCGATTATGTATGGGTAGTTAATCCTTCCACATCACAAGTCAATCGGCGTAAAGTAACAGTCGAGAAATTATTGTCTAACGGGTCGGTACATATTTCAAACGGACTTCAAGCCGGGGAAACCGTTGCAACAAGTAGCCTGCGCTTCCTCTCTGACGGAATAAAAGTAGGTCTTACCTCTAAAAACAAGTAATTATGAAGCTGGTAAAATACTTTTTACAGAAGAAATCCGTCACAATCCTGTTATTGGTATTAGTATTGGCAGGCGGATTACTGGCATACGTCAAAATGGGTAAACTGGAAGATGCCCCGTTCACCATTAAACAAGCATTGGTATTAACACCCTATCCGGGAGCATCCCCTTCGGAAGTCCAGTCACAAGTCACAGACATACTGGAAGAATCTATCCAAGCATTGGGTGAACTCTATTATCTGAAAACGGAAAACCGTGCCGGACTATCAAAAATCACCGTTTATGTAAAGAAAGAAACTCGTGCCGACGAGATGCAGCAACTCTGGGACAAACTGCGCCGCAAGGTAAACGATGTACAGAACAAACTGCCTGAAGGAGCCGGTCCTTCAGTTGTAAATGATGATTTTGGTGACGTATTGGGCGTTTTTTACGGGCTTACGGGAAGTGGACACAGTTACCGAGAACTTGAGAATCAGGCCAAACTAATAAAAAATGAAATTCTGAAAGTAAAGGACGTAGCTAAAGTAGAAATCTACGGTACACAGACACCCACCATTGATATTTCTGTTAGTCCTTCTGTAATGGCCCGTAGCGGTATCACTATGGCAGATATCTCCCGTGCTTTCGAAGCTCAAAATAAAGTAGTGGATGCCGGCGGTATAGATGCCGGTTCCAACCGCTTACGCATTGAGTCCACCGGAAATTTCTATTCTTTGAACGATATACGCAACCTCACGATTGTATCACACACCGGAGAACACTTCCGTCTGGCAGACATTACCCGGATTGAAGAAAGCTATCAGACTCCGGCAAGCAACCTAATGCGTATCAACGGGCAGCCTGCTGTCGGTATTGCCATTTCCACCGTTCCTACTGGCAATGTGGTTGACATGGCAGCTGCTGTCAAAGAATCCCTTGAACGACTGTCGGGAAGTATGCCCGAAGGATTTGAACTGGTTACTATTTACGATCAGGGATACGAGTCGGCAATTGCCAACCGGGGTTTTATCCTTAATCTCATTATATCCGTACTTACCGTAGTTGCAATCCTGCTCTTTTTTATCGGTTTGAAGAATGGGCTTCTGATTGGCAGCGGATTGGTATTCTCTATTTTCGCCACCTTGATAGTAATGCTGTGTACTGACATCGCCCTTCAGCGTATGTCATTGGCAGCTATTATTATTGCTATGGGAATGTTGGTAGATAATGCCATCGTGGTATCCGACTCTGCGTTGGTAAATATGCAACGGGGTATGAGAAAGCGCGTCGCCATTATGCGCGCTTGTTCATCCACCGCCCTACCGTTACTGGCGGCAACCATCATTGCCATACTGACGTTCCTGCCTATTTATTTTTCACCTCATATCACCGGCGAATTACTTTCCTCATTGGTAATTGTTATTGGTGTTTCATTGATGTTTAGCTGGGTATTCGCACTGACACAAACCCCGTTCTTCATTCAAGAATTTGTACGCCGTCCCCGACCAGAAGAACTGAAAAATGCCTTGTTCGACGGGAAGTATTATAATATGTTCCGCCATTCTCTACATTGGGTTATAAAACATCGCTATGCCACAATAGGCTGCATGATTTTGCTTTTAATACTCTCTGCATGGAGTTTTAAATTCATTCCCAAAGTATTTGTACCTGCACTGGACAAACAATATTTCACGGTGGATGTCTGGCTACCCGAAGGCACTAATATTGATGCAACCAGCAAGATGGCAGAAGATATGGCGGAATATATCCGTACATACGAAGAAGCGGAAATGGTATCCACCTTTATCGGTAGGACTCCCCCCCGTTATTACCTATCCAACGTGGCTTTCGGACCACAGTCCAATTATACGCAATTACTGGTAAAATGCCACACCTCGAAAGAATCGCGTCAACTTAACGCTACATTACAAGACTCTATTCGCCTGAAATTTCCCGAACCGCTCATCAAAGTGAACAAATTTGAGCTAAGTCCGCTGACAGAAGCCGTTATCGAGGCCCGCTTTTTAGGTCCTGACCCGGCTGTACTCGATTCCCTCGTTGGGCAGGCAATCGAAATCATGCGTTGCAATCCCAAAGTAGCGGACGCCCGTAATGAGTGGGGAAATATGGCATTGATGATACGCCCAGTTTACGATCCGGTAAAATCGGGTGAACTCGGCATCACCAAAGCACAGATGATGCAGTCTGTTAAATCTATCAGTGACGGTGTACCGGTAGGCATCTATCGTGACAATGAAAAGAAAGTCCCCGTTCTGCTGAAAACCGAAGGATACAACATTACAAATGCCAGCTCTTTAGGCAACTTCTCCATGTGGAACGGTGAACGTTCCGCCCCCTTATCACAAGTAACGGAACGTATTGAAACAACTTGGGAGTTTCCTCAAATACGCACCTATAACCGCCAGCTCAGTATGGCTGCCATGTGCGGCGTAAAGCCGGGACATACAATGGCAGAGGTACATGGAGAAATCCGTAGCGAAATAGAGTCCATGCCGCTTCCCACCGGCTACACATTCTTTTGGGACTCGCAATATAAGGATCAGGGTGAAGCCATGCAGGCTATTGCCAAGTACTTTCCACTGGCATTCCTAATGCTGATTGTTATCTTGGTAGCGCTGTTTGGAAATTTCCGCCAACCGATCATTATCTTGTGTATACTTCCTTTATCACTTATAGGTGTTGCTGTCGGAATGCTACTTACCGGATTCGAATTCGGTTTCTTCCCCATTGCAGGTTGGTTGGGATTACTGGGTATGATTATCAAGAATGTGATTGTACTGATAGATGAAATCAACATACAACGCCGCGACGGTGTCCCTGCCTATACAGCCGTAATAGAATCTACCGTTTCTCGTACACGTCCTGTATTAATGGCGGCCACAACCACAATTCTCGGCATGGTTCCATTATTATTTGATATTGCCTTCGGAGGTATGGCGGCCACGATTATTTTCGGATTAACATTCGCCACTTTGCTGACGCTATTTGTCACTCCGGCATTATATATCTTATTCTATAAAATAAAAACTAAGTAAACATGAAAACATTCTATACTTTACTGTTCTGTTGTTTGTGTGTCCAGCCCGTATTTTCCCAGCAGAATTCTCTGCTGGAAAAATATAGGGCAATGGCTCTGAACTATAACCACGATCTGCATGCCGCAGACAAGAACATCGCTTCCAGCATGGAACTGATGAAAGCCGCCAAAGCCGATCTTAAGCCCAAATTATCGGGTGATGCAAATTTTCAGTACACCGGAAATCCGATTGAGCTTACCATAAATCTTCCCCAAACGCCCCTTCTCACTTTCGAGGGGCGTGATATGAAATACGGTGCATCTCTGTCATTAACACAGCCTCTCTACACAGGCGGCCGCATCCTTGAATCTATCCGTCTGGCAAAACATCAACAGTCCATGAGTATTCATCAGGCAGAACTGCTCCAATCTTCTGTATGTTACCAGACAGATATGCAATATTGGAATACCGTGGCTCGTTTGGAGCTCGTGCGCATAGCCACAGATTACCGTAACTCTATTGCTTCATTGGCACATACTATCCGTGAGCGTGTTGAAGCTGGACTTGTCGATCCCCAAGATCTTCTCATGGCAGAAGTAAAACTCAATGAAGCCGAGTATCAAGTATTGCAAGCCCAAAACAATTTTGAAACCGGTCGTATGGCACTCAATTCCTTAATAGGTGTGAAACTCGAAGCTGAAACGAAAGTAGAAGATACCATCCCTACGGTTCCTCTCTCCGATAATCTGATGATGTCCGGTGGCAGTAACCGTCCTGAACTGCTTATAGCATACGATCGGATAAAAATAGCCGAAAGCCATGGTAAGCTGACAGACTCTAAATACAAACCACAACTTTACATCGGAGTAGACGGTAGCTACTCTTCTCCCGGCTATGATTTCAAAACCGACCTTGATCCCAACTATGCTATATATGCAAGATTATCCGTTCCCATCTTCGAGTGGGGCAAACGACGCAACGAAAAGCGTTCTTCCGCTTGGAAAGTAGGCATGGCAAACGACTATCTTAACAAAGTGACCGATGATGTAAACCTTGAGGTACAAACTGCACGCACTTCCCTTTCACAAGCTATAAAACAAGTAGAGCTCACCGGAAACTCTCTTGAGAAAGCACGAGAAAATGAACAAAAAGCATTAGAACGTTATGAAGAAGGGAAAACATCCATCATGGAAGTTATTGAAGCCCAGAACTACCGGCAAGCCTCACAAATAAACTACATACAGGCTAAAGTCTCTGCGCAGGCTTCTTACTCCAGTTTGATAAAAGCATTGCACAGATATTGAATTCTCCCAAAACATTATAACTTTGTCCCCCATGAAGTGGAATAATCTGATATACGGCATTCTGTTCTCTGGATTAGGAGCCTTCTCCTATATCCTTCTGGTAGACTATACAAATCTATCTCCTCATATTGCTGACGCACTCTATTCCCGCGGGGCATTCATCTATTTTATCTTGGCATTCAATGTGCTGGGGTATGCTACCCTTCGTCTCAGTTCATGGATTAGCACACAATATGCTGTGAATATCCGCTCACGATGGAAGATTCCTGCCATTTATCTGATAGTCATGTTGCTCTTCCTGTTACTTAATTACGGGCTGCTTGCCAGTGCCAAAATACTGGCAGGAGCAACATATCCATTCGCCATCCAGCCAAGAGGATGGTGGCTACTGATTACTATCTGGCTTGTAGAACTCGTTATTCTGGGATTATTACTGGCAAACCGTTCTATCCAAAAAGCATTGAAACTACAACAAGAAGCTGCTGTATTGCAAGCCGAGAATGATACGGCGCGCTATACGGCCCTACAAAACCAATTAAACCCGCACTTTCTTTTCAATAGCCTTAACACCCTCATTGCCGAGATAGAATATGACCCTAAGAATGCGGTACACTTTACCAAGCATCTGTCCAGTGTCTACCGCTATGTGCTGCAAAGTCAGGACAAAATGTTGGTGACACTTGGCGAGGAGTTAGAATTTATTCGTTCCTATCTGTTCTTGCACGAAGTTCGCCTGGGTAATTGTCTCACATGCCAAAATAACGTTTCGGCAGAGTATACAGAAAGAATGTTACCTCCCCTCACCTTACAATTATTAATTGAAAATGTCATTAAGCATAATTCTATTACCTCCAACAAGCCTATGGTTATCACTATCTCTATCGAAAGTGAATATCTGTCTGTCAGCAATCCAGTGCACCCCAAGAAAAGCATTACATCATCCGGAATAGGGCTGGCAAATCTTGCCAAACGCTGTAAACTGATGTCCGGCAAAGATATAATCATCGAAAACGAAATAGAACTATTTACCATAAAAATCCCTTTGTTATATGAGTAATCCCACTGTTGCCATTATTGAAGATGAAATTCCGGCAGCCCGTCTGTTACATTCCATGATTGCCCGCCTACGTCCGGAGTGGAACATCACAGTTATTCCCGGTAGTGTAGAGGAGGCAACCGAATGGTTTGCCTCGCATCCTCACCCTAACCTTCTTTTTCTCGATATACAACTGGCTGACGGTAACTCATTCGACTTTCTGGCAGCTGCTCATCCCTCATCCACTATCATATTTACAACTGCCTACGATCAGTATGCAGTCCGCGCTTTTACAGTCAACAGCATTGACTATATACTGAAGCCGATAGATGAACAGCGTTTGCAGGACGCCATTGATAAATATGAACGCTTGCAGCAACACAGCAATACACGCCCCGAAGACTACCTGACAACCTTACTAAACGCTTTACAATCCAAAGAAGAAAAACAATACCGCACTCGTTTCCTCATATACCGTGCCGATCGTTTTTGGCCTTTACAAGTCAGTGATATCGCCTATTTTTACTCAGAAAATAAAATAACCTTTGCAGTCACCCGTGACAATCAGGAATATGTACTCGACCTATCACTGAACAAACTTTCCGAACAGTTGGATCCGGACCGATTCTTTCGCGCCAACCGTCAGATTATCCTGTGCATCGATGTTATAGACCATGCTGAGCCCTACTTTAATGGAAAAATATCAGTAACAGTGCGTCCACCCTATAAAAACAAAATAACAATCAGTGAGGAGAAGCTTAGTGCTTTCAAACGCTGGCTTAACTTTTAATTCAAAAGAAAAACGTATCTTTGCAGCCAATTTTATCAAACTACTCACTTTCTGCAAGCATGAAAAAAGGACTGCTATATGCTATATTTGCATCTATACTATGGGCTATTGTAAACCCGTTTATCAAGCAAGGGCTTAGTTATGATTTCACTCCGATGAATTTTGCCGGTATTCGTTTCACAAGTGTCGGCATTCTACTTTTTGCCTATACTTGGCATAAAGGTATGTGGCAGGAAATCAAACAATACCGCAAACTGTTTCTGAACCTGGTATTCATCAATATGTTCATGGGCTATACCGCCTTCTATTTCGGAGTGGACTTCGTAAGTGGAGCTATATCGTCTATTATCATGGGTATGACACCTCTTATCAACGTACTGCTGGCACACTTACTGGCGAGCAATGACAAGTTGAACGGGTATAAAATAGTGAGCCTCATCGTCAGCCTCGCAGGACTATTGCTGATTGTAGGCATGGGCAGTGATGGTGAGCCGCTGGACTGGAAAGGTATTACAGGTATTGTACTGTTGTTACTCAGCATTATCTTTCAGGGGTATTCTGCCATTTCTGTATCCGAAGAGAAAGGCAAAATCAATCCTGTTTTTCTAAACGCCGTACAAATGTTCTTCGGTGGCTTGCTTATCTATATCATAGGACTAACAACAGAGGGGTATCACTCTTTCATTGGCAAGCCTACCGGATTTTATATCAGTCTGGGCATTCTGGTGTTCATATCTGTCTTTGCATTCAGTTTTTGGTTTATGGCATTACAGAGCAAAGGTACAAAAGTCAGCGACATCAATATGTGCCGCCTCATCAATCCTATTCTTGGGGCTGTATTAAGCTGGGTGATGCTTGCGGACGAATACCCTACATTCAGTACCGTAGCCGGTATGTTGGTAATCGTCAGTTCATTGGTCATCTACTTCAAAGGAGCGGAGATTGCAAAATACTTTAGTACCGGAAAATAACCTACAAAAGTAAGAAGCAAACTCTACTCCCATTTATCATTACCCTATTATCCATTTGCTACCGGGCAAATAGGAGATAAGTTTTGTAGTGACATAACAACTGATAAAAGTAAGTACGCTAATAAGCGGGATAGCTACTGCAACGGATGTTTGCGGCTGAATAAATGAAACCCATAACGGCAACCATAACAAATGCATCAGGAACATACCGTAACTATTTATGGAAATACTTTTTATCAGACCATAAATCCTATTTTCCTTTTGAATAGTAGTAAACAACAAGAATGCCCCAAAAGTAGCTACTACACAATTAATTATGCAGAAACACCATGCGATTTCCAAATCAGAAAGTTGTTGAGGGGTGCCGGGTTTAGCTTGCAGATAAAAGCTAAGAATAGTAAAGGATGTACCGCCCAACAAGCAGACAAACCCGATAACGGAACGTTTGAATCGACTCCAATCAATGTGATAGCGAATATAATGTCCCAAAATCAGATAGCCGGGATAACCACTGAAATCGTACAGCATATAATACTGATTCCACCAACACTGCCCCAACACATCACCATAGAATTTATTCACAAACGGCAAGCAGGTAGTCAACGCCCACAAATATAAAAACATACGTTCCTGTTTAGCCGTAGCTGTACGCAACCAAGGCGAGAGAATAGGAATAAGCAGGTAAAGTCCGATAAGAGGATACATAAACCAAAGATGAAAAGCATTCATCGGAAAATTTAATGGCAGCTTACAAATAGCCACGCACATTTCTTTCCAACTTCCCCCATCCTGCCATATCGGAAGTACAGCATAGATAACCATAAATATAGCCATAGGTGGCAAAATACGGAGAAAACGCCGTTTAAAGAACTCTCCCCACGGCTGATTTTCTTTCATAGGAACCAACAAATAAGCTGAAGTGATAACAAACAAAGGCACTGAAATGCGACTCATCCCATCCCAGATAGCAATCCAAAGTTTGTGTGATTCTGAAAGAATAGGCACGTCACCCACCCCATAAAACGCTTCACCGGCATGCACCATCATCACTAAAAAGCAAGCAAAAACTCGCAGATAATCCAAAAATACAACTCTGTCCTGTTTCATATGATTGATTTGTGTTTTTGGGGAACAAAAGTAAGAAAAACGATACAAATAATTGATATCTAACACTACCTTATTTAGAAAATATCGTGATATTTCATTTTTATTAGTTCATCTTTCGATTTAAAGTTTTCACTTGACAAGTTTCGCTTTTATTTGCTGTACGGAATAACTTAGAAACGGGACAAACGGACAAAGTATTATCGTTGACCAAAGTAGCTGCAAAGATGACAATATCCTTATTGTCAGGCAATACTACCTCTGTAACCTTAGCCGGTAAATCAATGGCCAATTTGAACATATAGGTAAACTCATAAGGATGATCACCTTTACCTGAATGGCGGTGCGTACCCACATAAGCCACTTCTACATCTTTCAAATAACCTTCCGTATGTCCTGTGTGTCCCCATTGACCAATAAAACCAGTATAGGAAGGTACAATAATTTCCTGTTCAGACCTACCTACGCGAAATACTCCCTGCACATCTTTTTCAGAAGCGGCAGCCGCAAGAATATAAAGACGATTATAAACACTGTCTACAGGCAGTTTCAATGTATCGCCTTTACACGCCATACCATTAAGTTCTTCATAGGTTTCCAGTTTAAAAGGTACTCCATGCATATTTATCTCAGCCGGAACTAGTTCTGCAGCGTAAGAATAACCAGACTCAAAGTTTGCCGCTGTCTTGAACTCATTCCAGCTGAAGCACTTTTTGTCATAAGTAAGAATCAACGGTTTACCGACCGTTTTCGCTTTTCTCGCGGAGGCAAAGCGTATCTTGTAAGTTTTAATACTATTGGGATTGACAACCACCTTTAAACAATTTCTGTTGAATTCTGCCTTATCAATAGTTTTTTCTGTACCATCTGCCTCTACAGCCGCTATGATGTCATTAGCAAAGACTATTGAGGCTTCTTGTACCTGTTCTCCTCCTGTCTCATATACACGCACCACATATTCATCCGAGCTTTCAGCCTTCTTTAACGCCTTAATAAGAACATTCCGATTATTTGAGAAAGCTAAAGAATAAGTCTTTCCTAATTCACCATGATGTTTCCCAGTAATGAATGCCTTAATGCGTTGATTTAACAACTCAGCTTCCTCACGAACCCGTACTACATCCAAAGTACCTGTATGACCTATCAGACTGTAAGTAAAGGTATGATAGCCAAAGTCCTGACAATTTTGATAAGCATAGTGTTCTTTTGTTTTCGGAGTATGCAGCAAAGTAAGACGCAAAGTGTTATTATCAGGTTTATCCCAGCCATACTTACTGTCATTCATCACAGAAACCCCATAAGAGCCATTGCTGTCTGTCAAATCTGCCCAATATTGAGCATATACTTCGTAAGCAGTCGAAGTATTGTTACCCCTCTGCACACTGCCTACACCCAAGTCGTAAGTAGCTTTCTCATTATCCAAATTGAAAGGAAACTCAGCTTTTAATAAAGAATTGGTAGACTGCCAATCTATTTCATTAATGAAATCTATTCGATGCGCCAACGCACCTTCATATAGATGAATATATTGGCGAAAAAAAGAGTTGCCGTGAGACTTCTCCACACAGAGGGTTTTACGTAATTTACCATTCTCGCACAAAGTCACCTTCACATTACTAGTAATAGAAACAGGGGTGCTATCTACAGTTTTCTTCAGTACCTCCCAGGCGGGCCAAGAGAACGATTCATTTTCTGTAAAAAGAGCTAAGCGAATAGCTTTGCCGGCTTTCACCAATTCTTTGCTATTTTTCTTGTCGAACAGTGAAATTATATCACCATTTTCGTTTAACCTCAATTTGTAGAGTGAATTTTCAATACTTGTGGCTTCAGCAGTAGCTACCCTTTTTCCGTTACCTGAAAAACGTACATCATAAACCACATAGCCCATAGCGGGAACAGTGGCTTCTACCAACAGGCGCACGTTTCCATCAGTATATGAAACTAACTGTGAATTTACCTTTTGACCTTGTTCATTATACACAGTCACTTCTTTGGGAAAACGAGGAGTTTCTATCTCTATACTCACCACATCGGTAGCCTCAAAACCGGAAGCATTATAAAACACTATAGGAGTACCCTTAACTTGAGTATCAAGATTGTTTGCCACGCTTTTCACAGCATAAGTGAGAATACCGGAAAATTGCTTCAAAGAAAGTAACTCATCATTCCAAGAGAATTCATAAGCACGAGGAATACTAGTACCAGTCAAATCATCATGGAACTGATGGAAGATAAAGCGTTGCCATGATTCTGTCAGGCTTGTTCCCGGATATTCTGCTGTCCCAAGCAAGGCAGCAGCTACAGAGGCTCGCTCTGCTGCATCTCCTAAAAGTTCATTTTGACGATTATAAAGCTTCATAGCAGCCTGTGAAGTATAACAACCTGTACCATGAACATCCATTAACAGTTCACCATCGAATACCGGAAGCTCAGGATGGATATCATAAGGTTGGTATGATTTGAACAGTTGATCACTCGTGGCACTGATAATTTCTAACGGTCCTTCTCCTTTAATACCCTTTTCCACAGAAGCAACAGAAGCAATAGTGGGAGATCCACCCATATCACCCGTTCCGTAATAACGGTAAACAGTATTCAGTGGAGTACGTTTGGAAAACTCTAATAGTGTCTTATTGTTGGAAATATCCTCATTGTTCCAGCGGTGACCATAATAATATCCATGAGCTAACATGATGGAGGCACCATCTATACCTCTCCACAAACCAATGGTGAAAGGATGTTTACTTTCACCATAAAAAGGATTGGTACGCCAGTCTAGTTTCTGTGAAGAGAAGCCTATCAACCCACAATGAGAAGCTACAGTAGGAAGTGTCCAGCCAAAACCAAAACAGTCGGGCAAAAAAATGTCAGTACTTTCCACTCCCAATTCTTTACGATAGAATTCCTGCCCCAACATAATATTGCGAATAAATGATTCAGTAGAAGGAATCAGGGTGTCAGTTGCATCCCAACTGGCTCCACTTACATGCCAACGTCCTGCTTTTACAAAAGTCTTCATTAATTCGTATTCACGAGGATAATACTCCTTCATCCAAGCATATTTTACACCTCCTTCAAAGTTGAAAATATAGTTAGGATATCTATTTAAAAGAAAGATATTCTGGTTCAAAGTGTTCCAGATGTACTCCCGGATAGTGGTTTGAATATCCCAATTCCATTGCGTATCCAAGTGTGCATCTGCCACCGCATACACTTTCACCTTTTCCGCTATCATGGTTTGAGCTGACAATTGTCCGCCTATAATAACTGGCAACACAGTTTTTGCTATCAAACAGATCCTCTTAGCCAGTATTCGCTTTATTTTCATAATAGTTATATTATATATCATTAATTAAGAACAAATGAAATTATCAGCAAGTACTATGCGGATAACAATAATCCAATTAATGTATTATATTTCTTCATTAACCTTTTTTTGTCAGAAACTATCACAGGAGTACACAATCACCTATATTAGGAATTTCACTATTTTTTATAGTCAATCCATACTTTCATGTTACCAGCCTCCATATTATCCCATGCATAGTAAGGAATTAGGGTAAAAGTCTTTTTTCCATCTTTGGCAGTAATTTGCTGAACACCATTCAGAAGATTCACATTAAAATTGGTCTTAAATGATGTCTTTGGAGAAATATGGATTCCTTCAATTGTGCCTTTGTTTTGAGCATCCTCAATACAATAAACCAATGGGCCACGCTGAATAGCACGCTTTCCTATATTCTGCTTCACCCTGATATCAGATTGCACAACTTCTACTGGCATATCAAAATCCAATTCTATATTATCGCCTGAGTTCCATTCGGCTATTACTACATATCCCTTATCAACCACCTGTTTTTTAACTTTCTTTCCATTAATGAATAAATTATACTTTTTACACCATCCAGGAATACGCAAACGCAACTCCTTATTGATTTTTTCATCTGCATTAATAGTAAATTTAATTTTTCCATCCCAAGGATATTTCGTCTCCTCTTTCATAGCTACTTGGACTCCATCCACATTGACTTCTGCCACATTGCCAATATAAAGATTCACCCAAATAGCATTATCGGAGATACCGTAAATATAGTTACCAATAGAAGGGAGAAAGCGCGATAATTGACTCGGACAACAAGCACAACCGTACCATGGAAGACGATGATGGTCTCCCTTGGATTCAAGGGGATTCACATAAAAAAAGCGATCACCATTGAGAGAAATACCTGCCAGTGCACCGTTATACATAGAACGTTCCAGTACATCAATATATTTAGAGTCACCCGTGAATTGATTCATACGATGATTCCACAATACCATACCAACCGACGCACAAGTTTCGCAATAAGCTTCTAAATTAGGAAGATCATAGTCCTCAGTAAACCCTTCGTTGTGACGTGATGAACCTATACCGCCCGTTATATACATATTTCGTTCCACAACATCAGTCCACAATCTATTAAGCGCATCAATATATTGAGGGTTGTGTTTGATTGCAGCGACATCAGCCATACCACAATACAGGTACATACAACGTACAGCATGACCACCTATACTTTCCATTTCCGAAACAGGAACTTCATCTTGATAATACGATTTATCCCAATTACTCTTATCACCCTTAGTACCATAACCATGCCCGCGTTGCTCCAATAGCCAATTAGCGAAATCCACGTATTTGGATTCCCCTGTTGTTTGCGCCAATTTTACAAGAGCCAATTCTATTTCTTCATGTCCAGGTACCCAATGACGTTTATTTGGTCCAAAAAGTGTCATCATATGGTCTACCATATGTGTAGATACATTCAATAATGTACGCTTTCCCGTAGCTTTATAGTATGCTACAGCCGCTTCAATCATATGACCAGCACAATACATCTCATGCTTATCCATATTTGTCCAACGTTTATCCAACCCAGTAAGGGTATAAAAAGTATTGATATATCCATCGGGAAGTTGGGCTGCCGCCATTTTATTTATCCATTCATCTGCCTTTTTCTCCAGCTCAGGATTTGGGTTATTGATTAGTGAATAGGCAATACCTTCCAAAGCTTTATAAACATCCGAATCGTCATAAAAAATACCAGAATGCTTCCCTGAGTTTTTTGCCGCATTCTCAAAATTCCGTATCCGCCCAGTTTTATTTTCTATTTGATCTATACAAACAGGTAGTGTATTAGTAACATGCTTTTTCAGACGAGGAGACCAAAAATCATCCTGTATACGAACTTGAGAAAAATCCACCTGATTAATCATTTTTGTTTGCGCAAAAAGTGTTTTATCACCACCCGTATAGCATATTAATGTCATACCACAAACAAGAATTGTTTTAGTAAATTGTTTCATTGTATATTATTTATTCGTTATATTTATTATTTTTCAAATTAAAATCCCGTATATTCAAACCAAGAGAATGTCGCTGTTCGTTTACTTACTTCTCCATTACTGGAAGCATACATACCCACATATGGACCGATAAAACCACGAGCCACATTCGTACTACAAACAGTTGCATCCACCTCTTCACAGAGCGCACGCATATTCTCACTTGATTCACCGTAGTAAAAAGCATATTTCAACCCATCACCTTGAATAGAAAGAATGATATTGTCTGCTCTATACGGAACATGAGCTAATATGGCTTCTTTCCCATTTTTGACTTGAATTAACCTCAGTTCACGAGGAGTATCTCCTTTACCCGCTATAGTCAAACGATAATGAAAACGATCATTTTGCATAATTACCATACCTGCCTCCTCATTGGGCTTGCTTGGATTGAATTGCATGGCACAAGCTGTATAAAACTTATGATGTTCCACGCGACGAGCAATCAAAGAAGGATTCACCAACTCACTTACACGCTGAGGTCTCAGGTTGATTTGGAGTTTAGAATCTTTTAACTCATACCACTTCTCAAAAGGAGTACGCAAAAAATTCCAGCAATAAGCTAATGATTGTCCATTAAATTCATCCTTATTATCAGGCCTTATTACTGGACATTCAGGAAGTTTAGGAAATTGTTCTTCCATGAGTACCCTTCCTACTCCCGGATTAAAAATAGGCTGGTCTCCCTGAAATTCTACAGAGGTCAAAAAGGTTTCACGTCCTAACATATTAAATCCATTTACAGGTCGTACACCAAGCATCACACTATACCAATCTCCATTTTGAGTTTGTACCAAGTCTGCATGGCCTATTGTAGTAATGTCAATATCATTGCCTAAATGACGATGCGTCAGTACAGGATTACAAACAAACGGAGTATATGGACCAACAACATTATCCGCAGTAAAAATAGACACAGCATGGTTCTCCCATGTGCCACCTTCAGCAATCATCAAATAGTACTTCCCTCTAATTTTATATATATGCGGTGCCTCAGCATAAGGGCTATTGATAGCATATCCGCTTGAAACTATATGTCGTTCGCCAATAAATTGCCCTGTCGACGGATCGAGTTGTTGCACATAAATACGATCTTCAGCCGGATAACGACGGGGCGGTATTTTATTATCTCCATTAATACTACCACAGTACCACATAGTCCCATCTTCATCAAAGAATAGAGATGGATCGATACCAGGTGCATCTTTAATAAAGATGGGTTCTGAGTAAGGTCCTTCGGGAGAGTCTGCTGTTACAAAAAAATTGCCTCCACACCCTGTAGCTGTACAAATCACATAATATTTGCCTTGATGATATCGAATGGTAGGCGCCCATAATCCATTCGATGCCTTCAAGCCATCTTTCATTTGTAATTGAGAAGGGCGATCAAGCACGTGCCCTATCTGCTCCCAGTTTACCAGATCCTTACTATGAAAAATGGGTAAACCCGGGAACCATTCAAACGAAGAAGTTACCATGTAATAATCATCCCCCACTCTACAAACAGAAGGATCCGGATGAAATCCTGGAAGAATAGGGTTCTTAAACGTTTTTTGCGCAGATACATTAAACGAAAACATTAGTAAAAATAATGCAAGATACGTACGTACCCAAATTGTTTTGTTCATCTTAGTCTATTATTTAAAAGTTAATTCATTATTCTAATTCTATTTCATTCTGTCGAGTTACTACTACTTCCAGATTGCTTTATAAATTCTTTAGGAAGCATACCAAAATGTTGATGAAAACACTTTGTAAAGTAAGATGCACTAGTAAATCCAGTAAGGGATGCAATCTCATTAACTCTATAACCACTTTCACACAATAGAGAAGCCGCACGTTTTAATCGTTGCAATCTAATATAATCATTAGGCGTAAGGTCTGTCACCCCCTTTATTTTTCGGTGTAGGCTCGAACGGCTCATATTCATTTTTTCTGTCAGTACATCCACGCTAAATTGTGTATTATCTATGTTCTTTTCGATAATTTCATTCATTTGCTTCAAGAATAACTCATCTGTTTTTGTAAGTGCTACAACATTTGCTTCAATGAAAGGGCGTTTGTAGAATAACTCTTTAATGGACTTCCGATTTACAAGCAGATTTTGAATTTGTGCCATAAGATATTCTAAAGAAAACGGCTTTTCGATATAGGCATCTGCTCCCAATTCTAATCCATTTATACGGCTCTCCAAATCCGATTTAGCACTTAATAAAATTACAGGAATATGACTGTATTCTACAGTCTCCTTAATATTTTTGAGTAACTCCATACCATCCATATTGGGCATCATTATGTCACTTACAACAATATCGATATCAAACTCCTTAAGTACTTTCAATGCTTCCAAACCATCAACAGCCCTATACACATCGTATTTATCCATCAAACGTTTCGATATAAAGTCCTGCATCTCTATATTATCTTCAACAATCAGCATAGCTGACTTCTCTGAAAACTTCAAATTTGTCATGGTAACAGGTTCTTCATCTTTCGGTTCAACATCATCTACTCTTGTTTGATGGTAACTTGGTAAGTTCAGCACAAATCGGTTTCGTTCTATACACGCGGTATCAAGTATCAGTGAACCTCCATGTAATTGTGCTAAAGAACGTGCCAATGGCAGCCCCAGCCCTCTCCCGGAACTTATCGGTCCCTGAGATGAAACTTGCACAAAAGGTTCAAAAATAGCTTCTCTCATTGTTGGCTCAATCAATTCCCCGTCGTTTTCAACAATAATACGAAAACTGCTATTTGTTACAGCGGTTAATTCTACCTTGATTTCTGAAATTGAATATTTTGAAGCATTTGTAAACAAATTACTTATAATTTTTGTAAATGCTTCCAAATCTACATCAGCATATAGAGAATCTTCGGGCAGTAATAATGAGAACTTACGGCCATGCTGTTCACTCGGCAACTTAAAACGCCTATAAATAGACTTAAGTAACAGATTTATATCAGCACGTTCAAAGTTCAATTGAACCCTTCTTGTTTCCACTCTCTGAAAATCAAGTAACTGATAAGTAAGTGAAAGCAAACGCTCCGTATTTCTCATCATAGTATCCAACGTTTCCTGCGTATTCTCATCTAATGATTTATTACGCATTATGTATTCTAGCGGAGTCTTTATTAAAGTAAGCGGAGTTTTTATTTCATGAGCTATATTGGTAATAAATTCCAATTTAGCATGGTAAGATTCACGTTCCTTTTCATGTTCCAACTCTTGCATTAACTTCTGATGCTTCTTATTCACTTTCTGCTGATTGTAGGACATGAAAATCACGATTAATACCAATATCAATACGCAATAAATAGTATATGCCCACACACTTTTCCACCAAGGACCATGTATATGTATAGTAAGTGAACGAGCTTCATGCCATTGTCCTGCACTATTTTTAGACCTGATTTGTAATATGTACTTACCTGGACGTAAATCTGAATATGAAATACGCTGCATATCTGTGTAAGACCAATCTTTATCAAGGCCTTCCAACCTTACACAACAAGCATCATTTGTAGTTGCCGCATATTTCAATACAGCAAAATCAAAACTAATAAAGTTTTGGTCATATTCTAAATCCAATTTATTTGTATGAATAATGGAATGCTTCAAAGGCGAGTCTACTCCAGGAATAACTTCTTTATTATTTATTTGGAATCCCGTTAGATATACAGTTGGAAAACTTAAATCATCTTTAACATTGAGAGGATCAATAACAGCTAAACCTCCAATAGTTCCAAAATAAAGCTTTCCATGATTATCTTTATATGCAGAGTTATAATTAAATTGATTGGAAATCAATCCCTCACTTTTGGTAAATACCCGAATATTACCAGACGATGGATTAAGTCGTACTAAACCACGATTAGTTCCTACCCAAATATCCCCAAAGTCATCTTGAATTGGGCTGAAAGCTGTATAATCAGGGAAACCATCCTCAATAGTATAGTGAGAAAATTGTTTATCTTCAGGGTTATAACATAATAAACCATGTCCAATTGTGCCCATCCATAACCAACCATCCTTATCTTCATAAACATCCACAATCTTATTAATTAAATGTCCGGTTTGTTTTTGAATCTCAGAAATAAAATCAATTCTTTTTGAATCATAAGTATAACATACAAGTCCTCTACCTACCGAGGCAAGCCAAATATTACCATGACGATCTTCGCAAATATTATGTACATACATATTAGAAAATCCGTTCACCTGCGTAAATGTCCCATCCTTAGGACTAAACCAATATAATCCACCTTGCGTGCATATCCAAATACGATCTTTTCTATCTTGATAAATAGCATAAATTGAATTTTGTACATTGTAACGCTCGTCTGATATGTAATACCTTTTCACCCCCCCAGTATTCAGATTATAAACATTAAGTCCACCAGAGTATACTCCCACGTAAAGTTCATCATCAATTACACATAGCCCATGAACATTATAATGTTCCAAATGGGCATCAACAGGAATAATATTTTTTTCTTGAGAATTAAAGTAGTTCAAACCAGCATCTTCTGTTCCAATCCAAAGATTGCCCATGGAGTCTGGCCTTATTTCTCTTACAACCCTTCCTCTAAGAGATATTCTAGTCACTATTGGATAATATGATTCAATATACCGATTCTCGTTAATGGACATATAGTTGATGCCACCAAAATAAGTACCAACCCATAGTCCATTCTCACTATCGCGATAGACAGCATAAATAGCATTGTCAGAAAGCGAACGCTTATCAAAATAATCATTTACACATTTTGATGCCTTCTTTTGTATTTCATCATAAAGATACAACCCTGTTTCTGTTGCCAGCCAAAGCCCATTCTCACTTATTTGTATATCATGTACATAAAGAGACTCACCTATCCCCTCCCCTATTTTCAAACATTGAGTGGTCTTATCATTTAAATCGTATCTCACTACACCTGAGTATTGAAAGCCCATATAGATAAAATGTCCATTGCCGGTTATTACCTGCATACCATCATTCTCGGCATTAAGGCAATCTATTTTAACTGTATGATAATTTCCTGTTGTATAATCGAATTGTATCAAACACTCTTTATCACCACCAATCCAAACATTATCATCATTATCAATCCACATAGCTGTAGCAGTGATATTTGTCTCCCCAACTTTTAAATTGCTAAAGGGATAAAATTGACATTTACAAGTTTGGGGATTATAACTATATATTCCTTCATCCTTTTCCAAAAAGAATAAAACACCTTTTGCATTTGCCTTTACAGACAGAATCATTCCTTTGGGAGTACGTCCATCTGCAGTTTTGATATGTACCTGCTTCAAAGAGTCTCCTTGAGTATCATAACAAAGGATACCTTGAGCACCTATCCAAAGTGTACTATCTGGAGCCAAGCATAGTGAAAAAATACTATTTATGTCTTGAGAATTATTTGGGGAACATTCACCCTTATAAACTTTCACTTTGCTACCATCATAACGATTCAAGCCATCGCGTGTAGCAAACCACATAAATCCATACGCATCCTGCATAATGGCAGTAATGTCATTGTGAGACAAACCATCATCCATTGTAAGATGTGAAAAATGATATTGTCGTACATCTGCATTTAGTGTAGTACTCAAAAGCATTACCAGGACCATTAAACAGATACGTATAATTTTCATATTTATAAACTCTACTTATTAATATAATAGTGATAGGTTCTCAAATTTACTTTACGAATTCATTGATTTTTAAATTCAAACCTTCTTCTGCAGAAACGGGCTTTCCTTGCACAGTACAGCCTGCAATATTTACATTTCTAATACAGAACTGTGCATTTTTGCCTAATATTTGCGATTCTACCCCATCCATGTTCGCTAATATATGTATATCTTTAACTTCTACTCCATCAATTGTACAATTTCCAGTACATTCACGCCAACTTTTATCAGTAATTTCAAAATCAATTAACCTAGGGGCTTCATTACCTGGAAATTCAAAACTTTCAATATAAAAATTCTCAAATCGTACTTTTTCAATATGAGTGGAGTCGAATGCATTGATAACCATTGCTCTTTTACACTTCAAGATATCAATATTACTGAACGTAATATTACTAAACTTCCTCACGCAAGTTTCAGTACCAATCTTCGCAGCAGCCGAGTTACTCATAGTCAGAATCCTGTCAAACAAAATATTTTCAGTTGTCCAAATTCGTTCATTGTCTAGCCCTTTAACGACCACATTATCATCACCTGCATGAATAACTGCATTTATGAGTGAACAATCTTTCGATGAATCAAAATCAATTCCATCTGTATTGGTCCAATTTCTCACAGGGCGATTATTCAACACCTTGAGATTTCTGAAATGTACCTGCTCTGAACGATACACACGAGTATTCCAAAAAGTAGGGTCACGAAGTACAACACCATCGAAAACAATATCCTTACAGTTAGAAGCATAAACTAAATAAAATTCACGAGCACCATTTTTGCGCAATCCACTCCAACCGGCTCCATCTATTGTGCCATATCCCAATATGCGAAAGTGGCTTACGCTATCTATACGAATCAAACATTTCTCCTGATAGTCATTAGGATTAACACTGCCCATAATCAACGCATCATCTGCCAAAAATAATGTAAGATTACTGCGCATATTAAGCTGTCCAGTTCGATAAATACCTTTAGGAAAATACAGCACACCCCCTTTTTGAGCTGTTTCATCAATGGCCTGCTGTATTTTATCTGTACAAAGCGCATTTCCTGTACCGTCTATATCATAATCCTTTATATTCACAAGAGCCTGATTCTTAAACCCAGACCGGTAGTCTATAAATGGATTAATAAGCAGATAAAGATCCTCCATATTGTTAATTTTTACCATAAAAAATCCAGGTCCATCGACCGTAAAAGTCAACTTATTTCCAACAACTTCACCGTGAATATCTTTTCTTAATGGGCTTATGCGATAACTTTGAATATCTTCCTGAACTGTTACCATAATCTTTATACTTGCCTTTCCATCACAAACCACTTGTGTGTAATGAATAGGAATATCCAATTTTGCCATTTTCTCAACAGCCGCTTTCACTCCGTTAACACTTACACAAAACTCCTTACTAAGCGGTTCATCACCTAATGCCGGAAGCAAACGGGGTTCATTGACTGACTCACAGGCAATAAATAGAAAACCAACAATAATTACACTAAATAATATTTTTACACATTTTCCCATATTTCTCATTTTAAAAATAAACATAGACTTCATTATTATTTGCGGAACTGATTACCCACATATCTCACATTACTACATTCTTTTAGATTGATAAATTTAGTTTCATCAAGCATAGGCATTACACAATCCCTCAACAATACTCCTTCTGTGCGGAATACATCAATAACAGGAGTATCTTTTGAAGTAGTATTACCTATCAAATTACTAAGTACAATTTGATTACCATGCGTTATATTAAATGATGATTTTCCATTTATATTCAGTAATTCTATATTACGTAGAGTCAAATTCTTCACATAACTGGCCTCTAACCCTTGTTTACACTCCATGCGAATATCCTCTAACAAAATGGACTGTGGAGGAGCTTCTGCCAATCCTATAATATTAATAGCCTGCTCTATATTCGTCCCAATAATGTCTTTGAAACGAATATTTTTGAAGAACGGAGTTGATTCTGTTACTGGATAAATCTTCCCACTAATCCCCTCGTACCCCATATCAATTGAAATACCTTCACGCAGATTCTCCATGATGATTCCACTTGCAAAAATATTCTCTACTGTTCCACCTCGTCCACGCCCAGTCTTCACACGTAAACCACGTAACGTACCTTTAAAAACGCAGTTCATAACTGTTACATTTTTTATACCTCCTGACATTTCGCTACCTATTCCCACTGCACTACGTCCATGAGCAAACGTACAATTCGATATAGTAATATTCTCACATGAAAGACCTTTCTTGCGTCCATGCTCATTATAACCAGACTTCAATGTTATACAGTCATCACCACAATCGACATAACAGTTTGAAATCCTCACTCCATTACAACAGTCTGGATCAATACCATCTGTATTAGGGGATTCATAAGGTTGAATAATAGAAATGCCATTAATAATAACATTTCGGCAATACACTGGGTGTACTGTCCATGAGGGAGAATTAGTTATAGTCAAATCCGAAATTTTCACGTTTTCACAACGGTATAAATTAATCATACGCGGACGTGGATACTTCAACGGTGAACCCTCAGGGTTTTCAGGTTCACGTTCTCGAATACCTGCAGCCGTACGCATTTTATCAGTTTCCCAAAAGGCATCCCACCATGCCTTTCCCTGTCCGTCAATTCGTCCACGACCAGTGATTGTCACATTCTTCAGATCATGTCCTGTAAAGAGTGAAGCATATACTTTTCGCTCAATACCCTCCCAAGATCCATCTATAATAGGTGTGTTTGCTATATCATTACTAAAATAAATTGTGGCTCCAGAACAGACTTCAAACTCAATATTGCTTTTCAAGAATAAAGGACCACTTACATAATTGCCTGCAGGTACAATAATTTTCCCGCCTCCTTTATCAGAAGCAACATCTATAGCCTTTTGGAATGCCTCCGTGCAAAGTGTATAATTCCCAACAGCTCCATAATCATTCACATTGAAATATTGCCCCAATACCATCAGTGGCATCATGCAACAAATCATAAACAAATATACTTTTTTCATAAATTGTATGTTATTTTATTTTTCAGTCAATCTTCATGTTTACAACATCTTAATTCTATTGGGCCCAACACTCCCGATGGAACACTATCCCACAGTTCAGCACTAAAGTTACGATATGCAACATCCACTAAAAAAAATGTTTGCCATTTCACTTCATTACGATCCATCCATATCATTCTATTTGCATCAAGGTTACGTACCTCGATACGAAGTTTATTATTCTTCTTTTTAAGTAAAGAAGCATTAATATTCAGTTCAAACGGTACTGACCACAATTCCCCAACATATTGATTGTTTATCCAAACTTTAGCTGTTTCACGAACATCACCTAAAGCAAGTTGATAATTGTCACATTTCACTTCTGGCAGATTGAAAACTGTTTCATATACTCCTATACCACTAAAATACTGCGCCATAGTATCCGGAGCCTCAGTCCAACTTCCTATAGTAGTAGTATGATAGGAGGCAGGAAGTTGCGGTTTCCCTTCTTTGAAAGATACATTCCAATCACCATCTATACGGAAAGAAGCAATTGCATTATGATAGTTCCATGCAGAAGTATTGCTATCTGCAAATAATTTGATAAAACAGGATTCCCCCGGCTTTAATTGCAAATAAATTCCCTTATCTGATTTTTTAGCTACCCCCTCTTCACCTGTCAACGGATTATAAAGCGTTATATTCTCTGCAGTTTTACCGAGTTTAACCCAACCTTCTTCAAATTCATTACTTTGATTAGCTACAAAGTAAATTATGCCTTGTTTATTCCGCATACGTATGAATTCCAAGTTTTGAGTGCCAAATTTCTCTTGTACCACACCAGAACGTTTAATAGCATTGCAAAACTGAGCATCTATTTGCACATTATTGTAACCTTTTATCTCATCCAACAATGAATAGAATTCTTTACGTTGTTTTTCAGAGACATGATAACCTGGAATGTCACGAGGCATTCTATATGCAAAAACAATTTGAACGCCTTTCTCTGCAAACAGCCTGAGTTGTTGTAACGTAGAAAGTGGCATACGCTTGCAGCAAGGCACAACAATAGTAGTGTAAACTGATTTTCCAGGCGTTACTATTTTACCATTGACAGCATTTGACATTACAATCTGCCTATCGGATATATAATCAAAATCAAAGCCCTCACGTTTCATTGTACGTGCAATATCACCAATGTCCTGACGGTAGAACCAAGTGTCAGGATTGTGTATGGTAAACATCTTTAATTTACTTCGACTATCTTCATCGTCCGATTCTGTCCAAAAATCATGCATAGGTACATAAAGTAGTACCTCATTATCTGTTGAACTATTTTGTAGTAGATGTTGGCAACGCGCAACATAGAGTGAAAAGTTAGGGATTGTTTCCTTGAAAGCACTGGTTATTCCAAAATTAGCTGCAGGATAAAACCTCCATCCTGGAAAATCTATTTCTTTGGGTGAATAAGCGCCACAAGTCAACATTATATGGTTGATTCCACTAATATACAACTCATCAATTTGTGGTTTTGCCTGTGATAATGCCACCTTAAAGTGATCACCCAACCAAGTAGCAGTTTCCGATGACGTGAGAGACTTACCCATTACATGCGATGCCGATGATGCAAATTTTAATAGCATCTTATCCGGGCGACCAAAAGATTTCTCGTTATATACCTTGTCAATCCGCACATTCTTTATATTCAGCGGACTGGCGCCAAACGATTCAGTTTGAGGTATATCTGAAGCACCATATAGATCAAGCCAATTAGCCGGAGTTCCATGAGCTTGTTCCACAGTCTTTACTCCATGATTATTTGCCCACTCATGCCATACTTTTACAAAATTATCCAATAAAAGATCAGACACAGTTTCACGATAATCACACAATACTCTACGCGCTTCATCACTTCTGTTCGAAGGATCAAGTAAGTAAAGTACTTCTCTTAGATCATAACCTCGACGTATTTTGAATTCATCCAGCAATACAGGAGTATAATCAGCTCCATAAACCTCATATGAATCATTGAAAGTTGAGCGCAAATCTGACCGTGACTGAAACAGAGCATCAAACCTTTTCAAATATTGTTGAACCGTATTTTTATCAAAATGGTCTATTACCAACCCTTCACCTCCTAATCCTGAACGCTTTGTCCGTTGTCCGGTAGGACAAGAAAATAAAGCATATACATCATATTTTTTTGCAGGAAATGTGTAAGACAATATACCATCTTTATTAATATGCTGAGTAAGGTCTATATATTCTCCATCAGTAGAATAAGCACTTAGTACCTGAATTTCACCTCTGCCCAAAGTATCTACTTGGATATTTACTTTTTCTTTGGGTATTGCTGTAAATACGCGAGTCACAACTGAATATTTAGCACCCATTTCAGGAGTGACATTAGGTCCTCCAAAAGGCCAGGCAGAAGTAAGTGATGCATCAATTGCCAGCCCGTTGTTTTTAAAATTAGTAGCAGTATAATTCAACATTCTAATCCAGTCTTGACTCATAAAGGGAATAAACTTCTCTTTATAATCATCAACCCCATATGTGGCTGCAATGCTGGCACCACCATAACCCATTTCTTTAAACTGTTGCAGATGCCAGTCCAACCCTGCACAATCCACTGCACTACCCAACCAGTACCACCAAAGCCATGGACGTTCGGTTGCAGTAAAGTCAGAAAGTTTTTGTTTCAATTCTTGTGCTTGTATAGAAAAGCTTTGAAAGAGCAATGAAATTACCATACTCTTTAAAACCCAACTTTTTATTTTATTATTCATTTTGTTTGTATATTAATAATTACCTATTAAATATATATCACCTATCAGTCCTGATTCTTCTAACTGCCAATTAGTGGTATTATAATCACCACGCTTGGGGTCACTAATATAGCATTCTTTCCATTTAATATGGTGGCGATCCATACCTATTATTTTATTAGTAGCTATATTTTTCACTTTTATTTCTATTTTATTATTTTTCCGCTTTAAAAGTTTAGCATCAAAATCCAATAAATAAGGAACACACCAAGTTCTTCCTATTGATTTCCCATTGATAAACACTTCAGCCATATCACGAACATCAGAAAATTTCAACCGTAATTTTGTAGAATTCTCTAAACCTTTTGGTAAATCGAATGTCAATTTGTAAGATCCTACCCCATTATAATAACAATGCGTGCTGTCACCCAACTCAGTCCAACTACACAGCTTAGTTGTCGTTAAAGTGGCAGGAGGATTTTTCTCTTCTCCAAAAGAAATAGTCCATTCCCCTTTTAACTGATAGCTTTTTCCTATGTATTCATTGTAAGCTTCGGCTTTCTGTATACTATTATCAGCAAAGATTATAATTGCTTCTCCAGGCAACAATTGAATTCGTATTTCACTATTACTTCCCTCCTTTCCTATTGTAGGAAGCCTATAAAAATCACCAGTGAGAGGATTGTAAGCTGTTATTTTTTTATACTTAGCATCAAGCATAATAGCGCCATAATTGAATTTACTATCCTGATTAGCAACAAAATATACTTTTCCTTCTTTGTAGCTTTTACGAATAAAATCCAGTCCTACTGTAGAAAATCCTACTTTGGGAATTTCAAGTCTATGTAAAACAGAATCGACATTCTCTGTAATAAATACTTGAGGAACACTTCTCATGGATTCACGAAGATTGTTAAGTGTCAGCAGTTTTTCACTCACTTTATGAAGTCCAGGAACATCAAGAGGCATAGAACTATCAAATATAACAGAAACACCACTTTTAGCCAACTGCAACAATTTAGTCATAGTCTCAATAGGCATACGCTTACATGCTGGAATTACTACGGCCTTATATAGATGTCCACCTTGACTTTTAATCATTCCATTATCCACAGTCATGCCTTGTAACAATTTATCAGACACATAATCAAACTGATAACCTGCATTTTTTAAATTACGACCAGTTACAGCAAACGGCCAGTCAAATCCCCATTTAGTAGTAAGATGGTCCATCATGGTGAGTACTCCCAAATCTTCTTTAGTTTCACTAAAATAATCGGATACTGGATAATAAAGCAATATATCATTATCATTTTCAGATTGCTGTAAAACATTCTGTACTCTTGAAACATAAAGGCTAAAATCAGGCATATAATCCATCAATGATGATCGAGGACCAAAATCCGGGGCTGGATAAAACACCCAACCAGGGTATTCTGAATCTAAAGGTGTATTAGTGGAACTAATAAGATGTATATGGTTTATACCTGCTACAAAAAGCTTATCCACCTCAGGCTTTACTTGAGAGAGGGCAGTACGAAAATGATTAGTCAACCATGTAGCAGTCTCACTCGAGACCAGTCGGTTTCCCATAAGGTTTGCACCTGATGAAGCAAATTTCATATGTAACACATCAGGTCTTTTATAAGGAACTCGTCGTGTATCCTCATCCACTCGCACTTTATCTATATTAAAGCAACTGGGACCAAACGATTCGCACTGAGGAATGTCTGCCGCAGCATACATATCCAAAACATTTGAAGGACTTCCATGGGCCTGTTCCATAGTAAGAAAGGAATTCTCATTACTCCAATGAGTCCATTCCGTGGTAAAATTATCCAAAATCAAATCTGCCATCGTAGCACGATAGTCACAAAGAAACCTTTCATGCAGTTCACCTTGCTGCTTATCAAACAAGAGAGAGAGATATGGCTTTGGAGAATATCCACGTCTTTTCTCAAACTCTGAAATAAATGTAGTAGTATAATCAGCACCGTATACCTCATATGAGTCGTTGAATACCGCCCGAATACCTTTCATACGTATCAGATCTTTTTCAAAATCTTTCAAATAGTTACGCAGTGCATTTTTATCAAAGTTATCTAAAACAAGTCCTTCTCCTCCTGGAGAAGAACGTTTAACACGTTGGTTAGTATACCCTCCTATTACTGCTTCTATTCGCCATTTTCCTTTAGGAAGAGATGTTTTCAATTTACCACTTGCACGGATCTGAGGAGTCAAATCAAGATATTCACCATCATTTGAGAAAGCTGATACTGCAATAATATATTCATCATCTTTATCATCTATTAAAAACTTATCGATTGTCCCATTCGCCTCGAAACTCAATGAGCGTTTTAAAAATTTAGCCCCATCTTGTTTTGTAACCTGTTTACCTCCAAACGGCCATGCAGAAGAAAGCGCTATATCGACCTTCATATTCAATCGTTTAGCTTTCTTCAATGTGTAGTTCACCATATTATACCACTCATCACTCCTATACATTAATTGTTTTTCCTCGTATCCTTCCACACCATACGTAGCTATAATTACTACACCACCATATCCAGCTTTTGCATATGCGTCCATATGCTTATCAATTAGATCTTCTGTTACCACATTTCCTAACCAAAACCACCACACCCAAGGACGTGCTTCAGCACTGTATTGACGTGCATCGTCATTATTCTGAATTTCACCAGCCTGCAATGCTGTGCACCAAACGATACTCAGAATGAAATATAAGAAGAACTTTTTCATTAGTATTTTTATTTTCTCAGTAAACAAACAATCTTTATACCACCAAATGGAGCTAAAGAAAAAACTAATACAATATTAAATAATAGCAAAAGGAAGCATCAATGTATATATACAGGCATTGATGCCTCCCCATAACTATTCAATAATTCTAACTATACACTTATTTCAAAATCCACATAATATCATCTACATCATCCGAACCATTGTATTGCCGTTTGATCGCTTCTTTCACATTAGCTTCATTTGTTTGGTATTCAGCCCTTGGATATCTCCACCTCACAGGAACTTTACCGCTAGGATTACTCATATTACTACCAATCTGATATGCCGGAACTCCTGTACGGCGCATATTATAGAAAGGCTCCCAACCTGAATTATTGAAGAATGAAATATATTTCTGATTAAGAATCTGCTCTAAATCGTTATTGTAAGCAACCACAGAACTGTTGATATAGTCAGAAATAACAGCCTCATCAAGATTGTAAGATTCCATAGAAGCTCGTATACCCGCTTTGTAATAAGCATCGGCATCACCTTCAATCCAACCAAGATTGATAGCCTCGGCAATGTTAAAGCACTGTTCTGAATAACCCAACAAAATCATAGGCTCCCCTACAGGTGTACAATAATATTCACGATTAAAAGTTGAGGCTTGTTCACGAGTTGCATAAATAGCATCGTAGAGATCGTTCGAGTTTACTCCCCCATACTCGTTCACATCAAAGTTAGAATTGTCAGGATTAGCATCTTGTGCAACTTTTGTACGTTCAGCAATTACAGAAATACGTGGGTCATTATATTTCTTAATTAAATCATAATAAGTGTTCCCAATTCTATAATAATCAACATTAGCTTTCAAATAGAACCACAGATAACGATTATCTTCAATATCATACCAACGGTAAACAACATTGTCTGCATTTGAACCCAAAAGCGGGTATTTTGTGGGATTATTCACAATCTCTGCAAACTGTTCTTTGATTTTTAAATCGGTATCATCAGAACGTTTACTCAGATTAATTAATGTACGAAGCCTTAAAGCGTTTGCAGCTTTTTGCCATTGTGCCACATCTCCATTAAAGATGAGATCTCCACTACCTAACGAAACCTTCTCTTGTGCTGCTTGTGCCAAGATTGAATTAGCTTCTTCCAACATACTCAAACAATTCTGAAACACTTGTTTTTGAGTATCGTATTTAGGTGTAAAATTAGCTTCAGACTGTCCTTTCATTGCCTCAGTCATAGGTACATCACCCATCTGCATAGTCATGTCAAGATAATTCCAAGCTTTAAAAAAATTCCCCACCCCTTTATATGCAGGGGAGTTTACACGATCAGCTTCAAATTCCATTGCTTCTACATCACGCATAATATGGTAAGTTAATCCTGCCTCTCCTCCCAAATAACCTTGGAACTCAAGATCACCCTGTTGTGCTGATATAGATGCAACATATTGTGACCAACCACATTGTACTCCAATCAAGGGACGATAGCACCCTAAAGTGTTCTTAATAATTGTATTAAGAAGTAAAGTAGGAGGCACCTGCCCTTGAGAAGCCGAGTTGGGATTATTCTCATATTCAGAGAATGGTTGACATGCGGAAAACATGAACACGCCTGCCACCAAAGCTGCGAATTTATTTTTCAGTATTTTCATAATTGTTACTTTTTACTTTTATTCATTTAGAATGTTACATTCACATTAAATCCGATATTGCGGAATGAAGGGGTCTGCAAGTTATCCCACACTGTATTTTCATTGTACTGGTCAGGGTCTACTAATCCCGATTTAGTGATTAGGAAAAGGTTACGGCCTACCAGAGAAACACTAGCTCCTTTAATAGGAGTTTTTGTCAAATGTTTGGTAAGATCATAAGTGAGCGACACTTCACGCAGTTTCAAGAATGAGCGATCAACCAACACACACTCATCTATACCATAATACCCCTTAGAATTCTGCACATAATCAAAATAATTAGTTGGAATATCATTAGGAGCAAACTTACGCGTATCACTAATAACATTACCTTCTCCATCGCGTTTCAACTCACCCGATACTACTTTTACACCTTCTGCAATATATTCTTTACCTGCATACCAGTTTTGGCGCTCTTGATCATCAATATCAAGTGAACGACCACCAGCCCACATATATCTATTATATTGGCTAAGCATCTTACCACCGATACAGGCATCAAACGAGAAGTTCAGTGATACTGGACCATATGACATATTGTTACTGAAGCCAACCATCAAATCATTATTGGCATATCCCAGTTTTTGTTTGATATTATCCTTTTGAATATTTCCATTGTCACCTATAATAACCTGCCCCGCATATTCACTATTTGTCGGAGCATACATTATGGCCGAGCCATAGATAGCATCCATACGATCGCCAACTTTCAACTCACCGTATTGTGTTTGCCCTTCAGGCAACTCATGTAAGTAGTTGCGATAAGAAGAAAGATTCAAAATAAGATCCCAATTAAAACCTTTATCATTTCTAAAAGGAGAAGCAGTAATTGAAAGTTCCCACCCCTTACGCAATGTTTTCAATCCATTTAAGCAGTAGGCTCCATATCCCGATGTCTCTGAAATGGGTTGATTGTAGGTCTGAGGACCATCAATAAAGTAAAAATAAGTTGCGTCAAAGCCTAAACGGTTGTTAAACAAACGAAGTTCACCACCTACCTCATAACCAGTACTATAAGACGGTTTAATATCTTTGGAATAAATAATTTCAGGAGAAGTCAAACCTAAATTGTTGTTCCAAGTACCAGTTTCGCTATACACAGGCGAAAAGTAATAAGGAGAGAAAGCACTACCCACACGAGCGTAAGAGCCTCTTAACTTCAAGTAACTAATAAATTCAGGCATAGGAATATATTCCGATACCACTGTAGAAAGCTGTGCAGATGGATACAAATAACTATTTTTGCCAAAAGTAGGAATAGTAGATGACCATTGGTTACGAGCAGTTAAATTCAACATCAAATAGTTTTTCCAACCTAAATCCAAATATCCATAAACCGCATACTCAGCCAACTCCCGCTTACTGCTGGTAGGGGTAGTGGGTTTCATTGAGTTCGATAAAGTGTAAATACCAGGAACAGCCAAACCGTCAGTTTCAGCATAGTGTGAAGCGTCATTATATTGACGTGCATTAAACCCAAGCATTGCACCCACATCAAATATGCCTAATTTCTTATCGTATTTGGCAATCAAGTCTGTCAAAATCTGAAAATCATTCTTGTAGCTTTGAGAATAATTTCCGTTGCGATTATATGCAGTAGAATAGGCCGTACGATAATCTTCCATTAGTTGATTCATGTTTACACCTGTACGCAAAGTAATGTTCAATTCGTTAGTTACATCATATTTCAATGATGCACTACCGTATGCTGCGTTCTTATGATAGCCATGCAAGTTTTCATATAAAATGAAATAAGGATTATTATAATCGAATGAGCCATTGTCGTAACCAGGTCCAATATCGAAATTACGTTGTTGCAAACCTTCCAATCCAGGAGCCCAATAATTACGCAAATCACGTACATCCACATTAGCACCTGCCCAAAGAATCATAGAGTAAATAGGACTGTTCCGACCATATCCCACAGATGGGAAGTTTGGTGAATCAATCTTATTATAATTAATATTGGCATCAAAACGCAATTTCTTGGAGAATTGTATACCACCACTCATATTCACAGTGTAACTATTCAGTTTAGTATTTTCAAATACACCCTTTTGATGCATTTCACTCAAAGATATACGGAAATCTCCTTTATCAAACTTAGTTTCCACGCTTACATTGTTATTTGTCACCACACCAGTACGCAACATATTCTTTAAATTATCCTTACCACGTGGTATCCAAGGTATAGCAATTCTGTTGCCATCGGCATCATAAGGACTATTCCATTGTGGAAGTAATCTACCATCAAGTTCCGGTCCCCATGCTCCCCAAAATTCATCAGTACTATTACCCACACGATATTGGCCTTGATAACCGGTTCCATATTTTTTCTGGTAAGATGGATTTGCAATCATACCTGTGTCAAATCCAGTAGATGAGTTTACTGAAATTTTAACCGCTTCTTTAGCTTTCTTTGTGGTAATCTGAATCACACCGTTCTGTCCCATCTGTCCATAAAGAACAGCGGCAGCAGGACCTTTAAGTACACACATACTCTCTATATCTTCAGGAGCAACCTCCCAAAAGGTTGCACTTTCAACTGGTACTCCATCAATTACCACTACAGGAGCTACACCACGTAAAAGAAGTGCAGGAGTATCAAAAAGATTGGGAGAATTTGACACCTTTAAACCGGCAATCTTACCTGTTAGGTTAGATGCGGTATTGGCAGACGGAATCTTGGTAAGCGTAGGGGCATCTAAATCCTGTACTGCATAACCCAGTTTCTTTTTCTCTTTTTTGATACCCAAGGCGGTCACCACCACTTCATCCAGAACTTCGGTATCAGATTTTAATACTACATTGATAATTCTCCGTCCTTTTACCTGTTCAACAACAGGGACTAATCCCACAAATGAGAAACGAAGTGTACTTTTATCATTTTCCACTCTTACTGAATATTTACCATCTATATCAGTAATCACACCATTTGTAGTACCCTCCACTTGTACAGTCGCACCAATGATAGATTCTCCTTTCTCATCAATCACCGTGCCTGTCACAGTTATGCTCCCATTCGTCTGAGCGAATGATACTGTTGTACACATCAATAGCACAACAAAAAATATGCTGAATTGCCGAATTGTCTTATACATATGTTTACTATGTTTTTCTAAATTAAAAAAGTTTATTATTTGTCTGCATCACGTACACAACGCACTTGCCAACCTTCATACTTATGAGTCCAGCTAATACCACTATCACCCTCATCACCTCGGCGATGATAAAGTAACCAAGGATAATTAGAATCACTAACATCAATAGACCACCATGTTGTTTCACGTGCTCCTAAAGTATTCCAACCTTTCCATGTACCATCTCCATTGCGTCCTGAACAAGCCCAGCCGTTCCAACCTGTAGAGTTAGCATAATGATCGTGTGCCAAAAGCCCATTCATGTAATTCATATCGCCTGCAGCAAAATCTTCAGTGCTGGCTCCAATTGACTCCAGCAAAGTTATCAGTTCGGCTTTACTGGGCACATGCCAACCTTCGGGGGCAATACCTCGCTCGTCTGCTACTGCATACCAATTATAAACGCCACCATACGCTTTTGCGCTATGATCACTTACATTTTGATTGAAAGTATCTTCAGTCCACTGCCAATCAGCAGCTTCACCAAAAATCCAACTAAATGCACCTACCATGTCTGATCGACCAGCTTTATCAAATTCTGCATTATGATTCTTATCACAATACAAAATCTCGTCTCCATTATTATAATGCGTAGTTCTTAAGTTTTCGGCTAACCAATATTGGTCACCAATCTTCACTATTTTATATTGATTACCATCATAATCCTTAACAGGCATATCTATTTGTATATTCTCTGTATACAAAGTATTAGAACCTTCAACACGGTATCCACGAATATGGTAGGTATCACCCGAAAGTAATTTAGTAATTTCACCAACTACCACATTTCCACCCTTGCCAACAAACTTCTTGTCGTTCACCGTAGGATCTTTAGTACGTCCCATAACCAGCCCATATTCCGAATACTTACTCATATCACCATTTATTACCATCATGTAAACAACTTTAGTGTTGGTAACATCCACAAGACTAAGTACACAGTCACCTCCTGTTGCCTGCGATAGGGTAGACTCAAACAAAATCTCCGAATTGATATCAGTAGAAGTCATTTTGCCTTTAATTGACTCACCAGTCTCCTCCAAGTATAGATATCGACGAGTATTATCAGAATAGTAGATAGACAATCGTTCACCTCTCACATTCCATGTTCCATCTATGACTGCTCCTGTTGATGAATTTTCTTTAAACATTCCATCAGCTTCAAAAACCATCGTCTTACCCAAAAGAGCCAGGTCATTTGATACCCCATTCATAGCCCTAGTAACCAGCCATGTACCCAAAACACGTACATCATTCATGTCCGCCTCAGGGGCTGGCTGTTGGGTCACTTCGAATGTTTTGGCATAATTCGCAGGAAGCCCCTTACCATTAATAGAGACAGTAGAAGTTCGGGGAGAACCTGTAACATTATCCTTAAACATAATACGTAAAGGAACCTGACGAGGAGGATTTCCACTAACCACCTCATCCTCAAGCATCACAGCCCATCCATCAACAGATGTCACTTCTAACTTCAGGTTAGTGTTAGCTTTTAATTGAATAACGTTCTCAAGCCCGTCTACTGTGATCGAAGTGGGCATATCCACAATTTCGAAGCCGTCAGGGTTAAGTTGCACAACTTTAATCTTACGCTCAACTGAACCAGCTTTCACTGTTACTTCTGCCAAACGTTCCTCAATTTTTTCATTTTTTTTCACTTTAATCTGCAAAGAAGAACTTCCTGCCGAACCGCCTTTTATAGTAGGCTTACACCATTCAGCATTACTTTCCACTGTCCAATCAAAATTGGAATTAACTTCAATAGTTTCAGTAGCCCCTTCAGAAACTACATTTATTGTTTCCGATGATACCGTCATTTCATAAATAAAATCAGGTAATAATTCATCATTGCTGCAAGCAGCAAAAAAGATAGTGAAACAATAGGCTACCATAAAGGTAAAAATAATGTTTTTCATACTTACTTGTTTTTTTTAACATTAACAGCTGTTTTTCTTCATCGCAAAAATATATAAAGAAAACTCTCTAAGCAAAATTCTACAAATTTATGATATAAAATGGCAGAATATCTCCATTTTGCAATTTAAGACTTCTGCACGTAACAATAATCAACATAATAACGCCCAATAACACCAACTATTTTTAATCACATCTAAAGCATCAATGTTACCTATTCAATACTATATACTGCTTTGACATAATTTTACAAGATTCTGACAGAATAATAATATTTACTCAAATACCATCAAAAAAGCTGTCTAACAATAATTTGTCAATATCGTGTAAAAATCTGTATCAGCTTGGAACTACATACAATAAAGCATACCTTTGAGTTGTAAAAAAACATCAAATTATTTTATCCATAAGCTTTATGAAACCAATAAAATCTTTAACTTTTGTACTAACAGCATTTTTTTTATCGGTATTTATTATGCCATTTAGTCTAGCACAAACTCCAATGCCTATGAATTACCGTAACAACCTTTACCCACTTCAACGAAAGCCCTATATACAGTTACCAATCGGTAGTATCAAACCCAAGGGATGGCTCAAAGAAATGCTTCTCAGACAACGGAATGGTATGTCCTCACAACTTGATAAACTTTATCCGGAGGTTATGGGAATCCGTAACGGTTGGTTGGGTGGTGACGGCGACCAATGGGAACGGGGACCCTATTGGATAGATGGGTTGTTACCTCTATCCTATCTCCTTGATGATGAAGAAATGAAACGCAAAGTACAACCCTGGATAGAATGGGCCTTGAACAGTCAGCGTAAGGACGGTTTTTTCGGTCCTTCACGCAACTACGAACCTGAACCAGGATTGCAACGCAACAATTCAGAAGATTGGTGGCCCCGCATGGTAATATTAAAAATCATGAAACAACATTATGAAGCAACTGGAGATACACGAATTATACCTTTCCTTACCCGCTATTTCCGTTATCAACTACAAACTCTACCACAAAAACCTTTGGGATATTGGACTTTTTGGGCAGAGTACCGAGCTTGTGATAATCTTCAGATCGTATATTGGCTTTATAATATAACGGGCGAGCCATTTTTACTGGATTTAGGTAAACTATTGCATAAACAAGGTTATGATTATGTAGATATGTTTTTGCGACGTGATGACCTCACACGCATTAATACGATTCATGGTGTGAATTTAGCCCAAGGTATCAAAGAACCAATTATATACTACCAACAAGATCCCGACTCTACTTATATATATGCTGTTAAGAAGGCATTTGCAGACATACGTAAATACCACGGACAACCTCAAGGAATGTATGGAGCAGATGAAGCTTTACATGGTAATAAACCAACTCAAGGAGCAGAATTATGCTCTATTGTAGAACTTATGTATTCATTAGAAAGTATGCTCGAAATTACAGGAGATATACAATTTGCCGATCATCTTGAAAAGTTGGCATATAATGCTTTACCTACACATATCACAGATGACTTCATGGCACGCCAATATTTTCAGCAACCTAACCAAGTAATGCTCACACGTCACGAACACAATTTTGATATCAATCATTGTGAAACCGACATTGTATATGGACTTCTAACCGGCTATCCTTGCTGTACCAGTAACTTTCACCAAGGTTGGCCTAAGTTTACACAAAACCTATGGTATGCCACAGCTGATAACGGTATAGCTGCACTGGTTTATGCCCCCTCTGAAGCGACTATAAAGGTAGGTCAAGGAGTAGATGTACACGTAACAGAAACTACCACATATCCTATGGGGAACAATATTATGTTCACTTTCAACTTTCCTAATTCAATTAATACATCCTGTAACTTCCCATTACACCTACGTATACCTGCATGGTGTAAAGGAGCTGAAATAAAAATTAATGGTAAAACCATACAGTTATCAGGTTCGCAGTCCGGTATTGAAATAATAAAACGCGAATGGCATGAAGGAGATCAACTTGAACTAAGTCTACCAATGAACGTATTTACATCTGAATGGTACGAAAATTCAGTTGCAGTGGAACGCGGGCCACTGGTTTACTCTTTAAAAATAGGCGAAAAATGGGTAAAGAAACAAATAAAAGATGATCCCGTTCGCTTTGGAACAAGCTACAACGAAGTATTGCCTACCACTTCGTGGAACTATGGATTGATAGACTTCGACACGATAAACTTTAGCAAGAACTTCATTGTAGTAGAACATCCCGAAAAAATGAAAGCTAAATATTTTTGGAATCAAGAGAGTGCTCCCATAGAAATCAAAGTCAAAGCAAAAAAGATACCTTCATGGACACTCTATAATGAAATGGCAGGTCCTCAACCATACAGCCGAATGATATACGGCATAAATAAAGAAGAAAGTTCTGAAGAAGAAATTACCCTTATTCCATATGGATGTACCACACTACGTATTACCGAGTTCCCCGTTTTGGGAAAATTCGACTAATGAATATTCTCCTATATAAACAACTAAAACAACTTTAATATTATGAAACGATTTATTAAAATCATGATGTCAGCATGCACGCTCACATTAGTAGCGTGTAGTCATCAGGCTCCCTACCAAAACAAGTCTCTCTCCCCCACCGAACGAGCTATAGACTTAGTTAGTCGGCTTACTTTGGAAGAAAAGATTGCTTTAATGCAAAACAACTCACCAGCCGTGGAACGATTGGGCATCAAGCCTTATGAATGGTGGAACGAAGCGTTACATGGAGTTGCCAGAAACGGATTAGCCACAGTCTACCCCCAGGCTATTGGCATGGGAGCTTCTTTCAATGACACATTACTTTACCAAGTATTCACGTCTATAAGTGACGAAGCACGTGTTAAGTACCGTCAGGCTCGTGAAGTCGGCAACTACAAGCGATATACAGGATTAACTTTTTGGACACCCAACATCAATATCTTTCGTGACCCGCGTTGGGGACGTGGACAAGAAACCTACGGTGAAGATCCCTACCTAACCTCACGTATGGGATTATCGGCTGTTGATGGATTGCAAGGTCCCGAGAACACTAAATATGACAAAACACATGCTTGTGCTAAGCATTATGCAGTGCATTCCGGACCTGAATGGAACCGGCACAGTTTTAATGCCGAAAATATCAATCCACGCGATCTTTGGGAAACTTACTTACCTGCTTTCCAAGATTTAGTCACACGAGGTAATGTAAAAGAAGTCATGTGCGCATATAATCGTTTCGAAGGAGACCCCTGTTGCGGAAGTGACCGTTTGCTTATTAACATACTACGAAATGAGTGGAATTATAAAGGTTTGGTAGTTAGCGACTGTGGAGCTATAGACAACTTCTACTTTAAAGGACGGCATGAAACGCATAAGAACGAAGCTGACGCATCGGCAGCTGCCGTATTAAGTGGCACGGATTTGGAATGTGGACGCTCATATGCAGGGTTGGTATCTGCTGTAAAGGAAGGGTTAATCGACGAATCCGCTATAGATCAATCTTTATGCCGTCTCATGAAAGCACGTTTCGAATTGGGTGAAATGGATGACACTACTCCGTGGGATCAGTTACCGGACAGTCTATTGTCGTGTCATGCACATCAACAATTGGCTCTACAAATGGCACGTGAAAGTATGACATTACTACAAAATCACAAAAATGTATTACCATTAGACAAAGAAATGACAGTAGCACTCATTGGTCCAAACGCCAATGACTCTGTGATGCAATGGGCTAACTACAACGGTTTTCCTGCCCACACCATTACCTTACTTGAAGGACTAACACAATATTTACCTCAAGAAAGGCTAATTTATATTCCTCAAAAAGATGCAGAAGATCAGAAATACCCATGGGTAAATTATTATCCAACCGACATACAGACGGTTGTTAACCAAGTTTCAAAAGCTGATGTAATTATATATGCGGGTGGTATATCCGCTTCATTGGAAGGTGAGGAAATGGATGTAGATGCAGAAGGATTCCGCGGAGGAGACCGTACCACCATCGAATTGCCCAATGTACAGCGCAAATTAGTAAAAGCCCTGAAAGCTACCGGTAAACCAATAGTGTTCGTAAATTTCTCCGGATGCGCTATGGGATTGCAGCCCGAAAGCCAAATTTGTGATGCCATCCTACAAGCATGGTATCCAGGACAAGCCGGTGGTACTGCAATCGCAGAAGTATTATTTGGCGATTATAACCCTGCAGGTAGATTACCGGTTACTTTTTATAAAAAAGACAATCAATTACCCGATTTTGAGGATTATGATATGCAAGGGCGTACATACCGTTATTTGGATTGTGAGCCACTATATCCTTTCGGGCACGGATTAAGCTACACCACCTTTTCCTATAGTACTCCTCTCATTGAAAATGGCAAACTCAAAGTGAAAGTAACAAACACCGGAAACTATGACGGTGATGAGGTTGTTCAACTTTACGTAAAACGCCATGATGACCCCAATGGTCCGTTGAAGACTCTACGGGGATTCCAACGTATTCACATTCCGGCTGGCCAAACAGTTGAAGTTTCTTTCCCATTCACATCCGATACCTTTACGTGGTGGGATAAAGATAGTAACACTGTACACCCTCTACAAGGAGAATACAAGATTTTTGTCGGCGGAACCTCAGAAGAAAGTCAACTGAAATCTATTGAGTATAAATACTAATCCACAATAAGAACAATTATTGCAGATTCCCATTGTAAGCATCCCTTTTTAGGGATGCTTGGATATACTTATTTTGCTATATACCAAAAGCAAAAAAATCCCTGTAAAGTGCTATTTTACAGGGATTTTTCTTTGTTTTGCAATTCTTTCCAGCGGAGAGACAGGGATTCGAACCCCGGGTGCCTCGCAGCACAACGGTTTTCAAGACCGCCGCAATCGACCACTCTGCCACCTCTCCAAAACTTCCTATTCAAGAAGTGCTTTTCTTCTAAAGCGGTGCAAAGGTACAAATCATTTTTAATTCTGCAAACATACTTCCTGTTTTTTCATGAATTAATTGTACTTTTGCATCCATGATATACCCACAGAACTTTGAACAGAAGATAGGTTTCGACCAAATACGCCAGCTGCTAAGAGAGAAGTGCCTCAGTACGCTTGGCGAAGAGCGAGTGACAGACATGGCATTCTCCGACCGTTTTGGTGAAGTGGAAGAGCGTCTGGATCAAGTTACAGAATTTGTACGCATACTTCAGGAAGAAGACAATTTTCCCGCACAATATTTTTTCGATGTACGTCCATCCCTGAAACGAATACGGGTGGAGGGTATGTATCTGGACGAGCAGGAACTTTTCGATCTCCGCCGCTCATTAGAGACGATACGTGACATAGTACATTTCCTTCAAAAAAACGAAGATGAGGAAGACGGCCCATCTCCCTACCCTTGCCTCAAACGACTGGCGGGAGACATAACCGTATTCCCGCAACTTATCGGAAAAATAAACGGCATTCTCTCCCCCTACGGAAAAATAAAAGACAACGCATCGGCAGAACTGGCACGTATCCGCCGGGAATTGGCAAGCACAATGGGAAACATTTCGCGTTCATTGAACAGTATCTTGCGCAATGCACAGTCTGAAGGGGTTGTAGATAAGGACGTAACTCCCACAATGCGCGACGGACGACTGGTTATTCCCGTAGTGCCGGCCTTGAAACGGAAAATAAAAGGTATTGTACACGATGAATCTGCCAGCGGAAAAACCGTATTCATCGAACCTGCCGAAGTGGTGGAAGCCAACAACCGCATCCGCGAGCTGGAAGGAGACGAACGACGGGAGATTATCCGTATACTAATGGAGTTTTCCAATCTGTTGCGACCATCTATTCCCGATGTCTTGCTATCCTATGAATTTCTTGCTGAAATAGATTTCATACGTGCCAAAGCATTATTTTCCGAACAAATCACCGGGCTGAAACCCGCTTTCGAAAACAAACAGGTTTTAGACTGGACAATGGCTGTCCATCCGCTGCTGCAACTCTCCCTTGCCAAACATGGCAAAAAGGTAGTACCGCTGGATATAGAGCTGAACGGACAGCAACGCATCCTCATCATTTCCGGTCCTAATGCCGGCGGCAAGTCTGTCTGCCTGAAAACCGTAGGATTGCTGCAATATATGTTGCAATGCGGCTTGCTCATCCCGATGCACGAGCGCAGCCATGCCGGCATATTCAGCAATATATTCATTGACATCGGCGATGAACAATCCATCGAAGACGACCTGAGTACCTACTCTTCGCATCTGACGAACATGAAGATAATGATGAAGAACTGCAACGAGCGCAGCCTCATCCTGATTGACGAGTTTGGCGGCGGTACGGAACCCCAGATTGGCGGAGCGATAGCCGAAGCAGTACTGAAGCGTTTCAACCAAAAGCAGACGTTCGGTGTTATTACTACACACTACCAGAATCTGAAGCATTTTGCCGAAGATCACGAAGGGGTAGTAAATGGTGCCATGCTATACGACCGCCACTTGATGCAGGCTTTATTCCAACTCCAGATAGGTAATCCGGGCAGTTCATTCGCCGTAGAGATTGCCCGCAAAATCGGATTACCGGAAGATGTAATCGCCGATGCCTCGGAGATTGTAGGCAGCGAGTACATCAATGCCGACAAATACCTGCAAGACATCGTACGCGACAAACGATACTGGGAAGGCAAACGCCAGACTATCCGGCAGCGTGAAAAGCATATGGAAGAAACCATCGCCCGATACCAGACGGAGATAGAAGAATTACAGAAATCCCGCAAGGAGATTTTGCGAAAAGCCAAAGAAGAAGCCGAGCAACTGATGCAAGAAGCCAATGCCCGCATCGAGAATACTATTCGTACCATAAAAGAGGTGCAAGCAGAAAAAGAAAAGACACGTCAGGTACGCCAGGAACTGAATGATTTCCGCGAATCAATGGACGCTCTTGCCGCTAAGGAACAGGAAGAGAAGATTGCCCGCAAAATAGAAAAGCTGAAAGAAAAGCAGAACCGGAAAAAGGAAAAGAAAGCCGATAAAGGACAGGAAAATACACTGTCCGCCCAGGCATTGGCAGAGCAACAGGCGCGAAAAGAAGCCGAACGCCTGGCAGCAATCGTACCCGGCAGCAATGTCAAGATAAAAGGGCAAACTTCGGTAGGTGAAGTGTTGGAGATAAACGGAAAGAATGCCACCGTTGCTTTCGGCAGCATCAAAACCACCGTCAAGCTGGACAGGCTGGAGCGGACAAACGCACAGCCCAAGCAAGCAGACGTCTCTGCCAAAAGTACCTACATCAGTTCGCAAACCCAAGACAGTATGTACGAAAAGAAGCTGAACTTCAAACAAGATATAGACGTACGCGGTATGCGTGGAGATGAGGCCTTACAAGCGGTTACCTATTTCATAGACGATGCCATACTGGTGGGAATGTCCCGCGTACGCATCCTTCATGGCACAGGTACAGGCATCCTGCGCACCCTCATCCGCCAATATCTGCAAACTGTACCCGGCGTAAGCCGCTTTGCCGACGAACATATACAGTTTGGCGGAGCGGGAATTACGGTTGTAGATTTGAGTTAGTTGAGAATTAAGAAACAGAAGACAGAAAATAGAGACTAATAATCCGATAACTAAGTACTAAAATGAAATCAATCAAAGAACTCTATCGCATTGGCACTGGTCCTTCAAGTAGCCACACAATGGGGCCTCGTAAAGCTGCCGAAATATTTCTGGCAAGACATCCGGAAGCTGCGGCATTCAAAGTAACGCTGTACGGCAGTCTGGCCGCAACAGGCAAAGGTCACATGACCAACATCGCCATAACCGAAGTCCTGCAACCGGTAGCACCGGTAGAGATTATTTGGGAGCCTAAGATTTTCCTCCCCTTCCACCCCAACGGAATGAAGTTTGTTTCGATGGATAAAGAAGGGAGAGACACCGACCAATGGACGGTTTTCAGTATTGGCGGCGGCGCTTTGGCAGAAGAGAACGACGGAGCATCTTCGGTCAATACTCCCGATGTATATTCCATGAACAGTATGACGGAAATTTTGCAATGGTGTGAGCGTACAGGCAAAAGTTATTGGGAATATGTCAAGGAGTGTGAGGACAGCGACATATGGGATTACCTGCAAGAAGTGTGGAAAACCATGCAGGATGCCGTAAAACGAGGGCTGGAGCAAGAAGGTGTATTACCCGGTCCGCTGAACTTGCGCCGCAAAGCCTCAACCTATTACATACGAGCCAGCGGCTACAAGCAGTCTTTGCAATCCCGCGGACTGGTTTTTGCCTATGCTTTGGCGGTAAGTGAGGAAAATGCTTCAGGAGGTATCATTGTCACAGCTCCCACATGCGGTTCTTGCGGTGTTATGCCCGCTGTACTTTATCATCTGTCCAAAAGTCGTGAATTTAGCGACACGCGTATCTTACGAGCCCTTGCCACAGCCGGATTAGTAGGAAATATAGTAAAAACCAATGCTTCCATTTCGGGGGCGGAAGTTGGCTGTCAGGGTGAAGTCGGCGTAGCCTGCGCCATGGCCTCCGCAGCCGCCAACCAATTGTTTGGCGGTAGTCCTGCACAAATAGAGTATGCAGCTGAAATGGGTCTGGAACATCATTTGGGAATGACCTGTGACCCTGTATGCGGTCTGGTACAGATTCCATGCATAGAAAGAAGTGCCTACGCCGCCGCACGTGCCCTCGATGCCAACCTCTACTCCTCTTTCACCGACGGTATGCACCGTGTATCTTTCGACAAAGTAGTGGAGGTGATGAAAGAAACTGGAAATGACCTGCCTTCACTGTACAAGGAAACCAGTGAAGGAGGATTAGCTAAGGATTATAAGCCGATGTAAAGTTACGGCCAATGCGTATCATCTTTATCTCCACTGACATCCTTTTGGTCCAATAGGTTACCGCTTTGGTCATAGAACAATTGGTATTCCATATTGCCTTTTTCCACTTCGATGACGTACTGTACAGGCTCCACCGGATATTGCAGCATATCAATATCCTCCCGTTTCCAGTTGGCATATTCTCCGGTATTGAAGGTAGTCTGTACAGCAGCCGGCAAACCCTCCCAAGAAATGTTTACTTCGGTCAATTGCCAGACAGCCTGAGTATCAAACCACACGTCCATTTCCCTACCATCCATCCAACAGTCGGCTACAAAGAAATTACCTTTCCGCTCCCATTCAACGTCCGTAGCAGCCGGATATTTCTCCTTAAACGCTTTAGATATCGCATCCGGGGCAGTTATATTGTCATTCTTATCATCATCGCTGCATGCGCTGAAAACCATTGCGGCAATAAACAACATCGCTAACATTTGAATTTTCATTTTCATACCTTACTGTAATTTTAAAGTTATACATTTAATGTAACAATCAATCATCCATGCTGACAAACTTTCCCTTGCTGTTGAATTTCAACGAATAGTCATTGGCAAGTTCCACTTCCACTCCGCTACGGTCTCGTTCAATCTTTGTAATAATCTCTTGTGGAAAATTCTTTTTTACATATTCCTTCACAGATACCGGAATCAATGCTTCGGGTACGGCAGCCTTCTTGCAATCCACATCCGTCCAGTTACCGTTACTGTCAAAATCAATTTCTGTGCGGTCGGTCAATAATACCTCATACTTTTTAGATCCCAATATTCCGGTTTCAATCTTGATATGAGAAATTTGAGGTTTGGTAAAATACTGGTTGATAAAGTTACGGGCAGTCAAAGGCAGCTGCTTGGCATCACGTGTAATGACATCGCCTGCAAATGCAAACTGTACGGCTACAAGAGCCAACACAAGAATAGATAATACTTTTTTCATAATCGTTATTTTTTTAATGTTACTAAATTGTTTTGTATCATTCACACTGCAAATAACGACAGAGAAATAGGAAAGATTTGGGAATAATCGAAGTTAACTGTTATTTTTGTTTTCTTTAACAAGCAGGAAACAATGCATCCCTTCCTGCCATTCGTACGTAAGCCTCAAGGAAGAAATCCGGGCAATGGAGCGGGCTATGGCAAGTCCCAGCCCCGTAGAATCTTTCTTTCCGTCAATGCTGTGATAGAAACGGCGGAACAGTTTCTCACCGTCCAGCGATGTATCTCCCGTATTCTTTATAGCCAGCGAAGACGGAGTAGTGAGTATCTGCAACTCTCCTCCATCCTCATTATGGAGCAATGCATTCTTCACCAGATTGGAAACCAGAATCTGAGCCAACGAATGATTACAACGGATAATAAAAGGATGTTCTCCCCGCTCACGCACCAAGCGCACTTGCTTATGCTCGTATATATCCATCAAGTCCGGCAGAAGATTATCCAGAATTTCATCTACCGACACATCTTCCAATTCCGTATACTGCCCGTTCTCTATACGTGACAGCAGCAACAGGGATTTATTCAGCTTCACAGCACGTCCCAAAGTAGAATAGATTTCATCCAGTTCTTTCATCTGCTGTTCAGTCAGATTATCATTTTCTGCCAGCAGTTCCACCTTGCCGCGTACTATGGCAAGCGGTGTCTGCAACTCATGCGAAGCGTTTTCTATGAACTGTTTTTGTTCCTCATAGGCCTTGTAGCTACGGTTGCCCATATCTACTGCAGCTTCGCTCAGCTGACGAAACTCACGTATTTTCGTAGGATTTTCCAACACCGGCACCTCCTTTCCGGGCTGAATATTGTGCAGCCAGTCCAGCAGCTTATGCAACGGACGGAATACTCCCTTCAATATCAGCTGAATACCGGCAGACGTACAAATAAGAAGAAGCAAGAACAAAGCTCCCAAATACCAAAGCACCGCCTCTACCATATCGTCCCGTTCCAAAATGGAAATCATCAGGGTCAGTTCGTAAAACTGACCGTCGGGCATACGAAAAGCCGTACGCATCACACGTACCGGTTCGTTCTCATCCTCAAGTTCGATATAAACAGTAGAATCATAAAAGACCTCCTGATAATGCTTCCCCTCTTCTTCAGAGATAGGCAGGAATTTATAAAAAGACATCAAAGAGCCTTCCGTTTCAAGAATAGAAGGGTCATGAAGCGCATGTTCCATCAATATCCCGGCATAATTCTCCAGCGTATCGTCCGTTTCGTCAACAACTTCATCAATAATGGCATAATAAAACAGTACGCCCCACACCGCCATTAACGCAAATAGCAGTAAAGAAATTTTACGGTATGTATAGTACACCAGTTTCATAGTTCGGACAGTTTATAGCCAAAACCGTAGACAGCCTTCAGTTCGACGGAAGCATCGGCCGATTTCAACTTCTTGCGCAGGTTTTTCACTTGCGAATAAATAAAGTCCAAAGAATCGGCTTGGTCAATATTGTCGCCCCACACCGACTCGGCAAGGCTCATTTTATTGATAACCCGGTTGGCATTCACCACGAAGTAATACAGCAAATCGAACTCCTTACGGTTCAGTTGCAGGGGAGCGCCGTCGACTTCCGCCTGCCGCTTGTCCGGATAGAGCAGCAGGTTACCTACGGTTACAGTCACATCGCCTTGCGTTTGGCGGCGGCGAATCAAAGACTTTATGCGGGCATTCAGTTCTGCCAGATGGAAAGGTTTTGTCAGATAATCGTCGGCTCCGAGTTCCAGTCCATCCACTTTATCATCCAGCGAATCTTTGGCGGAGATGATAAGCACACTGTCCGTACGGTGCAATCGCTTCAACTCGCGCAGCAAATCCAGGCCGCTTCCGCCGGGCAGCATAATGTCCAGCAGGATGCAGTCATAGTCATAGTCGTTTATCTTATCCAAAGCCGAAAAATAGTCGGCAGCCGTTTCTACGACAAACTTCTCTTTCAGGAGCGAAGTGCGGATCGTCTCCCGCAAATCTTGCTCATCTTCTACAATCAGGATTTTCATATCAGCAAAGAAACCTCACAAATCTGGAATCATTCTGGAATTACCCGGATATCAGTTGGGAATAGTATCTTCCTCGTACACATCTTCCAACAGTTCTTCTTTCGCCATGGATATTTTACCGTCGGCGGAAACTGTCAATCTGAGAGGCACGTAAAGATCCGTTTGCGGATAGCAGATACTGGCAGCATAGAGAATGCCCTGAGGAGTAGTCTTGTCATATACCAATCCTTCCAGAATGGCATATTTCATAAACCGGGCATCAACCAGCGAAGCAAAACTCTCTTTTGTAAACACCTTGTCCACAATTTGCTTGCCGCCACAAGTAATACGCAGCGTGATGCTGTTGTCAACAAACTTCTCTCCCTGTTCATTCTTCACAACAGGCAAGCTGTCATCCGGACGGCGGACCACAGACGAGCGATATTCCTTACCTTTATAAGTAATAGTCACTTTTGTATCAGAAACCTGCATACGTTGTGGGGCAGACGTCACTGTGCTGTCCTTCATCAATACCTGCACATCCTCTCCGCTCTTGCTTCGGGACGCACAGGAAGTAATCAACAACGCCACTGCACAAAACACTATATAACCAACAGTTTTCATCGATTCTTTTTTTAATTGACAAGGGCAAAGGAACAAAAAGAGCGGGAGAAATACAAATGAAAGCCATAAAAACAATAAGTCAATCAAGGTTCATCCAAATAGTGGACAATGATGCCTACTTGCCTCGGCATAAATGTCCGTACCCTCACATGGTATCCTGTAAGGAGTAATTCCGCATACAATTCACGGTTGCGTTTAATCCAGCGCGTCAGTGTACGAATAGCGCAGCGCGCCGTAGCATTGGGGCAATACAAGCATGCCAGTTCTTTTTTCGTATACGTTCTGATACGAAAGCCATTTTCATTTTCCATAGTCTTTTGCAGGTTTATCATTTATGTGTCATTTTTAATTGTTGATGTAAAGATACAACATCCGGAAGGCGAAGTCAAGTAATTGGAGAAAAGATATGAACCTTTCCTGAGAAAAGTTCATATCATTCTCATACACTGTTATTTGTTTTCAGTCACTTCAGCGCATATTATCCCAACGGGTTGTTATCTTCCCCTCCATCGGGTATGGAATCATTTCCGGAAATGGTTTCCGAACTCTCCCAATTGGCGCGCGTCACGCTGACACGTGTCAGCATCTCCTTGAATTGTTGTCCCGGAGTGAAAATTATCTTTCGGCGGTAAACCGTATCCGACTTCACATCTTCCTCTTTATCCTGACTTTTAGCATTGATTCCCGGACGGAAGCACCCAAAGTCTCCCAATTGCACCGAGAAGCCTTTGTTTATATTCATATTCAGTGTATCTATCAAGCCGTCCAGCACCATTTTCACCACACCGCGCGGCGCCATGCCTACTTTAGTGACTTCATTACACAAATCTCCAAACTCCACCGTTCCCAATGTCTTCAATTGAGCCACATACTTTTCTGTTTTTGTCTTGTCAAAACCGAACACTCTCTTTTTCACTTCGTAATTTAAAGCCATAATCTTTTAATTTTAGATGATTAATAAATTTGTTTTTCGGCTTTGTTCGCTCGTCAGTTTGCAAAACCTGTTTCTTTGTGATCACGATGCAAAGATACAACAGGCACAAAACGGCATGGTGCTTTAATGGTCGTTTACATCACTTTCAAATCTATCAACCGGCATCTAATACAAGAGTAACCCACTGATAACAAAAGGAATAAAATAATCTGAAATTTTTGAGAAATAAGAAGTCCCTCCGTTACAATCTGCCTGCCATACTTTTTTTTAAGATAAGGGCGGATGCAATATCAGTCAACCTCATTCTTTATCCTCCTCCAACTGATTTTCAATATTTTCAATTTGTGGCAGTACAGAAGCCACATCTTCAAAGAGTTTTTCGGTTTCGTATTGTGCAATGCCCAATGGCTGGGTGATGCCGCGCAGAGCAAAACGTGCTTTGGTGTCACTTTTTGAGCGGCATAGTAGTAAACCAATGGTAGGCTTATCTTCAGATGTTTTTACATATTCGTCCACAGCCGAAATGTAGAAATTCAGTTTGCTGACAAATTCGGGCACAAACTCCACAGCTTTCAGTTCCACCACCACATAACAATGTAGTTGCAGGTGATACATTAGAATGTCGATGTAGTAATCATCGCCGTCTACCGTCAAATGGTATTGCCGACCAATGAATGCAAAGCCTTTGCCCATTTCCAACAGGAAATTGGTGATACGTTGAGCAAGGTTCTTTTCGATATCAAGTTCACGCTGTAAAGCTACCGTTCCCAAGAAACTGAAGTTATACGGATCTTTGAAAGCATATTGCGCCAAGTCCGATTGGTAAGCGGGTAAGGTGTCCTGAAAGTTGGTAATCGCATTGCCCTTGGCTTTGATATAACCATTCGTTATCTGCGAAAGCATTACGTCACGACTCCAGCCGTTGGCAGCGGTTTCCATAATATAAAACGCACGTTCCGTATTGCTTTTTACCTTAGGTATTAACGAGATATGATGGTACCACGATATTTGGTCAAGTGGCACTTGACCAAATTCTTCATTCGGCTTTTTGATTTGGTCAAGTATCGCTTGACTAATTGGGAGCAACTCTAATTCAGCAAGTGGCACTTGTATAAACGGAAAATTAGGATAACTCAACGCAAATCCTCTCATATACTTTAAGTTGGTTACAGAGTACCCCCTATCATCGGGAAATCGCTTCGTGAGGTCCTTCGATAATTGCACAATGACTTTTGCACCCCAACCCTGCTCCTTTTGCTTGGTTAGGATATCGCTACCAATTTTCCAGTAAAGAGTAAGCAATTCTGTATTGACGCTAAGGATAGCCTTCAATTTAGACTGCTCAATCAATGAAATGATTTCTTTACGCCAATTATTGTAATTATCGGGAAGCATAGCTTGCCTTTCAGTCATTTGCGGTACTGTTATATCATTGTCCATTGCTAATTGCATTTAGACTACAAAAGTACTGAAAATAGCCAGTTTTCTATTAGGTCAAGTCAAGTATTTAATGTGGCGTCCTATTTTCTCTTCGCATATACCACACTCCTCCCCATCCCATGCCTCATCAGCACGCCATCCTCAAGCAGCTGGTTCAGGTCTACAACCGCCTGCTTGCGGCTGCGTCCTGTGAGCCGGGCATACTGGGCGCGGTTGATACAGGGATATTTTTGCAGATACTCGTCAAGCAGATGCATCCGTTGTTCTGCGGGCAGGACGGTAGCGGCAAGGAAAGTGGATTGCGGATTGCGCTCCAGCTTCATCTTACCCCGCAACTCCTCACAAAACGGCTTGCTCAGACGGAAGTTCAGACCACGCAGAGACACCGAAGCGGCACGCACCTCATCTCTGTCCATAGCATGACGCTGAAAATTCAATGAAGGGGTGAAATAGCCGAGTTCACCCAGTTCCACACTCCAACCGTCGGCAAGGCAGTCACGCATCTCGTCCGTGAAGGCGGCCAGCGCTCCCTCAAGCACGCTGCGGCTGATGCCGGAAAAGAGATGGACACGGTCTATAAATTCTTTTTTATCAATAGTACCTTTAGGTACGAAACGGGCATAAAGGGGTTGTTGCTCACCGGTCCGGCGGATGTCGGGCTTCTCAAAAAGGTCATAATAGGCACTCATAGTAGTCTGAAGTTTGTTGCCGTCAATGCTACACTCAGCAACTTGCCCCTCGACGGTTAAGGGAGAAGATACCCGGAATAAATCGTTCCACCACGGAGAACACTGCGTTCCACCATGGAGAACTTTCCGTTCCACCGTGGAGGAACGAAAAGAACTCCACGGTGGAACGATTTAGTCTTAGGCAACAAAGGTACTAATCTTCCCCGGGAAAAAGCATAAGAATCGCTTTATTTGAAAATAAATTATCACAGCGCCTTCCAGAATTTCCGGAAATCCCGATACCGCCCGTAACACACCAGCTGATCTCCCGCCTGTATTTTATCATTATCCGGCAGTTCGTTCACCACATCATGCTCCGTAAAGGAGATGCCCAAGCAGTTCTTCAGAGTCTCGGCACGTTTCAGGGCAAGCAGCTTCAGCCCGAATTCGTTGTCGAGCTTCAGTTCATTCACATTGTAACCGACAAACCTTCCGGGCAATGTGAATTTCATAACGTAGTAGTTGGAATCCACGCGGAAAGTTTCAATATCCGCACCGAACTCCAACAGATGAACCAGTCCGCGAGCCGCATCCTCCTCAGGAGTAAGGATACGCTCCAGACCGAAAGCTTCGAGCACCGAACGATGCACGCCGTCGATGGCCCGGGCATAAATGCGCTTCACTTTTTTCTGCTTCAACAACGCCGCCACCCGGATGGAAGCGCCGAAATTTTCACCGATAGCCACGATTACGACATCAACGCTGTTCAGAGGGAGTACGGACAAAGCCTGTTCATCGGTTGCATCAATCACAAATGCGGTGGCTATCTTATCCTTTAAACTATCTACACGACCGGCACTCACATCGGCGCCTATCACCTCGTGCCCCAAGGCTGAAAGCTCTTCGGCAAGCACGTGGCCGTAATTACCTAAACCAATAATAATATATTTCATATTCCAACGAATTATATGAAGCCGCCCGCCTTCCGTTCTGCAAAAACGAGCCGCTAAAATCGTGGAAAATTACGATTTTCACCGCTATTTACCAAAAATATGGCTAAAAAACTCAGAACCAACCCAAAATATGAAAGTAAGAAAGAATTTTATTTATGAGAGCAGAAGGTCTGGAAGCAAAAAGAACACAAAGTTCGGCAAGAACTTGGTCGGTTTACCACTTGTCTTTTGATATATATAATAAATGTATACATACATTATATAAACAAGCGATTTTTCCGCTCTTATTTAACGACACCTTTTTGGTATCTATGTAATTACACCTGTATTACGATTACAAAGTTATGTTTTTTTTTTGTAAAAATGGCATATACGGGATTTTTTTTTGCACCGTTGTCTGCATTTCGTCAAAATGACACTATATGCACCGAGGAAACATCATAAAGAGTGTATTTTTATAAATTTCGTGTCTATATAAGCAGTTGGAAGAGGTTAAAAAGCACTCTGTCACCCACACGGTCATTAAGTTAAATATAAAAATGATAAATATATTATTTTTAGTAAAAAATATAAAACTTACACAATTAAAAAAGAAGCATAGGAATTTTTATTATGGTCTATTTTTCTTCCATTCCAAATACCCTGTTTCTTCTTAAAACAGAACCCTTCCGGAGTTTCTTGAAAATTTACCGTTACAGACCATTATAAGGCATATTTCAACTTATTACCAAGTTCTTGCCGTACTTTTCTTTTCCCTGTTAAAAATGTATTTTTAGCATTTCAGGCAGAAGAATGTAAAAAGAAAGACAAGTCTGTAAGAACTTTAAGAGAGATGAAAATTAAAAAAATATTTTAACGAATTTATACTAATAAAATAACAGATATGCTAAATATCCTATCATTATTAGGTTGTTACATAGCCTTGTTTTCTTTTTTGTTTTGCAATAATCGCAACCAAGAAAACTTGATTCGGTCATTATATCAGTATTACAATGCCAACTTTAATGACAACTTCCGGTTGTCTATCGTTCCTCCCTTCTGATTGATTTTTGAAGGGGAGAAATATGCTATCCCGCCTATTCTTAATCAGAGTTATCTCCCCCAATCGTATTCACAGCACTTTATGAGACTACATTGAAAAACATTGTCGGTCACAGACCCGGCAATATTATTCGTTCAATGTAAGTATGTCCGCGATGGAGTACAACTATTCTATTGATCCATGTATTTATTAAATAATTTAGAAAGAAGTTTTATGAAAAGAAAGATGGTGTTGCTGTTAGGGCTCCTGTTATTGGGAGTCGAAGCAATAACAGCCCAGACACGTAACGTTACGGGAATTGTAATTTCCGAGGAGGACAATCAGCCCGTTATCGGAGCTTCTGTTCTCGTACAAGGAAGTTCCAAAGGAACAATAACCAATGTAGACGGACAGTTCAACTTGGACGTACCCGCTTCCGCCAAGACGTTGCAAATCTCCTTTATAGGAATGAAAACCGAGGTCGTTCCCATAAAGCCGCAGATGAAAGTCGTGCTGAAAGCCGACACACAAATGATGGACGAAGTAGTGGTAGTAGGTTACGGAACCGGTAAGAAACTCGGTTCGGTAGTAGGCTCCGTGTCTACGGTGAACAGTGGCAAGATTGCCAACAAGCCGGTAGCCAATGCAGGAGACGCCCTGCAAGGACAAGTAGCCGGCCTGCAAGTATTCACCCCCAGCGGCGAACCCAGCGGAACGGTTGTAATGCGCCTGCGCGGTGTCAGCTCTATCAATTCAGATACGGAACCGCTGTTCATTCTGGACGGTTCTCCTATCTCGTCCAGTGCGTTCACAGCACTGAACCCTAATGATATAGAGAGCATGACAGTACTGAAAGACGCCTCATCCACAGCCATTTACGGTTCGCGTGCCGCCAACGGCGTCGTAATCATGACCTCCAAGAAAGGCAAAATGGGACAGAAGGCAAGAATCAGCCTTAACGCCCAGTACGGATGGTCCAAGATGACAGGCGACAATGCAAGCATGATGAACTCCGGGCAATGGTTTAACCTTCAGGAGATTATGGACCCGGGAAAGCTGTACGACAGTGCTTTCCAAGAAAGAAAAGCCTTCTATGTAGACAACGGCATATCCACCGACTGGTCGGATGTATTCTTCGGCAAAAGCGCCCCCACACAGCAGTACGACCTTAATGTAGTAGGCGGTTCGGAAGGTGTCAATTATTACCTTTCTTTCGGACATTACGATGCGGAAGGCATCATGGACGACTCTTTCATGCGTCGTGAAACCCTGCGCAGCAATGTAGAAATGAATATCACCAGTTGGCTGAAGGCAGGTGTCAACCTGAACCTGTCTTATCAGAAGTACAACACCACCTCTTTCGGAAGCGTGGCAAACAGTGTCTACAACAAGGCCTATGCAGCCCGTGTCTACCGCCCCGACCAGACGGTGAACGAAATCCTGAAAGACAACGAAGGCAAATTCATCGGCTATGGCGAACGCCTTGACTACTTCTCGGACTTGGGTTTCTACAATCCCTATTACCTCTCCGAGATACAGCCCAACGAACGCAGCACGGCACGCATCAACGGAAATACATTCTTCAACATCAACCCCGTCAAAGGGCTGAATATCCGTGCCGCACAAGCCGTAGAAGCATACGACTACCGCAACAGCCATAAGGTATATCCCGTAGGCCCGTTCGACGGCGCCGGCGAAGCCAGCGAATCTTTCCAGCGTTACTACTCGTTTACATACACCAACACCGCCGAATATAAATTCGACCTTGCGGGCAAGCACTACTTCACGGTACTGGCAGGACAGGAGTCCATCATCACCAAGAACGAGAACTTCACCGCCTACGCCACCAAGATACTGGACAAGCGTATGATGCTGATGAGCACCGGTGCAGACTCCGACGTGCCGTTGCATACTAAATATAATAAGGTGTTCAACTCCTACTTCGGCACTATCAGTTATAACTACGACGACCGTTACTACATCGACCTCGCAGGCCGCCGCGACGGTTCATCCCTCTTTGCCAAGCAGAACCAGTGGGCCACTTTCTACTCCGTGGGAGCCATGTGGAACATGAAGAAAGAGAAATTCCTGCAAGACATTTCATGGCTGACCGGCCTGCAGCTGAAAGCCAGCTACGGAACAACCGGTAACTCCGGAATCAGCCCCTACAACGCCCTTGCCCTGGTGAGCGGCGGTTTAATTTACGACGGCAAGGCAGGTATCGCCCCCTCTACCGTGGGCAATGACAACCTGACTTGGGAAAGCATGAAGACCCTGAACGTAGGCCTTTCCACCAGAGTGTTCGACCGCGTATCACTGGATATAGAGTTCTACAACCGTCATACGGCAGATATGTTGATGGCCTATCCCCTCTCCTTCACCACCGGTCACAGCAGCAGCGTGGAAAATGTGGCAAGTATGCGTAACCGCGGTTTCGACCTCAGCCTTGCCGTAGACATCATCCGGAACAAGGACTGGAACTGGAGCGTATCCGGCAACATCAACTACAACAAGAATGAAATCACCAAACTGTTCAACGGGCTGGACGAATATACACTGCCCGACACCGGACTGAAAATGGAAGTAGGCAAAGCATGGGGCGAATACTATTACGTGCGGTGGGCAGGCGTTGACCCGCGCGACGGCTACAATATGTGGTATGACAAGAACGGCAACCTCACCAAAAACTACTCCGAAGAAGACGCCGTATTCGTGGGCAAACAACGCTACGCTCCCTGGTCGGGCGGTTTCGGCACACAAGCCGGCTGGAAAGGTATCTTCATCAGTGCCGATTTCTCCTTCATGCTGGGACAGTATATGATGAACAACGAACGATACTTTACCGAGAATCCCACTTTTGCCGGTTCCAACAACCAGACAACGAAGGTACTGTCCATCTGGCAAAAACCGGGTGACGTTACCGACATCGCCGTAGCCGATTCTCCCATGCAGTTTGATACCCACTTGCTGGAAAACGCGTCTTTCATGCGCCTTAAAAACCTGACCATCGGTTACAACCTGCCTGCACAATGGCTGCGCAAGACCGGTGTCATCAACAGCGCCAAAGTGTACTTCACCGGAAGAAACCTGCTGACCGTAACCAAGTACCAGGGTTACGACCCCGAGGTGGACAGCAACCTCCAGCTGGGTAACTACCCCAACACCAAGCAATACACTTTTGGTATTGAACTAACTTTCTAAACCTATTAAAAAGTATAAAGCCAAAATGAAGAAAATATCTATCATAGCATTTACTACATTGATGTTCGGGCTGAGCGCGTGCGACATGGACATGATGCCCTACGACTCAATACCCGCCGACGAGGCTCTTAACTCCATCAATGCTTTCGAGGAAGCACGCACCGGTATCTACGCCGCCTATATAGGTCTGGCGGGCGGCAGTTACGTCCTCGCCCCCGAATTTCAGGCAGACGGCTTTAATGCCACTGCCGACTTTTCCAATACCTACGGTGACTTCTACCGTTGGAACTTCCAGAGCAGCAACTCTTATGTAGAGGCTATCTGGTCTAACTGCTACGCCGCCATCGGACGCGCCAACTTCTTTATAGATTCTGCCAAAAAGATGGACGAAGGCGAGGAAAACGACCTTACCGACGTACAGAAACAACAGCTTGCGGTGTACGTGGGCGAAGCGTACTTCACGCGCGCTTACTGCTACTACTACCTCACCACGCTTTACTGCGCCGACTATAATCCGGCTACCGCCGCTTCCACTTTGGGACTGCCCCTGCAATTGGAGTACAAGCCCAAGATTTCCGCTTCCGAATATCCGGAACGTTCTTCACTGGAAGCTACCTACAAACAGATTACGGAAGACTTGGCGGAAGCCGACACACGCATCCAGACAGCCCGTTCAGGCATTGTAGACTATGACCGTTACATCAACGGCGCCTATGTCAACATAAACACAGCCCCCAAGCAACGCGGCAACTACATCACGGTAGACGTAGTGAAAGCATTGCGTGCCCGCGTGGCGTTGCAAATGGACGACTACAAGAATGCGGCTGCCTATGCGGAGTCCCTGATAGACTCGGACTTCTATCCGCTGCTGAACAATGAAAGCGGACTTAAAGATATGTGGCAAGAGGACGGCGGCACGGAAACCATCTGGCAGATAGCCATGCAGAGCGCTGACGACGCCGGTTCTCCGCTGGGAACACTCTTCATCGGTTATCCCACCACCAAGAAAGACTACATCCCTACCAAGACGTTGATAGACCTTTACGATGCCGACGACCTTCGTCTTGCCGTATACTACGGAGACTACAAGCTGAGCGTTTCTACCGGAACGGCTGCCCAAATCAAGTTCTTCAACAAGTATCCCGGCAACAAGAACTTCAATACGCTGGGCGGAACAACCCGCTACCTGAACCAGCCGAAGCCCTTCCGCATTGCCGAGATGTATCTCATTGCCGCCGAAGCCAATACGCGTATCGGTACGGCAAGCAGTCTGGAGAAAGCGCGCGGCTACCTGAAAACGCTGAAAACCGCCCGTATTCCCGGATTCTCCGGCGGAAACTACAACAACCAAGAAGTCCTGATGAACGAGATTATGGACGAACGCGAGCGCGAATTGGTATGTGAGGGCTACCGCATGATGGACCTCAAGCGTTGGGGCAAAGGCGTGAAGCGCGGCCTGCCGCAAAATTCCGGTCTGGTATTGTTCCCCGGACAAGCCACTACCGACGGACTGAACAAACCCGCCGACGACTACCGTATGGTATGGCCCATTCCCAAGTCGGAAATGGATGCCAACACGTCACTTGCCGGACAGCAGAATCCCGGATATTAATAGATAGAAAGAGTAAACCATTAATGATAAAAAAGAGTAAGATGAAATACTTGAAGATAGCTACCCTCCTTCTGTGCGGTGTCCTGACAGTGTCCTGTTCCGAAGACGAGGCTACGCTCAATACGTCAGACGCCACCGTCAATTTCCAGAATACTGAAATGGAAGTGAAAGAGACTGCCGACCTGTGCAACATACCGGTGGAAGTGACAGGCGAACGCAACGGAGACATCAAAGTAACAATCAGCATCAGCAGCGAGAATGCCGCGGAAGACGAAAATTACATCGTGACTACCAAGACACTCGTTATCTCCGCCGATGAAGCTGTCGCCAACTTTGAGTTCAAACCCGTGGACGATGAAGAAATCAATGCAGACCGCATTCTCACCATCGCCATCACCTCGGTAGAGGGCGGACAGGCCGGTCAGAAAAGCAGCATGACCATGAAGATTCTCGACAATGACTCCAATTACTACGAAACGCTTGCCGGAACGTGGGCATTCACCGGAACGGCTTCGGGTACTTCCGTCATGGATATGCAGGTAGGCTTCTCCGTCAAGGTGAACCTCGCCGAAGAAGGTACGGAAGCCTACGGCAAATACTTGGTATGCTCCAACGAGAAAGGTTTCGACCCGGAAGGAGATATTGAATGGACCTTCAACTGGCGTATGCGCTACGAATATGACGAAGCCGCCAAAAAGATATACGTGTACATCATGCAGGGTGAAGACGTAGCTGCCAACGGCCCCTACACCATCCGTTTCCGTGAGAACGCAAGCAGCGTGGGCTATGAAGGCTACCGCGGCGAATACGATCCGGCAACCAAGACCATTACCTTCACGGGCAACACCCTGATAGGCGACCTTTACAAGGACGGCAAAGTGGCTACCATGAAATTCAATATACGCAAATGCGCGATGGAACGCATTAAATAATACTGATTATTAATTAAAACAAAGAACTACTTATGAAAACATTTATCACTGCCGCGTTATTGTGCCTGTCTATGGCTTGCACTACCGCATGGGCGCAAGTGCCCTCGGTCAAGATAGAGAACTCCAAAGGAGAACTCGTAAATACCGCCTCACTGGTTGATAATAAAACCCCGATGATTATCTCATTCTGGGCCACTACCTGCAAACCCTGCATCCGCGAGCTGGACGCCATTAACGAGCTGATGCCCGACTGGCTGGACGAAGCGCAGTTCCGCGTGATAGCCATCGCCACCGATGACAACCGTTCCGCCGCCAAAGCCCGTTCGCTTGCCGAAGGTCACGGCTGGAGCGACTTCACCGTACTCTACGACAAGAACCAAGAGTTTATGCGTGCCATGAACGTGACGCTTACCCCGCAAGTATTCGTGGTGGACGCCAACGGCAAGATTGTCTACTCGCACACCGGATACACTCCGGGCAGCGAGCAGGAGTTGCTGAAAACAATCAAGGGTTTGAAGAAATAATTTATTTACTGACACAGCTAACGTTTCACGAGCATGAACAAACTATTTTTCCGGACATTAGCGCTGCTGACCTTAGTGTCGGCAGCCGCCGGAGCACAAGAGACGAAAAACAAAGGTTACCTGACCGGAAGTTTTGAAACCAATACCAATTACTACAAGGACGACAGCAAGACAAAAGCTGAATCTCCCGACGACCATTTCGGTAGCAACAACTACCTGAAACTGGACTACTATCACGGGAAGTTCACCGCCGGCATACAGCTGGAAGCCTACGAGCCCGCCCTCTACGGCTATCCTTCCGAATTGGAAAAAGCCAAGATGACCAATTACTACGCTTCATGGGTGGACAAGAATTTCTCTATCACCGCAGGAACATTCTATGACCAGTTCGGTAGCGGACTGCTGTTCCGCAGCTGGGAAGACCGGGCATTAGGACTGAACAATGCGGTAATGGGCGCACGCTTCACCTATAACTATAAGAATCTGGTGGCTTTCAAGGCTATCTGGGGCGCACCCCGCTTCGGTATGGAATTTTCCGACACGCAGGTACGCGGCGCCGACCTCAGCTTCTCCCTCTCCAACCTGCTGAACTGGCAAAGCACTTCGCTGGCAATCGAGGCATCCGCCCTGAACCGCTACGAGAAAATACAGATGGTGGACTTGCAGGAAGAAGGCGGAAAGCCCTATACCAACGGTTTCTCCGGCAGAGTGAACTTTGAGCGCAACGGCTTCACCGCCAAAGGTGAATACGTGGACGGCGGCAACAAGTTCTACGCCTTTGCCCACGATGACAAACAGTACGTCCGCAAACGCGCCAACGCGCAGCTGCTGGAGCTGGGTTACAGCAAAAACGGGCTGGGCATCAACCTGACCGGACGACGTCTGGAATGGATGGACAGCAAAATCATCTCCGACAACACCTCCACCTCCAACCTGCTGAACTATGTGCCTGCCATGTGCACGCAATACACTTACCTGCTCACGACCCTGCATCCCTATACCCCGCAGATAGGCAGCATGACGAACAGCTACACCAACAGCGGTGAGATGGGCGGACAACTGGACGTATTCTACTACTTCAAGCGCGGCACTGCCATCGGCGGCAAACGCGGACTGAAAGTACACGGTAATTTCTCTACCTACTATGCCCTCTCCGAGGAAGGCACTGCCAAGACAGGCAATATGCTGTTCCGCGATTTCAGCGTAGATGTAGAAAAACAGTGGACCAAAGAGTTCAAGATGAACCTGCTTTACTCCATGCAAGAGTACAGCCCCTCGTATGGCGCGACCAAGGTCACCAACCTCTCCAATATTTTCGTAGCCGACTTGCTGTACAAGTTTACACCGGACTTCTCCACCCGCCTGGAACTGCAATACCTCACCAGCCAAGAGAACGAAAAGGACTGGATGGCAGCTTTGCTCGAAGTGAACTTCGCCCCCAGTTGGAGCATCTACGGCAGTGATATGTACAATCACGGAGACACCAAAGTGCATTATTACAATGTAGGCGTCAGCTATGCCAAGTCACGCACCCGCATTGCCCTGAGCTACGGCCGCAACAAGGAAGGCTATGTATGTTCCGGCGGTGTATGCCGTCTGATACAGGCATATACAGGCGCCAACCTCTCTATCACGACTTCTTTTTAACAATATCAATTCCAAAACAGTAAGAGTATGAAGAAAAATTTAATGTTTTATGTATGCAGTCTGGCATTTGCCGGCTCACTCGCCTCATGCAGCGGTTCGTCCGACGAGGTGGACATCCCTACCGAAGTAACCGGCCCCATCACGCTGACAGCGGATAAGAGCGTCATTGAAGCAAACGGCGAAGACATGGTGACCTTTATCGTGAAAGACGCCAACGGCATTGACTTGACCGCCAATGAAGAATATAAGAAAGAAATATATTTCCAAGATGTCACTACCGATACATATCTGGAAAGAAAGACCAAGACTTTCAAAGCAGTGGTAAACGGTACCCACTCTTTCAAGGCATATTACAAAGACTGGGTTTCCGAGCCTTTGGAAATCAAGGTGCAAAACCGCAAGAATTACGAAGTGTTCTATCGTAAGATTGCAGTATTCAAGATGACCGGAACGTGGTGCGTAAACTGCCCGCGCATGACTGCCGGTCTGCACGCCGTAGAAGAAGAGATGCCGGGCCGCATGGTTCGTATGGGCTTCCATGCTTCTTCCAGCGCCGCAGCCGATCCTTTCCACCTGAATGAAACCGGCAAGATAATGTCCGCCTTCGGCGCAAGCGGTTTCCCGACCTGCATCTATGACCTTATAGATATGTCAAGCAACAGCGGAAAGACTGTTATCAAAGAACTGTTCAACGAGCATATGATGAAATATCCGGCTACCTGCGGTATTAAAATCAACTCAGCCTACAATGCCGCAACAGGAAAAATTACGGTAAACGCTTCACTGAAATCAAACAAAGGCGGCACTTACGATTTGGTATACGCTTTAGTGCAAGACGGCTTGACCGCGCAAGACGCAGCCGAAGACGTTTACGACTATACGGTAATGGGCATTTCTCCGAACTATATGAAAATGAGCGATGCAAAATTCACGGTAGCAGCCGATAAAGAACACAATGCAGCCGAATACACAATTGAGGCAAAAGGCCTTGATGCTTCCAAAGCACGTGTAGTAATTTATGCGCTGACCCGTGTAGACGGCAAAGACCGTGTGGACAATATCACCGAATGTCCCATCAACGGCAGTGTAGACTATAAGTATAACGATTAACCCGCAAGTTTATGAAGAGATTTTATTTAAACGGATTCCGCTTCTTCCTGCCCTGCCTGCTGGCGTTTTTTGCCGCCTGCTCCGGCAATGACGGTGAAATAGAAGTGGAATACCCGGACGACGGCGCAGTACGTATCAAGGCTGACAAAAAAAGTATTGTGGCTGACGGTGCGGAAACGGTGACCTTCTCCGTACACTACGGTTCAAAGGATATCAGCGAAGACCAGTCCATGAATCTGGTGGTAACGAAAGAATCGGGCGAGGAAGTAAATATGGCGCTTGGCGCACACGCATTCAGCACCACCGTAGCGGGCACCTACAAAATCAAGGCACGCTACTACTACGGCAAAGAGCTGTACAGCGATGAAGTAACGGTTACCGCTACCGCCATCAGCGGCGGCAAGGACTATTACCACAAGGTGCTTACCATGCAGTTTACATCCGTAGGTTGCACAAACTGCCCCACGCTGAGTGCCGCCCTGAAGAATATCCAGACTGAAAAGCCGGGACGCCTTGCCGTGGCATCTTTCCATATGAACTACGATATAAGCGACCCGATGGCTATTCCGGAAACCAATAAGTATAGAGTCAATGTACTGGGCAACTTCGGCGGACTTCCCCGTTGCTTCTTTAATATGCGCCCGGGAGGCGACATGATTAGCATACAGAGCCAAATCACTCAGAAGTTGGAGGAAGAACTTGCCAACTACCCTGCTACTTGCGGTGTAGCGATAGCCAGTACATACAATGCGGGCACTTCCAAAGTAAGCGTAACCGCTAAAGTAACTTCCAACACGGCAGCCAGTTACCGCTGCATCGTTTATCTGGTAGAAGACGGTATCAACTATATGCAACTCGGTGTGGACGGCGGAACTTACCAGCATAACAATGTGGTGCGTGCAGTGCTTTCCGCTTCCGGCTCGCTCTATGGCGACTTCCTGCCCGAAAAGCCTGTCAAGGCGGGTGAAGAAACAAGCATGACTTTCGACGCGACACTGAATGCTAATTGGAAAGCTGACAATATGCGCGTCATCGTATGTGCGCTGAACTCTTTGGACGGTGGCAAGAGTTATACTTGCAACAACGTGAATGAATGTAAATTGGGCGCATCAGCTGACTATCTGTATAACAAATAAACGAATTTTCTATGCTAATGAACCTTTATCAAACAGCAGCCCTGCTTGCCTTACTTGTAACGGCAGGCTGCGGGCTGAGCTCCTGCTCCGGCGCTACGGACGACTCTGAAACAGCGCTTGCCGTAGAGCTGGCTTACGACAAGGCATCCATAGATGCCGACGGAGAAAGCGCCGTAACTTTCACTGTGAAGCAGGGTGGCGTGGACATCACCGCCAAAGCAACCATCAGCTATACCTACGGCGAGGAGACAAAAGAACTGGCTCAAGCCACTTTCTCCACCAATGTAGCCGGTACATATACTTTCACGGCAACCTACGACGGACAAAGTTCCAAACCCGTTTCCATCACCGCCAATGAAATCACGGTAGTGAAATCGCAATTCGTAAGAAGAATTTGCGTCATGGAATTCACCGGAACTTGGTGCACGTTCTGTCCGAGCGGAGCGCTCCGCCTGCAAGATATGCTTGTGCGCAACTTCGACGGCATATATGACCTGATGGCTTTCCATCTTGACAAAGACCCGATGGCGATTCCGCAATCCTCCACCCTTATGAAGAAATTCAAGCAAGACGGCGCTCCCGCCTGTGCTGTGGATATGCGTGAGGGCATGGACATCAGCAGCGGGCCTGCCAAAGCCAAAAAGGCTTGTGAGAACTCACTGGAAAACTATCCCGCACACTGCGGCGTAGCCATTGCATCGGTCTATAACGAAGCGAGCAAGACAGCCGAAGTTACAGTGAAAGTAACCTCGGAAAAGACTTCCAAGTATCGCTTGGCTGTGTATGTATTGGAGGACGGAATTGTCTATCCGCAGGCCGACGGCAGCATCACACGCGACGATTATGTACACAACCATGTAGTGCGCAAGCTGATAGCCGCATCCGGCTTGGTAGAAGGTGACGACTTGGGAGAGATAGCTTCCGGCAAAGAAGCTACCAAGACTTACCAAGTAAACATCGACAAGGCATGGAACATAGAGAACCTGTCATTCTATGCATTAGCGCTCGATGCGGAAAACCGGGTGAATAACCTGTCTGTCTGTGCTGCAAAGAACGGTAAAACAGATTACGAATACAACAAAAACAATTAATCCATTAATTAATCTTTTAGGCTTATGAAAAAGTACTTTAGTTTTTTATTGCTACTGGGAATGCTGGTAGCTGTGAGTCCAATCTTCTCGGGATGCTCGGATGACAACACAGAGACTCCGCAGCCGGAACCGGAACCTACTCCCGATGTTCCTGACAACCCCACCCCTATTCAATGGGATGAAATGGAAGCCAAAGCAGGAGAACGCGGCGTAGGTATCAAAGTAACCAACCTCAGCGAAAATGACTTCTCCTTTGAACTGACACCGGGCGCCAATGTACAGTCCTACCGTATGGACGTATATCCGGTATCGCGTATGTATAACTACCTGCTGGAAGAAGGCGGTAAAGGCGCTGATGCGGACAAGATAGAAGAACTGGTTCTTGCCGCTATCTATAATTCACAGGGTGCGGGCGGTTATACTTTCAAACCGAGCGTAAAGACTTTCGACAGCTGGGCTACTTCCAAGTATGCACAATCGGAAATCGTGCCGGATGCGGAATATATAATCATCACAGTAGGATGTAACGACGACAACGGACAATCACCTGCCGATGTGCATATCTGCCACCTCACCACTCCTAAAAAAGAGATAGTAGGCGACCCGCGTATGGACATTGATGTGACACCCGGATTTACTATGGCACGCATCACCTACAAGCCGAATGCCGACTGTAAATACTTCTATCAATATTGTGTAGCCTCTAAATATATAGACACCTACATCGAAGCATACGGAGAAAAGATGTACATTGATTTCCTCCGTCACACTTCCAAGAATGCACTGGATGCGCAAACAACCGAAGAGGATTTGACCTATTATCCCAATTTCGGCGAAACGGCAGATCCCAACACCCCGATTTGCGTAACCGCCATCGCTCTGGACGAAAACAAAACGGCCGGCAAATTTATGCGTAAAGATTTCAACCTGAATGCAATTCCTGATGAAGCCAAGCAAGCAAGTTGTACAATCACAATTGGCAGAGTAGGCTCTAACACCGTAGAGCTTAAGTCTGTAATGGACAAATATTGCAGAGCGGCATTCTACCGCATATTCAGCAAATCTGATTGGGAAGACGGTAACTATGAAAATAGCGAAGAAAACACAAAGGCGCTTATCGCACAGCTGTCCGACAGCGGTTGGGGACTTAAGAACCCGAACTACTCTACTAATGAGGATGAAAGTAAAGAAGGAGAAAAAATAGACATTCCGTTCGATATCAAACCTAACACGGAATATGTGCTTGCCTATATTGCAAGCAACAGATACGGTCAAAGCTCCGGTTTGAAAACCGCTACCTTCAAAACTATAACGCAACAATATAACCCGGAAGCTGCTTTGGGAGGAGACGAAACAACAGTAGAATGTACATCAACAGACCGTACAAAGATTGCGCTGAAATACACTTTTGATCCGGATATGGCAGTCTTATTCCATCAATTTATTAACACAGTCAAGGATGACAAGGGAAATATTATATATGATTTTGACCGAATGCTGAAACTTGGCACAGACGGCAAAACTTATGAAATCAACGATGAAAAAGAAATAATAAAATTCCTTCTCGACGATAGATTGAACACGGAATGGGATAGAAGCAAAGATGGCACATACACATATACACAGACTGGTATGTCCCCCGGCACAACATATGTCTACGCTTATATGACAGTAGACTGGTACGGTAATCTGTCACAGGTTAAGTTGCTGCAAGCCACCACAGCGGCTATCCAAGGCGGTCCTAATCCGACCATGATATTAAGCGGTAAAACAGACCAGTACAACAGATTCGAAGTGGAATTCAAGATAGACAAGGATGTTGCCAAGTTCCGCTATATGATAACGAAAGATACATATTCTACAAACAGCCGATATAGCTATAAAGACTGTATGGAAGGATATAGAAGTGACGTTATGGGAGAAGCCGGTCTGGAAACAATAAACTCTACCAGCCTTAATTCTTCAGAAACCGTTGATAAAGTAGGCCGTTTCGTTGCATTATGTGTTCCTATCGGTAAAGACGAACAAGGTCAGGACAAAGTTGGAGATTTGTACACGCTATGGTATGACCAAAGCTTGGGCGGTGTTATCAGTGACCCTGCCAAGATATTCAAAGACTATGTAGCTCCTACGGCAAAATACAGCACAATTTCCGAAATGTCCAAAAGAGTACAAAAGATGGACAGAAGAACTCCCGCTTATCTGCTCACCCCGGAAACCCGGGATATGAAACGGGCCTCAACTGTAAGCAATATGGATGTGAAAACAATTGTGATAGACATGAAGCAATTGGGCACTCATCCACATGCCAAATAATACCGGTTTCTATTCATTCAAAAATCAACCAAAGACTGCTCAGGCAAAAACAATCCGGGAAACCGGATGCCTGAGCAGTTACTAAAAAAACATGAAGTTATGGAAAAGAACAGTATTTTTTCCTGCCGACGCAACGGCAGAAGCTTTCTGTATTTATTGATAGCTTGCGTCACCATGTTTGCATCATGTTACAATGATGATGATCTTAAAAACTCTATTTCCTCATTGGAAGACAGAGTTGCCAACCTCGAATCTTCACTGAAAAGCGTACAAAGTGACATTGCCACACTGAATACACTGCTGGACGGAAACAAACAGATAAAATCTGTAGTAAAGGACGAAGAAAGCGGCAATTATACCATTACTTTCTCTGATGACACCACTGTCACTATTCAAGGTATCAATGAAAGTGCGGATGTACCCAATATCACAGTTATCAAAGAAGAGAACGGCATCTATTACTGGGGAATAGAAACAAACGGTAAAGCTGAATATTTAAAAAACAGCAAGGGAGAGAAAATGCCTGTCACGGGTTCCGCCCCCTATATCCGTATCAACTCCGAAACCTACGAATGGGAAATCTCTACTGACAACGAAAACTGGACAGGTACGGGAGTCATTGCAAGTGACAAGTCCAATGCCTGCTCTTTATTCAGCAGTATAGAGGATAAAGGTGACTACGTTATCATTACACTACGCAGCGGAGTTACTTTGGAAGTCGCTAAAGTACAGGATTTGAAATGTATGATTCTTTGCGGTAAATTATATTTTGAAGCCGGCAAGACACAGTCAGTAGCATTAGAGATGAACGGTATATCCCAATACATCATCACCAAACCTGACGGTTGGAAAGTATCTATTGCAGACAATAAACTGAATATTACAGCTCCTGCCACGGACGAAGCTGCACCTACAACTAAAGCGTATATAGTAGAAGCCGAGGAAAAAGGAAAAGTCGCAATTCTTGCAGTAGCCACAAACGGAAAGAGCGTCATTTCCGAGATTCCGGTAGAAATAGGTACTGCACCTATGACAATCAGTGCTAACAATGAAAACAGAACTGTCAGCACAACTCATGCTACAGGAACCTATGGTTGTTACTTAGGAGTGATGAAGAGCAGTGAATACTCTGCCGATAATGTCGTGAAATTACTAAGCGATGAAACGGTAAAAGCCAAATATCAGAAAAGAAGCGCCTTACAAGATGAGACGTTGGAAAGATTACTCAGCATCGAAGGCAGTACGATGGAAGATGGCACAACTTATATGATTTGGGCGATGCCTGTCGGAAGTACTTCTGAAATTGTTGCGGATAATGTTATCGCAACAAGCATACAGTCGCCCGGCATAGTAGAATTGGCATCTTCGGACATCACGTTTGAGAGTGCAAACTTAACCATCACGATGAAAGGCTGCAATAAATATGTTTGCGGTGTATTGAAAAGCAGTGCTTTCAATGCTTCCCAGCTAATCGCTTCCCTGAATCAAGATGGAATAAATGACTACGTCACTAAAACATCCGATTACAATGGAGGATTGGACAAACTGGATACTTGGGCTGTGTCCAAGATTGTTGCAGGAACTAAATACACTGCATGGGCCATCCCTGTAAGTACGACTTATGAAGAAAAAAGACTGAAACAAATAGAAATTGAAATTCCGGCTATTACTTTCGATGGCACAGCAACCATTAGCATCGGAGATATTATCGCTGACTTCAGTAGCGTAAAAGCAGACATTACACCCGGAACAGATTGCTATAAGTTCTATTATAATTACTTCAGCAAAGATTTATTAGATACCAAATATACTACAGATGAAGCCATTAGAGACTATCTACTCCAAAGTGGAGCATCTTCAAAAACGGTTGCTACCTGCAGTAAAACTTACATGAATCCGGGTGATAAAGGCTCTATTTGCGCCATTGCAATTGGAAAAGACGGAAAAGCAGGTAGTTTGGTTAAAAAAGAAGCTAATGTCAAAGAAGTAGTATATAACAATATCAGTTTAAGCATAGCAACAACTGCCGCTCCCACTTCCCTGTCATACAAGATTACGGCAAGCAATGGAACTCCTACAGCATATCGTTATTTAAACTTGACGGATGATGATTTGAAAGGCTATGCATATGGCAACGATGAGAAAAAAGTGGAAAATGCTTTAGTTACAAAGAGTGGTAGAGTAACAGAAATCGCAATAGCAGATTTGAGTGAAGGTACATTGAAAATTGAGAATTTGCCGATAGAAACACAATATAACTTCTTTGTTATGGCTGTAGATGCAGAAGGCAATGTATCTAAAATGTTTAAAGCGACTAAAGAGGAATCGATAACTAAATTTCCGGATTTCTTGGGTGAAGAGGTATGTAATACCACAACCTATCCTACGGTTACCGTAACAAAATGGAGCGAGGAAGTAGTAGGTTCGGCCAGTACATATAAAAAACTTACTTATAGTGTTTCTATGCCTGATAATTGCAAAGAGTATTATGTATATTTCGATAATGCACAGATAACCGGAGTGTGGGGTGATAAAGCCAGAAAAGTACTGAAAGAACAATACAAATATACACAGGTTATTAATTCTAGAACAACCACTGTCTATAAAGATGGAAGTAAATATTTCTATATCCTGTGGATAGATAAAGATAATAATTACTATAGAGTAAAGGAAACCAAAATCGACTACCCAACCGATACAACTCCGGCTAACTTATAATTTGTATTACAACAACTTTTGAAGATTACCCGCCTCCGGCGGAAACATCGGCAGGCGGATAATCATCTTTTTTACTTACTAATATTTTAAACAACAATTTTTAATGAGAACAATTCAAAACATTTTCCTACGCACAGCATTGTGCATTATGTGTGTGTTTGCCTCAACAGCCTGTTCGGAAGACGAAGAAGGCGCAGGAGGAGGAGGCGGTCTTGATAACACCGGTATTACCGAAAGCGCCACCGAACTGGAACAAACCGTGTCTGTATACGGTGAAACCAACACACTGTCTTTTACAGCCGCTGCCGCTTGGACAGCTGCACTTGCCGAAACCGTAGACTGGGCTAAAATATCCGGAACAACAGGTAATACCGCTGCCGGAAAAGGTTCAGTCAGAGTAACTGTGGAAAAAAACACCACCGGAAAAGAACGTACCGTATCAGTCAACATCAAAGTAGAAGGCTATACCAACATCGCTACTTATAAGATTACGCAAAGTGCAACAGCAAGCGGTGCAGATGTATCTACTACAGACATGGAACTGAACGAGAAGATGCACAACTATCTGAAAGAGCATTATCTCTTTAAAGATGAATACAACACACTGACCGTAGCTACCGACAAATGTCCGTACGGTGAGTTCCTAAACCAATATCTGTCGGGTATGAAAACCAATGCAGAAGATGGCGGTATCTACCGTGAATATTCTTCTTATGCAGGCGAACGCTACATTTACTCTTATATAGAGAAAGCCGGTAGCGCCACTCGCGGTGCAAGTACACGCGCCACCACAGTAAGCGGATTGGGACTTGGAACATTCTTCTCCTCTTATATTGACAATGCTTATACTAAAATCGGTCTTGCTATCGGCTACGTGTATGAGGACTCCCCTGCCGCAAAAGCCGGCTTACGCCGCGGTGATGTTATCAGTGGTGTAAATGGAGTGACTTTGAATAAAAACAACTACAACAGTTATATGCAGGAGTTGTTCTACGCCACCGGCGGAACATATAAAATTGACTATCTCCGCCACGAACCTAATGAAGCACTAAAGAAATATGACCTGATACCGTATGAAACAGAAGTAACAGCTGCCAGCTATATCAACAGTCCGATACTGACTTCATATATAATCAGTGAAAAAGATAAACCGGAAGGTTATAAAATCGGTTATATGGTATATCAGGCATTCGACTTGAACTTCACCAAAGAACTGGAATTCACCCTTAACCAGCTGAAAGAGGCTAAAATTACAGATCTTATTCTGGATTTACGTTATAACTACGGTGGTTCGGTACCCGTAAGCTGCTACTTGTCCAGCGCCATTGCCGGAACAGCCAACAATGGTAAAGTATTCACCAGCCTCGAACGCAGCACTACCAAACAACGCGAAGATATCAAGTTCGGTACAGACTATGAACTGGGAGTAAGCCCCGTTGACTTGGGTCTGAACAGAGTAATAGTTATCATGTCGGAAGAAACAGCTTCTTCCAGCGAACTGTTGATAAGCTCTCTAAAAGGCATTGATTTCGATGTTTATACAGTAGGTAGCAAGAGCGAAGGCAAGAATGTGGGTATGGAAGTACAGACATTGACTGCCGGAGGCGGAACTTATGAGTTTGCACCCATCACGTTCCGTACGTACAATGCCAAGAACTGGTGTGACTATGCTGACGGTATGATGCCGGACGTAGTAATGAATAATCAGAATACTTCTTACAAAGACGACATCGACAACCTCTTCCCATATGCTTTCGGTGACTGGACAAATATGGACTTCAACCTCCCGTTGTGGTACTCATTCTGTAAAATCACCGGTCAAAATCCTGCACCGGAGGAACAGCTGACAGCTACAGCAATCAATCTGAAAGCTCCCGCAACAAGAGCTGCCAGCACCATAGAACGCACAGGGTATCGTCCTGACATCAACATCGTTCCATTGAAATCCGCTCCGCTGAAACGCCCGTTGGGTACTTTCGGCTCATTGATTTACAATCAGGCGGAAACTGAAAAATAATTTTCTTTTTTTTTCTCTAACACTCTGACAGGATGCTTCCCGCCAATGCTGATGAAGCATGAAACGGGGGCATCCTTTTTTATGAAACAAAAAGATATGAGAAATCTACTAATATTATGCCTTGTATGGTTTGCTGTCGGTTCTGCCCAAGCGCAAATCAAAGAACCGGTAAAGTTCAAGACCGAACTTAAATCGCTCTCCGATACAGAGGCCGAAATCGTATTTACAGGAACAATTGAGGAAGGCTGGCACGTGTACTCCACCGAATTGGGTGAAGACGGCCCCGTACCTGCCACCTTCAATCTGGATGTATGCACCCATGCGGAAACCGTGGGCAAACTGCAAGCCGTGGGCAAAGAAATAAGTACCTACGACCAGATGTTTGAAATGAAAGTACGCTATTTTGAGAAGAATGTCCGGTTTGTCCAAAAGGTGAAATTCACCGGAGGCGCTTATGAGCTGGACGGCTTTCTGGAATTTGGCGCTTGTAATGCGGAAAGTTGCCTGCCGCCCACCAAAGTACCTTTCAAGTACACAGGCAAAGTGGCAGGAGCTGCCAAAGACACAGCAAGCGAGGAAAATGCGAAAGCCGACGTACCCCTTCCCTCCTCCGCCACCGCATTGGAAAACAACCTCTGGACTCCCGTCATAGACCAGCTGCAACAGCAGGACGATACGCACGACACCACAGACAAATCATGGCTCTACATCTTTGTCACCGGATTCTTGGGAGGACTGATAGCCTTGTTCACTCCCTGCGTATGGCCCATCATCCCCATGACAGTGAGTTTCTTCCTGAAAAGGAACAAGGACAAGAAGAAAGGCATCCGTGACGCCTGGACTTACGGCGCTTCCATCGTAGTGATATATGTGGCGCTGGGATTGTTCATCACTCTGATATTCGGAGCAAGCGCCCTGAACGCCCTCTCCACGAACGCCATATTCAACATCTTGTTCTTCCTGATGCTGGTGGTGTTCGCCGCTTCTTTCTTCGGTGCATTCGAACTGACCCTGCCCTCCAAATGGAGTAATTCGGTAGACAGCAAAGCGGAATCTACCAGCGGCCTGTTAAGCATCTTCCTGATGGCTTTCACCCTGTCGCTGGTGTCTTTCTCGTGTACAGGACCTATCATCGGCTTCTTACTGGTGCAGGTCACTACTACGGGAAGCGTTGTTGCTCCCACTGTCGGTATGTTGGGGTTCGCCATAGCATTGGCGCTGCCGTTCACACTGTTTGCCCTGTTCCCGTCGTGGCTGAAATCAATGCCTAAATCGGGCGGCTGGATGAACGTAATCAAAGTGACACTCGGTTTCTTGGAACTGGCATTCGCCCTGAAATTCCTGTCGGTGGCAGACCTTGCCTACGGCTGGCGCATACTGGACCGCGAAACATTCCTTGCATTGTGGATTGTCATTTTTGCCCTGTTAGGCTTCTACCTGTTAGGCAAAATCAAGTTCCAACACGATGATGACAACGACAAAGTAGGTGTGACACGTTTCTTCCTCGCACTCATTTCGCTGGCATTCGCCGTATATATGGTTCCCGGCCTATGGGGTGCACCGCTGAAAGCTGTCAGCGCGTTTGCTCCACCGACATCCACACAAGACTTCAACCTCTACTCCAACGAAGTGCATCCCAAATTCAAGGATTATGACGCAGGTATGGCATATGCCCGCGAACATAAACTTCCGGTTTTGGTGGACTTCACCGGGTACGGTTGCGTGAACTGCCGCAAAATGGAAGCTGCCGTATGGACGGATTCCAAAGTAAAAAGCATTATCAACGATAAATATGTGCTGATTTCCCTCTATGTAGACGACAAAACCCCGCTACCCCAACCCATCAAGATTATGGAAAACGGGACGGAACGCACGCTACGCAGCGTAGGCGACAAATGGAGCTACCTGCAACGCATGAAATTCGGAGCCAATGCCCAGCCTTTCTATGTGCTGCTGGACAATGAAGGAATGCCGCTGAACAAGTCGTATGCCTACAATGAGGATATTCCGGCTTATGTGGAATTCTTGCAAAAGGGGCTGGAAAAGTATTAGAGTTGAAAGTGAAAAATAAAGAGGTGTCAAAATACACCTGATGATTTCTTTCGGGCACGGATTACACGGATTTCACAGATTTACTTTATCCTTTTTTCCGCGAAATCCGTGTAATCCGTGCCTGAAAAGAAACAAATAGAAAACGTTTTTTTGTTTGGATTCAACCCCCTCAACTTAATTTATTATGATTTGTCCGCTCGGATACCGATACTTCGTATGTTTCTTCTGCTTGATAATGCCGAGCATTAATGTTATCAGCCCCACACGACCTACAAACATCAAAAGTGCAACCAGCAATTTACTGTCGTCGCCCAACAAAGGGGTGGCATTCAAACTGGAACCTACCGTACTGATGGCGGAAACACATTCAAAAGTAATAGCCAGCAAAGACAGATTAGGCTCCAAAATACTGATAATGAATATAAATATAAACAATACTCCAAAGGACATCACCACCGTAGCATTGGAACGACGAATGGAGTCGTAGGACAGCTCCCGCCCGAAGACCTCTACCCGCTCCGTTCCGCGCAATACAGCTACAAGATTCAAGACCACAACCGCAAAAGCATTCACTTTGATACCGCCCGCAGTGGACTGTGAGCCACCGCCAATCCACATAAGTATGAGATAAACCAACAAAGTCTGTACACCCAGCCCGGCTAAATCCACACTGGAAAATCCCGCCGTACGGGGACAAGACGCATTAAAAAATGCCTGTGTCCACTTATCGGCAACCGACATACCCGCAAAAGAAGCATTCCACTCAAAAAGAGCGATACTGACCGTACCCACCACCAACAACAGAAAGGTGACAATCAGCACGATACGCGTATTCAGGTTATAAAGGTGGTAGAACCTGCGTCCCTCCCATCGCCAGGTATGCAGAAATCTCCAGAAACGGCGTACGTGATACAGAATAATATCCTTGAAATTCACCAATATCGGAAAACCGATACCGCCGAGAATTATCAATAGGGAAATATATATGTAAAACGGATTATGCCCTCCTGCCATCAACAACGGATTGCCCAAATTGCCCGGCAAAGTAGAGAAACCGGCATTACAAAATGCCGATATGGAGTGAAAAGCAGAAAAAGCCAGTTCTTCGTGTATATCCATACCCATCGTACCGTGAATGTCACTCCAAATAGCAAGCATCCCCACTCCCTCTATCGCCAACGTAAAAGCAAGGATATAGACTAATGTGGACAACAGCGAATTCAAGGAGTTGGAACTCACCATATCACGCACCACCAGCTGGTTGTACAGGGAAGTATTTCCCATGAAGAACATGGCAAAAAAGCTCGTCAGCGTCATGACTCCCAAACCGCCAATCTGAATCAGCAAGATAATGACAACAAACCCCGTCGTCGTAAAAGTGGATGCCACATCTACCGAGGTCAACCCCGTAACACACACCGCACTGGTAGAAATAAACAGAGAATCAACCCACGAGATACCCGCCACCGTAGAACGGGGAAGCATCAGCAATCCCGTTCCTATAAGTATAATAATAAGGAAGCTGACAGCCAGAATAAGCGAAGGGTTGGTACGCCGTCCCAACAGACGCACCAGGCCATAAGATAAATTCAGGAAAGACAGCACCAACAGCAACGCAAGATGATACATCTTGCTGTTCAGGATATCCCAAACAGTCTGTATAGCCCCTTCCACCTCCGGACGATGAAAAATAACCGGAATCAACGTCGAAAACAACAGAAAGGTCAATATCCACGTCAACTTGCTAAAAGTCTGCCTCGTATCTTTATATTCCAACAGGATATGCAAAAACATATCAACCAGAAAAACAATCCATACCGCATGATACAGGCGTTGCAGCTGCAGGGCTTCCACCGGAGAAATTGTAAATCCGTGTTCATATACCAAGCCGACAATCAACAGGATAGACGCCAAATAGGTCAAGGTTGTCATAACCCCCAACGCCACACGTATATAAGGATGAATCCATTTATTTTGATACAAAAGAAACTTGTGGTAAATCTTCATAAATATATAGATTAATGAGACGTGGCAAACTTAGACAAATCTACCTTCATAAACAAAAAACAATGGAAAAAAGAAATTGGTTTAAAAATAATAGCTACATTTGGACACTGAATTACTTTTAATTTATTAACCACTATGAGCAACAAGACAAAAAGATTTATTCTTCCGGAAGACGAAATTCCACGTTACTGGTATAACATACAAGCCGATATGGTGAACAAACCTATGCCGCCGCTTAACCCCGCTACCAAGCAACCGTTGAAAGCTGAAGATTTGTATCCCATTTTCGCAAAAGAACTTTGCCAGCAGGAACTCAACCAAACTGATACTTGGATTGAAATTCCCGAACAAGTACGTGAAATGTACAAATATTACCGCAGTACTCCGTTGGTACGCGCCTACGGACTGGAGAAAGCCCTCGGCACACCGGCACATATATATTTCAAAAATGAAAGTGTCAGCCCGATGGGTTCGCACAAGCTGAATTCAGCCATACCGCAGGCTTACTACTGCAAGCAGGAAGGCGTAACGAACGTCACTACCGAAACCGGAGCCGGACAATGGGGAGCCTCACTGGCTTATGCCGCCCGTCTTTTCGGACTGGAAGCCGCTGTATATCAAGTAAAAATCAGCTATGAACAAAAGCCCTACCGTCGCAGCATTATGCAGACATTCGGTGCACAGGTAACTCCTTCACCGTCTATGTCCACCCGCGCCGGAAAAGATATTCTGACCGCCCACCCCAATCATCAGGGTTCATTGGGTACGGCCATTTCCGAAGCCATCGAACTGGCACGAACCACTCCCAACTGTAAATATACGCTCGGTTCCGTATTGAGCCACGTTACTCTGCACCAAACCGTCATCGGCCTGGAAGCTGAAAAGCAAATGGAAATGGCAGGCGAATATCCTGATACCGTTATCGCCTGCTTCGGCGGCGGTTCCAACTTCGGCGGTATTGCGTTCCCATTTATGCGCCATACCATCCTCGAAGGTAAGAAAACACGCTTTGTCGCCGCAGAACCTGCTTCCTGCCCAAAACTGACACGCGGCAAATTCCAATATGACTTCGGCGATGAAGCCGGATATACCCCGCTACTGCCGATGTTCACACTGGGACATAACTTTGCCCCCGCCAATATCCATGCCGGAGGTTTGCGCTATCACGGCGCCGGTGTCATTGTGTCGCAACTGCTGAAAGACGGCTATATGGAAGCCATGGATATCAAGCAACTTGAATCTTTTGAAGCCGGTTGCCTTTTTGCACAGGTAGAAGGTATCATTCCCGCACCGGAATCCTGCCACGCCATTGCAGCTACTATCCGCGAAGCGAACAAATGCAAGGAAACAGGTGAAGAAAAAGTTATCCTGTTCAACCTTTCCGGTCACGGCCTCATCGATATGGCATCGTACGACAAATACCTTGCCGGCGATTTGCAAAATTATGAATTGACCGATAACGACATCCGGAAAAATCTGGATGAAATAGGCAACCTGGCTTAATAGATATTTGCCATACTGACGAGCGGTTCATAGAGTTTCTCTATGTCCTGCGAATCCATTTCAATCTGCACCTGGTCCCCCGGAATCAAACTTGTTTTCGCAGGGATCAGGTTTTTTCCATCCCTATGCACATTGATAATGACACAACGTTCGGGCAAGGAAAGTTCACTTACAGACTTTCCATCGAAGTAAGAGCCGGTCATAACCTCGACAGACAACGTATAGCGTTTCTCTTCCTGAAAGTCGGGAGAATTAATCATATCTTCATATAAGGTCACATTGAAAGGCTTCATCTGGAGTAGTTCCGTAAAATAGTAAGTCAAACCGCCTACCACCACCGAAGGATAGAAAACCTCAAAATGCCCGGTTATCTCCGTTATCAGGACAATAGCCGTAAGCGGAGTGCGCTCAATGGCCACCAAAAAGGCGGACATGGATATCAGCATGACATAAGTGATATTTTCGTACCCGATAATGCCATATTTCACAGCAATCAGTCCCACAAGTCTCCCCAACAGCCCGCCCGTCACCAACGTAGGAATAAAATTTCCACCCGGAAGCCCGGAAGAAACAGAACACACCGAAAAACCGAAATGCAGCAGCATAACAGCCAGTACCCACATTATTTCATTACTGCCGTTTTGCGCCTGCTCCAACAGAAATTGTTCGCCGCCACCCGTCAGGTTCACCTGCATCAATGAGATAATGTAGGCAACCAGTACCAAATAGAGCATCTTGATATATACCGGAGACTTGACCGTGGAATATACCCGCTTAAACGAAATCATAAGTACAGAGTATACTTTACCCGCAATGGAGACTATAACAGCCACTATAAGGAAATACTTCATCTGGACGAAAAAAGCCAAAGTAGGCTCCGACACTTCAATCAGATGATAAGGATTGACAGGAAAGACCAAACTGGCAATTGCCCCTGCCACTACACCTGCCAACAATGTAGTAATAGCCGTCTTGGGAGCATCGAAACGCTCGATGGATTCGATGACAATAAGTGAAGAGGCCAGCGGCGCCGCAAAAGCCGCCGCAAGCCCCGCTCCCGCCCCGGCCGCCAACAACTGCTTGCGCTCTCCTTGCAGGATGTGTGTCCACCGGGAAACAAGGCTGCCAATATAGGAACCAATCTGTACGGAAGGCCCCTCTCGCCCCAATGACAACCCGGCGGATACAGAAAGGATTCCACCCGCAAATTTAGAAACCAGTTCTATGAACGGGTGCTTGTAGGTTATCCTCCCATTGATTACCCCGCGTGTTTGCGGAATACCACCACCACTGATAAGAGGCATTTTAATGACCAGACGGGATACAATTATCAGAATTCCCCAAAACAACAGGAATAATGGAATATGCCAGTACCATGCAGGACAGGATGCAAAAAACTCACTACGGATATGCAACAGATAGTAAAGCAGATAATGATAAGGAACCGCAATAAGCCCCGTCAGCAAGCCTACAATCATACTGACAAAATAAAGCCGCGCATCTACTAACTTCAACTTCCAGATATGCCAGCCACGAACCGTTTTCCAATTCTTTATTTTCTGAAACAACCGCATGGAGTATTCTTTGTTATCTGCATTCCCCTACAACAAATTCTCCCCGGTGAAGTTCTAAGCCGGCACAGGATTATATTTATTTCACCGTACCGGATGTTTATGCTTTCCTTGCACTACAGCCTGTTTCTTTCTACGGTCAAACTCTTTTTTCAGCTTATTGGCATTGTTCTTCTCCATCTGATATATTTTCATAATCTGTTTGGGAGAAAGTATTTTCCTGAACTCATTATAATATTTTTCACGCACATCCAGTATCTTTCGGCTTTGCGCAAAACGCCCTTTTATCTGCTGCTCTACTTCGGCATCGGTCAGCAACGGTTTAGGTTCAGGCTTCATGCCCGGCACTTCGGCTCCTTGCTTTCCGAAAGAGGACTTACGGTTCATTATTCTGCATTCGCGAAGTTCTTTTAAATAGTTTTGATAAACCGGAACGAATTTGGCAGTGGCGGCATCATCCAACATCAATATTTTTACCATTTGGTTAGTCTGTCGCTCCACAAGTTGTTCCGGTGTCTGGCGTTTCTTTTTATCCCTGTTCGTCGGGGTTTGAGCAGAGATACCAAGTTGGCTGCCTACCATGAGGCACATCAAGAATACATAAATAAATTTTGCTTTCATAATTCTTTCTTTTTAAGACAATACTATTAATTTAAAAATATATCGTTTTCGGAGAAGCTGACGAGCTCTTCCAGCTCCTCGTCCGACATTTCACGAATCCATTTATCAGCCGGCGCTACCGCTGTACAGTTTTCCGTATCCAGTATTGGCAAATCCGAGATTCCCCTATCACCTTGCCAGAAATGGGACGGTATAAACAGGAAACCGACCAATACCGCAGCTATGGCAGCACTTGTAGAAAGGGTTATCCATAAGCGATGCCCTGCCGGCTTATTGCTGCAAGTACGCTCCTGCACCTTACGCTGCATCTCGTCAAAGAAACCTTCAGGTACACGATAGGGCGTCTTTTTTCCTATATCATCAAAATCAAACTCTTTTTTCATAGTCTTAATTATTTAGTATATATTCTTTTATCTTTTCTTTTGCATAATGATAATTCACTTTAAGCGTGTCAACCTTACTATCAAGAATGCGGGCTATTTCCTCATAATCAAGTTCGTCATAGTAACGAAGATTGAATATTAACCGCTGTTTTTCCGGCAATCTCAATATCGCCTCCTGAAATTTGACAGCCAATTCATTTTCATAGTCCACATAGTCCGAAGCCTTTAACTGGGCAATCAGGGTTTCCTGAACATCTTCAGTTGCAAGGGTTTCCCTCCTTTTACGGTTATTCAGCAAGCGGAGGCTTTCATTCGTCGCAATCCGATAAACCCATGTACTCAATGAACTTTCATTGCGAAACTGCTCCCAATACTTGTATATCTGGATAAAGACTTCCTGCAATACATCTTCCGCATCTTCATGCAAAACCACCAAACGCCGTATATAATAATATATCGGTTCCTGAAAATATTCCACCAACAACTTAAACCCTTGCTCACGATTGGATTTATATACTTGCAGAATTTTGTTTTCGTTAATCATCAGTTCATCCGGTTTTTACAGGTTAGAAAGGCAAAAAGCAAGAAAGTTAAACGAGGAAGGACACATTTGTTGTTTATTAACAAAAAGTTGGGGCTGCATCTTTCAAGACACAGCCCCAACTTCTCTGTTTATTAGTATACAGCGATTACCAGAACCTGTTTCGTGCAGGGTTATACTCAAAACCCACCGTTTTCAGTGTCCGGACAATTGCCTCTCTTTCTACATTCATATCCTCACAGAGTGCATCGAGTGAAGGATAAAAATCACGCAACTTCATGTTGATGAAGCTATACAGCATCATCGGATCTTCAGGTAATTTCATAGTCACAATCTTTGTTTAAATTAAAAACTAATACCGGGCGCAAAAGTACAATAAAAAATAATATGAAAGAGCATTATCCTTTGAAATCTGCAAGGCGTCTATGCAAACGATTGAAATATATTTATCAGGATAATCCTATCTTTCCTCTATCAGTTAAAATGCTGAGGATTTCTCTGACTTATAATAACATAGATAATTACCGGAGCTCCAATAATCGGTGTCACCGCGTTCAGGGGAATAATACCGGCCTCACCGGGCAGGACACATATCAAATTGCACAGCAGAGCCACCGCCCCACCGCTCAAAATAGTAACAGGCAACAAGGAATTATGATTGGCAGTCCTCAATATCATGCGAGCTATATGAGGCACAGCAAGACCGATAAATGCAACCGGTCCACAGAAAGCGGTAGTTATGGCAGTCAGCAAACCGGTAACAACCAAGAGCCAGTTGCGCACACGACCGGTATTAACTCCCAAGTTTTCGGCATAACGCTCTCCCAACAACAAGGCATTCAGAGGTTTTATCAGTAATAACGAACCGAATAATCCTGCAACGGTGACCAATGCAAAAGCAGGCATCTGCTGCAAAGAGACCCCTCCGAAATTACCCAACCCCCATATCATATAAGATTGTACCCCCTCTGCCGTAGCAAAGAAATTAAGCAAAGCAATGGCGGATGAAGCGATATAACCTATCATGATACCTGTTATCAGCAACATGATATTGCTTTTCAGCAATGTAGAGAAAAAAAGGATAAGTCCCATTATCAACATGGCTCCCACAAATGCCCCCGCCAATACGGAAAAGAAACCGGACAGACTGAAAGCGCCGGCCGATATACTCCCGCCGAACAACAGCATTACAAACGCCACTCCCAAACTGGCACCGGAGTTAATACCCAAAATAGACGGTCCTGCCAACGGATTCTTAAAAGCAGTCTGCAACATCAGCCCGCAAACTGCCAGCGCACTTCCACAGAGCAGTGCCGTCAAAGCTTGGGGCAGACGGGACTCCCACACAATAAAACTCCAGCTCGCCTTCTCGCCCTCACCTCCTATAAGTATATGGAAAACATCGGATACAGGAATCGCAACCGATCCTACCAACAGATTAGCCATAAACAGTAATGCAATTACTATCCCTAATCCGACACCATATTTCCACCCTTTACTCATTTAACTTGCAAAAATAGCGCAAACCGCCTAAATCTCCTATTTCAGGATGCAGAATTTGTATCAAGTCCGCCAATAAATAATCCGGACGGAAAGGCGTTTCTTCATAGAAAGGAACTTTCGCCGTATTGCATCCGTAAATATTCCGTGTTTTGAATGCTTTGAAACCTGTATATCCAATATAATCGGCTTCCATATCAGAGTAGGTCATGTCGCGGTCGCGGTTATACTTGATGAGCCAAACATCAGCATCACCGGCTTTATCGAAAACCGTTTCAAAAGCCAAAGGAATGGAGCCGCTATGCTTATCTTCCGCAAAAACATATCGCCCGCAGGCATCATCAAACAAACGTCCCGTTGTACTGCGTCCGCCCGGCACATACCATGCCGAACCACTTTTCAGTTCGCTGACGACAGACAGAGACACTGACGAAAGCATCGCGCGCCTTTTAAGCTGCTCATAGCTGTTATCCACTTCAGTAAAAAGGCTGTCGGCCTCCGAAGCAACTCCCCAAAGTAATCCGTAAAAGCGCATCCATTCGGCACGCCCTAAGGCGGAAGTCTCCATATAGTCCGCACATTCAATAATGGGAATATTCAGTTTCTCAATGCGCCCATAGCCACCGCTATTCTCAAAAGGAGAAAGCAAAATAGCATCAGGATGCAAGTCGATAATCTTTTCCATATCCGGATTCATACCATCGCCGCAGTCCACGATAGTTCCCCTACGGCATCCATCTTCTACTGCCGGAAGTTTGATGTACTTCAGGTCGCAAACGCCACCTATACTGCTTGCGACTCCCAATTCATCCATAAGGCTGCAATGCACCGAGGAATAAACCAACGATTTACGAAGAGGGGTACGAACAACAGTACCTTCCGGCAGGTGAGCCGGCAATGATTGGGATGACGGAACCAATATATACGTATGTAGTATTTTCAGGGTATCCCAAGGGTTGCGCAAAGTGGCAACAGTGTAGTCGGGATAGGTTATCAATGTAAGGTTGTCGGCATAGCGCAGGGGAATAGTGTCACCAGCCGCTAAAACAAAAGCAGTTTTACTTCTTCCCCCGCAAGAAGAAAGAAGTAAAACTACTAAAAACGAGACTGATAATGCAAGCCTTCTCATTGCCGCTGTTAATTAAAGAATACAGCAGAATTCGGGTTTTGCCCGCCACAATCAAATTTTTCCATATATGTACCGTCATTTTTGAAACGGTAAATATCACCGTTAACATCACTGTGTCCTGTAGTACCGATATAAATATCACCGTTACTATCGTTGACCGCTATCATGTAAACAACTGCCGTGCCAAGTTCTTCAGGAGCATTTTTCAAGAAAGATCCGGAGCTTTTGGTACCGGTCTTCACATCATAAGTGTAAAACGTATTGACTGCTGCGACTTCCGGCCAACTGCTATAATCTACTCTGGAGTCTACACAATACAATTTATCGTTTTCAGCGGCTACATGAGTGGCATATCCCAAATTGGTCACCTTATTATTGTTTTTTGAATCTATCATTTGCAATACATAGCTTTCAGCACTATAGTCCCAAGAAATAAGGAACGCTTTGTCATCATCTTCCGTTAATTTATTAGGATTTGAAGCTACCGTCAAGGTCTCTTTAAAAGAAAATGAATTCAAGTCAAAGACCAAAACTTCCGTATGATAAATATAGTTTACGCCTTCGTTCTTATAAGCATTGGCTACATAAAGCATATCATTACAGATGGCAACTCCCTCCAGATTATCACCATGTCCGGTCAATTTCTTTTCCACTTTCAATGTATTGGCATTGATTTTGGCAACCACACCACCATAGAAAGACGCATAAATATAGCCGTCATGAGCCGCAATAGAACGGACACCCGCAGATAAATCGGCATCATCAATAAAAGAAACACGAGCCTGCTCTACACATGCCGCATTCAGTTTTGCCAAATAATTAGAACCATAAACAGAAACATAGATACAATCTTCATACTCTATCATATCCTGACCCGTATCTCCCAATGAAGCCTTATTCTGCGCTTTATAAATATCACCGATAAAATCTTTGTCTTTATTCGGGGCATAAAATGCTATACCGGCATTATTCTGTCCCATAGTTCCTTCATTCAAAAAATAAGCACGGACATAAGGCAATTCAATTTTCGAACCGCTATCATCCCAACTTTGCTCATCATCACTGCAAGATGAAAATGAAACACTTAGTGCCAACATACACAACACACCCAATAATAAACTTCTTATTTTCATAACACTTTATTAATTAAATTGATTAAATTGATTTTAAAATTTAAAAGTTCCCGTCACTCTCCATGAACGTCCCGGCATAGGATAATATTTTATCACATCATACTGTTCATCGGTCAAATTGATGATTTCTGCCTGAAGCTGTAATTTGCATTTCTTAAAAGCAAACTCTTTAGAGATGCTGGCCGTATGCTCCATATAACCTGCTATCTCATTTTCAGGAATGTTTTGTGACAGGCAATAACGTTTACTTACGCCTACAATGGAGTAACCTATATTGAGCCAAGGCATTTCAAACCTCGCAGCTACATTGCCGCTATGCTTCGGAGTATAAGGCAACTGTTCCTTATAATTCTTGGCATCTGGGTCTGTAAGGTCAATCGCTTTCTGCAAAGTATATCCTCCGGATATAATCAAATCTATATTTTTAACTAACGGTGCCGACATAGCCAAAGTAGCATCTACTCCTGTGGCACGAACGGTTCCATAGTTTGCCATACGCCACGCATAAGTAGTGGGGAAAGCTACAATTTTATCAGTCACATCATTGTAATAAGCATCAAGCGTCGCAGAGATATAGTCCAAGAAAAACAAAGATGAACTGCTCCACGTAACTCCCACATTATATTCATTCGCCTTCTCCGGACGTAAACTCCGGTTGCCCAGTCTATAATAATATAAGTCGTTGAAAGTAGGTGTACGAAAAGTGCTTTTGTACATGAAACGCAGAAAAAAAGATTCTTCCGCCCAAGGCCGTATGCTTACGGAAGCTGAAGGAGCCAAACGGTGGAAATCCTCAGGAGCTTTCCCTACCTCCACTTTTTCAGTGATAAAAGTATGTACTAATGATCCGGAGGCGGTGATTCTTTCAGACTGATAACGAACGTTGAAAGCCGTCAAAGATGTGTACCGGGTAGGAAAAGGACAATCTTTCAGATTACTACGCAATGTATTTACAGCTCCATCTTGAGCCAAAGACAGGGATAGAGCTTTGAATGGACGGTATAAAGCCGTTGCGGATAAATAATATTCATCCTGTCTATGTACAGCACGATAGTATCCGTCAGCATATTCCTTGCCTTTATCTTCATATCTGTTCCAACCATGATTATACTTTGCTTGTGCCTGCAAACTCCATTTCGAAGAGAATCGTTTCTTATAACGTGCCTGCACAAAGGTATTCTCGTCCCAAAGAATTTCGTCGGATATCGGATTATAGAGAGTGACCGCTCCCGGAAGCCCGCGACGAGAGTTGAAATAATAGCCTTTCACATCCAACTCGCCACCGTCTTTAAAGGTATGGTAAAGAGTCGCCTCTCCCTGCCAGGAATAGATAGTTGAATTATTGCGTTTTTCTTCTGTCACATACTTTCCATTGACCAAAGTAAAAGGGTAATTCCCATCAGCACGCATATAATTAGCGTTCACAGCAAAGCGAGTACGGTCGCCTACCTTCTGCCACCAACGCAGAGATGGAGTAACGTATCCGAATGAACCGCCACTTACCCGTGCCTGAAAAGCCACATTACGTTCCTCATCAAAATGCGGCTTTTCCGTTTCAATACTCAATACGCCTGCCGAAGCATACAAACGTGCTGACTGCAACATATCGTCAGATTGCCCTATCGCCAGTGAAAGGGCAGAAACATTATCAAGTGAGAAACGTCCTATATCAATTTGCCCTGCTTGGGAATTACTTACGACAACACCATCATAACTGACAGCCGTATGCGCCGCTCCGATATTTCGTACGGAAACTGTTTTCAATCCGCCAATGCCTCCGTAGTCTTTTACATTAGCACCCGCAAAACGACGCACGGCATCAGCCATATTCTGTATGCCGAGACTGCTTATATCTTGCTGTGACAATGTTTGTACAGGTACAGCCGAAGTAACTTTATTAGGCATACGTCGTGCTGTAACAGTCACTTTATCAATCTGATGCACTTTTCCTGTAATCGTGTCCTTTCGCGCTACTTCTTGTGCAGAAAGAATTCCTTCCATACAAAAACAAGCGATGCAGAGTAACCGCATCTTCATTCTCCACACCATAAAAGAGTAAAGATTATCTTTAAAACATACACACTGTCCGCTTTCCTCGAACGGGCAATTTTTTGACTTCGTTTTGCAGGTCTTCTGACTTATTTCTAATGTATCGCCTTCCCATCCTCAAACCAAAGACAGTGGCACAAGAATGATACATTCATAATGAAACTTACAGCAGCGGGACTGTTCGGGAGTTTCACCCGATTCCCTTTTCATCCGTTCCCTGAATAAGGAACCGGAACAAAACGCCGACAAAGATAAGAATATAATATAAATATCAACCGACTCTTTACAACAGTTTCTGCAAAAAAACATTTATTAATCTATAAGGAGCAAAATTTAAAGCTTTCTTATAGAAAGGCAACCGATGAAAAGAGAAACAAGCGCACACACAAGAGCATAACGCTCCCATGAAAAATAAGAAACCGGTAGACATCCTGATATCTCCCATACCTACCAGAGGTGATACGATTCCGCCAAATGCAAAACCTATCGCCCCCAAAAGGGCTGAAGCCACCCCGGCATTTCTGCGTTCACAATCCATTGCTAAAGTATTGGAGGCTGTAAAAGACATTCCTACCATTGAAAGCAGGCAGAAAATCAATATCTCATACACCCAGAAACTGCAATTCAGGAAAAATGCGGCGGAGACTAATATGGAGATAAGCAGCATACCGTGATTTCCTACATATAACGCCCGTTCCATTGTGGAAAAACGAACCGACAAAACGGAAGATATAACCATAGCGACCGCATTGACCCCAAAACAAATACTGAATAACATAGGTGAAAGTCCATAATGCTGCTGCATGATGAAAGGAGCTGAAGCTATATTGGTAAACAAAACTCCCATCGTAAACCCATACTGTAAAATATAGCGTACATACTGACGGTTATGCAGAACTACGCCAAAACGACGGTACATATCCCCCCACTTGAAGTTTTGCCTTTGCCCGTTCGGCAAGGACTCTTCGAAACGTATACTTCCGATAATCAAAAGAGCGCCCAATATAAATAAGAACCAGAAGATTCCATGCCAACCGCTGAAATCGGCCAGCATCCCTCCCCCTATCGGAGCAACCACCGTAGCTATCCCATTGATGGCGCCGATAGTGGCAAGCATCCCCGCAAGTTCATGGGCAGAATACTTATCAGTAGCAATGGATCGGGATATGACCACTCCCCCTGCCCCGGCAACACCCTGCACAAAACGTAATGCTACAAACTGTGAGATATTCCGGGAGAAGATACAACCGACAGTGGAAATCAAGAATAGAGCCATAGCTACCAACAACGGAGAACGACGGCCATATTTATCGCTTAACGGACCAAAAACCAGCTGTCCTATCGCCAAGCCCACCATACTCGTAGTAAGCCCTAATTGCACCCTTGAAGATGTGGTCCGAAAGAAATCCGACATTGCCGGCAAAGTAGGCAGGTACATATCCATAACAAACGGACCAAAAGCGCTCAACATCCCCAAAAACACCAATATAAAACCTTTTGAATTTTGTCTGCCTGTCATCACTATCCTTCTTTTATAAACCGGCGGCAAAATTACCCTATATTTACAATACCGGCTATGGCTTATCTTGCACAAAACGTTTCATTTTAGGAACAATATACATTATTACCACAAAATATAAGTACATTTGCTGCGCAAAACAGAACTTTATTCATATGTACGAACCGCTATTGCCCGATACATCCTCCATCAAATATGAAGAAACGGATTTGTCATACTTAAACCAACGTCCATACCGCTTCAAATGCGGCATCTACTTGATTTGCACACAAGGCAAGAGCATCATTTCCACAGGAGTACAGCAATATACCGTTGACGAACAAACCGAACTCATATTTCTTACCGGCAGTCTTATTCAGGTAAAACAAGTCTCAACAGACTTCAGGATACGTATGCTGTTATTCCCGAAAGACGTTTTCCTGAAAGCTATATTGCCGATTGACACTCCCTACTTCAACTATGTTCACGAACATCCGCACTATCGCCATACAGCAGATGAAAGAAGTCAGAAAACATGGCGGGAAATCGTATTGTGGATGGATATGGCGCAAATGCTGTTCAGAGACAACACTCTCCAGTTCAGAAAGCAGCAGGAATTCAATTTCCTGCAAAGCATGTTAATGTGGCTATTCAACACTATCCCGGAGAAACTGGCAGCCAACAAGCAGTATAGCAGGAAACAGATGCTTTGCCATCAGTTTATGCAACTGATACGCGAGCACAGTGTATGCGAACATCAAGTTCCGTTTTACACGGAGAAACTTTGTATTACTCCCCGCTATTTATACGAAATCACCACTCAATACATGAATGGAAAAACTCCCAAGCAATTGATAGACGAACAGCTGATAGCAGAAGCCAAAGTTCTCTTAAATGAACCGCACCTTTCCGTTACTGAAATTGCAGAACAGTTGAACTTTACCGACCAGTCTTACCTGAGCCGTTTCTTTAAGAAGAATACCGGGATTTCTCCTAAAGAGTTCCGCCAACAGAAACTGCTATGATAAGTTTAGCCAAAATAAATTAAATCCGGTCGTTTTAACCGCCATTTTGCTAACTTTGTTAGCATAACCAAAATCGAGTCGCCATGAAATATAAATTATTAGTTCTTGACGTAGACGGAACACTCCTCAACGATGCAAAGGAAATCAGCAAACGCACTCTTGCATCTTTGCTCAAGGTGCAGCAAATGGGTGTGCGTATTGTATTGGCTTCCGGCAGACCTACCTATGGGCTCATGCCACTGGCCAAAACGCTTGAACTGGGTAATTATGGGGGCTTTATTGTTTCCTACAACGGTTGCCAGATAATCAATGCGCAAAATGGAGAAATCCTGTTCGAGCGCCGAATCAACCCGGAAATGCTGCCCTATCTGGAAAAGAAGGCACGCAAGAATGGTTTCGCCATATTCACTTATCATGATGACACTATCCTGACAAACAGTCCCGGCAACGAACATATCCATGCCGAAGCCAAACTGAATAATCTGAAGATTATCAAGGAAGAAGAATTCTCCACAGCAGTAGACTTCGCGCCATGTAAATGTATGTTGGTCAGTGACGACGAAGAAGCATTGACCGGACTGGAAGAACATTGGAAAAGACGTCTGGACGGTACTTTAGATGTCTTTCGTTCGGAACCCTATTTTTTGGAAGTCGTACCTTGCGGAATTGATAAAGCCAACACGTTAGGTGCTTTACTCTCACATTTGGACATTACCCGCGAGGAAGTAATTGCCATTGGAGACGGTGTATGTGATGTCAATATGCTACAGATTGCCGGTTTAGGCATAGCCATGGGCCACTCACAAGACTCTGTAAAAGTTTGCGCCGACTACGTAACGGCTTCCAATGAAGAAGACGGTGTCGCCCAAGCCGTAGAGAAAATGATTTTAGCCGAAGTTCACGCCGCAGAAATTCCACTTGACCTGTTGAATGCACGGGCACGCCATGCGCTAATGGGTAATTTGGGCATCCAATACACCTATGCCTCGGAAGACCGTATAGAAGCGACTATGCCCGTAGACCACCGTACCCGCCAGCCTTTTGGCATTCTGCATGGCGGTGCAACCCTTGCGCTTGCCGAAACCGTCGCCGGACTCGGCTCTATGATAACCTGCCAACCTGATGAGATAGTCGTAGGTATGCAAGTCAGCGGAAACCATATATCTTCCGCACACGAAGGAGATACCGTGCGAGCGGTGGCAACTATCGTGCATAAAGGACGTTCATCACACGTATGGAATGTAGATGTATTCACTTCTACCAACAAGCTGGTATCTTCTATCAGGGTGGTGAACAGCGTATTGAAAAAAAGGTAAAACAGGAAACCGACCTTCCCTATCTTAGCAAGGTACAAAAGGTAAAGTCAGCAGAAAACGGCATCCGTCTTTGTACGTCTTGTCCAACGTCAGGCTTCCGCCCAACCCGTTGGCAATGATACGGCAGAGCGGAAGCCCCAGACCCGTACCTTGTGTAAAGCTGTCTACCTTGACAAAACGCTCAAATACGACCTCTTGCTTGTCTTCGGAAATGCCAATACCGGTGTCGGTCACCGAATAGATAATATTCTTATCTTCAATCTTATAATTCAAAGTTATTTTTCCCCGCTTAGTGAATTTAGCGGCGTTATGCAGCAACTTGGTAAGCACCTGCGCCACACGTACAGAGTTGGTTTTAATTATCAACTCGGGATGCGTGGGCGTAAACTCCAGCTGCACCCCTTCCGGTACGGAATAAGCAGCTTGTTCCATGCTTTGATAACACGCATTATTAATATTCTCGGAAACATCATAGACAAGGGTATTGTTCTGATCGAGAGCCGAAATCTCCAATACGTCATCCACCAAACGCAACAAGCTGAAAGTGTTCTGCGAAATAATATTGGCAAACTCCCTCGTTTCCTCATCTGCACTGAAATGAGTGTTCAACACCTGAGAGAAGCCTACAATCGAATTGAGCGGAGTGCGTATCTCATGCGACATATTACGAATAAACTCCGTTTTCATCTTACTGGCCTGCTCGGCACTCTCTTTAGCAACCCGGAGGTCGGATTCCGATTTCTTCAATCGGCTATTCAAACGATAAATACGAAGGCATACAATCCATCCTGTCACTAAAAGCACTACCAGAAAGCCGATAATCAGATAAGTGACGTATAATTGTTTTTTCTGCACCGCCATCTGCAGGATATTTTTTTCTTTTTGCAGCAACTCTACTTCGAGAATCGTATTGAACTCACTGACCGAGTTTTGTAAAGACTTCGTATTCAACGTATCCTTACCTTCTATATATGCGCGATATTCTTGGGCGGCAAGCCGATATTCGCGATTCTCCATATAAAGGTCAGCCTTCTGCTTCTTGAGGCTGTTAGCCAAATAAGCCGTACAGTTGTAGCAGGCTTCATTTTCCAGAAAATGGAGAAGCGACATTGCCTTATCCCGCTGACCGGTAGCCTTGTAGTAAGACAGACGTGTATCATACAAATCACCCGTGAAGTTATCCAGCCTTGTATTTTCCTTAAACAGTTTTTCTATGGCGGCATATTCTTCTTCGGCTTTAGCAAAGTCTTTCCGATAGAGGCAAAGGAGCAGATTAGCTTTTTTAATGACAAAAGTCTGATAGGGGTCATTCTTCCTGATATGCTCACGGCCTTTCTCTATGGCTTCCGCAGCCTTATCGGGCAGATTGAGTTCTATGGCACATTGTGCCAACGTGGAATATTCCACAGGCAGATTGAGGTAATCAATACCCGCTTTCTCATATACGTCAATCTCTTTCTGGTAATACTCCATCGCAAGTCCGAAGGCAGACTGCGACAAGTAAATCACGGCAAAGGAACGGAAACATTCCGCTATTCCCGGTTGATAATTGTCAGCTTGTGCCTCCTGCAACATCTTCTTTATTTCATAGAGGGCAATGTTTATCTTATTCTGTTTGATGTAGAAAGTTATCAAGCGGTTTCCCCAAACAAAGTAATAATAGTAATAGTTCTGATATGCCCTGCACAGCTTTTTCACAACTTCCACCTGATTGATTATCTGCTGCTCATCATTCTTGAAGTAATAACATTCCAGCTTTATAGCCGCCGCATAGATTTCCACATCATTATTATTCGCTTTCCTTGCCATATCGGCAAGTGTGTCACACATCTGCGGAGCTTGTGGAAGGGAAATACTTTTCCGACAAAGTGCTGAATATTCTTGCAAAGCAACATCTTTATCTTTTTCAGCTAAAACATGGAGGGGAAAGCATCCAATAAAGAATGTGCACAGTATCAGAATGTATTTGTTTCCAGGCATAATATTTGTTTGCATTTGAGTTGCCTGACAAAGATACTTCTATTTTTTTGTATTTATCAAAAAAGACAAAAAAAGACGTGTAATCTTTTACACGTCTTTTTTGATTATTATTTATCGCGATTAGCAACTATCTTACTTCACTTCCTCAAAGTCAGCATCCTGTACATTATCACCATGCTTGCCATTATCCTGAGCACCACCCTGTTGTCCGGCATTCATATCAGGACCGGCCTGTGCGCCGCCTTGAGCACCGCTCTGAGCATACATTTCAGCACTTGCAGCTTGGAAAGCAGTATTCAGTTCAGCCATTGCAGAATCAACAGCAGCCAAATCCTGTGCCTTGTGGGCATCTTTCAGTTTCTGCAGAGCAGCTTCAATCGGAGCTTTCTTGTCGGCTGGCAACTTATCCCCCAGTTCCTTCAGTTGATTTTCAGTAGTGAAAATCATTGAGTCGGCTTGGTTCAGCTTGTCAACTTTCTCACGTTCTTTCTTGTCAGCTTCGGCATTTGCTTCGGCTTCTGCTTTCATCTTTTCAATTTCTTCCTTGCTCAAGCCGCTGGAAGCCTCGATACGGATGGCTTGTTCCTTACCGGTAGCCTTATCTTTGGCAGATACTTTCAAGATACCGTTGGCATCGATATCGAATGTTACCTCGATCTGAGGAATACCGCGACGTGCCGGAGCTATACCTGTCAGGTTAAACTGACCGATTGACTTGTTCTGTGCAGCCATCGGACGTTCACCCTGCAATACGTGGATAGTAACTTCCGTCTGGTTGTCGGCGGCGGTAGAGAATGTTTCGCTCTTCTTGCAAGGAATAGTCGTATTAGCGTCAATCAGCTTGGTCATTACACCACCCATAGTTTCGATACCCATAGACAGCGGAGTAACATCCAGCAATACAACACCCTTGATTTCGTCCGTCAAAACAGCACCCTGTACGGCAGCACCTACGGCTACTACCTCATCCGGATTCACGCCTTTGGAAGGAACTTTACCGAAGAAGTCCTCAACCAATTTCTGTACAGCCGGTATACGTGAAGAACCACCTACAAGGATAACTTCATCTATATCAGAGTTGCCCAGACCGGCATCGCTCATAGCCTTCTTGCAAGGTTCAAGACAAGCCTGAATCAAAGTGTGAGCCAAAGCTTCGAATTTGGCACGGGTCAAAGTCTTAACCAAGTGCTTGGGTACACCACCTACCGGCATAATGTACGGCAAGTTGATTTCCGTGCTTGTAGAAGAAGACAATTCAATCTTGGCTTTTTCGGCAGCCTCCTTCAAACGCTGCATAGCCATCGGATCCTGAGTCAGGTCGGCGCCTTCGTCGTTCTTGAACTCTTGAACCAGCCAGTCGATGATAACTTGGTCGAAGTCATCACCACCCAGGTGAGTATCACCGTTGGTTGACAATACTTCGAACACACCGCCACCGAATTCAAGGATAGAGATATCGAATGTACCGCCACCGAGGTCGAATACGGCAACCTTCATATCCTTATGTGCCTTGTCGATACCGTAAGCCAAAGCTGCGGCAGTCGGCTCGTTCACAATACGCTTTACTTCCAGACCGGCAATCTGACCGGCTTCTTTAGTGGCCTGACGCTGAGAGTCGGAGAAGTAAGCCGGAACGGTAATAACAGCTTCCGTCACTTCCTGTCCCAGATAATCCTCAGCGGTCTTTTTCATTTTCTGCAGAATCATTGCAGAGATTTCCTGCGGAGTATAGAGACGTCCGTCAATATCCACACGCGGAGTATTGTTGTCACCCTTCACTACTTTATAAGGTACGCGGGCTATTTCTTTCTGTACCTGATCCCAGTTCTCACCCATGAAACGCTTGATTGAGAACACTGTTCTCGTCGGGTTTGTGATAGCCTGGCGTTTTGCAGGGTCACCTACCTTGCGCTCGCCACCGTCAACAAATGCCACTACCGAGGGAGTGGTGCGTTTGCCTTCGCTGTTTGCAATTACTACAGGTTCGTTTCCTTCGAATACGGAAACACAAGAGTTTGTTGTTCCTAAGTCAATACCAATAATTTTTCCCATGATCGTTATTATTTTATTTGTTATTATTCTGTTTTGGTGTCCGCCTCGTTGGCAGGCGCCAATAAAAAGACAAACGCCGTGCCAAATTGTTCAAGGAGGAGGCAGATTTATGAATGTGACAGTTTGTCTGTCAGTTTGGCAGAGTGAAATATATTTTTTCTGTCGGAAATTACCATTTGTTAATTCCTATCCCGCTCAAAAGTCCTACTTTTGCCCCCCGAAAAAGAAAAGACAAGAAATTGTTTGGGACATTTAGGAGGGCGCATCGCTAACATTCTTTCGTTCCACCTTGGTGGAACGAAAAGTACCCCATGGTGGAACAAAAGGTTCTCCACGGTGGAACGAAAAGTTCTCCATGATGGAACGAATAAGCATTTGCCATCAAACTTCTTAAAGAAAGAGACAGGCAACAATAAAACATACATAGAAGACTGAAGATTATGGAAAAGATGAGAGACAGCATTGACTTTAAGAACATGGACATTGCGGCATTGTTCCGCAAATTATTGCTTCCTACCGTACTGGGAATGATATTTTCCGCATTATTCGTCATTACCGACGGTATCTTTGTGGGAAAAGGTATAGGCAGCGACGCCCTTGCTGCCGTCAATATCGTGGCGCCGTTATGGCTGTTTTCCACCGGCATCGGCCTGATGTTCGGTGTAGGGGCATCTGTGGTGGCTTCCATCCACTTGTCACACAATAAACCCAAAGTGGCACGTATCAACATTACACAGTCTGTGGTGGTATCTTCCTTATTGCTGGCATGTACCTCTACCCTGTTCTGCTTGTTTGCGCCCCAAATAGTGCATTTGTTAGGCGGTTCGGAACGTCTCGAACCTCTGGCAGTGGAGTACATGCTCTGGTTTGTACCTTTCTCCGCTTTTACAGCTTTGCTGAATTCGGGAATGTTTTTCTTGCGGCTGGACGGTTCGCCCAACTTTGCCATGCTATGCAACATAGTTGCCGCCGTTCTGAATATCATACTCGATTACCTGTTTATCTTCCCTTTCGGATGGGGTATGTTCGGCGCGGCTTTTGCAAGCGCCATAGGGACAACGGTAGGAGCGTTGATGATTATCGTCTACCTTTCACGGCGCAACTGTGCGCTGCGTTTCTATCCGGTGAAGCTCAGCCGCAACAGTATGAAGCTGATGAAACGCAACATCGGCTATATGTGCCGGTTAGGATCGTCTGCTTTTCTGTGTGAAGCGGCGATTGCCTGCATGATGTTTGTAGGCAACCTTGTGTTCATTCATTATCTGAAAGAAGACGGTGTGGCGGCATTCAGTATTGCCTGTTATTTCTTCCCGATTATATTTATGGTATACAATGCCATTGCACAGTCGGCACAGCCCATTATCAGTTTCAACTACGGGCTCAACGAGACACTCCGCGTACGCCGTGCCTACCTCCTTGCCTTAAAAACAGCCATCGGTTGCGGCATATGCTTCGCCCTGGTTACGATATTCTGCAGCAAAGACATCGTAGCCATGTTCATCGACCGGAGTTATCCTGCCTATGACATAGCGGTGGAAGGCTTGCCACTATACGCATGCGGTTTCGTATTTTTCGCTATCAACATCGTCTCCATCGGCTATTTCCAAAGTGTGGAGCGTGCCAAATATGCCACCTTCATCACCTTGTTGCGCGGTTTTATTCTGCTGGCCCTTTGCTTCTACGGGCTTCCCTTACTATTGGGCAAGCCGGGAATATGGCTCGCTACGCCACTGGCAGAGCTATTAACCACTCTTTTCATACTCATTATTTATATAAACAGGAAAAGGAAGGAGAAAGAAAAAAACATATCTTTGCAGCATGGAAATCATGGTGAAGAAATTCTGCAAAAAGTATAAACTGCCTGAGAAAAGTTTATTTGATATACTGTCCCACATGGAAGAAGTTTCTTTTTCCAAAGGAGAGCTCATAATCAAGAAAGGAGAACGGAATTCTAATTTCTACCTTATAAGGAAAGGCATATGGCGGGCATATTATCTGGCAGACGGCACGGAAAATTCCTTGTGGTTTGTCGGCCCTGGCGAGGTTGCATTTTCTTCATGGGGCTATGTGGACGGAGAACCGTCACAAATCAACATTGAGTCCGTAAACGGCAGTACGGCTTATTGTATAAGCAAAGCCGAATTGGAAAACCTGTTTTCGCACTCTATTGAAATGGCAAACTTCGGCAGAAAGATTTTTGAGCGTGAAATACTGTCGGTGGATTCCTCGACATTAGCTTATGGAGCGCCGCCCACCGCTAAGGAGCGTTACCTTACATTGATGGAAGAAGATCCGGAGCTATTACAGGATGTACCGCTGAAATATCTGGCTTCATACCTGTATATCACTCCGCAATCATTAAGCCGGATACGCGCCGGGCTGAGAAAGAAGGAATAAAGAAGGCGGTAAACGCCCGTTATTTCTTTACCAGCACCATTACCAAGTTGTTGTCCGTATCATAGAAGCCCATACCGCCGCCTGCCAGCTTACCGAAAGACTGAACAGCGTTCAACGCCTTCAATACCCGGCCTTCCACTTCCATATCCGGGCACGCCATCATGGTGCTGATAACCCTTGGAAACGAGATAGCAGTAGGATTGGCATCATCCACATCAAAAGAACCGTTGATGATGTTGCATCCCGCATTGCCATGCAGGCGTTTCCCGGCAATGTCAAACTCAATGGCTGGCTGTTTTTCCATTCCCGACGGAATAGCTTGTCCGTCAGCCTCGCTAATTATCCATTTGCCGTTCAAATCAGACAACTTGGAAGCGGCTTCCTTCTTCTGCAATACGATAAGAGGACGGTTGGAAGAACCGCACAAAGCCATATTCTCCTTGCCCAGTTGCTTATACTTCTTTACTTGTCCCAAAGCAGCCAGAACATTTTTCTCGACTGTCATGTCAGGACACATCATGCGGGTACTTCCCAGCGCGCCAAGGTCTATCTGTCCGGGCTTGGCATTCACGTCAAAAGAGCCCATCAGACGGTTGCAACCGCTATTTCCATATACTTTTCCGGTCTTTGTGTCAAAACCGATAAACGGGAATTCCTGATTCGGAGCAGGTACAACCGCACTGCCGTTTATTTCAATAATATTCCACTCGCCACTCAAAGAAGAGAGAGTCGCGGCATTTTTAGTCGAAGCGCACGATGACAGCCCCATCAGAGTAGCCGCCATACAAAGGGAAACAAATACTTTCTTCATTGCTATTTTTTTGTTTAAGTTAATTTTTACGGAACAAAGATATGTAAAATAACCCAAAAGCAAACCCTTTGTTTAGAAATAGCAATATTTTCCCCAAAGTATTTAGCAGGATTTTAATGTTTATCTGAGAATTAAGCCTTATATTTGCTCTTCGAAAAAATGATAATCATATTTAAAACTTTTGCAAGTAGAAGAAATGGGTAAAGTTCTTATTATCGGTGCAGGCGGTGTAGGTACCGTTGTTGCGCACAAAGTGGCTCAAAATCCGGATGTGTTCACAGAAATCATGATTGCCAGCCGCACCAAATCCAAATGTGACGCCGTTGTGAAAGCAATCGGTAACCCTAACATCAAAACCGCCCAGGTAGATGCAGACAGCGTGGACGAGCTGGTGGCGCTCTTCAATAGTTTCAAACCTGAAATCGTCATAAATGTGGCTCTCCCTTATCAGGACCTCACCATCATGGAAGCCTGCCTGAAAAGCGGAGTGAATTATCTGGATACCGCCAATTACGAGCCGAAAGATGTCGCTCACTTTGAATACAGCTGGCAATGGGCATACAAAAAACGTTTTGAAGATGCCGGACTGACTGCCATCCTCGGTTGCGGTTTCGACCCGGGTGTAAGCGGCATATATACCGCCTACGCAGCCAAGCATCATTTTGATGAGATTCAATACTTGGATATAGTGGACTGCAATGCGGGAAATCATCATAAAGCATTTGCAACCAACTTCAATCCGGAAATCAATATTCGTGAAATCACCCAAAACGGACGTTATTACGAAAACGGCAAGTGGGTAACCACCCAACCGCTGGAAATCCATAAAGATCTCACCTATCCGAACATCGGTCCGCGTGACTCTTACCTTCTTTATCACGAAGAATTGGAGTCTTTGGTAAAGAACTTCCCCACCATCAAGCGCGCACGTTTCTGGATGACATTCGGACAAGAATACCTGACTCACCTGCGTGTTATCCAAAATATCGGTATGGCACGCATTGACGAAGTGGAATACAACGGCATGAAAATCGTTCCGCTGCAATTCCTGAAAGCCGTACTCCCCAACCCGCAGGATTTGGGCGAGAACTACGAAGGCGAAACCTCTATCGGTTGCCGCATCCGCGGTTTGAAGGACGGCAAGGAACACACCTATTATATATACAACAATTGCAGCCACCAGGAAGCTTACAAGGAAACAGGCATGCAGGGCGTGAGCTACACAACCGGCGTTCCCGCCATGATTGGCGCCATGATGTTCCTTAAAGGCCTGTGGAAGAAACCGGGTGTGTGGAACGTAGAAGAGTTCAATCCGGATCCGTTCATGGAACAGCTTAACAAGCAAGGATTGCCTTGGCATGAGGTTATCGGCGGAGACTTGGAACTTTAGTTTAATGAGGAATTAAGAATGAAGAATGAAGAATTTAGTTGCACAATATACGCCGTATGGTAATTCTTCATTCTTAATTCTTCATTCTTAATTCCTCATTCTTAATTTTTAATTTATATGAACGTAGGAGATAAAGCGCCCGAAGTACTGGGTATCAATGAAAAGGGCGAAGAAATTCGCCTGAGCGATTATAAAGGGAAAAAGGTAGTACTTTACTTTTATCCCAAAGACTCCACCTCAGGTTGTACGGCGCAAGCCTGTAATCTGCGCGACAACTATGCCGACTTGCGCAAAGCCGGCTATGAAGTCATCGGAGTCAGCGTAGACAACGAGAAGTCTCACCAAAAATTCATCGAAAAGAACAATTTGCCTTTCACCCTGATTGCAGACACAGACAAGAAACTGGTGGAGCAATTCGGCGTATGGGGCGAAAAGAGTATGTACGGACGTAAATATATGGGCACTTTCCGCACCACCTTTATCATTAATGAAGAAGGGGTGATTGAGCGCATCATCACACCTAAGGAGGTAAAGACTAAAGACCACGCCGCACAAATCCTGTAACAGTGATTGATTATCAATCACCGGGTATCAATCATTCATCATGCAAATCGGTCGTTAAAGAAGTTGAGGACTGATTTGCATTAACCACTAAAATAATGGCAAAGAAAGACGAACTAAATTTTGAAAACGGAAATAATATGGCAGCAAGCGAAAAATTAAAGGCACTACAGGCTGCCATGGACAAGATAGAAAAAAGTTTCGGCAAGGGTTCCATCATGAAGATGGGCGACGAAAGCGTCGAACAAGTAGAAGTAATCCCTACCGGTTCTATCGGACTGAACGTAGCATTAGGCGTAGGCGGTTATCCCCGCGGCCGTATCATTGAAATCTACGGTCCGGAATCTTCCGGTAAAACCACACTGGCAATCCACGCCATCGCCGAAGCGCAAAAGGCAGGCGGCATCGCAGCATTCATCGATGCAGAGCACGCTTTCGACCGCTTCTACGCGGCCAAACTCGGTGTAGATGTAGACAACCTCCTGATTTCGCAACCGGACAACGGTGAGCAGGCATTGGAAATTGCAGAACAGCTGATTCGTTCTTCTGCCATCGACATCATCGTAGTGGACTCCGTAGCTGCTTTGACGCCGAAAGCTGAAATCGAAGGCGATATGGGCGACAACAAGGTAGGCTTGCAGGCACGTCTCATGTCGCAAGCCCTGCGCAAGCTGACATCTGCCGTAAGCAAGACCCGTACAACTTGCATCTTCATCAACCAGCTCCGCGAAAAAATCGGTGTAATGTTCGGCAATCCCGAAACAACCACCGGCGGTAACGCATTGAAGTTCTATGCTTCCGTACGTCTCGACATCCGTGGAGGCCAAGCTATCAAAAACGGAGAAGAAGTCATCGGCAAACAGACCAAAGTGAAAGTTGTAAAGAACAAGGTAGCTCCTCCTTTCCGCCGTGCCGAATTCGATATCATGTTCGGTGAAGGCATCTCACGTGCGGGAGAAATCATAGATTTGGGTGCAGAACTGGGTATCGTTAAGAAAAGCGGCTCTTGGTTCAGCTATAACGACACCAAAATCGCACAAGGACGTGACGCTGCCAAACAAGTTATCTTGGACAATCCGGAACTGGCAGAAGAACTGGAAGGACTTATCTTTGCCGAACTGAGAAAAGACAAGTAAAATAAAACGACAAGATGATAGGATGATAAAGTGATAGAATATTATCACTTTATCATCCTATCATCTTTTTATTACCTTTATACAGAGGTTGACCGAATGAGAACTAAAATTTCTTTTCGGACAACCTCTTCTTTTCTGTACAAAATCATTTTTGTACGAAAATGTACTCCGTCTGTACTATTATAGAAGAAGCATTTTACATATATTCATAACTTTGCCCCGAAGAAATTAAAAACAGCTAAGATAATCTTACTTTTGATAATATGAAAAGAATCCATTTCGTGAGCCTTAGAAGAGCAAGTTCTCTTTTACTCTTTTTGCTGCTTTCGCTGACTACGCTGCAAGCACAAATCAAAATTACAGGTACGGTTACCGACGAAACCAAAGAAACGGTTATCGGAGCCAACGTTACTGTAAAAGGAACAACGATCGGTACTATTACAGATGTAAACGGTAAGTATTCAATCGAAGTTCCCGACCAAAAATCCATTCTTGTATTCTCTTTCATCGGATATACCACCCGTGAAATTCCGGTAGGAAAGAATAAGGTGATTGACGTCATAATGAAAGAAGACGGCGTAATGCTGAACGAAGTTGTAGCCGTGGGGTATGCCACCGTAAAGAAAGGCGACCTGACAGGTTCGGTCAGCAAGGTGGATATGGACGACCTTACCAAAGCCCCTGTCAATTCGTTCGACCAAGCGCTGGGCGGACGCGTGGCGGGTGTACAAGTAGTGAGCGGTTCGGGACAGCCCGGTTCGGAAGCCAACATCGTTATCCGCGGCAGTAACACCATTTCAAACAATGCCGACGGTGCACCACTCTACGTCATTGATGGTTTTGCCACCGATGATCCCAACGCCGCAGCCTACAATCCTAATGACATCGAATCCATCGACGTGCTGAAAGATGCTTCCGCCACCGCCATTTACGGTGCCCGCGGAGCCAACGGTGTCATCATCATTACCACCAAACGCGGTAAGGAAAGCGCTCCTCGCGTCACGTACGACGGCTACGTCAGTATGCAGATGCGCCCGCAGTACCTCGACATTATGGACGGCAGCCAGTTCGTGGCACTGCAACAGGACATACTCTCGGCTTCGGATATGGAAAAAACTTACTTCGGATATAGCGAGAACCTGGGACGCAACCGTACGTTGGAGGACTACAAAACACTGCCCTACTACAACTGGCAGAAGGAAGTGTTCCGTGTAGCCCCCATGACAAGCCACCACGTATCTTTGTCCGGTGGCAGCAAGAACACACGTTACAGTTCCAGCATATCCTACTACAACCAACAGGGTGTCATCATCAACTCTTCCTACGAGAGCCTGAAAGCCCGTCTGACGTTAGACCAGAATATCACCAAAAGCTTGAAATTCGGTGCTACAATGAACTTCGCCAACAACGTTTCCGTAGGTTCGGCACCCTCACAGAGCGGCGGCGGAACAGCACAATACTTCCTGTATCAGGTACTTGCCTACCGCCCTATCGGATATAGCGAAACGGACGACCTCATGAACAGTGACACTGTGAACGATGACGGTACATATCCCTATAACCCGCTAAAGACCATCGAAAATCAGGTAGACCGCACCAAGAGCCGTCAGCTCAACCTGAACACCTACCTGAACTGGGAAATCATCAAAAACCTGACATTCAGAGCGACCTTTTCATATAGCTGGCGTACAGACAAACGCCAACAATTCAACAACTCCGATACATACCTTGGCGACCCCCAATATTCCGCCAACGGTGTGAACGGGCAATTCTCCGTCAAGGAGTGGGACAGCTGGTCTAACGAGTACACGCTGACCTATAAGAAACGTATGGGCAAACACAACCTCACCGGAATGGTGGGTGCGTCACTTTCCAGCCAAAGCATCAGCGTACTGGGTGCGCAAGCCGTGCAAGTGCCTTGGGAAGAAAACGGTTTCTGGGGCATCCAGAGCGGTACTCCCCGTACCATTACCACCACTTGCGTGGAGAACAGGCTGATGTCCTACTTTGCGCGTGCCAACTACGACTGGCAGTCACGCTATCTGCTCACCGCCACTATCCGTGCCGACGGTTCATCACGCTTCCCCTACAACAAATGGGGATACTTCCCGTCAGCATCTTTCGCATGGCGTCTGTCCGACGAACCGTTCATGCACTTGGAGAACACGCCGATTTCCAACCTGAAACTGCGTGTGGGCTGGGGTGCAACCGGTAACAACAACACCAACAGCAACTATCCGTCGTCACGCCTGTACGCCACCAGCGACAAGTACGCCTTCAACAACGCACTGAACCCCGCCCTGTACATCACGCAAATAGCCAATAAGGACTTGAAGTGGGAAACGACTTACCAGACCAACATTGGTCTTGACTTCGGACTCTTCAAGAACCGTATCAACGGTGAAATCGATGTCTACAACAAAGAGACAAAAGACTTGCTGCTCTATGCCGAAGTGCCCGCCTCACTGGGTTTCTCCTCCGTACAGCAGAACATCGGCAGCGTACGCAACCGCGGTCTTGAAATCTCCATCAATACCGTAAACTTCCCCGGCGGACGCGGCAAGTTCAAGTGGACCACCAACTTCAACATCGCATTCAACAAGAATGAGATTACCGCCCTTTCCGACGGGCAGGAAAGCCGTTTGGTAGGTTTCAGCAGTCCCAACGTGACTAATGCCTATATTTGTAAAGTGGGACATCCGCTTTCCGAAATGTACGGCTACGTTTACGACGGCGTGTACCAGTACGAAGACTTCAACGAAATCTCCCCCAACGTATTCGTACTGAAAGACAACGTCCCTAACAATACACAAAAACGTTCCACCATACAGCCGGGAGACGTCAAGCTGAAAGACATCAACGGCGACGGCCAAGTGACCAGCGAAGACCAGACCATCATCGGTCACGGCCTGCCCATCCACACCGGCGGTTTCACCAACAACTTCGAATGGAAGAACTTCGACTTGAGCGTATTCTTCCAGTGGTCTTACGGCAACGACGTTATCAACTACAACCGTGTGAAGCTGGAATCTCTGCGCGGCAAGCACATCAACCAGCTGGCTTCGGCAGCCAACCACTGGACACCCCGCACGGACAACGGAGACGGTACGTACACAGACGGTAACTATACCAACTACCTCTGCGCACCCAACCGCAGCCTTACCAACATCAACACCAGCCGCGAAGTGGAAGACGCTTCTTTCCTGCGACTGAAAACCGTACAGCTGGGTTACAACTTTCCCGCCAAACTCTTGAAGAAAGCACGCCTCAGCTCGCTACGCCTCTACGTAACCGGACAGAATCTCTGGACTTGGACCGGATATACCGGATACGACCCCGAAGTCTCCACCCGCAACTCTGCCATGACGCGCGGATTCGACTACTCGTCTTATCCCAAGACCATGTCTTTCACTTTCGGCGTAAAACTGGGATTATAATCATTGACTATTGAACTTTAAAGATACAGTAATATGAAAAAACTGATATACATACTCCTGCTCGCGGTAAGTTTCACTTCTTGCAACTTCCTCGACACCACGATATACAACAATCCGGAAGGAGACCAAGTAATAGACGATGAAAACGGCTGCATGGCAGGACTGACAGGTATCTACGACATACTGGGCAACAGCGCCCTTTACGGACAAAACCTCTGGGCTGACCTTGATGCAGGTACTGACATCATGTACTACAACCGCGACTACGGCAAAGATTACCTCTACGTATGTATGTACAATTACAACAATACCGAAGAACGCCTCAACGAAACATGGAAGGCCCTTTATACCGGTATCGACCGTGCCAACGACTTCCTCGCACAACTGGCAAACCTCACCGACAGCCAATGCGGCGGAGCCGCCAAGAAAGCCATGTACGAAGCCGAAGCACGTGCACTGCGCGCACTTCTCTACATGAATCTTGTGGCATACTGGGGCGAAGTACCCTTGCGCACCACTCCTACCAAAGACCTCACCACCCAACTGCTGAAGAAGTCGCCGCAAGCGGACATCTACGCACAAATATTTGAAGACCTCCAATACGGTGCGGGTATAGTAGACGAAAACGGTAAAGTCATTGAAGAAGGCCACTGCCTGCCCGCCAATGAACTGAACGCTCCGGGACGTATCTCACGCACCACCGCCCAAGGCTTGCTGGCACGCGCCTACCTGTGGTATTCCGGTTACCCCGTAGAGGGTAACACGTGGAAAGAAGCCCGCGGCTATGCCAAAGCGGTCATGAACAGCGGACTTCACGATCTCAACAGAACAAGTTCCGACTCCAAGTATGCCAACGGTTACCCAGGACTCTTTATCAAGATGTGCTCCAACCAGTACGACCTCACCGCACGCGAAAGTATGTTTGAAGTGGAGTTCTACGGCAATGGTCTGGACGCTTCCAACGAAGCCGGAAAAGTAGGCCTGTACAACGGCGTAACGCAAAGCGCCACTTACGACCCCGACGTACCTTTCGCTTACGGCTGGTACAATGCCACCCATATCCTGCTCCGCCTCTACGACAAGAAGTACGGCGTTGTAAGCAAGAAAGATAAGGAAACAGGCGACCAGCGCAAATGGTGGAACCTTGCCGACTTCACTTGGAAGAAAGATGAGGCTAACAAGAAAGTCTACAAAGAAATGCTGACCGAAGCCCAAATGAATACCGACAACCGCAAAGCCTGTCCCGGCAAGTGGCGTGCCGAATACGACCCCATACGTCCGTGGGCACGCAACAACTCATCTATCAACTTCCCCATTCTGCGTTACAGTGACATCCTGCTGATGTTTGCCGAAGCGGACAATGAAATAAACGGCCCTACCCCGGATGCCATCACCGCTATCAACGAAGTGCGTACACGTGCCGGAGCAAGCGCCATTGCATCGGGTGAAGTTCCGCCGAAGAACAGCGAAGAAACAGTAGACATCAATACACCGGAAGGTATGCGCCAATTCATCTTTGAAGAACGCACCCGCGAACTCTGTTTCGAGACACCGCGCCACATGGAGTTGCGCCGTATGGGTAAGGATTTCTTCTACAACCGCATCAAGCTGCTGGTCAGTACGGACGTCTACGCCAATGGCGACAAGCACATCATCGGCTATCCTTTGGACGATGTGGCTTCCGTACCCGCCCGCAACATTGATACAAGCAAGCATATCTACCTGCCCATTCCGCAATGCGAGCTGAACACCAACACCATCTGCGGACAAAACGAAGGCTGGTAAGTGCCGAGAAACCAAGAAATATGAACAGTAAGAATACCATAAGACTTAAAGAATATGAAAATAAATAACCTTATACTGAAATATGTCTGGATGCCCCTGATAGCAGGTACGTTTGCATCTTGCCAGACTGACAACGTAGATGACATTGAGTTTGGTGTAAGCGCTGACAAAACCACTGTTACCGTCGGTGAAGCTGTACGTTTCCGGTTCGACGGCAATCCGGACTACATCTCATTCTACCCCGGAACCAAGACCTGCAACTACGCCAACCGCGAACGTACCCGCATTGAGGGAGTGGACAGCGTAGGCATGTCCTGCAAGATAGAGCAGGTATATACCGAACTCAAAGCCTATAAAGACCAGCAGTTGCTCACTGCTTGTGTCTCTACGGACTTCACAGGAGTATATACTCCGGAAAACATAGCGGCAGCTACATGGAAAGCGGTAGAGGGGCTGAAGATGCCCGTTTCTGCCACCGCCAATGTAACCATAGAGTATACCGAGGCCGACCTCAGAGAGTATCTGGATAAAGATTTCTACGTAGCGTTCCAATATAAGGCAGGTCCCAACACCATCAAGGAGAGTAACTACGGCAAACCCCGTATCCAAATCAAGCTTCTGACATTGGCTAAGCGCGACCCGGACAAATACGTCTACAAAAACGAGGATGTAGCCTACGGTTGGGGATTCCAAACCGTACTTGTACAGACCCAGCCTAAAGGTGAGAAGTACGACATCACAGAGAGTATGCTCTCCTTCTTCCCCGACAAGGACACGGAGAAGGACAAAGATGTAGAGGTTTGGATGATAAGCAAGAAGCTCAATGCCGCAACTATCGAACCGGACCGCGGCACACCCATCAAGAGCACTAATGCCCGCCTGCCCTACTACGAGTTCAGGTACGACCGTCCCGGCACTTACAAAGCCACATTCATTGCCACCAACGCCAATATGTGGAACTCAAAGCAAGCTGTGCGCGAAGTGACTATCACCGTGAACGAGACAACCGCTGAATAATAAAGATATAAAATTAAAACCTTAAGTTTATGGCTAATAATAAATTTATCCATCTACTCCTTGCCTGCGCCCTGTTTGCTGCGTGCGACGACAACGACACTCCCGTTGACGAAAGCAAATCCTACCCTGCCGTTATCATGGCAGAAGCATTCGACTACGGCAGCGAAACCGGGACTACTTGGTTTAAAGGAGAAACCATTGGCGTATATATGCTGAAAGGCGGTACGGACGACATTGTTGCTCCTTACAGCAACCTGCGCTACTATGCCAACAGCTTCGACAATCAGGACTACTTCCTGCCGGGCAACAACGACTCTATCCCCTACTTCCCCGCTACGGGCGATAAAATGGACATTGCCGCCTACTACCCGCAAACCACCGTACTGGCAGACAGTCTCGTTGCCATCCACTTGATTAATAACTACGAGTACGCGTCGCAACTGCTCTTTGCCCGTGTAGCGGATTTAAACAAGGACAGCCGCAAGGCGGAACTCCCGCTAACTCCTGTGCTGACAAAGCTGACTTTCCAGTTCAAAGTGGGCTATGGCATGACGGAAGCCGATTTGAAAGGCCTTTTAGTCACCCTGCAAGGACTGCCCGTTTCCGGCAACTTCAATGCCACCACCGGCAAAATAAACTTCCGTGATGTGACAATCGGCGAGGACATCAAGCTGACCACCACAGAGCCCAAGAAAGAGAAAGCCTCCACCCGTGCCGAAGATGACAAAGAAGATAATGAAATCCTCATTACCGCACAAGGTATGGTGTTGCCTGCCAGCACCACAGAAGGCTATAAAGTAATAATAGAACTCCCCGCTGCCAACGAAGGAACCGGAAAAACATACGAATATGAAATTCCGAAAGCTACAGACCAGTTCGAAGGCTCACAAGAGTACACGTTCGATACCACCATCAATAATGAGAACCTGATTATTGTTGTTGATAAATCACCCATCATCAACTGGGGACAAGGTGGAATCATCAATGGCGACGGAGAAGAAATAAAATAATATAAACCTCAAATTATAAGAATTATGAAAAAGAACATTAAGTATTTCATGATGGCTGCCGTAGCGTTATTGTCTATGAGCGCATGTAACAATGAGATGGACGAACAAGACCCTGCAAACAATGGGAAATTACAGCCTGTACAGTTCCAAACATCTATAGCCGGAACCCGTACGAGTACTACTCCAGACCATGTAACGACTTTTGCCAATGGCGATGAAATTGGTCTGTTTGTCTATGCAGAAAATGGTGTAATAGGAACTGATACTCCTATATATTCTAACGTAAAACTTACATATTCAGATGGCACATGGACTTCTGAAACTCCCATCTATCCGGAAGTTGCATACGACTATTATGCTTATTACCCATATCAAGCTAATACACAGGAAGGAATTAATCCTACAAAAATCGCCATTAACGTAAACCCCAATCAGAATGTTGTGAACAACTATAATGTCAGTGATGTATTAGCAACCGATAAGATTGCAGCAACAATCAATGCAACAACTGTAAATTTAAGTTTCAAGCATGCATATGCCATGATAGAAGCAAAAATTTCCGGAAGTTTGGTTAGCGCAGCTCCAACAAGTGTGGTCTTGAATAATGTTAAGACAGAAGCATCCCTCACACTTGGAAGTCCTTCCGCTGGCGTTGCTGAAGGAGCAGTAGCCGATGTAACAATGGGGTCTATCAACGAAGACGCAACAAGCAATATTTATACTTATCGTGCAGTAGTTCCTGCACAAGAGATTGCAGGTGGAGAAACTTTGATTACTGTTACTTTAGCCGATGGAAAGAAATATCAAATGAAAGCCGCTGCAAGTGGAGCCAAATACGTAGCCGCTAAATATACCCTTTTGGATGTAAATATCGGTACAGCTAAACCTTCTGTGAATGTAACGACTAATGACCAAAGTATCTCTGCATGGGAAGGGAATGGAAGTATCGCTGAGAACACTACGGAAGTAGTAACACCTGTTACTTCATTTACATTACCATTATTAACAACAGATATATCTGCAACATATACATATAAAGGATGGAGTGCAGCTACCACAACAAAAGCTTCAGGTGAAGAAGATTTTTGGTTTAGAAGAGAGAATGGGAAAGCACCTCTTGCCACAATAAGTTACACAAATGATGCGATTACACTTCAACATACAACTAAAGGTTCATGGAATAACTCAAATATAAGTTTCCACTGTGCTAAGCCATTCGAACAAACTATTTATCAAATATCAATAACAGGTTCATCTAATATAGCCGATGGTAGCATGGGGATCGCCATTTCTAACTATACAGATAATAAACTTTTTCAATTAGCTGCTAATTCTGAAATGACAGGAAAGCTCATGACTGTACGATCCTTTAAAATAAACAAAGACGGTACAGCCGACAATACCCATACAGTCAGTACATTTATCAATATGGCAAAATGTTCCACTACTGGTTCCAGTGATTTTTCATCTTTAAATCCCCCCATTACCACTTTTGACACAGCGACAAAGGATGATACTAGAAATATAAATATATACTTATATAACTATACCGACAATAGCACTTTATCTATTAAGGAAATTAAGATAGAAAAATTCGTTGCTTCTGTACAATAATTAAAAATCCAAATAAGATATAAATACATTATAATCAAATAACTATACAAAAAAAAACGCAGTAACAATAACCTAACCTAAATCTATCTCTAAAAAACGTGAATTAATGGGTTTGAATCCCCCGTCTCCTTCTTTGGAGCGGGGGATTTTTGATATACTTCCTATTCTGTTCTGATGTACATCAAACAGAATTATCGCCATAGTCAAAAAGTTCTTTTACGCTACTAAGAAAGAGACATTATCTGTTTTCACTCATACCCCTTCCACCCTCCACACCCGCCTATTCATGCAGGATAGCGGGTGGAAGGGACACTGTATCCGAAACCACGCACGTTTGCTCCCCAAATGCCACAGCTTAGCTCTATAAAGCCCTGAGGTTTGGGGAGCAAACGTGCGTGGTTTCGGACGCTAAGATGCGTCAGTTTGGAAAGTATAGTGCAAAAAAGAACCCCTTCCGCATCCCGTTCCTCGTGAGCGAAGAAACAAGAACCGCGAAAGGGGCAAGGAATACCTAAAGAAAACCAGTTATTTCTTCAACCGGAACTCTACCGGCTGTCCGTGTTGGCAGGTGACGGTAACTTCCGTAACATCTCCTGTAGAGCGGACTTTTACTTTTTCGTTGGGCGCTGCCAAACTCCAATTGCCTTTCAAGTGCAAAGTCTTGAGAGACGGGGCGCTGGGTTCGGGCGTAGTATAGGTCTTTTCCTTGATATGCAGGTCGGGGTCGCAGACGCTGACTATCAGCATTCCGTCCTCTGCCATACGGCGCATCACCATCGTTTCGGGAGCGATATCCGCCACCACTTCATCCTCCGGCAAGCTGACCGCCTCGAAAGCCGCATAGCCCGTCACACCCGAAGCGCGGTCGAAAACAATGTGTGCCTGCCGGTCGCGGCGAAGAATGGAATAACCCGGATCTTTCTGCGCTGCGGCAAGTTCTTCGGCAGTGGGCCGGATAAGAACGCTGTAAGCATAAGTAGCGTCTTTGGGAGCCAGACCATGCACAATGTACGCACTGGCAAATGTACCCTTCGTAGGAGATTTATCCGTATCTTTGGCACTCTGCTGCTCGGCTATCTGCACACGTACAAGACCTTCCAAAACCAGATAATGATTGCCGTATCCGTCGCGCAACCAGCAGTTGGGATTACCCGCCAGCTTTGCGCCGAATGCAGGTTTGTCTATCTCCTTGCCCATCATGGAGATGGCAGCCTTGCCCGGACGATACTCGCTTTGGAAAATAGTAGTCTCCGTGGGGTACTGCGCATTGCTGTTGCTGATACCCGTTCCCAGACAGACTATACGGTTGTCGAAACAGAAAGCAGACTTGCGCGCTACAAAGTCGGGAGTGAAATTCTTGTAATCGGCCTCTTTCAGCTTCATGGCAAGCATACCGTTGCGGCCTTCCAGTGAGGAAGTTCCGGCAAAATTCTCGGTGGAACGCGCCATTAAAGTACCGGCACGCGGGTTGTCCAGCAGTTCCAAAGGCAAATGGATGGTGGTCGTGCCCGGCAGGCGATTCCAGTCCCAGCCCTCTTCCACATATCCGCTCGCCTTGCGTGAGGGATAGCCCATTATCTGGACAGAGCCGTAACTTTGGTAACGTCCGTAGCGGTTGTCCTTTGCATAAATCTCCGAACCCCATACATTGGTGTTGAATGTTTTGAGCGTCACCATCCAGTTGTCACGGCGGTGAATGCCGGCAGCGCCATAATTGTAGACGAAGAAACCTTGCGGAGCCTCGGCAGGCTGAACACCTTTCTCCTTAAAGAGACGGGCTTCGGGACTGTTCTTGCCGTTCATCAGGCGAAGATAGTCGGCAGCCAGCAAGCGGTCGAAGTCACCGCCCTGTCCGGACAAGTCTCCGGAGAGCGCCAGTTGTGCGAATGCTTTAATGTCCGCCCCACCCATTTTACCACCAAAGGGATGACGTCCGCCAAGTCCGGTGCTCCACTCTATGAGGTTGGAGTAATTGCGCATGGCAGTGAATGCACTTGCCAAAAGGCGGCGGGCTTCGAGCGAAGGAACAAATCCCGTTCCGCTGGTCATAGCCACATAATCGCCCACCGTAGCGAGTGCGCCGGTGGTATAGGCGGGGTAGAAACCGCCATGATGGAAGGTTGTGCCGTCTACTTTGATACCGCCAATCGTACCCGGCGTACAGTTGACCGAACCGGATACCCAACGGGATAAGCCTTGCAATGCCTGCACACGCTCACATTCGTCGGGAATCATCATGGCAGCTATCAGCTTGGGTTGCAACAGGGTATTCCAAGAGTCGAGCATCTCATCGCGTATCTCTGCGCAAGGGCGTCTCGTTTCCTGCAAGGCAGACCAGAAGAGCAGTGTCTTGAGAATGTCATCTCGACGTGAAGATTTCAGAATGGCTTTACGCATCAGCCAAGCCGTGGTATATATCTTACGTATCTGGTAGCCGTAGTGGTGGTTAGTACCCATGCCGCTGCCATAGGCAAAGCCTTGATCTATGGCATAGTCCCATACGGCGAAGTAGTTGCCCTCGGCTTCATAGGATTTGTTGCAATAGGCGTCGTAGGCAAATCCGGTAAGCATGGCTTCGAGGTCGTTCCATGATAGCTCGCCTTTATCACGATGCAACTCGTCCGGAGCAAGCAGGGGCGCACCGGTAAAGCCCGAACCCGACGGATAGATGTCGGCTTTAGTGTAGGTTGCCGTAGCTTTCTTCACTGCGGCTGCCACGGTTGAAGCGGCAGGCGGTGTCAGGGCATCGCTCAAACGGTCTTCTATCATCTTGAGTTCCTGACGCTGTTTCTCCGTGAGTTTGGCAGGACGGGGAATGTCGTATTCATACTGTTCCCATTCCCACACACGGCACCAGTGCCAAAGGTCGCGCCCCACGGCAAGGCTGTTGTAGTCTATCTGCATATCGGGGGTGGTACGCAGGTTCATCGCCTTTTCGGGGAACTTCCAACGGTCAAAGAATACACGGCCTTTACGGTCGGGAGCCACTACCCGGTAAGAGGCTATCGTCTTGTCTGCCTTATCACCGCGCATACTCTTGAAGCCAATCCAGCAGGCACGCCACCCGGGCGATTGCAACCGGTAGGTGAACCAATAGGACACCTTACCCTCTGCATTGAGAAACTCAAAACGCAACGAATCGGGCTGTGACTTTTCATTATATATCCACAGCGTGATGCCATGCGTGTTCTCTGTCTTGTTGTTCAACGCCAACGGGGCGTCTAACGCAACATTCATTACTGAACCGGGACGGAAATCCCATTCAAGACTCTTCTTGCCTTCTTTATAGTAACGGTTTGACAAGGACAGGGATTTCTTGTCGGGAGAAGTGAAGCCCGCCGGAACCTGCTCCTCAAAGCCGATAACCTGCTGCGCACTCAAAGGGAGCGCGCAGAGGAAGGCGAGGGATAGTAGGAGATGTTTCATATGATAAATGGTTAAAATTAGTTTGTACCATTGATTATCTGTCATTCAGAGCGCAGCGAAGAATCTATTCTCTTTTATATGCACATAGGGAAGAGATTCTTCGCTGCGCTCTGAATGACAGGTTGTATAAGATATCAAGCGTATATGTTTATACTAAATGGTTGTAAACAAAGATACTAAAATCCACGAGATTATTGTGCAACAGGAACGTATTCTTCAAATTTAATATCCGTAACATAAAAGGTAGTATTTGCTGCCTGAGGATAAAGCCGGATATCAATAGTCGCAGCATCTTCTACAGTAGAAGATGTCAAAGGATTATCGACTTTAATACTCGCTACTTTAGAAGCTTTCTTACTAAAATCAAATACAGCCGTTGCCGGTTCCCATTCATTATCCTTAGTAGTTGCAGAAGTTTTTACTGTAGTAGTAGGATCTCCTTTCTCATTATACACACCAAAAGCATAAGTATTATCTGCATTTCGTACTGTTGTCAGTAGCTTAGCGCCTAATGTCCCTTTCATTTTGAAAGACAATTTGTATTTCTTCGTTATATCACAATTGGCTTCTTTTTTAAAATAGCCTAAAGCTATTTTAAAAAAGCTATTAGCTATCTTACATTCTATTTTGACAGCTTTCACAGACTTACCTTCTACCATTTCGTCAACCAATGCTAAACTTCCATTATTGGAAACTTCTGCTTCTGATGACTTATCACTTCTATGAAACCAAAAATCTCCTGTTTGCGATATCTCTTTATACGGGTCTGTATTCAATAATGTTATTATATTCATTTCTGCTGAAATAGGAATAGTTATTAAGTTTACAATCGGAGCGGGTGTCGGTTCATCCCCTCCCCCGGTTTCTACCTCAATCGGGTTCACCTGAATCTTAGTAAGCGTAGCCAACCCTCCTTTCATCGCAAGGATAGAAATATCCCTTGTATTATCAGCTATTGCACGAGTAGCCGGCTTACCTTTCGGAGCAATCACCGTCAATACAGCTACATGAGTGATTGCATCTGCCTCTGCCAACGTTGCTTTCCATCCCATAGGAGCAGTAATAACCGTACTTTCAGCTCCATTAATATGCACATTAAATGTTTTAGTTCCACCCGGATTTATATTTTGTTCACCCGTAATGGCTCTATCAAAATAGCAGAAGAAACCAGGGACGATAGGAACCTTCACCGTATTGTCACTACTAAGCGTTATTTCCAAACAATCGGTCTTCTGAACAACCCCTGTAAACTGCTGGTTCGGATTGGTTGCAGGGTCATACACAGCTTTCACCGGGTTGCCGTTTTCATCTAAAACCCGTACATAGTTATTGCCACCATCCAGTGAAATTTCCCAAAAATCCTCTGTACCTACACGGAATTCAGGAGTAATGCCATCTTTACCGATAGCATAAACCGGAGCATCTCCTTTCTTAATCTCCACAAAACTGGCTCCATCGTCATAACTTACCGCCCAATTCCCGTTTTCATTGATAGTAACCAACGGAATAGAAGCGAAACCATCCACTCTCTCCGCCAACTTCAATGTAGTGCCGTCGCTCAAAGACAGTGTGTAAACTCCATTTTCAGCATCATGCTCCACTTTGGATATAATCATACCGTCTTGGCACAAGATATTCAAAGCCTTAATATTTCCATTCAGCATTTCCACTTTATTTTCCAATGCCTCTACGCGATCATTCAAAGAGTTGATGTCCGCCTCCAGTTTATCCGTATCTTCGCAAGCTATGAAGCACAAAGCAAACAACATCAATGTATAATACCACATCTTCTTCATAATTGTATTGAGTTTTAAAGTTATTATTTCAGTGAATTCAACCAAGCCGGCACGTAACCTAAACGCTCACGCAACTGCGCCTCGTAAAGTGAATAAGGTGTAACAGCCGAGCCGTTGCTTTCAATATATTTTATCTGTTCTTTTGATTCGTCAAACGTAATTGAGTTTCCATGGAAACCGACAATGACGGGTGGCAAATTCTTCCACCAAGTATTGTTGTTATCCCACCAGATAAACTTATTGCCCCAATTTCCGTCGTATGCCACTACAGTAGCTTCCATATTCCAAATAATGAGGTCATCCAAGTGGTTGGGCAACTGATTACTGTCTCCACCTTCGCGCCATGGCATAAAACCACCTGTGCATTGGTCTATCAAAGTAGCACGAGGCTGGGTAGCGTGCGACTCAAAACATCCGTCCTTACCCCAGTGCACATTCCAAATAACAGCGCCGATACTTTGCTTGGACACACCACAAGCATGATACTGTCCCGCACCGGCTATGAATTGATTTCTATCAATACTTCCGCTGCTATTAGTTGCCTTATAACCGTCACTTTCATCCACAACCTTACCGATAAACACACGGGATGAAGCTTGCGAACGGATAGCCGAGTGTCCGCGGTTGCCACCGATATGCACATCATAAACAGAGACATTCGCACTATTGACTATGGAAGAAGCTTCACTGACGCTAATGAAATTCACTCTGCGCATCCAAGAGTTGGTAAGGCGAATAAAGTCTATAATCTTATATGCTCCATCATCTGCAGCACTGGCATGATGGGCAAAATCATCTTTAGCCTTACCCTCAAAAGTCAAGTCTTCCACACCGATATTCTCATAATGAGGATAATTCTGTATTTTCCAACCCCACTTCTTTTCTACTGCGTGCATCAAAGGCTCTACAAAAGTTACTTTATTACCACTGACAGACTTTACCTGATGGTAATCATAGATTTGTACACCCTTTTCGGTAAGATTAGTCATGTCTGCCGTAACAGAGTGAGGAGCAAGTTCCTCTGCAATCAAATCCTTATTATTATTCTCCAACGACAAACAAACCCAGGCACCTTTCTCGATACCTGTTGTAGACGCCACTTCAACCGTAAAAGAACCTTTTTCCGCATCACCGGTGACATCTGTCAAAACCGATAATCCACTATTGTGTTTCAACTCCAGCATCACGGGAGCACTCCACATCTCATTGGGTCGGACAGGTTTATTCTCCGCATCCATTTTAATAGTAGTCTTGTCACGACCTGCACCTTTTATGACAAGGTTGTTCATCGTCAAACGGAACGGCATATTGTTTTCACCTTCGCCCTGAAGGATAAACTCACCCTCGGGAAAATAAATAATAGCGTTAGCTTTGTTCATCTGATAACGGATAGCATCTGCATCCTTTCCACGTGTAGCTCCCATAGCTTCCAGCAACTTGATGAAAGCAGCACGGTCGGACTTACCGTCATTGGGAACAGCCCCATAAGACATTATATTATAGACCTTATATCCTAATGTATATACATCAGGAGGAGCAACCTCTCCATGCTTATATCCGGCAAAAGAAAAATCAAGCAAAACATTGTCGGCAGTCTTACCGATATAGTTTTCCCACGCCAAACTTGTACCCGCAGTGTATTTTGTAGTCAAAAGCTTTGTTTGAACAGTGACTACACGAATATAATTTTTAGGAGAAGTTATAATAATGTTTATCTTATCCTGCTTCTCTACATCCGTCACGTCAGGAGAAACGATAGAAAGTTCCGTCTCACTCAAAGCTACCTTCCAACCTTCGGGAGCCTGTATGGCAACTTCTTGCACTTCGCTCTGCTCTACCATATACTTACGTGTTTCAGACAAGAAAAACACTTGTTCACTCTCTGCACCAATCACTTTCAAGAAAAAGTTGTCAATAACAGAAAATGTATATTGCTGTCCGTCCGCTTTCATCGTAAGTATAATTTCCGATTTATCCTTATTATATACGATATTGCTAAAAATGGAACTTTCACCCAATTTAATATCAGCAAAAGCAGACACTTTATTACCTCCATTTATCAAAAATTCATAGTTCACTCCACCGTCATAACTCACCTGCCAGTACCCGTCGGACGAAACCCGCATCTGAGGCGATACGATACGACCGCCATCCTCATTGACAGGATAAACGCTCAACGGCTTGCCACTTCCGTCAGTCATAGGGGTATAGTTGGTTCCGTCCACACTATACATCCAGTAACCTTCATCACTGATTTTAATTAATGGAAGTAATCCGTCCACATTCTCACCGGTTACAATATTAAACGACTGCCCGTCGGCAAGTTCCAGTTTATATCCTTTATCAATAGCCGTAACTCCCACTACCGATGTACCCGACAATAAATACTGTAAACCGTTTACGGATTCATTTATGTGCTCAACCGCCTTTTCAAGTGTGGCGACACGTTCTTTCAGAAGATTTGCCTGAGCCTGCAAATCATCTACATCATTACAAGAATGTAACGGAAATAACAAACAGCAAATACACCACAGAAACAGGTGTCTAATGTTCTTGTTCCTCATAAGATTATTATTTCAGGTTATTCATATTTTAATATGACAAAAGTAACCGAAATAGAAAAAAGGGGTTGGAAAGAATAGTTCATGAATAGGCAAAAATCATACATTTACATAAATCTGCAGCACGTTTGTCTAAATTATTTATGAGATTTTTGTTTTATCAAGTATTTTATAATATTTTTGCTACACATTCAAACAAATCATTATATCACAATAGTATGACATTGATTGTTTACATTCTTATCGCAATCCCGGTATGCCTGTTGGCTATCGCTTTATGGACTTATTTGGATTTTAGGAAATACAAGAAAAAGAATTCCTGTATTCTTCTGCTATTTCTTTTCTATCCGTTTCTGTCGTATGCGCAGTACACGGACAACGAGCACTGCAACATCTCATTTACTTCATACGAAAATCAGCCGGGAAAATTGGAACACACCAAAGACAATATGATTTTTCAATTCGTTCCGGCCGATGATGCGTGGCAAATAATCATCAAGAACAACGCAGATGAAGATATACGGGTAAATTGGGAAAAAGCCAGTTTCATCATCAACGGGAGAGCATCCGGCGTCAGTTTCCATCCTTTCACAACCGATGAGACTCCTACAGACATTATTAAAAATAATTCTGAAATAGCCCGAACCGTTACCGCATCCAATCTGATTGTAGAGAAGAAAGTCAATAAAATATATAATAAGCTGAATTTAAGAAAAGGCGGAAGGACCTCTGTCAATATCATTCTTCCGGTAGGCATAGGTAATAAGCCCCAATTCTTTCATATATTCAACTTTATAGTAACACACGTTGACTAACTATGACTTCACAATATATCATCGACCACTTGGATAAACCACATACCTGGTATGTCGTACTAACCGGACCGCATGGCGAACTGACTATCAAACAGAAGTTGGAACAACAAGGTCTTATCACCTACGTTCCATTGAATTCAGTGCGGCGGCATTGGGCCGGACGTATAAAAGAAATACACATCCCGGCAGTAGCGAGATGTGTATTTGTATATGCAACCAATAATGATATTCAAAAAGTACAAAGGGAATATACCGTCCTGCCGTTTCAAACCATCAAAGCTCTGTATCAGAAACAATAGCTACCGGATTGGAAAGCTATGGATTATTTCAGCACATCGGTAATTCTTTTTTTCAGATTCAGCCTTGCCAAATCTTCCGGCTTTAATTCCAACTCCACCAATATCTTAGCTGTAGCCACATTATATGCGGCTTCTTTCATATCACAATTTGTCTGCCCTTCACGTAAAGAGTATAGCATGGCAAAATCATAATTCAGTGCTCGCGAAACATTATACAAAGTATCAGTATCAATACTTTTCCGTGTCAACATATAATCGACACTTTGAGGCCTAACACCCAGTCTCCTTGCGAGTTCAGCCTTAGTAACCTGATTATCAGCCATGACATTCCTGATAATCTCGCCAATATATATATTACTCTTTTCCATTTCTATGAAGGTACGAATTAATTAGCCATACTAAAACTACTTGAATAATAATTTATCTGATTATTTGTTTGATTTAATTCATAATTTATTTGTTTTATCAATTAATTTATGATATTTTTGCCACGTATTCATATTAATAAAAAGATAATACATATAATGTTATGACATTAACAGGTTATATTCTCATTGCAATTCCTATCTGTATACTGACTATCCTTATATGGACTTACTTTGACTATAAAAAATATAAACGGGAACACCATCTCATCATTATATTTTCACTTTTGTTTCCTACCTTATCTCATGCACAATATATTGACAATGAAAACTGCCGCATTACATTCAGATCGCATGAAAATCATCAAGGAAAATTAGAACATATCAAAAATAATGTGCTTTACCGTTTTATACCGAGCAGTAGTGCATGGAAACTTGTAGTCAGGAACAATAGCAATGAAGTAGTACAGTTGAACTGGGAAAAAGCCAACTTCATTATCAATGGAAGAGCATCAAGCGTCAGCCTCTCCCCCTTTACAACCGATAAAGTTCCGATGGAAATCATTAAAGACAATCATGAAATAAACCGGACCATTACTGCATCCAATTTGATTACAGAAAAAGGCATCAATAAAATATACAATAAAAGAAATATTAGAAAAGGAGAAAAAACTTCCGTCAGCATCGTTCTCCCGATAACTATCGGAAACAAGCCGCAATTCTTCCACACTTTCAATTTCACAGTAACACAAGCTAACTAACTATGACTTTTCAATATATTATCAGTCAATTAGATAAACCGCATATGTGGTATATCGTACTGACCGGTCCGCACGCCGAGCTGAATACCAAAAAGAAACTGGAACGACAAGGGTTTATCACCTACGTTCCATCTGATTCAGTTCGGCGAAGTTGGGCGGGGCACATAAAAGAAATACACACCCCGATAATAGCGAGATGTGTATTTGTATATGCAACCAATGAAGAGATTCAGGGGATACGGAAAGAATATGCCATCCTGTCCCCTCAAACCATAACAGCTTTATATCAGAACCAATAGATATAAGCCAACGTACTGAAACTGATAACCACCCACAGCAGTATACCTTGTACAAGCGGCTTGACTCCTACAGCTTTCAAAACGTCACGTGACAAGGAAGCTCCGATAAAGAACAGAGTTATTGTCAAGGTCTTACGAGCAATACTGTTGATTCCCGCACCAATCAAAGCACCGGTTTCTGAAAGGCTCAGCACGTAGGTGTTGACAATCATTGCCAAAACAAAAAAGAAGATGAACCAAGGAATACTAATCTTCTGCCCTTTGCTTTTGAAAATAAATGAAGTAGCAATTGCCAACGGAATAATCCAAAGGGCGCGTGTCAGTTTAATAGTAGTGGCAACTTTCAACGCTTCTTCACCATAGGCGGCTCCTGCACCCACTACCGAGCTGGTGTCGTGGATAGCAATGGCAGCCCACGTACCAAACTCATGCTGGCTCATGTTCAACGCATGGCCAATCATAGGAAATATAAACAAAGCTATCGCATTCAAAATGAAGATTGTACCCAATGCCACAGACATTTCACTATCTTTCGCCTTCAAAACAGGACCTACCGCCGCAATAGCACTGCCACCGCAAATAGCCGTACCGGAACTAATCAAATAAGAAGTGTCGCGGTCTACTTTAAGAAACTTACGACCGATAACCCAACCGATAAGCAATGTGCCTACCACGGAGATAATCGTAAACTCCATACCTTCCTTGCCGGAAGCAAGCGAAGCCTGCAAATTCATACCAAACCCCAGACCTACTACCGAGTATTGCAACAGGTATTTAGAAGTCTTTTTATTAAACTTAGGATGGGCCTGCCCACACAGCAACGCAAACGCCAATCCGAGGAATAAAGCTACCGGAGGAGTGACCCATGCAGAATAAACGTGCATTCCCGGAATATAATCGAGAAATAGGAAGAAAGAAAGAATAACAAGAAGGGAAACGTAAATAATTTTGTTGTTGTTCTGTAAGAAAGACATATTAATGCTTTTCGCAGATGCTTGAGTTGAAGCCATACCTTTTTATTTTTATTAATTTGTTTTCGGGCGCAAAGGTAGGCTTCTTTTCCCAATCACGCCAATCGTTTCTGCTTATGTACTATAACTTATTGTTATTATGTATGGCAAACTGCATGAATACTTGGGCCAAACCGCTTTCTTGCCCCTGAGGCTGTGCAAAACTGAAATCACGCAACATAGGCATTCCCTTTATTTCAACAACACGCAACTGTCCTGAATATAATTCACGCGTAATAGAACGAACGGAAACAATACCTAAACAATCCGTATGTTCCAAAAACAGTTTGATGCTCTCCGTACTCCCCAAATACATCAGAACCTGCAAAGAGGATAACTTTATATTATGTTGCTGCAAGGCACGTTCAAAAACATCCAATGTACCCGAACCTCTTTCACGAAGCACCAAAGGCAGGTGCAACAGTTCTTCCGGGGTTATCTCCTCCCCTACGGCAAGTTTGCTGCCTGTACGAACCACCGCTACCAATTCATCTTCCAGAAAAGTGGTATATTTTATATTAGGTAAACGAAATACTCCTTCCACAAACCCCAAATCAATACGATGCTCTTGCAGAGCGGCTTCTATCTCTCTAGAATTACCATTCAACAACGACAAATTAACTTGTGGAAATTTGCCTATGAAACTGGCAAGCAAAGGCGGCAGTACATATTGGGCAATAGTGGTACTGGCACCCAACTTCAAACCACCGGTGTACTCATTGTGCAACAAGTGCATTTCGTACTCCAGTCGTTTATAATCTTCCAAAATCCGCTCGCAATGCTCCAAAAGCAATTTACCGGATTCCGTCAATGAAATCCTACTCCCCTGACGGTCGAACAGACGCGTCTGATAAGCGGCTTCCAACTCTTGTATATGCTTGGTAATGGCAGGCTGGCTGACAAACAACTCTTGCGAAGCCTTCGTAAAACTCAGGTTCTTCGCAACAGCCTGGAACACTTTTAAACGAAAATCACTCACGGCATAATGAATTAAAACGATTAATTATCCTGCAAATCTTCGCTCCTGATACCTAATGCCGACATCAACGGATAACCCAACATCTCCCAATGACAAACAGCAGGTACAGCCGGTTCTTCCATACGGAAATAAATAAATTCCTTCGCATCTCCCGGCTTGCCGGCATTTTCCGCAACAGACTCTTTCAGCACCTCTTCAACTTCCTCACCATATTCTTCGCTAAAAGGTACAACAATCAATTTCTTCACATCGGCTGAGTTCAGGACTATATGTAGCAAATCAAGATACAATTCTCCACGGGACACAAAGCCCTCCGAAGGTACAGCCATAAAACTAAACTCCCCCAAAGGCCCTTTAAAAGCCACCCCATCCAGTTCACTCTTCAAATCGGAAGGCAGGCAGTGTTCCAACTTTCCGGATTGTTCATCATACACCAAAAGTATCTGTACATTATTCTCCCCCTCTTTCATTCCGGCATCCATTGCCAAATACATAGTAAAAAGTCCCAAGTCTACTGTCTGTAAAGAACGTCCCAGCAACGGTTCAAAATACTTCTTTAAATCATTGATAACAAAATTCAAGTAGGCAACGTCTATCACCATTACCGTCTCGGAAAGTTTTATTTGGGTATTTTCCATAATTATATATTAATTGAGGGGGTAAAGGTACAAAAAGTTTTGCAGATAAAAACGATTTGTCGCAAATCAGCCATTTTGACATTCATTCTCTTCTATTAACTGAAATTTTGTCTCATTTCTGCCGCTGGCAAATCTTTTGCGCCCTTTGAAGTGTTATGAATCTGATAAAAATAGAAAGGAGAACAAGATATGAACTTTAACAATTTTACCATCAAAGCGCAGGAAGCCGTACAAGAAGCCGTGAACCTGACGCAAGCACGGGGGCAACAAGCCATTGAACCCGTACACTTGCTTCAAAGCGTGATGAAGGTGGGCGAAAACGTTACCAACTTCATTTTCCAAAAGCTGGGTATGAACGGGCAGCAAATCGCACTTGTGCTAGACAAGCAGATTGATTCATTGCCGAAAGTATCAGGCGGTGAGCCTTATCTGAGTCGTGAAACGAATGAAATTTTTCAGAAGGCCACCCAGTACTCCAAAGAAATGGGAGATGAATTCGTTTCATTGGAACCGATTCTGTTGGCTTTGTTAAACGTAAAAAGCACTGCCTCCACCATCTTGAAAGATGCCGGAATGACGGAGAAAGAATTGCGCAACGCTATCAATGAATTACGAAAAGGCGAAAAGGTAACCTCACAATCCAGTGAAGACACTTATCAGTCATTGGAAAAGTACGCTATCAACCTGAATGAAGCAGCCCGAAGCGGCAAATTGGACCCTGTCATCGGACGTGACGAAGAAATCCGCCGGGTACTGCAGATTCTGAGCCGCCGTACAAAAAACAACCCTATATTAATAGGTGAGCCGGGTACAGGTAAAACAGCCATCGTAGAAGGTCTTGCCCATCGTATATTGCGAGGTGACGTTCCTGAGAACCTGAAAAACAAACAGGTTTACTCCTTGGATATGGGTGCATTGGTTGCAGGAGCCAAATACAAGGGTGAATTTGAAGAACGTCTGAAAGCCGTTATCAACGAAGTGAAGAAGTCGGAAGGAGACATCATTTTGTTTATCGACGAGATTCACACGTTGGTAGGAGCCGGTAAGGGTGAAGGCGCCATGGATGCCGCCAACATCCTGAAACCCGCCTTGGCACGTGGTGAGCTGAGAAGTATCGGGGCTACCACCCTCGACGAGTATCAAAAGTACTTTGAAAAGGACAAAGCTCTGGAACGTCGTTTCCAGATAGTCATGGTGAATGAACCGGATACGTTAAGCACCATTTCCATTCTTCGCGGTTTGAAGGAACGTTACGAAAATCATCACCACGTACGGATTAAAGACGATGCCATCATTGCCGCCGTAGAGCTGAGCAACCGCTACATCACCGACCGTTTTCTGCCGGACAAGGCTATCGACTTGATGGACGAAGCCGCAGCCAAACTCCGTATGGAAGTGGACTCCGTACCGGAAGAGTTGGACGAGATTTCACGTAAAATCAAGCAGTTGGAGATTGAGCGTGAAGCCATAAAACGCGAAAACGACCGTCCCAAACTGGAACAAATCGGTAAAGAACTTGCCGAACTGAAAGAACAGGAAAAGTCGTATAAAGCAAAGTGGCAAAGCGAAAAAACGCTGGTGAACAAGATTCAGCAAAACAAGGTCGAAATAGAGAACTTGAAGTTCGAAGCCGATAAAGCGGAACGTGAAGGTGACTACGGAAAGGTTGCCGAAATACGCTATGGCAAACTCCAGGCGCTGAATCAGGAGATTGAAGAAACGCAGCAAAAACTGCACGAAATGCAAGGTGACAGCGCAATGATTAAAGAAGAAGTCGATGCCGAAGACATTGCTGATGTAGTTTCTCGCTGGACGGGTATACCGGTAAGCAAGATGCTGCAAAGCGAAAAGGATAAGTTGCTGCATCTGGAAGACGAACTGCACCAACGCGTAATCGGTCAGGATGAAGCCATCGAAGCCGTTGCTGATGCCGTACGCCGGAGCCGTGCAGGATTGCAAGACCCGAAACGCCCTATCGGTTCGTTCCTCTTCCTCGGTACTACCGGTGTGGGTAAAACAGAACTTGCCAAAGCGCTCGCCGAATATCTGTTTGATGACGAAACGATGATGACACGTATCGACATGAGCGAATACCAAGAGAAACACAGTGTTTCCCGCTTGGTCGGAGCCCCTCCGGGATACGTAGGCTATGATGAGGGTGGCCAGTTGACGGAAGCCGTACGCCGGAAGCCGTACTCAGTCGTACTGTTCGATGAAATAGAAAAGGCACATCCGGATGTATTCAACATCTTACTGCAAGTTTTGGACGACGGACGTTTGACAGATAATAAAGGCCGTACCGTAAACTTCAAGAATACCATTATCATTATGACTTCCAATATGGGTAGCGGATACATTCAAAGCCAAATGGAAAAACTAAACAGTTCCAACAAGGAGGAGATTGTAGAAGAAACCAAGAAAGAAGTAATGAATATGCTGAAAAAAACAATCCGTCCGGAATTCCTGAACCGTATCGATGAAACAATCATGTTCTTGCCACTGACGGAAAAGGAAATCAAACAGATTGTTGTACTCCAAATCAAAAGCGTACAAAAGATGTTGTACGGAAATGGAGTGGAACTGGTATTGACCGATGCTGCCATAGACTTCCTTGCCAATGCAGGGTACGACCCTGAGTTTGGCGCCCGTCCTGTAAAGCGTGCCATCCAGCACTACTTACTGAACGATTTATCAAAGAAGCTATTAGCCCAAGAAGTAGACCGTAGCAAGCCAATCACAGTGGATGCCGATACAACGAAAGACGGATTGGTATTCAGAAACTAAAAACAAGACCTTTTCAGGAAGTTAATATCGTAACTGCAAGAAGTTAACTTTATAGACAACACGAAGTTAACTTTGTAAGAAATAATAAGTTAACTTCATAAGAAACAAGATATTAACTTAGTAAATGGGGTTGTGTCAAAATGTAAAAGTCCTATCATTCTGTCATTCTGAACGCAGTGAAGAATCTCTTCTCTGCATACATAAGAGAGGAGATTCTTCGTCGCAAGCTCCTCTGAATGACAGAATGATAGGACTTTTACATTTCGACACGCCTCTACCTTAAAAAGGGAGTATAATTACTCTGCAGTTTCTTCTTTCACTTCTTCGGCAACGGTTTCGGCCTCTTCTTCAAAGTCCGTCATGCCGCTTGCAACCAACAGGTTATACCAAGAAATCAGCTTCTTAATATCCGATACATATACGCGGTCACGGTCAAAGTTCGGCAACACTTCCGCCAAATAAGCCTGAAGTTCTTTTGCAGAAGCCTTTTTCACATCCAATGTCACAGCCACGCCGTTCTCTTTTTTCTTCATTGAAAGAAGCACATCCTTCAAAGGTACTTCTTCTTCGTCCGTATACATGGCAATATCGCCTAAAGAAATAATCTTTTCATTACCGTAAGCGGGGAAACGCTTCTTATCAACCAGTGACTCTACAATCAGCATATTCTTTCCCTGAGAAATGAGTTTATACAATCCCGGCTTGCCGGAAATAGACAAAATAGTCTTCAACATAGTATATTCTGTTTTTGTAATTAGTAGTTATTTTTTCGGTGGGCAAAGATAGGTATTATTTTGAGACAGGAAAGTGATTAAAGCTAAAACCTGTGGAATTAACGGTGTTTCACCATCATTCACTATTACAAAATCCGCCCGACCGCGCTTTTCTTCATCACTCATTTGGCTGTGGATGCGTTTTTCTATCAATTCGCGCGAGGAAACATCCCGCTTCATAGCGCGTTGTACCCGCACTTCTTCGGGAGCATAGACCATAACAATTACATCCACTTCGCCCGCAAAACCTGCCTCTATCAGAATAGCCGATTCGATGCCTGCTATCGGACAAACCGCATGATGCCGGAGCCATTGTCTGAAATCTTCTTTTACTCGCGGATGAATAATACCGTTCACCTGCAGAGCATGTTCGGGGTTGCCAAAAAGATAAGAAGCAAGCAAAGGCTTATTCAGCACTCCACCGACATAGACTTCATCACCCAACAAAGCAACCAACTCCCTGCGAATGTCAGAGTCTGCCAGCATAAGCCGCTTGGTTTCCACATCAGAAATATAGACAGGAATCCCCATCGCTTCCAACAGTCGGGACACAACACTTTTTCCACTGCCAATACCTCCGGTTATGCCTATCCTGACGGTCATAATGAAGAAGGAATTTGTTCTATAAGGAAATCAACCTGTTCGGGATTAAAACGCACTTGAGTCACTCCTTCCGGAATATTCCTTAGCTTTACAGTGTACTTGTCCGAACCCAACCGCAGCAGTTCCTCATAGGAAACATTGATATGAAAATCATCCGCGGTTATTTGACGGAAACGGCTAAGTCCTACTTGAAAAGTCACTTGAACTTTAGACGGGAAAGCACGCAGTACTTTATTAGCCGGGAAGTTTACTCCATGTAATGGTACTTCTACTGTCTTTTCCGTATAAATATCCACAGGAAGCATCATTTCAATAGAAGCCGGTACGAACTTCACCCCTTTCTGAGTGACCAAAGCCACCTGCCGCCTCAATGTATCAGAAATATTCTCCAGCTTAATATGTTGCGTATAGGCAGCGGTTATTGTATCCAGTACCCCTTCCGGTGCATAGGCCAAAACTGAATCCGGACTAAAAACCGTATCCGACAAATAATATTGCCGTCCGGCACTGACCGTGCCCGATAGTTTTACAGGGACCAACTTAGACAATCCCGTCGCATAAATATATTCCAGTGTATCCGGCTTTATGGATAGCAGGCGCGTAGAAACGTTCAACTGACTAAGAACCTTCTTCTCAAATTGAGAAGCATACACACGTACATGATTGTTGACACCTCGATAATCAGAAAAGTCAAGTGTAATCGGATAGAAACTTTTTCCCAACATATAATTGAGCAAGACAGTTCCTTTATCCTTCACCTTGATGCGAAGTTCGGAAGCAGGCTCTGAAGTAATCATTGTATTATTGGGCACACCGCGCAGACGCACCGGAACAGAGAACTCCGCTTCATAATCGTTGTTCAACGTCTGTAACAGCCAGAAACCGCCGGCTATAAAGAAGAAAAACAAAAAAACAAAGAACTCCCTGCTCTTATCGCTAAGCAGAAAGTCCTTTGCTTTTCCGGTTATATTTAAATAAATACGTCTTATGTTCCTACGATTCAACATAGGCTCACATCTACTTATTTAGAAGCCTGGCTACTGTTTGCATCAGCAGCTGCGGCAAAAATAGAATTCTTATCAATATGGATTTTAACGTTAGAAGCAATTTCAAGTACTACATCATTATCGTTAATTTCCTTGATGATACCGTGAATACCACCGGCAGTGATAACCTTTTGGTTCACTTGAAGAGACTTACGAAAGTTCGCAATTTCTTTTTGTTTCTTGTTTTGAGGACGAATCATAAAAAAGTACATGATGGCAAACATAGCTATCAGCATAATCCACATCATGCTTCCGTCCGGGCCTGCGGCAGGAGCTTGCAGGAAGAATACAGTCATTAAATTCATAAATATTCCGTTTTAATTTTTATTATTCAACAAAGGTATCAGTTTTTCGACAACTTCCCTTCTTTTTTTAATTCCTTAACTATTCCATCTAATGTGCCATTTACAAAGCTACCGCTTTTAGCAGTGCTGTATACTTTGGCTATGTCTACATACTCATTTAACGAAACACTAACGGGAATATTCGGAAAGCTCAATATTTCCGCCAACGCACACTGCATAATAACCACATCCATGAATGCGACACGATCCAAATCCCAATTACGCGTATTTTCGCTGATAAGATGACGATAGTAATCGCAATTCAATATCGTGCGACGGAACAAACGGCGAGCAAACTCCTGATCCTCGTCATCCTTAAATTCGGGTAGCAAAGACTGATTGGCACCATTCTTCTCTTCAAAACGTTTAATTGTTTTCAGAACGAATGTGTCAACTATTTCTTTATCATCATTCCAATAGAGACTTTGATCCTCAAGCAATACATCAAGATCCTCATTGTTGAAAATAAATGTTTTATAAAGCTTTCGCCATAATTCGCGGTCTTCCTCATAAGTCTTTTCAGAAGAAGCCATATATTCTTTATATATATCGGAAGCGATAATCTTTTCAAACAATCCTTTGACAAAATCCTCGTCATTCGCCCAAGTGCGCTTCTGATTGGAGATAAAATCCATCAACTGCTTGTTTACTTCTAACTGGGAAATGAATTTGTTTTCTACGAATTTCATGTTCGGATACAACTCTTCGGCCGTAGGAGCCAATTTTGCTTTTGCCGCATCAAGGCGCTTTTGTGCGTAGTTCGTCAATGCTATCATCAGCATGAGCAGGTAGTTGTAGAGATCATATGCTTTGGAAAGGCTGAAGAACAATTCCTTCTCTGCAGCATCTAAATTTTTACTACCATTCTGATAATAAGCGTATACTATTTGTATAATCTTAAGACGAATAAGAACTCTGTTTATCATAACTAAAGTAAATACTGGTGTTTTAATGAGGGGCAAAAGTAGATATTTTTAATGAGTTTACATAAATAAATCACATTTTTTAATGCAGATAATCATTATCCGGGCTTTTTCTTTTGACAGTTTAAAAAAAATCGTCAATTTTGAGCCCGATTACAACAAGATAGCTAAAATATGGAAGACTTTAAAAAGAAAAGTGGACTGGACGTGAACGACAAAGAAATTGTATTCTCCCAATCCATTAAAGCAGGCAAGCGCATCTACTATTTAGACGTTAAGAAAAACAGAAAGGACGAAATGTTTTTGGCCATTACTGAAAGTAAGAAAGTAGTAATGGGCGAAGGGGATGACTCGCAAGTGAGTTTTGAGAAACACAAAATCTTCTTGTATAAAGAAGACTTTGAAAAGTTTATGAATGGCCTGCAACAAGCGATTGGCTTTATTCAAGAGCAACAAGGGGCTTATGTGCGTCACAACGACAACGAAGAATTACCCTGTAACGAACAGCCAACGGCAGAACAAGAAGAGAAAGAGTCTCCACTGGATGGGGAAATAAAAATAGATATTGATTTTTAAAGGACAACCTTTTGATAATTCAAAAAGAAGCTGTACTTTTGCACCGCTTTTTGCAACATCGTGTGGTGAACCACATCGTGTGATGGTGAATTAAGCAATAATCTACTTAATTTAGAGTAACACAAAATTAAAAAAAAATGAAATCAATTGAAGTAAAAGGAACTGCAAGAACTATTGCAGAACGTTCTTCGGAACAAGCAAGAGCTTTGAAAGCTATTCGTAAAGACAACGGTGTACCTTGCGTACTCTACGGAGCAGGTGAAAACGTTCATTTCACTGTACCGGCAGAAGGTCTGCGCAACTTGGTTTATACTCCGCACATCTACGTGGTTGACCTGATTATCGATGGCAAGAAAGTAAACGCTATCTTGAAAGATATTCAATTCCACCCGGTAAAGGACACTATCCTGCACGTTGACTTCTATCAAATTGACGAAGCTAAGCCTATCGTTATGGAAGTTCCCGTACAAATGGAAGGTTTGGCAGAAGGTGTGAAAGCCGGTGGTAAGCTGACTCTGCAAATGCGTAAACTGAAAGTTAGAGCTTTGTACAACGTTATTCCTGAAAAGCTGATTGTCAACGTATCTCACTTGGGATTGGGCAAGACAGTAAAAGTAGGTGAATTGAGCTACGAAGGTTTGGAACTGTTGAATGCAAAAGAAGCCGTTGTATGTGCTGTTAAGCTGACTCGTGCTGCAAGAGGTGCTGCGGCAGCTGCTGCAAACAACTAATCAGTGCTTTCTTAGTAAGAAAACAAGATATTCCGGAACGCGGATTAACGCAGACAACGCAGATTTCATATCCGCGGACAGCTGCGATAATCCGCGTTCCTCTTTTATCCGAATTATCATCATAGTAAGAATATAAACAATGAAATATCTAATTGTCGGTTTAGGCAATATCGGTCCCGAGTATCACGAAACGCGCCACAACATAGGTTTCATGGTAGTAGACGCCTTAGCAAAAGCTACCGGAGCGACCTTTAACGACGGACGTTACGGTTTCACCGCCACGTTGTCAATCAAAGGCAGGCAGATAATGTTACTGAAGCCGTCTACCTTTATGAACCTGAGCGGAAACGCCGTACGCTACTGGATGCAGAAAGAGAACATTCCATTGGAGAATGTATTAATAGTGGTAGATGACTTGGCGTTGCCTTTTGGCACTCTGCGGCTGAAAGGAAAAGGAAGTGATGCGGGACACAACGGTCTGAAACATATCGCAGCAACATTGGGTACTCAAAATTATGCCCGTCTGCGTTTTGGCATCGGCAATGATTTCCCCCGCGGCGGACAGATAGATTTTGTATTGGGACATTTTACAGACGAGGATTGGAAAACAATGGACGAGCGTCTGGAAACAGCCGGCGAAATCATCAAAAGTTTTTGCCTTGCCGGTATCAACATTACAATGAATCAGTTTAATAAGAAATGAGCGAAGCAAGAATAGACAAATGGATGTGGGCTGTACGTATATTCAAAACACGTACCATTGCAGCCGAAGCCTGCAAAAAAGGACGCATCAGTATTAACGGTGCACTGGCAAAGGCTGCCCGAACGGTAAAGCCGGGAGATGTCATACAAGTACGCAAGCCGCCCGTCACCTATTCTTTCAAAGTACTACAAACAATAGAAAAGCGCGTAGGGGCCAAGCTCGTTCCCGAAATGATGGAGAACGTAACCACTCCCGACCAATATGAGTTATTGGAAATGAGTAAGGTTAGCGGTTTTATCGACCGCGCCAAAGGGACCGGACGTCCCACCAAAAAAGACCGCCGTGAACTGGAAGACTTCACTGCTCCGGAATTCATGGATGACTTTGATTTTGATTTCGACTTTGAAGAATAATTATATATAAGTATGAGCGAGAAAATAATAAAATGGGGCTTCATTGGCTGCGGGGAAGTAACCAAATACAAAAGCGGACCTGCTTTCCAGAAGATTGACCACTCCGAAGTAGTGGCTGTAATGAGCCGGGATATTGCCAAAGCCAAAGCTTATGCTAAAGAAAGAGGCATTGCCAAATGGTACAACGATGCGCAAGAATTGATTAACGATGAAGAGGTGAATGCCGTGTATATCGCTACTCCACCCTCCTCCCACGCCACGTATGCCATAATGTCCATGAAGGCCGGCAAGCCTGTCTATATAGAGAAACCAATGGCAGTGACCTATGAAGAGTGTTGCCGCATCAACCGTATCTCTCAGGAGACCGGCATTCCCTGTTTCGTTGCCTATTACCGCCGCTATCTTCCTTACTTTCTGAAAGTAAAATCATTAGTGGAAGAAGGAGCTATCGGAAACATAATCAATATACAAATCCGTTTTGCCCAACCTCCCCGCGACTTGGATTATAATAAGGAAAACTTGCCTTGGCGTGTACAACCCGACATTGCAGGTGGCGGTTATTTTTACGACTTAGCCCCGCATCAGATAGACATATTGCAAGATATGTTCGGCTATATTCTTGAAGCTAACGGATATAAGAACAACCGTGGCGGCCTATACCCGGCAGAAGATACCCTCAGCGCCTGTTTCCAGTTTGATAGCGGACTTGTAGGCAGTGGTTCATGGTGTTTCGTTGCCCATGAATCCGCACGGGAAGACCGTATAGAAATCATCGGAGATAGAGGTATGATATGTTTCTCTGTATTTACCTATGACCCCATAGCCCTACATACCGAAAGAGGAAGGGAAGAAATTCCGGTTGAAAATCCAATCTATGTTCAGCAACCGCTCATCCAAGCTGTTGTAGACCATCTGCTTGGCAAATCTACCTGTAGCTGTGACGGCGAAAGCGCAACACTGACAAACTGGGTGATGGATAAGATACTAAATAAAATATAATTTATAAAAAATGAAGAATGAGGAATGAAGAATTACCTTGCGGCATAATAGCGCAGCTAATTCTTCATTCCTCATTCTTCATTGCTTTTAAAGGTTCTTTTTCACTGCCTCAATCAGTTCTTGGTATTCAGCATCTGTCAGGTACACTTTTCCCGGATTCATTTGGAAAGTACCGCCATAATCCGGACCATCTACATATTTCGGTGCTAAATGGAAGTGAAGATGAGACAACTTATCTGAGTATGCACCATAATTAATCTTTTCAGGGTTAAAGGCTTTCTGCATGGCGCGAGTCACACGGGCCACGTCTGCCATAAAAGCATTACGTTCTTCGTCAGTCAACTCGTTCAAGTCATTCACATGGTCTTTGTAAGCCACAAGGCAACGTCCACGATAAGTCTGCTCCTTAAAAAGGAAAACACGGGACACACTAAGCTGTGCAATCTCAATCATCAGATTATGCAACGTCTCATTATTCTGGCAATACAGACATTCTTTCGGATCACTTTTCATGATATTCTTTTTTTAGTTTATATTTACAAAGCAAAGATAATTGTTCTCTCAACATTATAGGTCGACATTTTCATCATTTTCGCCAACCAATTTATACACATCCACATTTTCACCGACAATCCACACCACATCCCCCTCGGCAAATGGTTCATGTACATCGGGAGCATGCAACGCTTCCTCCCCCCGTTCTACTCCGGCAATCAGACAATGATATTTCTCCCGGATACCCGCTTCCTTCAAAGTCTTGCCCAGAAAAGGAGAAGTGGCATCTATACGCAGTTGGCGCAGTATCATTTCACTCTTTTCCACCGCATCCGTGGCTATTGCAGAAAACTTGTCCATTTCTTCGCCAAACGCATTCAGTTCTTCATCGGTGGCAATGACCTGTATCTTATCCTGAGGGAAAAGACGTACCGAAGCGCCGGGAATATTTATCCGCTTGCGTCCACGAAGAATGGAAACGACATGTACCCCATAGCGCTTGCCAAAGTTTAACTCCGCCAATGTCTTTCCCGCCCATGCCGATTCACCGGGAATCTCATAATCCGTCAGATGCAAATCGCGGGAAAGCAAACGACCGGCATACTCAGGCTTCTTCTCACCCAAATATTCCGCCCTCATCTCCCGCGAACGTAGATTCTGAAAGAAAGTACGCTCAATCATTATAGACTGACGTTTCAGCTGCCGGGAGAGTATCATCACTATAACCAGTAAAACCGCAACGCCGAAAACCAGCCCGACCGACAACTTAAACAGCCCGGCAATGACAAACATCACGAAAGAAACCGCCAACAAAATCCGCAGTACGATAGTGGCCACCAACGGAGCACGATTGCCACGGCTATCACGCCACAACGTAACGAACTCTACCGAATGGTTCTTCTTAATCATAATAGCCCGCAAAAAAGGAGATATGAACAGGATAATGACCAACGCAGACATCAAAGCCCCCCAAATACCCGGTAGGCTTTCTTTAAAAAACGGTACAAGAAAACGGAATGCAATAGCTACCACCGCAGCACTCACAATGGAATAAACCACTGTAATACGCAGCAGGGCAAATATCAATTTCTTCCATAAACTTTCATGATTCACTGTTTGAGAACCGGAAGCGTAATGCAGCAAAAACTTCTGCCACCTCTCCGGCAGGTGCGTATCGACGAAGTTGGAGGCCGGTTCGGCAAAACGAATCATATAAGGAGTAAGGAAAGTGGTAATAACAGATACTGCCACCACTATAGGATACAGAAAATGACTTGTCACGTGCAGGGACACTCCCAAAGAAGCGATGATAAAGGCAAACTCACCAATCTGTGTCAAACTGAAACCACATTGCATAGCCGTTTTCAACGGTTGCCCCGCAAGCAATACTCCCAACGTACCGAACAAAGACTGTCCGATGATAACCGCCAGAGTGATTACAATAATAGGTCCGGCATATTCCACTATCATCAAAGGGTCTACCATCATACCTACGGAAACAAAAAATATGGCGCCAAACAAATCTTTCACCGGCTTAACCAGACGTTCAATACTCTCCGCTTCTACCGTCTCAGCAAGGATAGATCCCATGATAAACGCACCGAATGCAGCCGAGAAGCCGGTATGGGCGGCAAGGACAACCATGCCGAAACAAAGTCCGAGCGATACAATCAGCAAAGTCTCCTCACTCATCAATTTGCGGCATTTCTTCAGCAAAACAGGAATCAGATAAATACCGACAACAAACCATAATATGAGAAAGAAAAGCAACTTCGCTATACTGCCCAGCATTTCCGTTCCTTCAAAATTATGACTGACCGCCATAGTGGACAGCATAACCATCAGGACAATAGCTAGAATATCTTCCAGAATCAACACGCTAAGCACCAAGCCTGTAAATTGTTTCTTGCGCATCCCCAAATCATCAAAAGCCTTATATATAATAGTAGTGGAGGACATGGCAATCATACCGCCCAGAAAGATGCAGTCCATCCGCTTCCATCCGAAAGCCGTACCGACCGCTACACCTAATAATATCATACAAAATATAATAGTGCAAGCTGCAATAATAGCGGCGCCTCCCACCTTTACAATTTTCTTAAAACTAAACTCCAGCCCCAAGGCAAACAACAAGAAAATAACGCCAATATCCGCCCAAGTCTGTATATTTGCCGTATCCATTACCGAAGGTGTATAAGCCATATGAGGACTTGCCAGAAACCCTGCCACAACATATCCCAAGACCAACGGTTGCTTCAGTTTTTTAAATAATAGCGTCATTACTCCGGCGCAAATCAGTATCAATGCCAAATCGGCAATCAAAGGAGCTAAATGTGACATAATATTTGTCCGATTGTATTTCTACTGACAAAGATATAACAAAAATTACAGCGGTCAACAGCAATCATAAAATCATTTTAAGAAGAAATACCATTATAATTAATTGGCGAAAAATTTCTTTATTCAAGTAGAAATATCTTTCTTTGTACTGCTTATTTTAAAAATTAGGAATTGAATACCAACATTAATAAAAACTGTTATGAAGATTTCACACATTGAACATTTGGGTATTGCCGTAAAAAGCATAGAAGAAGCCCTTCCGTACTACGAAAATGTATTAGGTTTAAAATGCTACAACATTGAGACCGTAGAGGATCAAAAGGTAAGAACCGCTTTCTTGAAAGTCGGTGACGTGAAAATTGAATTGCTGGAACCGACTTCCCCCGAAAGTACCATCGCCAAATTCATCGAAAAGAATAACGGTAACGGCGGTATGCACCATTTAGCATTTGCTGTGGAAGACGGAGTAGCCAACGCACTCGCTGAAGTTGAAGAAAAAGGTATCCGCCTTATTGATAAAGCTCCCCGCAAAGGTGCTGAAGGTTTGAATATTGCATTCCTGCACCCGAAATCCACACTCGGTGTGCTGACAGAACTCTGCGAAAAAGGAGAATAAGCTTTGTGATTTAATAAATCATAAATAGGCAAACATAATTCTGAAATCATAAATCATAAATAAAGAATATGAGTAATCAACTTGAGAAAATTAAAGAGCTTATTGACCGCCGTGCAGCTGCACGCCTTGGCGGTGGTGAAAAGGCGATTGCAAAGCAACATGAGAAAGGTAAATATACAGCTCGCGAGCGTATAGCTATGTTACTCGACGAAGGAAGTTTCGAAGAAATGGATATGTTCGTTGAGCACAGATGTACAAACTTCGGTATGGAAAAAAAACATTACCCCGGTGACGGTGTAGTTACAGGATGCGGTACTATCGGAGGTCGTCTGGTTTATATCTTTGCACAAGATTTCACTGTTTCTGCAGGTTCTTTGTCAGAAACCATGTCTCTGAAGATTTGCAAAATCATGGATCAGGCTATGAAAATGGGTGCTCCCTGTATCGGTATCAATGACTCCGGCGGTGCACGTATCCAAGAGGGTATCAACGCCCTGGCCGGTTATGCCGAGATTTTCCAACGTAATATTCTTGCTTCCGGCGTTATCCCGCAGATTTCCGGTATCTTCGGTCCTTGTGCCGGTGGCGCCGTATATTCTCCTGCTCTGACAGACTTTACGCTGATGATGGAAGGAACTTCCTATATGTTCCTTACCGGTCCGAAAGTTGTGAAAACTGTAACAGGTGAAGATGTCAGCCAAGAAAACCTGGGTGGCGCCAGTGTACACTCCACCAAATCAGGTGTAACTCATTTCACTGCACAAACCGAAGAAGAAGGTTTGGCCTTAATCCGCAAACTTTTGAGCTACATTCCGCAGAATAATCTGGAGGAAGCTCCGTATGTAGATTGTACAGACCCAATCGACCGCCTGGAAGATTCTTTGAACGACATTATCCCCGACAATCCGAACAAGCCTTACGATATGTATGAAGTAATCGGCGCTATTGTCGATAACGGTGAGTTCCTCGAAATCCAGAAAGATTATTCCAAAAATATCATTATCGGTTTTGCCCGCTTCAACGGACAATCGGTGGGTATCGTAGCCAACCAGCCTAAATACTTGGCGGGTGTACTCGACAGCAACGCTTCTCGCAAGGGTGCACGTTTCGTTCGTTTCTGCGACGCTTTCAATATTCCTATCGTATCTTTGGTAGACGTACCGGGCTTCCTTCCCGGAACAGGTCAGGAATACAACGGTGTCATCCTGCATGGCGCTAAGCTGCTGTATGCTTACGGTGAGGCTACCGTTCCTAAGGTTACTATCACGTTGCGTAAGTCTTACGGCGGTTCACACATCGTGATGAGCTGTAAGCAGCTCCGCGGCGATATGAACTATGCATGGCCTACTGCAGAAATCGCCGTAATGGGTGGTGCAGGCGCTGTAGAAGTTCTGTATGCACGCGAAGCTAAAGAACAGGAAAACCCGGCTCAGTTCCTGGCAGAAAAAGAAGCAGAATACACCAAGTTATTTGCCAATCCTTACAATGCAGCCAAGTATGGTTATATCGATGATGTTATCGAACCGCGTAATACGCGTTTCCGCATTATCCGTGCCCTGCAACAGCTGCAAACCAAGAAATTGACCAACCCGGCCAAGAAGCATGGTAATATTCCTCTTTAAAAATTGAGAATTGAAAGTTGAGAATTAAAACATTAAAACTCAAATTTATGAATAAAACAAAAATCGGAATATTCCTTTCATTGATGCTGGTGCTGGGGTTCTGTTCTTCTTGCGGAGAGAAGAAGTCAAACTCTAAACTGCTGCTGAATGAAGTGCTTATCAACAACGAAAGCAATTTTCAGGATGACTACGGCGTACACAGCGCATGGATTGAAATATTCAACAAATCATACGGCAGTGCCGACCTTGCCGGTTGCTATCTGAAATTCAGCAGCCAGCCGGGCGATACCGCCACATATTTTATCCCGAAAGGTGATGTACTGACTTTGGTGAAACCTCGTCAGCACGCATTGTTCTGGGCAGACGGAGAACCTAATCGCGGAACGTTCCATACCAACTTCAAGCTGGACAGCGTGAATGCCAACTGGATAGGTTTGTATGACTCCGGAAAGAAATTGCTCGACCAGATTGTAGTACCTGCCGGCATATTAAAAGCCAACCAGTCCTACGCACGCGTCAGTGATGCCACTCCGGAATGGGAAGTAAAGGGTGGAAGCGATGACCAATACGTAACTCCAAGCACCAACAACAAGACCATTGACAGCAACGCTAAAATGGAAAAGTTCGAGGAACACGACAGCGTAGGTATCGGTATGGCCATTTCCGCCATGAGCGTAGTATTCTGCGGATTGATACTTCTCTATATTTCTTTCAAGATTGTAGGCAAGATTTCCGTCAACCTCAGCAAGCGCAATGCTATGCGGGTTAAGGGCATTACCGACAAAAAGGAAGCTAAAGAGAAGCAACTCGGAGAAGCTCCCGGTGAGATATTCGCCGCTATTTCTCTGGCCATGCACGAAATGCAAAGTGACGTACACGATGTGGAAGACACCGTACTTACTATTACTCGTGTAAAACGCAGCTACTCACCATGGAGTTCCAAGATTTATACACTGCGTGAAACTCCGAACAGAAAGTAAAGTTACCTTTTAATAAAGATAAAACGATGAAAGAATATAAATACAAAATCAACGGTAATGTATATAAAGTTACCATTGGAGATATCGAAGATAATATCGCTCATGTAGAAGTGAACGGCACTCCCTATAATGTTGAAATGGAGAAAGCTCCGAAAGTAGCGGTAAAACCGGTAGTGCGTCCTGTAAGCACAGCTCCGGCTGCTCCGGCTACTCCGGTAGTAAAACCGGCTGCCACCTCAACAGGCAAGTCAGGTGTAAAATCTCCGCTACCCGGTGTTATCCTTGACATCAAAGTCAACGTTGGTGATACAGTGAAGAAAGGCCAGGTTATCATCATCTTGGAAGCCATGAAGATGGAGAACAACATCAATGCCGACAAAGACGGTAAGATTACCGCTATTAATGTTAGTAAAGGAGAATCCGTACTCGAAGGTACTGACCTTGTAATTATTGAATAATATGGGAGAATTTATCACATTTTTAGGAAACAACCTTGCCGATTTCTGGACTTATACGGGTTTTGCCAATGCAACGGCAGGCCACGTGGTCATGATTCTGGTAGGTCTGTTCTTCATATACTTGGCTGTAGCCAAGGAATTTGAGCCGATGCTGCTGATTCCTATCGGTTTCGGTATGCTGATCGGTAATATTCCTTTCAACATGGAAGCCGGATTGAAAGTCGGTATCTATGAAGAAGGATCTGTACTTAACATTCTGTATCAAGGAGTGACTTCCGGTTGGTATCCGCCACTCATCTTCTTGGGCATCGGCGCTATGACGGACTTTTCCGCTCTAATCTCGAACCCCAAACTGATGTTGGTAGGTGCGGCCGCACAGTTCGGTATCTTCGGCGCATACATGACAGCTTTGGCTATCGGATTCGATCCGATGCAAGCCGGTGCTATCGGTATCATCGGTGGTGCTGACGGCCCGACAGCTATCTTCCTTTCGTCCAAACTGGCTCCTAACCTGATGGGTGCCATTGCGGTATCGGCTTATTCTTATATGGCATTGGTACCGGTAATCCAGCCGCCTATCATGCGTTTGTTGACCAACAAGCACGAACGTCTTATCCGTATGAAACCGCCGCGCGTTGTTTCACACACGGAAAAAGTAATGTTCCCTATTATCGGTCTGTTGCTTACTTGCTTCCTTGTTCCGTCCGGTCTGCCTTTGCTGGGTATGCTGTTTTTCGGTAACTTGCTAAAAGAAAGTGGAGTAACCCGTCGTTTGGCCAACACAGCCAGCGGTCCGCTGATTGATACTATCACTATCCTGCTCGGTCTGACTGTAGGTGCTTCCACACAAGCATCCGAATTCTTGACTACAGACTCATTATGGATTTTCGGTCTGGGTGCATTCTCATTTATCGTTGCAACAGCTTCCGGTGTAATCTTCGTGAAGATATTTAACATCTTCCTGAAGAAGGGCAATAAGATTAATCCGCTGATTGGTAATGCAGGTGTATCTGCAGTACCCGACTCTGCACGTATCTCACAGATAGTAGGTTTGGAATACGATCCGACAAACTATTTGCTGATGCATGCCATGGGTCCGAATGTAGCGGGCGTTATCGGTTCGGCAGTAGCTGCCGGTATATTGCTGGGATTCCTTATGTAAGCAGTGAAAACGTTTGCATAACCTGCATAAAGGATAATAGCGGAGAGGCGGCAGCCTTCTCCGCTATTTTTTTTAATTTAGCGCAGAAAATAACGAAAAACTAATATCATGAAAAAAGTATTCTTCATTTTGGGAACACTCCTACTATCCCTTAGCACGTATGCAGCCATGAACGTAAACAAAATCGATCCTCCGTTTTGGTATGCCGGAATGCAAAATCCCGAGCTTCAGCTAATGGTATATGGCGAAGGCATTGGCAATGCAGCGGTATCCGTCAATTATCCCGGTGTCTCACTGAGTAGCACAGTAAAGCTGGAAAGTAATAATTACTTGTTAGTCTATCTCAAACTGGATAAAGACGTGAAGCCCGGCAAAATGGCTCTGACCTTTACACAAGGCAAGAAAAAACTTATCAAGGAATATGAATTAAAGGCACGTGCCAAGAAAGGCTATGAACACAAAGGCTTCGATGCGTCCGATGCCCTTTACCTGCTGATGCCCGACCGCTTTGCCAACGGCAATCCGGAGAATGACCGGATTGCAGGTATGTCAGAATACAAGGTAGACCGCAATGACCCGAACGCCCGTCATGGCGGCGACCTTGCCGGAATCGAACAAAACTTGGATTACTTTTCCGACTTGGGCGTAACCGCCCTCTGGTTCACTCCGGTATTGGAGAACAACATGGCAGGCGGTTCTTATCACGGCTATGCCACTACCGACTATTATAAGGTAGATCCTCGCTTCGGCACTAACGAAGAGTATAAGCAGCTCATTGAAAAGTCTCACGCGCGCGGCATAAAAATCGTAATGGACATGATTTTTAACCACTGCGGCGTAGAACATATATGGATAAAGGATATGCCCGGCAAAGACTGGTTCAACAATCCCGACCACGAAAACAACTTTGTACAGACCTCCTTCAAACTCACTCCCCACGTAGACCCGTACGCATCGAAATATGATTTCAGCCAAATGAACGACGGTTGGTTCGTGACCGCCATGCCCGACCTCAACCAGAAGAATCCGCATGTGTACCGTTATCTCGTCCAGAACAGTTTCTGGTGGATTGAGTATGCCAATATAGACGGTATCCGCATGGACACTTATCCGTATGCTGACTATGATGCCATGAGCAATTGGATGAAAGAGCTGAATGAAGAATACCCCAACTATAACACTGTAGGCGAGACATGGGTTACCGAACCTGCATATACCGCTTGGTGGCAGAAAGACTCCAAGTTATCCGCTCCCAGAAACAGTAACCTGAAAACTGTAATGGATTTCAGCTTCTTCGATAAAATCAATATCGCCAAAACGGAAGAGACGGAAACTTGGTTCAAAGGGCTGGATCGTGTGTATAACAGTTTCGTATACGACTTCCTATACCCGAATCCGGAATCGGTACTTGCTTTCATCGAGAATCACGACACCGACCGCTTCTTGGGTGAAGGCAATGACTTACCGATGCTGAAGCAAGCCTCTACCCTGCTGCTTACCACCCGCCGCATTCCACAATTATACTATGGAACGGAGATTATGATGAATGGTATAAAGAGCAAGAGTGACGGTTATGTTCGCAAAGACTTCCCCGGAGGCTGGGCCGATGATAAGGAAACCGCACTTACAGCCGCAGGCCGTAGTAAAGTTCAAAACGATTGCTACAACTTCTACAAAACAATACTGAACTGGCGCAAAGGAAACGACGTTATCGCCAAAGGCAGCATGACCCAGTTTATGGTACAGAACGGCGTATATGCCTATGCCCGCCAATACGAAGGCAAAACTGTTTTCGTGATGCTGAACGGTACAAATGCCGCAACGAGCGTGCCTTTGAAGTTCTATAAAGAGATACTGAAAGATGCCAAACAAGGAAAAGATATTCTAAGCGGCAGAACAATCGCCTTTGGAGAAGAGCTGAAGATGGGACCACGTGAATCGCTGGTTATCGAGTTGTAAGCACGGATGAATCAAAAAAAACATGAACTTTCGTAAAGTTTGTGCCTAAAAAAAACAGGGAGTGCACTTCAAAAATGCACTCCCCTTTTTATAATCAGATAACTCTATTAGTCTAATTGAGCCAATTTGTTTTCTGAACCAAGCACGCTGATGATTTTGTGCTTGTAAAGTTTCTCCATGTTGTCGCGAGCCGGGCCCAGGTATTTACGCGGGTCAAATTCAGCCGGTTTTTCAGCGAACACCTTACGAACAGCTGCAGTCATAGCCAGACGAGAGTCTGAGTCGATGTTGATTTTGCAAACAGCAGACTTGGCAGCTTTACGCAATTGGTCTTCAGGAATACCGATAGCGGCTTCCAGCTTACCACCGAATTGATTGATAGTATCAACTTCTTCCTGAGGAACTGAAGAAGAACCGTGGAGTACGATAGGGAATCCCGGAAGTTTCTCCATTACAGCGTCCAATACGGCAAATTCCAAAGGAGGAGGAACCAGACGACCTGTAGCGGGATCTACGTGGCATTGTTCGGGTTTGAACTTGTATGCACCGTGAGAAGTACCGATAGAGATAGCCAAAGAATCGCAACCTGTACGAGTAGCGAAATCAATAACTTCTTCAGGGTTAGTATATGTGTGGTGTTCGGCAGAAACTTCGTCTTCCACACCTGCCAATACGCCAAGTTCGCCTTCTACTGTAACATCGAATTGGTGAGCGTACTCAACAACTTTCTTTGTCAGAGCAACATTTTCTTCGTATGGAAGATGTGAACCGTCAATCATTACTGAGGAGAAACCGGAATCGATACAGCTCTTGCAAGTCTCGAAAGTATCTCCATGGTCAAGGTGAAGAACAATTTCAGGATGTTTACAGCCCAATTCCTTGGCATATTCTACAGCACCCTGAGCCATGTAACGCAACAAAGTAGCGTTAGCATACTGGCGGGCACCCTTAGAAACCTGAAGGATAACCGGAGACTTAGTCTCAACTGCAGCCTTGATGATAGCCTGCATCTGTTCCATGTTATTGAAGTTGAATGCAGGGATTGCATATCCACCCTTGATAGCGCGAGCAAACATTTCTTTTGTGTTTACAAGGCCTAAATCTTTGTAATTAACCATTTTGTTTAAAGTTTATTGTTAGTGAATCAAAATTCTACGCAAAAGTAAGCATTATCCTTTAAATAGAAGAACGAGAGAAGAATAAAATATCTCTATTTATCTGTCAAATCTATTCTATTTTAAAGCTATTGGCTTGAATTAACAGAAGATTGTAATCTCCATATTACAAAGTTTTTGCATCTGTCTGTTTATTCCTGCCTTTTGCGTTCTTACCTTCATAAACAAACGGGTCGGAAAGCAAGTTTGCTTTCCGACCCGTTATTTACACATTATTATATATTATTTCTTCAGATAGATAATCGTAGGCAGATGGTCGCTATAACCGTTCAGCCATGTACGCCCGCCATGAGTACGCAGGGGTGAACCTTTGTATTTGCCGTCTTGCTGGATTAAGTAGTCACGGATAAAGACTTCGTTATGATCGTAGCGTAATCCTTTTTTTGCCTTCACCAATGGCTTTGACAGTACAATCTGGTCGAATAAGTTCCATTTGCCGCGATAAAGCAACGTGCCCACTCCCTTATCTTCCAGTGTTTCCCACCACGGGTTATAGAACTGGTTGGACTTCATGCCCGATATGTACTTACGAGCCCCCAAAGTCCGCATACTCTCATCCATCGGGTCATCGTTCATATCTCCCATCACAAAGAGTTTCAGCTTCTTGTCCTCACGCAGCAAGGAGTCCGTCAAAGCCTTCACCTGCTTGGCGGCGTGCACACGTACCGGTGATTTCGCTCCGCGGGAAGGCCAGTGATTCACTATGAAACAGACGCGCTCACCCGCCATCCGACCGTCTACAATCAGGAAGCCACGCGTCAGATGCACCGTATCCCCCTCGAAAGGAGTAGAAAGCACCAACTTGGAGTTGGTAACCGTAAACTGCTGCGGATCGTACAACAACGCACAATCGATGCCGCGTCTGTCGGGACCTTCATAATGAACAAACTTATAGTTGGATATGGCCGGCCGGCTGACGAGGTCCGTCAGCGCCCTGCGGTTCTCAACTTCTGCCACACCAATTACCGCCGGACCTTCGGGAACCAGATTTCGCGACAACGAGCTCAGTACTTTCGACAGATTATGCAACTTGGATTCGTATTTCTTGGCCGTCCACCGATAGCTGCCATCGGGCAAGAACTCACGGTCATTCTTACCTGCGTCATGGATAGTGTCAAACAGATTCTCAAGATTATAAAACGCTACACTGTACAGTTTGCGTTCTGTGTTCTGGGCTGCAAGTGTTGCAACGCAGAAGCAAAAAGAAAAGAATATAATCAGTTTTCTCATAGGTGATATGATATTAATCTCCTGCAAAAATCTAAAATAAAAAGCTATAAACCTATCAATTACCCGATTTTTTTTGCAAAAAACCTTTTTTCATTTCATAGAAAAGCATTATCTTTGCGCACTGAAAAAGACCATTACACTATTTATTACCAAAATAGTAACAGAATATAAATTAAAAAACAAATATTAAAATGAAAAAAGGTATTCATCCTGAAAATTACCGTCCGGTAGTATTTAAAGATATGTCAAACGGTGACGTGTTCTTGTCTCGTTCTACAGTAAATACCAAAGAGACTATCGAGTTCGAAGGCGAAACTTATCCATTGGTAAAATTGGAAATCTCCAGCACTTCTCACCCGTTCTACACAGGTAAGTCTAAGTTGGTTGACACAGCCGGTCGCGTTGATAAGTTCATGAGCCGCTACGGTAACCGCAAGAAATAATCTGTTTTTTAAGAAACAGCAAAAAAGGGAGTCTGATACAGATTCCCTTTTTTATTATGCCGTTTAGTAAAACTCCGCCGACGATTTAGTAAATCATTGGCGGAGTTTTACTAAATCGTTGGTGGAGTTTTAGTAAATCGCCGGCAGAGTTTTACTAAAACGTCGGTAGGGTTTTAGTAATGCTATCAGACAAGGAGGATATATCAACTTCCTATACTTTTCCCCGGAACGGCGGACGTACCACCACCGCTTTCAGCTTGCGTCCGCGCATATCAATACAAATCTCCGTACCGACCTTGCTATATTCAGGCTTCACATACCCCATACCGATACCGATTTTACGGGTAGGCGACATTGTACCCGAAGTAACCACGCCAATGGGAGCGCCTTCCGGGCTCTGCAACTCATAGCCATGACGGGGAATACCGCGGTCTACCATTTCAAAACCTACCAACTTGCGTACCGTACCCTCCGCTTTCTGTTTCTCCAGCACCGGACGATTAGTGAAATTCTTGCCTTCTACAAACTTGGTAATCCATCCCAGTCCGGCTTCGATAGGCGACGTGGTATCGTCCAAATCATTTCCATACAGGCAGAAGCCCATTTCAAGACGAAGCGTATCGCGGGCACCGAGTCCGATAGGCTTGATACCGAATTCCGCGCCTGCCTCGAACACGGCATTCCATATCTTCATCGCCGCTTTCGGATAGAAGTAGAGTTCAAAACCACCCGCACCGGTATAGCCGGTATTGGAAATAATGACATCCGGTTCGCCTGCAAACTCACCGTGCGTAAAGGTATAATACGGGAGTTCGGAAAGGTTGACGGGAGTCAGTTTCTGCAATGCCCCGATAGCCTTCGGACCTTGTACGGCAAGCTGTGCCATGCGGTCGGAAGCATTCTCCAGTTCGGCGCCCTCCGTATTATGAGACACACACCAGTTCCAGTCCTTCTCTATATTGGAAGCATTGACAACCAACAGATACTTCTCCGGCTCATATTGATAGACGAGCAAGTCGTCCACAATACCGCCATCCTCATTGGGAAAGCAAGTGTACTGCACTTTACCGGGAGTAAGGGCTGCCACATTATTAGAAGTAACTTTCTGCAAAAAGTCCAAAGCGTGCGGACCCTTCACCCAAAATTCTCCCATATGGGAGACATCGAACACGCCTACACCTTGGCAAACGGTGAGATGCTCATCGATGATACCGGAATATTCGATAGGCATATTGTATCCCGCAAATTCGTGCATCTTAGCACCCAGCGAGATGTGTGTTTCTGTAAACGGAGTGGTTTTCATGGTAGGATTTATGATTTATAAATTATGATTGATGAGCAACGAGTTCGGCTATCTTGACGATAACCTTCATGGCTTTCTCCATATTCTGAACAGGCACGAACTCGTAGCGTCCGTGGAAATTCAGGCCACCGGCAAAGATATTGGGACAAGGCAGACCCTTGAACGAGAGTTGCGCACCGTCCGTACCGCCTCGAATGGCTTTTACACGAGGCTCTACGCCGACGGCTTCCATAGCTTTGAAAGCGGTGTCGATGATGTGCATTACCGGCTCAATCTTCTCGCGCATATTATAGTACTGGTCGTGCAGTTCGAGCACGGCTGTGCCTTCACCGTATTCGGCATTAATTTTGCGTACAAGATGTTCAAATTCCTTCTTGCGGCTCTCAAAACGGAGACGGTCGTGGTCGCGGATGATATAGGCTACAGTAGTCTGTTCCACTTCGCCCGTGATGCTGATGAGGTGGTAGAATCCCTCGTACCCCTCTGTATGCTCCGGCGTTTCGTGGCTGGGAAGCATGGAGATAAAACGGTTGGCAACACGAATAGAATTTATCATCTTATTCTTGGCATATCCCGGATGCACATTACGTCCCTTGAAAACAATCTTGGCAGAGGCGGCATTGAAGTTTTCAAACTCCAGCTCGCCCAGTTCACCGCCGTCCATGGTATAAGCCCATTCACAATCGAATTGCTCAACGTTGAACTTATGCGCTCCCAAACCGATTTCCTCATCGGGATTGAAACCTATGCGAATCTTACCATGCTTGATTTCAGGATGTTCTTTCAGGTAGGCCATTGCCGAAACAATCTCCGCAATACCGGCTTTATCATCGGCACCCAACAAAGTCTTTCCGTTGGTTACAATCAGGTCCTCTCCCTTATGGTCGAGCAACTCGGGGAAACGTGCAGTAGAAAGAACCACCTTCTCGTCCGCACAAAGAACAATGTCCTTGCCATCGTAATTCTCTACAATACGCGGAGAAACATCCTTGCCACTCATATCGGGACTTGTATCCATGTGGGCTATGAAACCTACAACAGGTACAGCCTTATCTATATTGGCAGGAAGGGTGGCAAACAGATAACCGTTCTCATCCAACGTAATCTCTTCCAGACCCAAAGTTTCCAATTCTTCTTTCAGGAACTTGGCAAATACCATTTGCCCCGGAGTACTTGGAGTTACCCCGCTCTCCTCATTCGATTGAGTATCGAAACTTACATACTTTAAAAAACGTTCTACTAAAGTCATACTAATAATGTGTTAAAGTGATGAGATGGCAGAGTGATAACGGGATATTACTTCATTATATAATGTAACTCACTTTATCGCCCTATCCCCTATCGTTTTTTTAATTGCCGTAAAGTTAAAAAAAGGGGCGTGAACTGCCAAGCAATTCACGCCCCTTTTTTATTCCTTAATAGATGATTTGTCAATCAAAAGTGGCTGCTTCCGTCAAAACAATGGGTACAGAGTTTACATTTAGGCAGCCCGATAGCCTCAACCAACGTTTCCAGTGTATTGAACTTTAATGATGAAAGTCCGAAACGCTCGCGGATGACCTCCACCATTCTCTCATACTCCGGCGAACCGGTAGTGGCATACTTCTCAAGGTTTTTGTTTTCATCACCTTCCAACTCTTTGATGACACGACGGGTAATCAGTTCCAAATCTCCTTTGGATGCCGTGAAACCCACAAACGGACAACTATATATCAGCGGCGGGCAGGCAATACGGATGTGAACTTCCTTAGCACCATACTCGTAGAGCACCTTTACATTATCGCGCAACTGGGTTCCGCGCACTATGGAGTCGTCACAGAACAGAAGACGTTTGCCTTCCAGCATGGCACGGTTAGGAATAAGTTTCATCTTTGCCACCAACGAACGCATTTCTTGTCGGCTGGGAGTGAAGCTGCGCGGCCATGTCGGTGTATATTTTGAGATGGCACGATGATAGGGCACCCCTTTTCCTTCGGCATATCCCAACGCCATGCCCACACCAGAATCGGGAATACCGCAAGTGCAATCTACCTCCGAAGTATCGGTCTGTCCCATTTTCAACCCGGACGAGAAGCGTACATCTTCCACATTCTTTCCCTCATAACACGAAGTGGGGAAGCCGTAATAAACCCATAGGAAAGAACATATCTGCATCTCCTCATTGGGTTTGCGCATCTGCTCTATTCCATCGGCACGCAGGCGGACAATTTCGCCCGGTCCCAAATAGCGGTCTACCTCGTAACCCAAATTCGGGAAGCTGCTCGACTCACTGGTTGCAGCATAAGCCCCGTCTTTCTTGCCTATAACGACAGGAGTACGTCCCCAACGGTCACGGGCAGCGATAATGCCGTCTTCCGTAAGAAGCAGCATGGAGCACGAACCTTTAATATGCTTGTATACATTTTCTATTCCTTCCACAAAGGTTTTTCCTTGTATCAGGAGCAGGGCTATAAGTTCTGTTTGATTGGTCTTGCCGGAGCTTAATTCGGCAAAGTGCATATTTTGTTCCAAAAGTTCGGCTTCCAGTTCTTGCAGGTTCACAATCTTGGCAACCGTTACAATGGCAAAACGACCGAGATGGGAGTTCAATATAAGAGGCTGGGGATCTGTATCGCTGATGATTCCGATGCCGGAGTTCCCTTTGAATTTATCCAGCTCATCTTCAAATTTCGTACGGAAGTAGGTACTCTCCAAATTGTGGATAGAACGCTTAAACACCGCTTCTTCCTGATCGTAAGTAGCCATACCGCCACGCTTTGTCCCTAAGTGCGAATTATAATCTGTGCCGTAAAACAAATCTGCCACGCAACTTGCTTTGGCGACTGTTCCGAAAAAACCTCCCATAAGTTCCTTGTGTTATTAGTTATTTTATTAACGGGCGCAAAGGTACGAAGAAGTTTCCTTGTTAACGCCATTTTCTACCTCTAAAAATAATAAAAAGACTCCCCGCAGAACCAAAGTCCTGCGGGGAGCCAACCAATACCTAATCAGAAACTCTTTTTACCCTAACTATTTCCATTTCTTCACAACCTTTTTATCCGCTGGAGTAGCCTCAATCAGGCTCAGCGCAAAACCACCGCTACGCGCTTCCTTAACGGACATTTTGGTTTTATTGGTCACAATACCTTTCTTTATCAGGTAAGAAGTAGGGTTTTCCTTGTAATCGGCATCCTTACCGTCAGCATACAGAATGGCCACATACTGCTTGCCCGGCGTCAAGAAATCGAGGGTAAAGTTTGCTGTACGGGCATTCTCATCTGTAATACCGCCTACAAACCAATTGTCAGTGCCTTTTGCCTTACGCGCTACGGTAATATAATCTCCCGGTTCCGCTTCAATATACTTGCTGTCATCCCAATCTACGGCTACATCCTTGATGAACTGGAATGCATCCATATGCTTCTCATAGTTCTCAACCAAGTCGGCAGCCATTTGCAACGGACTGTAAAGGGTGACATAAAGAGCCAGCTGCTTGGCAAGCGTTGTTTGTACTTGTCCATGAGGCAGGTCGCCCATAAAGTCCAACTTCGTATCGAAAATACCCGGAGTATAATCCATCGGGCCACCGATAAGGCGGTTGAACGGAAGTAATGTGGTGTGGAACGGTTTGCTGCCGCCAAAGGCTTCGTACTCAGTGCCGCGGGCAGATTCATTGCCAATCAGGTTTGGATAAGTACGGCACAAACCGGTAGGACGTACGGCTTCATGACCGTTGACGCAAATCTTATAGTCGGCAGCTTTCTTCACGGCGTAGAGATAGTGATTGTTCATCCACTGTCCGTAATGATGTTCGCCGCGCGGGATGATATCGCCTACATAACCGCTCTTCACAGCATTATAGCCATTGTCTACCATAAACTGGTACGCTTTGTCCATATGGCGTTCGTAGTTGCGGACGGAAGAAGAAGTTTCGTGGTGCATCATCAGCTTAACGCCTTTGCTTTTGGCATAAGCATTCAGCATCTTCACGTCAAAATCGGGATATGGAGTCACAAAGTCAAAAACATAATCTTTGGATTGCCCGAACCAGTCTTCCCAGCCTTCGTTCCAGCCTTCTACCAAAACCTGATCGAAACCGTTTGCGGCTGCAAAGTCTATGTATCTCTTCACATTCTCATTGTTGGCGCCATGACGTCCGTTGGGTTTTGTTTTGGAATAGTTCGTTTCGCCCAACTTAACGGAAGGAAGGTCGTCTGTATATGCCCAAGTGCTTTTACCGGCAATCATTTCCCACCATACACCTACATACTTCACCGGTTTAATCCAAGAAACATCTTCATAAGCGCAAGGCTCATTCAGGTTCAAAGTCAACTTGGAAGCAAGAATATCGCGCGCATCATCACTGACAATCACCGTACGCCACGGAGATTTACAGGGAGCTTGCATATAGCCCTTGTCACCTACTGCATCAGGAGTCAGCCAAGATTCAAAAATCAAGTTTTTATCATCCAGATTCAGATGCATACAAGAATAATCCACCAAGGCAGCTTCATGCAGGTTGATATACAGGCCGTCCTCAGTCTTCATTTGGAGGGAAGTCTGCACACCTGTCGGAGAAAACTGGGTTTGTGACGCATTGCCGGTAATCGCTTCCTTCATCAGTCCGCGAATCTCGGAAAGTTTGGACTCTGTAAAGTCATATTCCTGCGTATCATAATCACCCGGAATCCAGAATGCTTTATGGTCGCCTGCCATGGCAAACTGTGTCCGCTCTTCTTTAATCACAAAGTAATTCAGATTCTTCTGCAAAGGGAACTCATAACGGAAACCGAGGCCGTCATCAAACAAGCGGAAACGGATAATGATGTTACGGTTCTGCGCTTTCTGATTCAGTGTTACCGCCATTTCATTATAATGGTTGCGGATTTGTCTCACTTCACCCCACACAGGTTCCCATGTTTCATCGAAGGTAGACGTCCGGGTATCAGCCAAAGTGAATCCGTTCATCAGTCCCGGATCATTCTTCAGTTCCAAGCCCAATTTTGAAGGTTTAATAACGGCTTTTCCCTTATAAAAAAGCTCATAAACCGGTTCACCTTGAGGATTCACGGAAAAGTTCAATTGAAGTTGGCCGTTGGGAGAAGTGATGCCCTCGGCCATTGCTGCGCTACCCATGAAAAGGACTAGCAGGAAGCAGGTTAGTTTGATACAAATTGCTTTCATGTTTCTCATACTATGGTATTTTAATTAGTTATCGTACCGCAAATATAAGCAGGATAAGGATTTCTATCGGAAACAATCGGATAAAAATCGAATAATTCGCCAGAAAACGTTTGCATAAGAATGAAGGGTAATGCTACCCTTCATTCTTATTTCTATCCTTCTGTATCCTCAGAAAGTTGCCATGTTATCCCAAAGGATCTTCTTTCTCACCTTCATCGGGGATACCCGAATTGTCAGGTTCGCCGCTACCTCCATTGGTATAATCCGTATCGGGCACCGCCATTCTGGTAACGCTCATATTACCCAGCATCGTACTGAAAGCCTTTCCCGGAAAAAAGAGAATACGCTTACGAACGATATTACTTGCCGTAACACCCTCTTCCGTATCCGCGCTTTTTCCTGTAAAAGAAGGGCGGAAGAGTCCGAATTCGCCTAAGCGGACAGTCTTTCCATCGTCAATCTCTTCCGACATGATGTCTACAAGGCCGGTAGCCACCAAGTCCACCGTTTTTCTATGAATGCCGAGAATACGGCTCACTTTGGCACACAACTTACCAAAGTCCAACTCGCCCGACCCTACGGATTTGGCAACATACTTTACGTTTTTATCCTTGTCGAAACCGAATACACGTTTAGCTACTACATACTGAAGTCCCATAATTTTTAATGTTTTAAAAGGTTTATATAATATAATAATGTAACAGGCCTGAGCCTTTATCTTTTTCAAGAAGCGGAAGTTTGCTGCGAGGCCTCAACAGTTCAGCATCTGTTTCTCAAATTCGATGTTGCAAAGTTAGGGCGAGAATGAAGGGAATACAAGAAAACGGCATCTACAACCGTTTTGGCTAAACACTTAAAACATAGAGAATTAAAAAGAAGGTATCTCTACAGGGCAAAAGAAACGTGAGTAAGGTTAAGGAAAGGGAAAGAAACGAATTCTACAATTTCAGCCTGAAAACTACTGATTATCAGCACAAGTTCTGAATGCAATCTCTACAATCGAGCATTGAAATTACTTAAAGGGGAATGCGTCAAAATGATGATTAACATATCATTCTATCATTCAGAAGGAAGCGAAGAAACCCTTCTCTTCATGCACACAAAAAAGGGAGTAGATTCTTCGCTACGCTCTGAATGACAGAATGGTATAAACTAATTATGCGTATTTACTTAATTGGTAAGTTTATATTTACAATACATTGAATTTATCGGGCACTTGAAACATCTGTTCTTACTACCCTGAAGCCGACATTGGCGTAGCCCTGCGTGCCCGTTCTTACAACATCCGATTTCTCGCTACGGCAATCATCACGGCTGGAGTCCCAACTGCCTCCTTTTATAATGTACGAACCGGCTGCATCTGTTGATGAAGTCCATTCCCAGCAATTGCCCCAAAAATCTATACCGCCACAAGCACCGGTTGTCTGATTGTAAGCATCCACTGCTGTCAGTCCGGATTCCACACGGTCAGCGTTCATAGTGACATCTTTAGGCATATGACCAGCGCCGAGTATCCACTCTTCATCGGTCGGAAGACGATATATATGGGCGTTGTCTTGAGTGGTAAGCCAGTCGCAATAAGCCGTGGCTTCGGCAATCGTAATATTCACTACCGGATAGTTCTCCTCTCCTGCATTATAAACGAATCCGCCTTTGAAGGCTGCGTATTCGGCATTTGTCACAGGTGCATAACCTATGTAGGAATTCGGAGCCGATGCACCGCGCAGTACTATCCAAGCATCATTCGGGTCTTCGTCATTTCGAGGGTCGATGAGACGCAGAAACTGTTGCTCCAATCGAGTATCTCGATTTTCGACCATCTCATCCACAATACCCTGCATTTCTTCTACGAGGTCGGGAGTTTTAGCCTCCCTCTCCAATTCGCGAAGTTTGGCTTTCTTTCGCGCAACGACTTTATCATACCGTAATCCCATTTGATTCAAAAGAGCCTGCTTATTGTCCTCTGTCGGGCTCTGTTGGTACTGGCGGAGAAGTGCTGTGGTCGTGGCATCCAGTTCCGGACGTTCTTCTTCTACAAGCGGAGCATCCGGGTCGTCAAACTCCAACTCGCTTTCCAGCAAATCGTTCGGGGTTATATAAGCGGTTCGCTCTATCGTTTGATGCACACTGAAATAATGGGCCACCAAACCATCCTTGTAAATAGACAGCCTATAACCTCCATAAACGTCACAAGGCAAGGTTGATATATAATAATCCTTTCCGGGAGTAAAACCTGATTTATCCGAAGCACTGAAAGTAATGATGGAATTGGCGTTTTCTATCTTATCGGCTATCGGTTTTCCCTGTTCATCCCATTTTATCCTGACCGTACCGGAAAGTGCATAACCATCAACGCTTTCAAGTTCAATGCCCGTTACACCCGACATTTGGAAGTTAAGCTTGATGCCACCGCAAACAGTCTGAAAATTCAGAGAGTTGGATGTGCTACGAGCCACTGCCACTACCGACTTTTCATCATATCCACTCTCATTTCCGGTTTGAGTGGCAGGTATGGTTACAGTTAAACTTTCATTATCCGAGGACACCTTGTTATCTGCCGGATATATACCAAACAAAGGATTATCATCAGTAAAAGTTCCTTCAATAGTACCTGACAGAATAGATGAACTACCGGCTTCCTGTGCCTGTACAGTAATAGTTTGTTCGTCATGAACCAGCATTATGGGGTCGCCTTCGTTCCAACTGCCATGAAGCCCGTCGGAAATAATGGCAGTAATACTCTCAGGATTTGAATCTTGTTCTTGTTCCTGTTCTTCTTCATCAGGAAATGCCGTATCATCATTCTGGCATGCATTCATTGCAGCCAAAAAGAGGAATGAAAGGCAATACAAATTACAAGTTTTCAAAATCGTCTTCATAATTATTTATCGTTTTTGAGTTTTTGCCTTTTGAGAACGATGATACAGACGATCCATCATCTTTTTTTCCAATTCATATACACGCACAATCTGTTGTTGTGATAAGAACTTGCTATATTCCTCATAATACTTATGCCGCAGGTTCAATATCTTTTGGCTATGGGCAAACCGCTCTTTAATGGCTTGTTCTGTTTCCGCATCCGTCCTGCCCGAGACCTCTCTCTTAGGCCGGGGGCCAAGTGCCCAAATCTCTTTTTGAAACCGGCAAAAGGTTTCAACAAACTTTTCTGAGGTAGTGCCGTCCATTTCCATTTTCTGTGCAATGTATTTAGCCTGTGTTTCGGCCAATTGTTCACGGGTCATACGTTGTCTGCTATCTTTTTGGGCGTAAGCACTTGCGCAAAAAGCGGTCATTGCCATAGCAAACAGAAGGATTCTAAAAATACTTTTCATGATTGATTATTTTTATTCGTTTATAAATAAGTCGTCCTGATAGACGCTAAACAGATAATTCTGGTCGGCTCTGCTCAATTGAGAGAATGCTTGTTCAAACGACTTAAAGTCAGTTGCCTTATGGCTATCCGGCAGAATATTGAAGACCAGTAACAACGCGATGCTTGCCGCCACAAGTCCGCCGGATATGGTGTACCACAGGCGATAGTTCCGTTGGGGCTTGGGTGGTGTCATTTCGTCTTTTATAGCCTCCCATACATTATTTTCAATATCGTCCAAGAAGTTTTCGGGCGCGGTATAGGGCATTCGTTTGCCTATGCGGTTTAAATCAAAATCTTTATTCATACGACTAACTGTTTAAATTCATATACTTGATAATCTTTTCTTTTGCAATATGGTAGTTTGATTTAGCACCATCTGCTGTTGAACCGATGATTCCGGCAATCTCATCATATCCCAAACCGTTATAGTATCGTAAGTTGAAAACCATTTGTTGTTTGGTTGGCAATGCCAGAATAGCCTGTTGCAACCTGACTGTTTCCAAATCACTGTAGTCTACATACTCATCAGCCAACAAACCATTAAGTTCAACCGGAGAATCATCCAATGACATCCGGTCATCACGTCGCCGGTCCAAAATACGCAGGGCCTCGTTGGTGGCAATTCTGTAAAGCCACGACCGAAAAGAGCATTCGCCTTTGAAACCGGACAGCGACCGGAATACCCGCACAAAAGTTTCTTGTGTAGCATCCTGCGCATCTTCGTGAGCCACAACCAATCGCCGAATGTACCAATAGACCTCCTCCTTGTATTTCGCCATCAGACATCGGAATCCTGTTCCGGGGTCTTTGATTACCCTCGCGACCAATTCCCTATCATCCATTATTCCCATATACAACAAGCTCAAAGGTTACCGGATAATCAGCGGATGCACGGTTACACATGATTGCAACAAGAACATGGCCGTAATACCTAAAGCTAAGAATCTCCAAATAGGTTTCATATACTATCCTTTTGTTATACATTATATATTGCACGTCCCCTTTTCGTGAAATCATCCGAATGGACGCTCTATATAAAAGACCTTGCAAAGAAATGAAAGTAAAATTGAATCAACGTTTTTTTGTATTTTTCTTGATGCCCTATAAGATTCTCCTGTTTTACTAAAACACCCCCGACGATTTACTAAATCTCCGGCAACGATTTACTAAATCTTCCCCATCGTTTTAGTAAATCTCTATTTGCTTCATAAAACCTGCCCGAAGATTGATTAAAATTCCCCTGCCTTCACTACCTTTGCAACCCGAAACATTCCTATTACAATCATTATGACTAAAATCCTGATAGCCATATTTCTTGGCGGCGGCACGGGCAGCGTATTGCGCTATTGCGTGCAAATGGCACTACACGAGCGGATAGTACCCTACTCCTTTCCTTGGGCTACGTTCGCCGTAAACATCATCGGAAGTTTTCTGATAGGATTGTTCTATGCCTTGTCCGCACGCTTCAACTTGTCTGCGGAAATGCGAATGTTGCTGACTACCGGTTTATGCGGCGGCTTCACCACCTTTTCCACATTCTCCAACGACGGATTGATTCTGATAAGACAAGGATTCTACGGACTATTTGCCCTATATACCTTATTAAGTATTCTATTGGGAATATTTGCGGCATTGGGCGGGAGTGTTTTAGGAAAAACCTTATAGGACTGAGAACCTGAACAATTCTCTATTTTCACTTGTTATAGTTCGTAGAATTTATATTAAAAACAGAATAAGATGAAAATAGAAAAGATTATCGGACGTGAGATTCTCGATTCAAGAGGAAACCCTACAGTAGAAGTTGATGTCATATTGGAGTCAGGCTTTATCGGTCGCGCTTCAGTACCTTCCGGTGCATCCACCGGCGAGCACGAAGCTTTGGAGCTGCGTGACGGTGACAAAAAACGCTACGGCGGCAAAGGTGTGCTGAAAGCCGTTGACAATATCAACAACATCATTGCTCCCAAATTAATCGGTATGTCGGCTTTGGAACAAATGAGTATCGACCATGCCATGCTGGCACTGGACGGCACGAAGACAAAATCCAATCTGGGTGCCAACGCCATTCTGGGCGTGTCACTTGCCGTAGCCAAAGCGGCGGCGGCCTACCTTGACGTTCCTCTTTATCGTTATATCGGCGGAACAAATACATATGTAATGCCTGTTCCGATGATGAATATCATCAACGGAGGTTCGCACAGCGACGCCCCTATTGCCTTCCAAGAGTTCATGATACGCCCGGTAGGAGCAACTTCCTTCCGCGAAGGTCTGCGCATGGGCGCCGAAGTATTCCATGCTTTGAAGAAAGTGTTGCACGACCGTGGTCTTAGCACCGCCGTCGGCGATGAAGGAGGTTTTGCTCCCGGCTTGGCAGGAACAGAAGATGCTTTGGACTCGATTATTGCCGCCATCAAGGCTGCCGGCTACGAACCGGGCAAGGATGTAATGATTGCCATGGACTGTGCTTCCTCCGAGTTCTACCACGACGGTATTTACGACTACAGCAAATTTGAAGGTGAGAAAGGTAAGAAACGTACTGCCAACGAACAGGTTGATTATCTGGAAGAGCTGATTAACAAATACCCCATCGACTCCATCGAGGACGGCATGAGCGAAAACGACTGGGAAGGCTGGAAAAAACTGACCGACCGTATCGGGAACCGTTGCCAGTTGGTAGGCGATGATTTATTTGTTACCAACGTAGATTTCCTTGCCATGGGCATCGAGAAGGGTTGCGCAAACTCCATACTGATTAAAGTAAATCAAATCGGCTCTTTGACGGAAACACTGAATGCCATCGAAATGGCACACCGCCATGGATACACCACCGTTACTTCCCATCGCTCAGGCGAAACCGAAGATTCCACAATTGCCGACATTGCCGTAGCCACCAACAGCGGACAAATCAAGACCGGTTCTTTAAGCCGTTCGGACCGTATGGCTAAATACAACCAGCTGTTGCGCATCGAAGAAGAATTAGGCAATAACGCTGTGTACGGATACAGAAGAATAAGATAAATGTAGTAAATATGCCATAAAAAAAGAGACATATCCGCAAAGATATGTCTCTTTTTTTGAGCCTCTTGTCGGATTCGAACCAACGACCCCGAGATTACAAATCACGTGCTCTGGCCAACTGAGCTAAAGAGGCAGGCGGGTAAGCTTTCTATATCGCGCCGCTACAACCAACTACCTTTGCTGCGATCAAGCCCTGGAGGATTCGAAGGGAGCTGGCCGTATAGGACTTACCCATGTTTGCGGGTGCAAAGGTAGATAAAAATTTTAAATCTGCAATACCTTACCCCAACTTTTTTCAACTTTAACAAGAATACAGGGTCTACAACCAATATTATTTATAACTTTGCACCATATTTCTAAGAAAAATGGCAGAAAATAAAGGTTACATGCAATATGCAATGTTGTTCGGCACTTATCTGGGCGGGTATTGGATTTTAAAGTTCATCCTCTTCCCTCTGGGGCTGACAATCCCGTTTTTATCTTTCCTTTTCGTAGGGCTCACGCTATGCGTCCCTTTTATGGGATATTATTATGTGCGGATGTATCGAAATACAGTATGCGGCGGCAGTATCAGCTTCTTGCACGCATGGGTCTTTACAGTCTTTATGTATATGTTCGCCGCGTTGCTGACGGCAGTGGCGCACTACATTTATTTCCGCTTCATAGACCACGGTTTTGTTATCAACGCCTACGAATCGCAAATCAATATTCTGAAACAAAGCGGCGTACCGGGCATAGAAGCCTATACAGATATATTTCAAGAAACACTGGACACTGTGAAATCGCTCACTCCCATAGACATCACCATGCAATTGGTGTCATGGAATGTGTTTTGCGGTTCGTTGCTTGCCCTTCCTACCGCCCTGTTTGCTATGAGGCGCAAAAAAGGATGACGGGAAACGGCAGATTCCAGATAAATTCAGGTATAAAGTAAACAGTAAAATCGTAAATAAGCAAATGGATATTTCAGTCGTTGTTCCTTTATATAATGAAGAGGAGTCTCTTCCAGAGTTGTTTGCATGGATTGAACGGGTAATGAAAACCCATAACTTTTCCTACGAGGTTATTTTCGTCAACGACGGAAGTACCGACCGTTCATGGCAAATAATAGAACAATTACAAGCAAAGTCGGACAAAGTGCGGGGGATAAAATTCCGCCGTAATTATGGCAAGTCTCCGGCACTCTATTGCGGGTTTGAACAGGCGCAGGGAGATGTCGTGATAACAATGGACGCCGACCTGCAGGACAGCCCGGATGAGATACCCGAACTGTACCGCATGATTACGGAAGAGGGTTACGACTTGGTATCCGGCTGGAAACAAAAAAGATATGACCCGCTGTCCAAAACCATACCGACAAAACTGTTCAACGCTACGGCACGCAAGGTTTCCGGCATAAAGAACCTGCATGACTTTAATTGCGGACTGAAAGCCTATCGCAAAGACGTCATCAAGAACATAGAGGTATATGGTGAAATGCACCGTTATATTCCTTATCTTGCAAAGAATGCCGGTTTCAAGAAGATTGGCGAGAAAGTGGTACATCATCAGGCACGGAAATTCGGCAAGACTAAGTTCGGCGGATGGAACCGCTTCTTCAACGGATATTTGGATTTGATATCCCTCTGGTTTCTCTCCACTTTCGGCATCAAACCCATGCACTTTTTCGGCATATTGGGTTCACTGATGTTCTTTATCGGATTCGTAGCGGTAGTAATTGTGGGTGCAAGCAAGTTGTATTACATGAATCAGGGTATGCCGTACCGCCTTGTGACAGATTCTCCCTACTTCTACCTGTCACTCACGTCTATGATTATCGGCACACAGCTGTTTGTGGCCGGTTTCCTCGGCGAACTGATATCCCGCAATGCACCGGAACGCAACAAGTATCAAATTGAGAAAATGATTTAACCATGAAAGCATTAGTCAAATTTATCATATTCGGGGCTGTTCTTCTCCCTGTCTTCAGTGTAGTAATGTCCTGTTCGGAAGAAGCCGACTGTTCGATGGCAACACGAGCCATGATGCAATGCTACCTCTATACGCTGGACCCCGAAACCAAGGTCGTGTCCAAAGATACGTTAGACTCGCTGACGGTCACCGCTTTCGGTACGGACTCCATTATCATCAACAACCAGAAGAAGGTGCACGACCTTTCGCTTCCGCTGAGATATACCGAAAATTCCACTGTACTCGTATTTCATTACAGCAAAACCCTGACAGACACTCTTGTAATCCATCAGACCAACACCCCCTACTTCCTGTCGATGGACTGCGGTTATCAAATGAAACAGGCTATAACGGGAGTGGATTACAGCCGTCACAGCCTCGATTCTATTCGCATTGCAAATAAAGAAGCCGGAATTTATGGAACAGAGAATCTTAAACTATTCTATTAGCCTGGCGCTTTGCTTACTGCTGTCCCTTCCGTTACAGGCGCAAAACAGTAACATTTCCGCTCCACCGGCAAACACTCCACCCAAGACGGAGAAAAAAGAAGCCAAAGAGGAAGTGTACTATCCGCTGTACAACGGTATCTCCGTCAGTGTAGACCTGTGGGGTCCCGGAAGCAAGCTACTCGGAAGTGATTTCTTCAGTAGCGAAGTGGCGGTTGATGTAAATCTCAAGAACCGTTTCTTCCCAATCGTAGAATTAGGATATGGTAATACCGACACTTGGAGCGAGAAAGGCATACATTATAAAACCGGTGCGCCCTATTTCCGTATCGGCATGGACTACAACGCGCTATACAACAAGAAACACGGCCATATGATACTCGTCGGTCTGCGTTATGCGGCAACCGGCTTCAAATACGATGTAGAATCATTGCCGGTGAGCGACCCCGAATACGGAGGCAGCTTAGGCAACCCCAATTTGATAGACGGCATCTGGGGAAACAGCCTGCCCTTCAACTATAAAGGGATGAAGGGCTCGATGCAATGGGCGGAGTTTTGCGTCGGTATACGGGCACATGTATGGAAAGACCTGTACATGGGCTGGGCATTGCGCTTCAAGTTCCGCCTGAGCTCTTCCGTTGCCGAGAATGGCGACCCGTGGTATGTACCGGGCTACGGCAAGTATAACGGAAACACAACGGGTGTCACCTATACAATAACTTATAAACTTCCATTCTAAGACAATGACAGGATTAGAAATCTGGCTACTTGCTATAGGGCTTGCAATGGATTGTTTTGCTGTATCTATAGCCAGCGGCATCATATTGAAACGTGTCCGGCTGCGTCCGATGCTGATAATGGCGCTGGCTTTCGGCTTTTTCCAAGCACTCATGCCATTGCTTGGCTGGATAGGCGCCAGTTTTTTCAGCCACCTCATCGAGAGCATAGACCATTGGATTGCCTTTGCCATTCTGGCATTTTTGGGCGGACGCATGGTTAGGGAGTCTTTCAAAGACGAAGAATGCAGACACGAGTTCGACCCTACCAGTTTGAAAGTTGTCGCCGCATTGGCGGTAGCCACCAGTATCGATGCTTTGGCGGTAGGTGTTTCGTTTGCCTTTCTGGGCGTACGCAACTACTCTTCCCTTATGCCCTCCATCGGCATCATAGGATTCGTGTCATTTGTCCTGTCGTTTGTAGGGCTGATGTTCGGCATCCGCTTTGGGTGCGGCATTGCCCGCAGACTGCGTGCAGAGCTTTGGGGCGGCATTATCCTTATCATTATCGGCACGAAGATATTGATAGAACATCTTTGTTTTAGTTGAGAGTTGGAGAGAGGAAAGATTTAAACCGATTTTAATCATTTACTTAGCACTATAATACATTATGGATAAGAAAGCACAACGGAATTTTTTATGGATTGCCTTGCTTGTGTTAGGCACTATCGGAATACTGGCGCGCCACAATCGCACCGCCCCCTACCAAACTACCAGCGGACTGATTTTCGGAACAGTCTACAACATCACCTATCAGTACGACGGTGACTTGAAGGCAGAGATAGAGGCGGAACTCAAGCGGTTCGACGGTTCGTTGTCTCCGTTCAACGATACAGCCACCATTACACGCATCAACCGTAATGAGGACATCGTACCCGACACCTTCTTTACCAACGTATTCCGTCGCAGCATGGAGGTTTCCCAAGAAACCGGAGGCGCATTTGACATCACGGTAGCCCCCTTGGCTAATGCTTGGGGATTCGGCTTCAAGAAAGGAGCGTTTCCCGACTCTGCCATGATAGACAGTTTATTAGACATTACAGGCTATTCGAAAGTTTCATTATCCACCGAAGGAAAAGTTCTTAAACAAGACCCTCGCGTCATGCTTTCGTGCAGTGCAGTAGCCAAAGGATATGCGGTAGATGTCATTGCACAATTGCTGGAAAAGAAAGGAGTTGGCAACTTTATGGTAGATATAGGCGGAGAAGTAGTAGTCCGCGGAGAGAATCCGAAAAAAAGCCTGTGGAGAATCGGCATTAACAAGCCGATAGACGATTCACTTGCAGTAAATCAAGAATTACAGACTGTATTGCAAGTCACTAACGTAGGCATAGCCACCTCCGGTAACTATCGGAACTATTACTACAAAGACGGTAAGAAATATGCCCATACCATAGATCCGCGCACAGGATACCCGGTACAGCACAACATACTGTCGGCAACAGTAGTTGCCCCCGATTGTATGAGTGCCGACGCTTACGCCACTGCCTTCATGGTTATGGGATTGGAGGAAGCCGAACGTTTCGCTGATGCCCACCCCGACCTTGACGCATGTTTTATATATACTGACGAAAAAGGAGAGTTCCAGACGTTCTACACAAAAGGAATGGAAAAATATATGGCAGGAAAATAAAGAGATGAATGCCAAAATGTAAAAGTCCTATCACTCTGTCATTCTGAACATAGTGAAGAATCTCTTCTCTGCATACATAAGAGAGGAGATTCTTCGTCGCAAGCTCCTCTGAATGACAGACTATACCTTAGCGTAAAAATCAAAAGATGTTTTGAGCGAAGCTAATGATAGGGCTTTTACATTTTGACAACCCCCTTTATTTATAAAAGACGAAATACACAGCCAGCACCAAGCAAACAAATGCTGCAAAATGATTCCAGTGCAAACTCTCGCCTTTGAACAGTACCGTGGTAAATATCGTAAAGATAATAAGCGTCACCACCTCCTGAATAACCTTCAGCTGCATCAATGAGAACGGGCCGCCATTGCCGATGAATCCGATGCGGTTGGCGGGAATCTGGAAAGAATACTCCGCAAGCGCAATTCCCCACGAAAAGAGGATAACGGCATAAAGCGGCCAACTGGATATAACTTTCATTTCCTGCAACTTTAAATGCCCGTACCAAGCAAATGTCATAAAGACGTTGGACACAATCAATAGTAAAATGGTATAAAAAGCTTTCATATAGTGGTTAATGATTAGTTATTAGCGATTGGTGATTAAGGACGGTTAAATCTTTCGGGGCAACAACTCTTCCTGTACATTAGTCATGCTTCCCCACAGGCTATACCTCGCCTCCGGATTCATTTCCTCCAACTGATGCAAAACTCCTTTCATCGTGCTCCGGCTCGATTGTGATTCATAAGGGCAATTCTTCTTTTGCTTCCGATAAGCCCTTATCTCCGCCAGTTCCGTCAAGTCCGCTTCGTGCACAAGGCACATCGGCCGGATAATCGTCATGTCGAACTTCTTCATCACCAGTCGCGGCGGCATCGAACTGAATGCGCCCTGATAAGTAATGTTCATCAGCAATGTCTCCAGAATATCATCCATATGATGTCCCAAAGCTATCTTGTTGCATCCTTGTTCCTTGGCTACGGTAAACAGCGCCTTACGCCGATTCCAAGAACACAGGAAGCAAGGTGATTTACGCGTGTCCGTACTTGCGTCAAACTCCGTTTCGTACAGCACAAAAGGCACTCCCCACGATTCGGCATAGCCTCTAAGATAATCCGTATCGCTCTGATAGGGAATATTCCGCATCACCACATGGGCAGCGACCACCGAAAACTTCGGTTTAAAAACCCGGGCGCGACGAGCCAATAACTCAACCAATGCCAAGGAATCCTTTCCGCCCGAAAGCCCAATAAGAATCTTGTCACCGTCTTCTATCAGCCCGTATTCCACCACCCCTTTACTGAACCGCTTGTCAATACGCCGCAATGTCTTCTCTTCCTCTGTAAATTGTGCCATAAAAATCAGTTAAAAGTCGGCTGCAAAAGTAACTGAAAAGAATCATTTAAAGAAGAATTAACATAATAGAATTACGGAAGACGGCTTTATTCCCGATAAATTTGTATTTTTGAACTCATTAAAAAGATTTTTAGTATGAAGAATAGATATATACTGTTTTTATTGTTCGGTTTCTTTGGCATACACGCTTCAGCGCAAACCCTTGCACAAGCGAAAGCACTCTATGAAAAAGGGCAATATGAACAAGCGAAGCCCGCTTTTAAGAAATTCGTAAAATCACAGCCTAATAATGGAAGTTATAATCTGTGGTATGGCGTGTGCTGCCTGAATACGGGAGAAGCGGAAGAAGCCATAAAATATTTGGAAACAGCCGTAAAGCGTCGCGCCACCGGCGGACAACTCTATTTGGGGCAGGCCTACAATGACACCTACCGTTTTGAAGAGGCCGTCAATACTTTTGAAGACTACATTGCCGAACTGGAAAAGCGGAAACGCTCCACCACCGAAGCGGAAAAACTTCTGGAAAAGAGCAAGGCAAATCTCCGTATGCTGAAAGGTGTGGAAGAAGTATGCTTCATCGACAGTTTCGTGGTGGACAAGAAAGACTTCCTCAAAGCATACAGAATCAGTCCCGAATCCGGCAAGTTGTTTATGTACGATGTTTACTTTGAAAATTCCAACAGCAAGGGCGGTACTGTGTACGAAACGGAATTAGGAAACAAGATTTATTACAGCGAACTGCAAAAAGACAGTACGTTCAACATCCTGTCGCGCAATAAAATGCTTGATGAATGGGGTAAAGGCAATATGCTGCCGGGCAGTATCAACGAATCCATGAACGCCGGTTATCCGTATGTATTGGCAGACGGCATCACTATCTACTACGCCGCCGACGGTCCGGCATCAATGGGAGGCTACGATATTTTCGTAACGCGCTACAACATGAATACTGACACCTACCTCACTCCGGAGAACGTAGGTATGCCTTTCAACTCTCCCTACAACGACTATATGTATGTCATAGACGAATTCAACAACCTCGGTTGGTTTGCCTCCGACCGTTATCAGCCGGAAGGCAAAGTTTGCATATATGTGTTCGTTCCGACCTCATCCAAACAGGTGTACAACTATGAAAACATGGATAAACCCAAACTGATAAAGCTTGCCCAACTTCATTCCATTAAAGACACTTGGACCGATGAAAACTTAGTAGCCGATGCCCAAAAACGTCTGCAAGAAGTGATGCAAGAAAAGCCGGAAACCAAGAAACGTCATGAGTTTGAATTTGTAATTGACGACAGGCATATTTATCATTATGCCGCCGACTTCCGTTCTCCACAGGCGAAAGCGCAATTCAAAAAGTATCTTCAATTGGAAGAAAGCTACAATCAGCAGCAAAGCAAACTGGAGAATATGCGCGCCCAATATTCGCGTGCCAATCAAAATGAAAAAAGCAAAATGGCTCCGGCCATACTTGATTTAGAGAAACGAGTGCAACAGTTAGCCACCGAAACAGACCGTGCAGCTATCCAAGTACGCAAATTAGAAAAGCAAACCATTAAATAAAATAGCTATGGACATCTTCATTATCGTAGTATTGGTCGTTGCGGCAGTCATACTGTTCCTCGTAGAATTATTCATAGTACCGGGTATCAGCATTGCAGGCTTTCTGGCAGGCGGTTGCATCATTTATGCCAATTATTATGCTTTCGCCAATTTAGGGACAACAGCCGGGGTCATCACACTTGCCATATCCGCCATAGCTTGTGTAGGCTCATTGGTATGGTTTATGCGTTCTAAAACCCTGGATAAGATAGCTTTGAAGAAAAATATCACTTCAAAAGTAGACCGCAGCGCCGAAGAGAGAGTGAAGATAGGTGATACCGGTATTACCACCACCCGTCTCGCCCTCATCGGATATGCCGAAATAAACGGTGACATCGTAGAAGTAAAATCCACAGACGGCTTTCTGAATGAGAAAACTCCTATCATAGTAAATCGCATTACGGACGGAGTAATTCTCGTAGAGAAAGCTGGCAAGTCATAATCATAAATTGATATTCAATAATAGTAACCATTAATAACTAAAAATCATGGATCCAAGCACAATGTATCTCACTGCCTTCATTATCGTAGGCGGTATCATTTTTCTGGTACTGTTTTTCCACTACGTACCATTTTTCCTATGGCTGTCCGCCAAAGTTTCAGGAGTAAACATATCACTGGTCCAGCTATTCCTGATGCGCATCCGTAACGTACCGCCTTACATCATTGTGCCGGGCTTGATTGAAGCGCATAAAGCCGGTCTGAGCAACATCACCCGCGATGAATTGGAAGCACACTACCTTGCCGGCGGACACGTCGAGAAAGTAGTACATGCGTTGGTATCCGCTTCCAAGGCCAATATAGAATTACCTTTCCAAATGGCAACCGCCATTGACCTTGCCGGACGTGATGTGTTCGAGGCAGTCCAGATGTCGGTAAACCCGAAGGTTATTGACACTCCTCCTGTCACTGCAGTGGCAAAAGACGGTATCCAGCTAATTGCCAAAGCCCGTGTCACTGTACGCGCCAATATCCGTCAACTGGTAGGTGGCGCAGGAGAGGACACAATCCTTGCCCGTGTAGGTGAAGGTATCGTATCGTCCATCGGTTCTTCCGAGAACCATAAATCCGTTCTGGAAAATCCGGACTCTATCTCGAAACTGGTGCTCCGCAAAGGACTGGATGCCGGTACGGCTTTTGAAATCCTGTCCATTGATATTGCCGACATCGACATAGGTAAGAACATCGGTGCAGCTTTACAGATAGACCAAGCAAATGCCGACAAGAACATCGCTCAGGCAAAAGCGGAAGAACGCCGTGCCATGGCCGTTGCCAGCGAACAGGAAATGAAAGCCAAAGCACAGGAAGCACGTGCCAAAGTAATTGAAGCCGAGGCGGAAGTGCCTAAGGCTATGGCTGAAGCATTCCGTAGCGGCAACTTGGGCATAATGGATTATTATCGCATGAAGAACATTGAGGCCGATACTTCGATGCGCGAGAACATTGCCAAACCGACAACCGGCACATCCAGTCAGCCGTTGAGCAAGTAAACCGGTAAATTCATCAATATAAACGTCGGAACCGGTGAACAGAAACCGGTTACCGGCGTTTTCTCTTTATAAACGAACTTATAATATCCTGTAACATGAAAAAGTATTTTGCATCTTCCGAACTGATAATCAATGAAGACGGTTCCGTTTTCCATTTACATGTAAAGCCCGAATGGCTGGCAGATAAAGTAATCCTTGTGGGTGACCCCGGACGAGTGGCACTGGTTGCCTCCCATTTTGAGAGTAAAGAATGTGAAGTGGAGAGCCGCGAGTTCAAAACGATTACAGGTACATATAAAGGTAAGCGCATTACCGTCGTTTCTACCGGTATCGGTTGTGACAATATCGATATTGTAATGAACGAATTGGATGCCCTTGCCAATATCGACTTCCAAACCCGGGAAGAAAAGTCTCAGTTACGTCAGCTGGAATTGGTGCGTATCGGCACTTGCGGCGGTCTGCAACCTTATACTCCTGTGGGAACTTTTGTTTGCTCCGCCAAATCTATCGGTTTTGACGGCTTGCTGAACTTCTATGCCGGACGTAATTCTGTTTGCGACTTACCTTTCGAACGCGCTTTCCTCAACCACATGGGCTGGACGGGAAATATGTGCGCACCGGCTCCTTACGTGATTGATGCAGATACCGAATTGATAAACCGCATAGCCGGAGATGATATGGTGCGAGGTGTAACCATCGCCGCAGGTGGCTTTTTCGGCCCGCAAGGACGCGAACTTCGTGTACCTCTGGCAGATCCGCATCAAAATGAGAAGATTGAAAAATTCGAATATAACGGCTATAAGGTTACCAATTTTGAAATGGAAAGTTCCGCATTGGCCGGTCTTAGCCGCCTAATGGGACACAAGGCTATGACAGTTTGTATGGTAATAGCCAACCGCTTGATTAAGGAAGCCAATACAGGATATAAAAATACCATTGACCACCTTATCCTTAAAGTGCTCGAACGTATTTAAGCGTCTTGCAATAAAACCCTGACCGTCTCTTTCAAGCGGTCTAATGAATAAGGTTTTACTACAACCTTATCACATCCCGCCTGATATGCCTGTTGTTTTGCTGTATAGCATGAGTGTTCCGCTATAGCAACAACGGGTATAGCAGCGGAAACTTGTTTCATCTTCTCTATCACTTGCACACCATCCAATTTGGCAAGTTTCAGATTGATTAATACAAAATCAGGCTTGTCATTAAGGAAGCACTCTATGGCCTCCTCCCCATCCCTTGCCCACAACATCTCATAACCTTTTTTAAACAAGCCATCTATCTCATTCCATTTCAACAACACACCCTAATACAATACGCCCCTCTGAGGTATTTTTAATGGCATTGGACATAAAGTTAGAAAGTACCTGGGTCAATCGGTTTCGGTCGGTATTGATAGTGATATCCTCCTTAGGCAGTATTACTTCCAATTGTATCGCATGGGGTATTTTAAGACGATGTACCTTTGCCACCTCCGTCAGTAAAGCCGACAAAGACACCGGACCGAAATGCATCTCAGACCGTCCTGATTCAATGCGGGATAAATCCAATATATCATTGATAAGTTGCAGTAACAAGCCGCTATTTTTCTGAATAATCTCCAAATACTCCTTCTTTTCATTCTCATCTTCAGTCAGAGACACAATTTCAGAGAAACCGACTATTGCATTCAACGGAGTACGGATTTCATGGCTCATATTAGCCAAAAAGAGTGTTTTCATACTATCAGCTTCTTCCGCCTTCCGCTTAGCCTCAATCAGTTCATTCGAACGGCGTACACGATCACTAATATCATGAATCAATGCCAAGACCTTATTGCCTTCAAAGGGTACAATGCGAGCCTGGAAGTAGTAACGTCTCCCGTCCACATCCAACGGATATTCAATCTCCCGCAGTTGATTATCCTCCAAACATTCATGAATATTCTTCAAGAAAAGTTCACTTACCTGTGGAGAATAGATAGAACGACCGTCCGCTCCTTTCAGAACTTCCACCGGGTGAAGCAATACTGTACCCGGAGCCATCATCACATCAATAAGAAAGAATTTGTCATCAAATATAAATATGAATTCAGGGAGCGCCTCTATTATTTTCCGGTTATGTTCGGCAAGACGGGCTATCTCCAACTCTTTTTCGCGTTTGGCAGTCACATTCACTGTATACACCACCAACTTCTGCGGATGTCCATAGTCATTCCGCTGATAAGACAGAAAATGGTCTTCCACCCAAACCACCTCTCCCCGGCTTCCGACAAAACGATATGGAATCTGTGCGGTTTTTGTCTCCGACTTCAACATTTTTTCAAACTCCTCCTGATAGGACGGCAAATCATCCGGATGAATAAAATGATAGGACTCCTCCATATCCTTAAAATGTATATTCAGTTTATCCAAACCTAATATCAGAAAATAATCATCCGAAAAACTACATCTTCCCGTAGGGATATCATATTCCCACAAAGCTATTTGATGTGCAGTCAGAACAGAAACAATCTTCTGAAAATCTTCCTGTATTGTTTCTCTTTCGTCACTTCTCCAATAGGAGTTATATTCGGCCTCCATAGATGTCTTGTTTGTAGTCATTAATTCATACGAAGTTACGATAAAAGCTAAGAACTTGCATCATTGTAGCTGCTTTTTTATGAAGAAAGCATTATCTTTGTCAAATAAAACAAGCTGGAAATCATGAACCAAGATACTATCTGCGCTATAGCTACCGCCCAGGGAGGGGCTATCGGATGTATTCGTGTCTCCGGACCGGAAGCTATCGAAATCACATCCCGTATTTTTATCCCTGCGGCTACCAATAAAAAGTTAGAGGACAGCAAACCTTATACGCTCACTTTCGGACGAATTTATGACGATTCTGAAGTTATAGATGAAGTGCTCGTCAGCTTGTTTCGTGCCCCTCATTCCTATACAGGTGAGAATAGTACGGAGATTACTTGTCATGGTTCCGCCTACATTCTGCAGAAAGTATTGCAACTACTAATCAAGAACGGCTGCCGCATGGCCGGTCCGGGTGAATATACCCAACGCGCATTCCTTAATGGCAAAATGGATTTAAGCCAGGCAGAGGCTGTTGCAGACCTAATCGCTTCCTCTTCTGCAGCTACTCACCGTCTTGCCATGAGCCAAATGCGAGGCGGTTTCAGTAAAGAACTTGCCACCCTACGCGATCAACTACTCCATTTCACCTCACTCATCGAACTGGAATTAGACTTTAGCGATCACGAGGAACTGGAATTTGCCGACCGCTCCGAACTTTGTCAGTTAGCGGATAACATCGAAAAAGTGATAACCCGCTTGGTGAACTCCTTCAGTGTAGGTAATGCCATAAAGAATGGGGTTCCGGTAGCCATCATCGGAGAAACAAACGCAGGAAAATCCACGTTACTCAATGTTTTGCTTAATGAAGAAAAAGCTATTGTCAGCGACATTCATGGTACTACGCGCGATGTGATAGAAGATACGGTCAATATCGGTGGCATCACTTTCCGCTTTATTGATACGGCAGGTATTCGTGAGACCAACGATACCATCGAAAATCTTGGTATAGAACGCACTTTTCAAAAGCTGAATCAGGCGGAAATTGTTCTTTGGATGATTGACGCTACGGATGCCCAAGCTCAAATTACACAGTTGTCCAATCAACTCCTTCCCCGCTGTGAAGGGAAACAACTTATCCTCGTTTACAATAAAGTGGATTTAGTGAATAATATGCAGAATACTATTCCTGCCTACTTTCCTGATAGTGTAAAATCAATCACCTTATCTGCAAAAAAAAGAGAACATATAGAAGAACTTCAGCAGATGCTAATAACATCCGCCCATCTTCCTGCAATTACTCAAAATGATGTCATAGTAACAAATGTCCGTCACTATGAAGCATTAAACAATGCACTGGAAGCCATTCATCGAGTTCAAAAAGGTCTGGCAAATAATATTTCCGGAGATTTCGTATCACAAGATATTCGGGAGTGTATTTTTCATTTGAGTGATATTGCGGGAGAGGTAACGAATGATATGGTATTACAAAATATATTTCAGCATTTCTGCATCGGAAAATAACACATTACACCAACTACATTAGCAAACAGTCCATCAAACATAGAGGTTAGAAAAGCATATATATGCTTTTCTAACCTCTATGTTATCTCCGATATTTCACCGATAATGAAACTTTTACAATAGATTCAAGTAATTATAATTAAGTTACAGCTATTTTGTCTCATTCCGAACTCTTTCCATAAACAAAAAAACATGAGGAAGAACAACTGGTATCATTTCTCCATGCCCTTTATTTACCTCCATATACTCCACCTCATAGTTCTTTTCAGACATATATTTATAAATCAACCGGCTACTTTTACTTGCCGACTTAGAGCCTTCAGATATAAAGACCGGTATATTGCTAATACTATCCCAAGGATATCCATGCTCAAGCACAAAAGGACCAGACATCGGAGCTAATCCTTTCCAATAATTAGAGTATTTTGCACCTAAATACCAAGTACCTCCAGCTCCCATAGAGTGTCCTGTTAAAAACATATTTTTTTTATCTATTGGATATTCGGCAAGAATCAATTCCAACACATTAATAATATCTTTCTCACTTAATATTTGTTCTTCCTTAGAATACATTTTATTTCTCCCTGCAGCAATTATCTTAGAGCTTTCTTCTGTTTCACCAAATACAGCTGGTAACAACAGATTATTGCCATAAGCTGCATGACAACCCAATGGAGAAACCAATAAGTATCCATATTTTTCGGCTAACTTGATGAGTTGTCTATCATTAGCATCTACATATGAATTTTCATCATTCCACCCACCATGCAAAAACATTACTAACGGTAAATCACTTTTGCCATCCCAATTTTGAGGCACATATAACCTATATGGCATATTTTCATTGGCCTCTTTAAAAAAATAATTTCGATGTTGGTCTCCTTTTGCTCTCCAATATCCAACCTGTGGGTCTACTATGGACAGAGCATTTTTCCGAGCGGCTTCAATTTGAGACTTTGCATCCAGCGCTGTCCCAAAAGAAATTAAAGGAGTACACTCTTCTTGGGCTAAACAATAATTAGCTCCTATGATAGCAATTAGCAATTGTACAAATATCTTCTTCATTTTTTAATACCTTTATTTATTCATCTCATTTCCTTGCAAATTCTTATTATTATTTAGCTCTTGTTGTGGAAATGGATAGTACATAGCTTTTTCTGTCCAACCCAAATCTTTTATAGATTCCAGCCATTTCTCATCTGCCATTCCCCACCTCAACAGATCAAAATAACGTAAATACTCACCACAAAATTCAACATATCTTTCGTGCACAATCAAATTTTTGACATTATTCATTGGAACTCCATTTATTACACTTCCTGAAGCTAAAAGAGTTTCAACGTCCGGAATAGTTCCAGGAGAGTGTTGATACCACAAATGTGGCTGTTCAGAGGGTACTATATTATTTGCACGTGATCGTACAACTTGAATCCAATATTTAGGGCCATTTGGATCTGTTATCGCTAGATTATCATGCCCTGCCTCATGTAAGCATTCTGCATACATAAGCAATATATCTGCATAACGCATCAACCTTTCATTATGCTCATTTGCAATATTCCCAATTTGATAATCTAAACAATACTTACGTGTACCATAAAGTGAAACTTCCACCGGGTAATGTCCATACATATATTCCCAATCGGCTACATTACCATTTAGTTCTGTATAATAAGCACCTTCAGGGCACCATAGGGTCATAAATTTTCTCGGGTCACCTTCCTCAAATTCGTTGTAAGTACGCTGATTCGGAGCTAATTGCCACCAAGCACTCCCTGTTCCGCTAGGAACACCTATCATTTGCCACCGTAAGGAATAGGATTGTTCAAAAAAATCTGCTCCTAATAACATTTGCACTTCAAATATTGATTCTTTATTATTTTCATTATTTCCTACTGAATTATCCCGGAAATTGTCCACAAGCTCGTATTCATTACTATCAATTATTTCCTTCAACACTTTTTCTGCTTTACTAAATTCGGCAGTGGAGCCTTTCTCTAATAAAGGACGATACAGATATGCCCTAGCTAAGTATCCTTGTGCAGCTCCCTTAGTTGCCCTACCAATATATGACTCATTTTCATATAACTTACTACGAACCGGCAAAAGTTCAGCCGCTTTAGAGAAATTATCAATGATAAATGCATATATTTCACCCCGTTGGGCATTTCCTTTGTAATAGTCACTGGCATCAGTTACCGAATGATCATACAGGGGAACCGTTTCTCCAAACAACATACACAGATGCATATAATGTAATCCTCTCAGAAAATAGGCTTCACCCAACATTCTATCCCTAATACTCTCCTGAATATCACCAGTATAATTTTCTATTTTCTCTATTGCCAAATTTGCAGCATATACTCCTGAAAAGAAATCTTTCCATGAATTTAAAATAGTAGCATCATACGCAGGAGTAGTATATGTATCTTGAAAAATAGTATTAGATGGTGTTGCATCAAAATCATCACCCGGAGCCAACTGATTATTGAATGCGCCTACAGCATAGCCTCCCTGTGACACTCCGAACAAAGCCTGATAGGCAGGTATAATAGCTGCTTCTAATTGTTCAATTTTTGTATAATATGTCTCCGTCGATACTTCTTCAGGATTATTCAAATCCATATTTGGCACACATGCAGTTGCCCCAACCATTGTAGTTACTAACAAAGTATATATTTTAAGAAATTGTTTCATATCGAATAAGTTTTTTAATTAAAATACAAGTTCAAGTCCCATGTAATATTCTCTTATGTTAGGAAATGTAGAGCCCCATGTAGATGAAGCATCAATTCCCCTAGTAAGATTGTTCTCTGTATTTTGATCTCCTACTTCAGGGTCAAAGCCTGAATAACCTGTAAATGTCAAAAGATTCTTACCGCCAATAAAGAATTTCATTTTCTCTATATTCAATTTCTTTATTAAATTAGTTGGTAAGGAGTACGATAATACCAAAGATTTCAAACGTAAATATTTTCCGTCTTCCACAAACCTATCAGATTTCCTAGAGTTTTGATTCGGATCTCCAAAAACAGCTCTTGGAATATCGGTGTCTGTATTCTTTGGATATATTGTAGTAACGCCTGATACCGGATTGGTAAATGACAACTCTTCTGCACGATACCGGTTTTTTGTACTGGCAAAGCAATTAGTATATCCAAACATTCCTTCACCATAATATCTGGTATTATTATATATATCATTACCATAAGTTCCCTGCCATATCATTGATAAATCAAAAACACCTACATTGGTACGGTAGCTCAAATTTGAACTTAGTCCAAAGTTCAGTTTCGGAATTGGATTTCCTATAAAATCCTGATCATCAGCATTTAGTTTACCATCATTATTCAAATCCTTGAAACGTACATCTCCTAATTGTGCATTAGGTGCAAATGCCTTATCTTCATTAAGTTGATCAACAGAGGTATAAAGTCCATCAGTAACATATCCCCAAAACATTCCTATTGGTTTGCCAACAACTGTTTTTGAAATTTCATTCGAAGCAAATATTTCATTTTTAGTTCCCAATTCTACAACCTTATTCTTTACAGAAGATAAATTTGCAGAAATTGAATAATCAAGTTTCTTATACCTATTTCTATATGTAATCATAAGTTCCATACCCTTATTCTGAATACTACCCGCATTTAAAACAGGAAAAACATCTCTAAAGCCAGCTGCAAATGAAATTGGCACTTCTACAAGCATATCTTTGGTCTTCTTATAAAAATAATCAAATGTAAAGGACAAATGGTTATTGAACATTGACAGATCCAGTCCTAAATCTGTAGAATATTGGCTTTCCCACTTTACATCAGGATTTGAAGGAGTGGTAGGAAATCCTCCAGCTACCCTTACATTGTTTAAATAATAGCATATTTTATCAAATGATACAGTACTTTGGTATTGATAAGCATTAATGTTAGAATTTCCTAATATCCCCCAGCTTCCTCTAATTTTAAGATCAGTAATGAAATCCAGATTTCTCATGAATTTTTCCTGACTAACTCTCCAAGCTGCAGAAAATGAAGGAAAATTACCATAGCGATTTTTTTTACTAAAGTTCGAAGAGCCATCTCGACGGAAGTTTATTGTCATCATATATTTACTATCGTAACTGTAGTTGATTCTTCCCAACAATGAATACATAGCAGATTCGAATTCTGAAGAGCCGACTGTCCTTGAATCATAATCTCTTGTTGTTCCCAAAGAAAGAACAGATTCACTCGCCAAGGCCCTTACCCCTGCATTCACTCCCAATCTTTTTGTTTGCTCCGATGTTACACCAATCAAAGCGCTGATATTATGCTTACCAAAATCTTTCTCATACGAAAGAGTATTTTCGTATAGTACTCTGTTTGACTTAATACTAGAAAGGTCGTACTGATCAGGAGAATGTGTACAATAAATAATAACATAATCACCATCATAATTTTGAGTCATAGTAGTATAGAAATCAACCCCCATATTGAATTTATATTTCAAACCAGGCAGTATATTCCACACTCCCCATGCATTTCCGTTTATTAGTGTTGTTTCCGTCTTATTCCAATTTAAATGTGCTTGAGCTAAAGGATTTCCACAAGTTGTTCCATTGCTTGCCCCCATGAATCCTGTCGGATTATTTTCATCATAAAACGGAACCGTAGGTGACCATTGCAAAGATTCCAAAACATTTTTGTTGCTCCAGTCACGGTTAAGCCTTTTTATCGTAAATGTTTCACCAAACTCAAAATTCCCAACTTTAAAATCTGAGATAAACTGTAATCCCAAACTCTTGCTATCTTCTTTTATGAATGTCGGTTGATCAGAAGAATAGACTCCATTAATTCTAAAATGAGCCGTTTCCGAACCACCATTAAGCGATAAGTTGTGTTTCTGATAAAATCCCGTACGTTTAAGGGCATTCAACATATTGTATCCCTCACCAATAGATTCAGGATTTGAAAGAGCTTTCATATAATCATTCCGCGTCGGGTCGGCATTGTATAATTCCTCATTAACCAATTCAGCCAGCTCCCGTCCATTCAACAGATCTATAGTATGTTGTAATTCCTTAAGCCCTGCATAACCATTATATTCCACCTTAACTTTACCTACTTGCCCCCGCTTTGTGTTAATAAGTATCACACCATTAGCCCCTCTTGCTCCATAAATAGCACAAGAAGCTGCATCTTTTAAAATCTGGATACTTTCAATATTATTTTCATCAGGTACAGCACCTCCAATCATTCCGTCCACGACATATAATGGATCTGTATCATTTATACTTCCCACACCACGAATGCGGATTCTCCCATTTGTTATCTGCACTCCGGGCACTGAACTCTGCAATCCCGTTTCCAACCCATTTGGCAATTGTCCTATATCCTTAGACGAGAGTGTGGCAATTGAAGAAGACAAATCCACCTTTTTTTGAGTTCCATAACCAATCACTATAACTTCATCCAATGCTTGTGTATTTTCTTCTAAAGTGATAGAAAATGAATTATTTGATTTAAGTGATAACTCTTGCTCAATATAGCCCATATATGAAACAACCATGACGCCTTCATAAGGTACTTCAAGTTCAAAATGACCGTTTATATCTGTAATAGCACCTATATTAGTCCCTTTTATCATAATATTTGCTCCTATAACAGCATCTCCTGATATATCCCTTACTATACCGGTAATATGTTTTGTTTTTTTATTTGCATTATTAATCTTTTCAGAAATAACAATCGATTTAGATGATATTATGCTGTAATATAAATTTCTATTCTTTAGTGCTTCATCTAACACGACATTAACAGTAGCATTTAATTTAGAAATAGAAATGTCTTTCTTATTATCAATAGTTGCGTTACGGTAAGAAAAACGATAGGTAGTTTGTTGTTCAATTGTTTTAAAAACTTCTTTGAGAGATGCGTTTCTCACATTAACAGACACTTTCTGTACTTGTGAGAAAACATTCTCACAACAGAAACATGACAATAACATAAAAACAATAAAACACCTCATTTTCAAATGATTGTTCATGACATTATAAATTAAAGTTAATAAATACCCTCTTCTTGAGAGGCTATAAGTAAAGACAATACATATTTAAAAAGGTACCATTAAAAATCTATGTTAAATAACATATTACGTATACCTCCTTAAACCAAAAATGAGTAATTTAAACTGTCCTATGATTATACTGTTATTTACAACTTACCAGATTGTGTTTATATCATTTTGTCCTATCGTGCCAAAACCGTAACATCTGCCTTTATAAAAACTATTTTACGACCTTCTACTACAGCCTTTACATTATATGATTTTTCAATAATTTCAAGAGCTTCATTCAAACTTGATGTAGGCAATGTTCCTGTAAAAAGGTCATTACCGGAAATTACTGTATCTAATTTTATTTGAACAGCAAATGCCTCTTCTACTTTTTTCAAGACATCTCCCAATGGCAGGTTTCTAAATACCAAATCGCCTCTTTTCCATGCGGTTGCAGTTGACACATTCTCTGCTGTGCTCACCGTAATAACGCCCGTACTATAATCCAAAACAGCTGTTTGACTTGGCTGTAAAACCACTTCTTTTCCTGTTTTTAAAGAGGTAAAGAGTACACTGCCTGTTTCCAATGTTAATTCAGCTGCAAAATTGTCCTCACGTGCAGACAAATTAAAAGAGGTTCCCAATACTTTTACTTTAAAATCTTTAGATAATATATAGAAAGGGGATTCTTTACGTTTACTCACCTCAAAATAAGCCTCTCCATTAAACTTTATCTCACGTTTATCTTTATTATAAGAATTCGGTTTATAACACAATCTAGAATTATAATTCATGGTTACTTTAGTCTTATCAGGAAGAGTAATACTAACTTTCTCACCCGGACCGGTAGTGACCAACATCTCTTCAGCTACATAATTAACGTTCTCAATATATAAATATATACTAATAGTAATAAAGACAGGTAACATGATGGCGGCGGCTATCTTCAGCACCTTTATCATATTGTTTCTAAACACATTAGGATTAGTAATTCTTGAATCTATTTTTTTCTTTATTTCATTTATGCGTGCATCATCAACATCAGCAATGGCTATCTCATCATTCATCCAATGTTCACGCATTACGTTCTCTATTTTTTCAATATTTCCTATATTGAAATCATTCCTCAATTTTGATAATTCTTCAATAGATAAATTATCATTTCTATATTTCTGATCTAAATCTTTCATACTTTCATTTTTTTATGACAAATCGGAAGAGATAAAGTACTTTTTTTTCTGTCTAATTAACAAATAACAACAAAATGATTATAATCAAAGCTTTTTTTAGAATTTCCCGTAATTTTTTTAATCCAATAGAAAGCTGATTTTTAACCGTTTGTTCACTTAATAACAATTTCTCCGCAATTTCCTTATTTCCTAATTGATGTAATAAAGAAAGTTCCAAAACTTTTCTCTGTGTAGCGGGCAACTCTTTTATTACTGACTTTAGCTGAAAAACAAACTCATCATACTCCATTTTTTTAGTAGGGTCACTACCAGATATTAAATATGGACAATTTACAAAATCTTCGTATATCGGGGAGTTTATCTTGGCATGATATGCATTAATCAGCCGATTTCTGGACATTATAAAAAGTAAAGACTTTAATGTTTCTTCTTGGCGAATTTCTTTTCTTATTTTCCATAAATGTACAAAAACATCCTGCACAATATCCTCAGCATCTTCTACATTCTTAGTGTATTGCAAACAATATGCATACAAGCGCTTAGCATACATGGCATATATTTCATCAAATGCCTTTCGAGAGCTTTTTTTCAAGTCCCGAATTAGTATTTGCTCAAATTGATAACTACAATCCATACGATATGATATCCATTGCAGAAGTTAGTAGAATTAATATTAGATACTTCCAATTAATTATGAAAGTAAGTCAACAAGCACATGATTTATATGCAATATTCGCAATTTATATCGATATCTGCAAACATTATTTATAGATACTGATTGAAAAATCAACTATCTTTGCTTTGCAAGTCAATGGACTTATATTTCTAAAAAATCATATTACCAATAAAACAAAGACTTATAAATATGCCCATCATCGAAATATCCTCCCTCTCCCACCCCGGAGTAGAAATCTTCAGTACCCTTACCGAAGCTCAGTTGCGCAACCGTATCGAGCCTTCCAAGGGCATATTCATTGCAGAAAGCCCCAAAGTCATTTCTGTTGCCATAAACACAGGTTACGAACCTTTAGCCCTCTTGTGCGAAGAAAAGCACATCACCGGTGATGCCGCCCCTATCATAGAGCGTTGCGGAGACGTTCCGGTCTATACAGGTAAAAGGGAATTACTTGCCACGCTTACCGGATACACTCTTACCCGCGGTGTCCTTTGTGCCATGCGTCGTCCCAAGCCACGCAGTGTCGAAGAGATTTGCCGGAAAGCCCGCCGGATTGTGGTAGTAGACGGGGTAGTAGACACCACCAACATCGGAGCGATTTTCCGTTCAGCAGCCGCTCTCGGCATAGATGCCGTATTGCTTACCCCAACTTCCTGCGATCCGCTCAACCGCCGCGCCGTAAGGGTTTCTATGGGTTCGGTATTTCTCGTGCCGTGGACTTGGCTGGACACTCCCATCAGCAAACTTGGCAACTTAGGTTTCCGCACGGCAGCTATGGCGCTCACCGATGATTCAATCTCTATTGCCGACCCCGTCTTGACCAGCGAACCCAAGCTGGCTATCGTAATGGGTACTGAAGGTGACGGGCTATCATGCGAGGCGATTGCCGAAGCCGACTATGTAGTGCGCATCCCTATGTCACACGGTGTCGATTCGCTCAATGTGGCAGCCGCTGCTGCCGTAGCTTTCTGGCAACTCCGTGCACCGGATTCTAATAAGTAATCGCAACCTTAATCACCCCTTCCAATCTGTTTTCAAAGACATGATAGGCCTCCTCAATTCGCTCCAAAGGAAAGCGGTGTGTGATAAGCGGTGTAGTATCTATCTTACCTTCCTCAATCAGACGGAGTATTTCCGCGCAATCGCATCCGTCTACCCCACCTGTTTTGAAAATCAGATTCTTACCGTACATATCGGGTAAAGGAAGAAGCTGCGGTTTATCATAAAGGGCAACGACAGTGACTACTGCATTGGGACGGGCACACTCCCACGCCATGCGAAAGGTATCTTCAACGCCGGCCACTTCCAGCACGACATCGGCACCGCCATGCTCACTATTCCGAAGCACAAACTCCCTGCAATGCTCCGGTGTTGTCACCAGCACATCAGGATAATGCCGGCGAATAAACCGAGTCCTTTCGGCCGATTTTTCACAGACAATGACACGCTTCGGGTTCTTCAACATCACACAAAGCAAGGTGCATATCCCGGTAGGACCTGCCCCTATAATAAGTACGGTATCATCTTCGGAAATCTCCGAGATACGAGCCGCCCAAAAGCCCGTTGCAAGCACATCGCCCACAAAAAGCGCCTGTTCATCACTTACCGAATCAGGAATGCGGTTCAATCCCCGGTCGGCATAAGGAACTCTTACATACTCCGCCTGCCCGCCGTCAATACGGCATCCTAACGCCCAACCGCCATTCGCATCCGTACAATTATTCACATATCCGTGCCGGCAGAAAAAGCACTCGCCGCAAAAAGTCTCAACATTTATGGTGACCCTGTCACCCGGCTTTACCGAGGTCACGCCCTCCCCGACTTCTTCAACAATACCCACCATTTCGTGTCCGACCGTTATGCCGGGAACAGCACGCGGCACGCTGCCGTGTTTGATGTGCAAATCACTGGTACAGATGCTGCCGAGCGTTACGCGCACAATAGCGTCGCGCGAATCCTTCAGTTCGGGTTTCGGCTTATCCGACAGTTCAAATCTTCCATGTTCGATGTATGTATATGCAAGCATAGTATCCTCCTCAATTATCAGTTCCTGTTTTTGGGGCGAATATAAACATTACATTCCTGATAAAAGAACGATAATAGAAAATATTTATAGGCATCTCACGCCCGTAAGAATAAGAATGGTTACATTTGCAGACAGATATCAGAATCCCCACATAACCACAATCCATAATGAACAAAAAAGAACTTACATTTTCAGATATTCCCAATAACTTCCTATGGTGCACCAACCGACAATGTCCCAAAGCCGGAACTTGCCTCAGACAATTGGCTGAAAAGCTTTCACCGGAAGAACGAATTTCTTGTACTACCATCAATCCCAAGCATTTAGATAAATTCAAAGAGGAGTGCCCTTACTTTCGCACCAATAAGCAAGTAAAGTACGCCAAAGGCTTCCTCGGGATTATGGAAAACCTCACCGCCAAGCAAACACGCTTCTTCATCAACCGGATTATCAGCAATTCCAGCCGCCGCACCTATTACCGTGTACGCAATGGCGAACGGGTATTATCTCCTGCCGAGCAACAAAGCATAATAAACATACTCAAAGAGTGCGGAGCAACTTTCTCCATTGAATTCGATTCTTACTTTGAGGATTATTATTGGGGCGATACATTATAATATGCCAACCATTGCCACCTCACTGGCACAACCTTGCCTGTTAGCTGGCACAGTTATGCCAACGAGTAGGCACAGTTGTGCCAGCTAAGTGGCACAACCGGTTCGGAATACAGTCTTATTATGTCCGTCTCCGATAGAGTTTTTATGCATTAAGAGAACACAAAAGAGTGAAAGAGAACAGGCAACTTTCCATATATTTGCCTATCTTTGTACTATCAACTAAAGCTCAACGATATGAAGAGACAGATTGCAGTGTTAACCGCTTCGTTGCTCATCCTGTCCGGTTGCGGCACAAGCCGGATGGCATCGGGCGATCCCGGCGCGATATTTGCGGGTGCCGCCATCGGTGGAAATGTCGGCAGCGCCATCGGTGGTTTGATAGGCGACAATCACGGCGGCTGGCGGGGCGGTTACCGAGGCTCGGCCATCGGCACAATCATCGGAACCATTGCAGGAGCTGCCATAGGCAATGCCGTCTCCGCCCCGAAACAAGAAGAATTCAGCTATCGGATAGAAAGAACTGAGCCCTACGAACCGCAACCCGAAACCTATCCCGCTCCCTCTGTCTTCGATAATCTGAGAATACGCAATATACGTTTTATCGACGATAACCGCGACCATATAATCACTTCCGGTGAAAACAGCAAAGTGATTTTTGAAATCATGAACGAAGGAAATCAAACGATATATAATGTAGTCCCCATAGTGACAGAAACTACGGGTATGAAGCGCATCTATATTTCTCCGCCCGTAATGGTGGAACAGATTGCCCCACACAACGGTGTGAAGTACACCGCCAACATCAGTGCCGGAGACCGGATAAAGACGGGTGACATCACCATACGCGTAGCCGTAGCCGACGGTAACGGACAACAATACGACTGGCAGGAATTTTCACTGCCCACCGAACGGTAAAAGAAATCATACAGAAAACATTCTATGCCTCCGTGTCTCTGTGTTCAGAGAAACAAGCATTGAACGACCTATAAACAACAAGAATTATGGCTGACAACTATCTGGAAAACCAATACGAACAATACCAGGCACGCAAGGCCGCTTGGGAAAGAGAACGTAAATACGGAAAGAAAAAGAAATCGGTACACCCGCGTCCTTTGCCACAACAAGCCGGAGACGATGTTGCGACCGACCCGGAAGAAGACAACAACAGCGCCCCTTACATCAATACAGACAACGACAACTTCATTGATGACTAATCCCATTATGCTGCACACTTTCCATACGCCCGTAACAGACATACCACTGCCGGAAAAGTTCACCTATCCCTTTTGCTACACCCCGCACCCGCTCTGCATAGCCGCAGCAAAAGAGGTGCAGAACTACCTCAACCGACAAGACCGATGGAAAGAAGAACTGGCACAAGGCAAAATGTTCGGTGTATTGGTTGTGGAGACGGAGGAGGGTGAAACAGGGTATCTCGCAGCCTTTTCGGGTATCTTGGCGGGCAAAAATGTGCACCCTTTCTTTGTGCCGCCCGTGTACGACTTATTACAGCCGCAGGGGTTCTTCAAAATAGAAGAGGAACAAATATCACAAATCAACGTACGTATCAGGCAGTTGGAAGAGGATGAAGACTACAAACGGCAGATTGAACAGCTGGCCGCCTTGCAACAAACTGCCCGAAAGTCTTTGGAAGAAGCCAAACTGCAAATGAAAGCTGCCAAGGAGCAGCGGGAAGAACGGAGACAAAAAGCTCTCTCATCTCCCGGTTTCCGACTCACTCCCGAAGAAGAAGCTGTCCTGATACGCGAAAGCCAGTTTCAGAAAGCCGAATACAAACGGATGGAACATACATGGAAAGAGCGGCTTGCTCCTTTGCAGCAAGCCGTCGCCGCCCGTGAAGCCGGCATACAATCTCTGAAAACCGAACGAAAGGTACGCTCCGCCGCCCTGCAGCAAAAATTGTTTGAACAGTTCAAAATGCTGAATTACCGGGGAGAAATCAAGACCCTTTGCGACATCTTTGAGCAAACCGTACACAAGACTCCCCCCGCAGGCGCCGGCGAGTGTGCCGCCCCCAAACTGTTGCAACAAGCCTATCTGCATGGTTGGAAGCCCATTGCAATGGCAGAATTTTGGTGGGGAGAATCTCCCAAAACAGAAATACGGCATCACGGGCATTACTATCCTGCCTGCAAAGGTAAGTGCGAACCGATTCTGAAGCATATGCTGCAAGGCCTTGAAGTGGACGGAAATCCAATGCTGAAAGAACTGCAAGCCACCGGGAAAGAACTGGAAACCGTCTACGAAGACGAATGGCTGGTGGCGGTTAGCAAACCGGCAGGTATGCTATCCGTCCCCGGCAAGGAAGACGCGGTTTCCGTTTACAGTGTGCTACGTGAACGGTATCCGGATGCGGATGGTCCGCTGATTGTGCATCGCTTGGATATGGCTACATCGGGTCTGTTGGTGGTTGCAAAAACCAAGCAGGTTCACCAGCACCTGCAAGAGCAGTTTAAAAACCGCAGTGTTCAAAAACGCTATATAGCATTACTCCAAGGCACAGTCTCCCAAGATACGGGAACGGTTGAGTTGCCGCTATGCCTGAATCCGCTTGACCGACCCCGGCAAATGGTGCATACCGGACATGGCAAACCCGCCATAACAGACTTTGAGGTTTTGGTACGCAAGGACAATTATACCCGCATCGCCTTTTATCCCCGCACCGGACGCACACACCAGCTTCGGGTGCACGCCGCCCACCCGCTTGGATTGCACTGTCCCATCATCGGTGACGAACTCTATGGAGCGAAAGCCGAACGGCTGTACCTGCACGCGGAAAAACTGGAGTTTATCCACCCGATAACCGGAGAGAAAATAAGTATTACCCGGAAAGCCGACTTTTAATTCATTGATTTATCACAATAATATATACCCAATGACAATCCTCCGCCCCACCCCGCAAGACTACGACGAACTTCTCACCGTATGGGAAGCCTCCGTACGCAGCACCCACCATTTTCTGACAGAAGAGAACATACAGTTCTACAAACCCTTAATACGGAACCAATACTTCCAAGCCGTAGAGCTTTACGTCATTCGCAACCGGGAAGGAAATATAGCAGCTTTTATGGGACTGAGCGATGAACTCATTGAAATGCTCTTTGTCCATCCCGATGAACAGGGAAAAGGATATGGAAAGCTGTTCATACAATACGCGCTCCACGAAAAACATATATATAAGGTAGACGTCAACGAACAAAACGAACAGGCGTACCAATTCTATCTGCATACAGGTTTCCAACCTATAGGAAGGGATGAAACCGACCCTACGGGAAACCCTTTTCCCATATTGCACCTGCAATGGGAAGCGTAAAAACGCTACATCATATAAACTAAAATAAAGAAAAAAATACAATGAAAAGCCATAAACAATATAAAAATGAAAATCAATGTTGGACTGAGGAAATTCAAGCGTTAAATGAAGCAGTACAACGTGATACGAAGAAATGGAAAATTATTGGATGCTTCTTTGCCTTGTTTGCAAGTCTATCATTTTGCGGCTCATTTTTTGCGGCTTGCTTTATCTGTGAGACAGCAACAATATGTCAATATAAACAGACTATGACAGAAAAAAAGTGACATGAAGAAACAGAAAAAAAAGAGCAACAAGCAATCGAGGCGTGAAATCATAGCCGATGTCAAGCGTAGAGAAGCCGAGTGGCGAAAGCAAAGGAGAAAAGAAAGGTGGCGTATATGCAAATTCCATATCTTGTTTTGGGGAGCATTTATATCTTTCTTCCCATTACTTATATTCGTCACGGAGTCAGATATACGTAACACCTTCACCAATATCATACTGGGATTGATAACCATTAACGGTTGGATTTACCTGTTCATGTACCTCCTATTTAAAGAAGCCCGGAATTTAACCGTCCGGATACCTTTGAAAAATGGCGGAAGTACGGGAAATGCGCAATGGTCAACAGATTCTTCAAGGATTCCGGTAGAGCCTGAATATTTAAGCCGGTGTGATGACAAACAGATTGTTATTGATAATGACGGCATCTCGGTGAGAATGGTGAGTTTCCTGATCTGGCTCTTTATATTTTTAGTTTCGGTTTGCGCTGGTTTAACTCCTTCAAACCTTACAACTGAAGATTATGGAAGTATATTACTGCTTCTTGAGCTGTACTTGATTATCCTGACAGCAGGAATAAGTGCCATTCTACAGCCGTGGCGGCGGATTGTTTTTGATCGTGTTTCCAAAACCGTAACGATACCAGGACGACTTCTGTTGCATAAAAAAGAAACGATACCTTATAGTCAAGCTGAACTCACGATTCGTTATTACAGGCGTGGTTCATGGCTTGCACCAGATATAATAATTTCCAATGCCGATTCATCCAGTCTGTTAAGTGGAGTCTCCTTGATGCCCGGTGATCTGGATAAGGCCAGGTGTTTTGCACGTTTCATACAACTATACATGGAAGAAGAGGAGTTGCCGGACATACCGGAATTTGAGAAATGCAGAAATAAGGTAAACGTTTAAATTAAAATAAAAATTGACTCATGAGAATACACCACATCGCCGTCTGGACCTTCCGATTAGAAGACATGAAAGAGTTTTATATCCGCTACTTTCAAGGCACAAGTAACGACAAGTACATCAACCCCAAAAAAGGATTTGAGTCCTACTTTATCCGCTTCGACAGCGGAACCGAGTTAGAATTGATGAGCCGTACCGATGTACAAAACACTGCCATTAAAGAAAACAGGCTGGGATTAACCCATTTCGCCTTTGCACTCAACAGCAAAGAGGAAGTTCTTGAACTGACGGAAAAACTGCGCAATGCCGGATATACCATTGCCGGAGAGCCTCGTACCTCAGGCGACGGCTATTTTGAAAGTGTAGTGCTCGACCCTGACGGCAACCGGGTGGAATGTGTATTCAAAGCAGTCTAAAAAGTCATTTTACATAGAATTTACATCAACACCTTTCACCCCACATTGTACTAAGTTTCTTATGTTTGCAGCATAATTCATAAGTTGATTTTAAATTTACCGGAAACCATGAAAATCATTGCATTTCTATTTACAGCGTTTATCAGTCTGCAAATGTTCGGACAAGAGAAATTCCCCGACGGCACACCAATTCCCGACTGGTTCAGACAAAACGAAATCGTAAACATTGAAACACTCGGAAAAAAATACACCATAACCGACTATGGTGTAGTGAACGACAGTACAATCCTGCAAACAGAAAAGATACAGGCAGTAATAGACCAAGCAGCCCAAAACGGCGGCGGTGTCATCATCATCCCCAAAGGAACGTTCCTCAGCGGTTCAATCTTCTTCAAGCCGCAGACACACTTATATATGGAAGAAGGCGCGGTATTGAAAGGAAGTGACGACATCAGTAACTTCGCCATTGTCAACACCCGTATAGAGGGGCAAAGCCTGAAATACTTCGCTGCCCTCGTAAATGCCGACAAAGTAAACGGTTTTACAATCTCCGGCAAGGGGACAATCAACGGCAACGGACACAGGTACTGGAAGTCATTCTGGCTGCGCCGTCAAGTTATCCCTAAATGTACCAATATGGACGAGTTGCGTCCCCGCTTGCTCTACATCTCCAATAGCAGCGATGTGCAAATCTCCGGAGTGCGCCTCATGAACTCACCGTTCTGGACTACACATATCTACCGCTGTAACAACATAAAATTGCTGAATCTCCATATCTTTGCCCCTGCCGCTCCGGTGAAAGCGCCAAGCAGTGACGCGATTGACATTGACGTATGCAACAACGTACTGGTTAAGAATTGCTATATGTCAGTCAACGACGATGCTGTAGCTCTGAAAGGCGGTAAAGGTCCATGGGCGGATAAAGATCCCAACAACGGCAGTAACACAAATATCATCATAGAAGATTGTACATACGGTTTTTGCCACAGCGGCCTAACGTGCGGCAGTGAGTCGATACACAACCGAAACATCATACTCCGCCGTTGCAAAATCAGTAATGCCACCCGTTTACTATGGCTGAAGATGCGTCCCGACACTCCGCAACATTACGAATATATCTTGGTGGAAGACATCACTGGCGACGCCAAGAGTATGCTGCTCATCAAGCCGTGGACACAGTTCTTCGACCTCAAAGGCCGTAAGGACATTCCTCTATCACGCGCCAACAACGTAACTCTGCGCAATATCAATCTGGACTGCGACATCTTCTTCAACGTAAGCAAGTCCGACCAATACGAATTGAAGGACTTCACTTTCGAGAATCTGAATATCAAAGCAAAAGATGCCAAATGTGATAAAGAGATTATCTCTAATTTTGAATGGAAAAACGTTAAGGTCAACCAATAACGTTTGTCTCAAAGCTGCGCAACATTCTGATTTCTTCCGCCCAAAGTGATTCATCGGGAGTCTCAAGCACAATCGGCATATCATTGAACCGTTCATCTTTCATGAAACGTTCAAAGAAACCCATACCGATTAGTCCTTTCCCGATGCTATCATGGCGGTCTACACGACTACCCAACGCCTTTTTGGAATCATTCAGATGGATAGCACGAAGGAAACCGAAGCCAACAGTCTTATCGAAATCCTCAAAGACCTTATCGTACTCGTTCACAATATCATACCCCGCCGTATACGTATGGCAGGTGTCGAGACAAACACCCACGCGCGATTTGTCTTCCACACGGTCGATGATATGCTTTAACTGCCAGAACTCATTGCCTACATTACTACCTTGCCCGGCTGTGTTTTCAATAACAGCCGTAACGCCCTGTGTCTCTCCCAATACCATATTGATAGACTCCGCTACCTTATCCAGACAAGCCTCAACGGAAATCTTGTTCAGATGACTGCCCGGATGGAAATTCAGCAATTTCAATCCCAGTTCTTCGCAACGCTGCATCTCATCCAGAAAAGCCGCACGGCTTTTCGCCAGTCCTTCCTCTTCGGGATGTCCCAAATTTATCAGATAGCTGTCATGCGGAAGAATATAACGTGCATCAAACCCATACTTCCCGCAGTTCTTCTTAAATAGAGCGATACTTTCCTGCGTCAGGGGTTTTGCCACCCACTGGCGCTGGTTCTTGGTAAACAAGGCAAAGGCATTCGCCCCTATTTCATGTGCATTGACGGGCGCCAGTTCCACACCGCCGCCGGCTGATACATGCGCACCTATAAATTTCATATTCCGAGTATTATTCATTAGTTTATTGTTCTATCATAAATTGCCACTGGGACTTTTTCATATCTACGAAGCCGTTTGCCTTGAACCGGACCCCTTCGTTTTCCAGCAACGTCCGTTGCTCCGTCCATCCCGGCACCAATCTACCCTGACTGTTCACAACCCGATGACAAGGCAGATTCAACTCCTCCGGTGCATGATGCATAGCCTGTCCCACCATACGCGAACACTGGGGCCTACCCGCCAGATAGGCTATCTGCCCATACGTCGTCACACGTCCCGCAGGGATAGCGGCAACAATACTGTAAATATCTTGCAGAAAAGCATCACGGTTCATAAAATAAAATCTTTCTTTCCGGCAAAGATAACGTAAACAGAAGGTATAAAAAACAAGTCCGGCTATTTTTTGTACGGTTTATAGGAAAGTGCCTGCCCCCAGCGTATTATCGTCATAGGTGATATTCTGCTGGCGGAGCATTTCGCCCTGAGGAGTAAACAACAGCTGATATTTTATCTGCACATTCGGTTTGCCCACTTGTATGGCCACGATGGATTGCCATTTGGGAAACTGCACCCAAATAACGTTCTGCACCACCCCGTCCGAAAACTGACTGGCAGCAAAGGCATTGAACACGGCGGCGGGCACTTCGTCCAACGTTTCCCAGTCTGTTTGCTTCATTACCCATTCCGCATCCGAATTGAACCAGACTTTGGTATCGAAGCCATTCATCATAAAATCCGCCACATAATATTCCTTATCCTGTGACCAAGCTATGCCGACGGCTGTGGGATAGATCTTTTTAAGAGCTATTTGCACGCTGTCGGGAGCATAACCGGCAGAAACGGATATAGATGCCAAAAGCATCAGAATCAATAAAGAAGTTTTCAATTTATTCATAATCGTTCAGGCATTAATGACTCACCGCAAATGATGCGGCAAGCATGGATTATACATATTACACGAATTATCACAGATTAATCAACAGTATCATTTCGTTTTTTGTTTGGTATTATACCTGCAAAGATTAATTTTGCAACGTAAATCCATGAAAGCGATATGATAAGCATATGTCCTGTTCTCCATAACAAGAAACAATACCTCGACCTCCTACTCCTCGCCGACGAGCAGGAACACATGATAGACCGTTATCTGGAACGTGGCGAAATGTTCGTCCTGACAGATGCAGGTGACATAAAAGCCGCTTGTGTCGTTACTCGTGAAGCGGAAGATGTTTTCGAGATAAAGAACATCGCCACCTACCCGCAATTCCAGCGACAGGGATATGGCAGGATGCTGATAGAATATCTTTTCGAACGGTATGCAGGCAGATGCCGAACCATGTTCGTAGGTACGGGCGACAGTCCTCTGACCGTTCCCTTTTATGAAAGCTGCGGATTCACATATTCGCACCGTATCCCCGACTTTTTTACGGACAACTATGACCATCCCATATACGAAGCGGGCAAGCAACTGAAAGATATGATTTACCTAAAACGCAGCATGAATGAGTAAAAATAATACCCGCCTATCACGCATCGCCCAAGAGCAACGCACCGTAGAACAGATGATCCGTCTCTACTGCCGCAAAAAAGAGGGCAACAAAGAACTCTGCCCGCAATGCCTCGAATTATTGGAGTATGCCCGCATACGCCTGTCCCGCTGCCCGTTTGGCGAAAAAAAGAGCACTTGCAGGCTCTGCCCCATTCATTGCTACAAGCCTGCCATGAAAGAACGGATGCGAGAAGTGATGCGGTATGCCGGACCACGAATGCTATTCTATCATCCTGCGGCGGCACTCCGGCATTTATGGAAGGAGTATATACATCAATATTTCAGCAAACGCCTCGGACTGCCATGCCAGGAACAGCATAAACAGTAGACCTCCGTCAAGTCATACCCTTCCAAAGAAGCGGCAAGGTCTTTGGGTACAATCTCTCCCTCGCGCGATACATATACAGGCAGGCGCTCCCCGTTACCGTTCAGCACAAAAAATGCCCCCACCTTGCATTGGGGGCATATCATTTTACGCATCATCAGTTAAAGTAATATAAGAAAATCGCGATTCCTTCGAGCGCTTTCTTCTTTTCACCCTCTATTTCGATGGCAAACTTGATTTCCGCCTTTGCCACACCACGCAGATTTGCCAACGAGTGCAGGGAAGCTACCAGACGGATGTTCTGTCCCGACAGTACAGCCTGACCGAACTTCATCTTGTCCATGCCATAGTTAATCATCATCTTCAGATTGTTTACCTCAATTATCTGGTTCCACAGATGGGGCAGCATGGAGAGAGTGAGATAGCCGTGAGCAATGGTACTCTTGAAAGGACTTTCGGTCTTGGCACGTTCGGTATCCACGTGAATCCACTGATGGTCCAGCGTTGCATCGGCAAAAAGGTCGATGCGCTCCTGCGTAAGCTCCACATACTCCGAAACGCCGATTTGCTGACCTACCAGTTTTTCAAAATCCTCATACGAGTTAATAATAACTTTTTCCATATATTCTTTGTTTTATTGGGTAAATAGCGTTGTAAACGGTAACAAAGATACCGCTTATCTCCGAATAAATTACAAGTGAATAGAGGGAATAAACATAAATTTGTACCTTTTTTATAAACAGATGCATATGGCTTTACATAACAACAAGAATTCAAAAATCAACGAGTACCATAACCTGTATCTGCTTTTTTTCATATCTCAATCCCAAAATCTTTTCATTTCAGCGAATTATCCCTATTTTTGTAATCATTATATATCAGGTATAATTAAAATATAAATTACCATAAATGTTTCTGTATGGACGCTAAAACGGATTATAACCTACTTTCAGAAATAATGCGCAATGCCGATATGGGTTGGTGGGAAGCCGACGTGCAAAATGCAAGTTATATCTGTTCCGAGTACATTGCCGACCTATTGGGCTTGAAGGAAGACGGATTCATCAGTTTTGAAGACTTCAACAAACGCATCCTGAAAGAGGAACAACCGCACACCACCGCCCATTCCTTCCAAAATATACAGCAGACGAATGAAGCTGTCTACCTACTGGACACCGTAAAAGGCCCCATATGGATACGAAGCAAAGCCTGTATGCAGAAAACCGATGAAAACGGGAACAATAAGATTTACGGCATAGCCGAAGTGCAGGACGGTCCTTATATGTCATCTGCCTCGCAAGTGCTGCAACAGCGCGAACGGTTATTGCACAACATCTACAAGAACCTCCCGGTAGGCATCGAACTCTACAACATAGCCGGCGTACTGATAGACCTCAACGACAAGGAACTGGAAATGTTCCATCTGCAACGGAAAGAAGACCTCTTGGGCATCAACATCTTCGACAACCCCGTATTCCCGCAAGAAATGAAGGAAAAACTGAGGAAATACGAAAATGCCGACTTCACTTTCCGTTACGACTTCTCACAGGTAGGCTCTTACTACAATCCGCAGATCAAGACGGGCACAATGGACCTCGTAACCAAAGTAACCACGTTGTACGACGAAAACCACGTCCCCATCAACTACCTGCTAATTAACGCCGACAAAACCGAAACCACCGTAGCCTACAACAAGATACAGGAGTTCCAGAGTTTCTTCGAGCTGATAGGCAACTATGCCAAAGTGGGATATGCCCAATACAACCTGCTTACCCGGCAAGGAGATGCCCAACACAGCTGGTACATCAATATCGGTGAACAGGAAGAAACACCCCTGTCCGAAATCATCGGAGTGTACAACCATATCCACCCCGACGACCGCCGGTATATGCTCAACTTCTTGGATAATGCCCTAAAAGGCACGGAAGACAAATTCAACAAGGAAATACGTGTACTCAGAGAAGACGGCAATTATTCGTGGACACACGTCAACCTGATAGTGCGAACCTATGCCCCCGAACGAAACTGCATAGAACTCATCTGCATCAACTACGACATCACCCGGCTCAAAGACACGGAAGCCATGCTGATACAGGCCAAAGAAAAAGCCGAAGAATCAGATCGCTTGAAATCGGCTTTCCTTGCCAATATGAGCCACGAAATACGTACACCACTGAATGCTATTATCGGTTTCTCCGGCCTCTTACCCTACATAGAAGATACCGAAGAACGGAACCGTTACATCGCCCTGATAAACCACAACAACGAATTGTTGCTGAATATCGTTAACGATGTGCTGGACTTGTCAAAGATAGAAGCCGGACACATAGAGCTGAATCCCACTTGGTTCAGCCTCTCAGAGCTGATTGACACAAGCTGCACCGAATACCAACGTAATGTTCCCGAAGGCGTAACTCTCAAAACCCGCTATCCGGCATCCCCTTGCTTGATAGAACAAGACCCGATGCGTATTAAGCAGGTATTGAACAACCTCATATCGAACGCATTGAAAAATACAACGCAGGGATATATCGAGGTTTCCTACGAGACAGACCAATCTGAAGCAAGAATAAGTATTACGGACACCGGACGGGGAATTCCCCAAGAAAAACTCGGTATAATATTCGAGCGGTTTGAGAAAGTGGACTCTTTCGTACAAGGAGCAGGATTAGGCTTGTCTGTCTGTAAGTCCATCATAGAGCACATGAACGGAAACATTGAAGTAGCATCCACCGTAGGCAAAGGCAGCACGTTCACCGTAACGTTCCCCTGTCAAGTGCAGTTAGTGGAATAAACGAAATACAGAGAAAGAGAAAAATATGATAACACAGAAAGAATTTACCCTCACCCCTCACCGACGCGGCTTTCATCTGGTTACGGAAGAAATAGCACGCAACCTGCCACCGTTGCCGCCAACCGGATTATTACACTTGTTTATCAAGCACACAAGCGCTGCACTCTCCATCAACGAGAATGCCGATCCGGATGTGCAGACAGATATGGAAGCCATCTTCAACCGCCTTGTAAAAGAACGTGAACCCTACTATGAGCATACCTGCGAGGGTGATGACGATATGCCGGCGCATGCCAAATCCACCATTGTCGGAGCCTCCCTTACCATCCCTATTACTAATGGACGGATGAATATGGGCATTTGGCAGGGTATCTATCTTTGCGAGTTCCGCAACCGAGGCGGTGGAAGAAAAATCGTAGCAACCGTCATTGGATAACCCCTGCCTATGAAAAGAGCCATCATCATAGGAGCCACCTCGGGTATCGGACAAGAAGTAGCGCACTTACTTGTGCAGCAAGGCTGGTATATAGGCATTGCCGGCAGGCGCGAAAACGCCCTGCAGAATATGCAGCAAGCCTATCCCGGACAAATAGAGATACAATGCCTCGACGTAACAAAAGAAGATGCCGTCCTACATCTCAATGAACTGATAAGCCGCTTGGGCGGTATGGACTTGTTTTTCCTCAGCTCCGGTGTGGGCTATCAGAATAGGAACTTGGAACCGGAAATTGAACTACATACCGCACGCACCAACGTCGAGGGTTTCACTCGAATGATAACCGCCGCTTTCGATTATTTCAAGAAAACGGATGGCGGACATATCGCTGTAATCAGTTCCATAGCCGGCACTAAGGGATTAGGAGTTGCACCCGCCTACTCCGCCACCAAGCGATTTCAGAATACATATATCGACGCTCTGGCGCAACTCTCACGGATGCAGCATCTTAATATCCGATTCACGGACATCCGTCCGGGTTTCGTAGCAACGGACTTGCTACGGAACGGCAAGTATCCAATGCTGATGAGCGCTGATAAAGTGGCGCGGCACATCGTCCGGGCATTGAAACGGAGAAAACGGGTAGCGGTCATTGACAGACGCTACCGCCTATTGGTATTCTTCTGGCGAATGATTCCACGTTGGTTGTGGGAACGGTTGCCTATAAAAAATTGATTTCGTATCTTCACGCCAATAAACCCAAAAACAACCAAGATGAAAAGAAATGCCAAATATATGATGCTTACAGCCACAGTTGCCTTATGTACAGGTGCTTCACTGCCCTTCCTCTTCGGAAGCAGTGTGCTGAATTCTGAGCAACAGTCGGTTAAATCGGAAGTACCCTATTGTGTCACTTCCCCTGCCGTACCTGCCAAAATTACCTTTGCCGGACAAGAAGTGGACTTGCTACGCTACGACCACCGCGAGCGTATGGACCGCGAACTGATGTCATTCACTTATATGCATTCCACCACAATGCTCACCGTAAAGCGTGCCAACCGCTACTTCCCCATCATAGAACCTATATTAAAAATAAACGGCATACCGGATGATTTCAAGTATCTTGCCGTAATAGAAAGCGCCCTTAACCCGCTTGCCAAATCACCCGCCGGTGCCGCCGGAATGTGGCAGTTCATGCCCGGCACAGGACGCGAGTTCGGCTTGGAAGTAAACAATAATATCGACGAACGCTATCACGTGGAGAAAGAGACGAAAGCCGCCTGCAAGTATCTGAAAGAAGCCTATGCCAAATACGGTAACTGGCTCTGCGTAGCCGCCGCCTACAATGCCGGACAAGGACGTATCTCCACGCAACTGGAAAAGCAAATGGTAAGTCAGGCTGTGGACCTTTGGCTGGTGGAAGAAACCTCACGCTATATGTTCCGCCTGTTGGCGGCAAAGTCTGTTATCGGCAACCCGCAGCAATACGGATTCTTACTGAAACGCGAGCATCTCTATCCGGTCATCCCTTACACAGAAGTGAAAGTCACTACCGGAATAGCCAACTTGGCACAATTCGCCAAAAGCAAAGGCATCACCTATGCACAGCTGAAAGACGCCAACCCCTGGCTGCGAGACACTTCACTGATGAACAAAAGCGGACGTACATATATCCTGAAAATACCGACACAAGCCGGAATGCACTACGACCCGCGCAAGACCATTCCCCATAACAGGACCTGGGTGATAAACTAAGGATTAAGTCTGTTTCTCCGTCAGATACTTCCAATAGCGCACAGGCATATCCTGCCTGTGCTTACGGGGATTCAGCCTCTCTTTGATGCAGATTGCCTTGAAATAGGTTTTCCAAAGTTGTTGAAAGAGTTTCTCGTCTTTGTCCATAAGGCTTTCGTCCAACATACCCGTCACAAGGTGCCCTTCTTGGCTGTCCTCTCCGAAGGTAACTTCGCGCACCTCTTTCAAGTCATAATAATAACCGTAGGCACGCTTGATGTCGTATATCAGCCAACGCTGGTCGGCAAAGCGGTCTCTAAAATGCCCCGTTATCAGGGGGAGTGCGTTTTTCTCCGGTTCTACGGCAGCGAAATAAGTGCCGTCCGCCGCTTTTTGGAAACGAATGAATTGCAACATCCGTATGCGTTCCCAATCCACCCGCTTCCACATACGCGAAAATTCCAAAACATCGGGGTCTGCAAAATTAGTTTCAATGGAACGGGGAGCATCTATTGCCTTGCAGATATAACGAAACAAGAGTGATGCCGTTTCCGGCTCCTCCGCCAGCCAGCATTGTGCAAGACAGGACAAAGCGGATGAAGATAGTTTTTTCTGTAAACCACGCCAAACCCTGCCCGATTTCTCTTCATCGGAAACCACAGTAAAAGCCTCATCATAGAATAAAGGAAACGGCTCTCCCTCCGCCAACAAAACATCCGGAAAGCTGCGACGGGAATAAGCCTCAAAAACAGCAGTCAGCAATCCTTCAAAAGTATTATCGAATATAAACAGGTTCATTCTCCTTCTTCTCCAAAATTAAGTGTCAACTGCCTGTCATCGTATTTCTTTTTAGACTTCTGCACCAACAGGTTGCGCACCCCTTGCGGAGTCATTTCATTGACCGTACGCATAGGAAGTTCACTGCACGTTATGAAATACTGCGCTTTTTTCATCACCACGCCCATCTTCTTCAACTGATAAAATCCTAATTTGGAAAAACGACGGGAAGCGACTATCAACCGCGCCGATTTCACACCGATGCCCGGTATGCGAAGTATCATTTCATAATCCGCCTTATTGACGTCAACAGGAAACTGTTCGGGATGGCGTAATGCCCACGACAGTTTCGGATCTATCTCCAAGTCCAAATCCGGGTAAGCGTCATCTACAATCTCATCTACCTTGAACTGATAGAAACGCAGCAACCAGTCTGCCTGATAAAGCCGGTTCTCACGCACTAAAGGCGGCTGCTTCAGGGCCGGAAGGCGCTTGTCATACATATTCACCGAGATATATCCGGAATAATAGACACGCCGCATTGTAGGACGCTGATAAAGAGCCGATGAAAGGGAAAGAATATCTTTGTCCGTTTCGGCGGTAGCCCCCACAATCACTTGCGTACTCTGTCCTGCCGGGGCGAAACGGGGTGCGTGGCGATACTTCTTGCGTTCTTCCGCACTCTCCAAAACACCTTGCTGGATGTATCGCATCGGAGTAAACACACTTTTATGGTCTTTCTCCGGAGCAAGCATTTTAAGGTTTTCTTCTTTGGGAATTTCTACATTAACACTGAGACGATCGGCATAAAGTCCGGCTTCGTTCACCAACTCGCGACTGGCTCCGGGAATGCTTTTCAAATGGATATAGCCGTTGAAGCGATGAATGGTACGAAGGTCTTTGGCCACGCGCACCAACCGTTCCATTGTATAATCGGGATTGCGCACCACACCGCTACTCAAGAAAAGCCCTTCTATATAATTGCGGCGATAGAACTCCATTGTCAAGTCCACAAGCTCGCTGACGGAAAGTGTGGCACGGGGCAAGTCGTTACTGCGGCGGTTGATGCAATAGGCGCAATCGTATATGCAGTAATTCGTCAACATCACCTTCAGCAACGAAATACAGCGTCCATCTTCTGCAAAGCTGTGGCAGATGCCCCATCCGCCCACAGTATTGCCCACCATGCCCGCCTTATTGGAGCGCACAGTGCCGCTGGAAGAGCAAGATACATCATATTTTGCCGACTCCGCCAATATCTTCAACTTATTCAATACATTCTCGTCCATCTACGACTTATCTATACAAAAAGAGTTGTGTATAGAAAAAAAAAGACCGCCGGACGGCAGTCTTTCACAGCATTAAATCTGCGTTTTCTCTTACTTCTTAGAAGCTTCCAAAGATGCCTTACGGAATTCTTTCATTGTCTTTTCGATTTCCAAAGAAGCCTTACGTGCACGAGTACCGGCTGCCTTGTTACCGTTTTCCAACTGAGCTTTTGCATCTTTCTCGAATGCTGCATACAATTCTGCAACTTTTTCAACTAATTCTTTCATAATCCTTTTTAAATTACTTCGTTAATAATGTCCGACAAAAATACATTCTTTCTTGAAATAAATGCAGAAAAACGATATTTTTTTTGAAATAATACGCAAAATCGGCACAAAAAAGGGCTCATACGTGTTTTTTATCTACTTTTGCAGGTATGAAAACGCTTACTGATGCCCAATATATACATGCTCTCATAGCCGAAGGAGAGCACCAGCAACAGGATTTCAAATTCGAAATATCCGATGCGCGAAAAATTGCCAAGACGCTCTCCGCCTTTTCAAATACAAACGGCGGGCGTCTCCTTATCGGTGTAAAAGACAACGGAAAAATAGCCGGAGTGCGCTCCGACGAGGAACAATATATGATAGAAGCGGCAGCCCGGTTGTACTGCCGGCCGGAAGTACATTACAGTATGCAGACCTATCAGGTAGAAGGCCGCAGCGTGCTACTCGTGCAGATTGATGAAAGCGAACGCAAGCCTGTCTATGCCAAAGACGAAGACGGAAAGTACCTCGCCTACCTGCGCATTAAAGATGAAAACATACTCGCCACCCCGGTACACCTGCGCATCTGGCAACAAAGTGAAAGTCCCAAAGGAGAATTGATGGAATATACCGAAAGGGAACAGCTATTACTTGATTTATTGGAACAAAACGACCGGCTGTCACTGAATCGTTATTGTCGTCTGGCACATCTGTCACGCCGTTCCGCAGAGCATTTACTGGCAAAATTCATTCGCTACGACATTGTAGAGCCCGTATTCGAAGGACATAAGTTTCACTTCAGGCTGAAATGAAGTAGAAAAAGAGTTGGAGTGCTGGTAAAAAGCAAGTTATTTACTACCTTTGCATCCGTAAATTAGAAAAATTATCATCATGGGTATATTTGCCAAACTATTTAACAAGAATTCGGAAGAGGTTTCTTCTAAAAATGTGGAAGACTTCGTCTCATTGACGCGCGTCTACTTCCAGTCTGTGATAGCCGCAAACTTGGGTATCACCAACATCCGCTTTGTACCGGATGTAGCTAATTTCAAACGTTTATTCAAAATCCCCACACAGGGCGGCCGTCTGGGACAAGCGGAAAAAGCTGCTTCCCGCAAGATGCTGATGCAGGACTACGGAATCAGCGAGAACTTCTTTAAAGAAATTGACGCTTCCGTCAAAAAACACTGCCGCACGCAGAATGACGTACAAGGCTATCTTTTCATGTATCAGGGTTTTTCCAACGACCTGATGATGTTAATGGGCAACTTGATGCAATGGAAATTCCGTATGCCCTCTATCTTTAAAGGCGCACTACGCAGTATGACCGAAAAAACAGTACACGAAGTTTGCACCAAGACCGTTTGGAAAAAAGACGATGTACACAAAACGGCCATGACTGTCCGCCAGTATAAAGAACGTCTGGGATATTCGGAACAGTGGATGACCGAGTATGTGTACAATGTAGTTATGCTGGCAAAGAAAGAACCGAAAAAGAAGGGTGACGAACAAGAAAAAGCATAAGTTAAAGTTTTGACAAACAAGTGCAAACGCTTTTTCTATGGAAATAGAGCAGCATCCCTTAAAACCTTTTCTCCCCGGCAATGCCCGTTTGCTGATGTTGGGGAGTTTTCCGCCGCAAAAGAAGCGATGGTCAATGGAATTTTATTATCCGAACTGGAATAATGATATGTGGCGCATTGTGGGGCTCTTATTCTTCAATGACAAAGATTATTTTGTAGACAAATCCCGAAAAGCCTTTTGCAAAGAATGTATCATCAACTTTTTGAACGAAAAAGGAATAGCACTGTTCGATACAGCCACTGCCGTACGACGGTTGCAGGACAATGCATCCGATAAGTTCCTTGAAGTAGTACAGGCTACCGATGTAACCGCATTGTTGCAACAACTGCCACAATGCAAGGCCATTGTTACTACGGGGCAAAAAGCCACAGATACGCTTTGTGCACTGTTTTCACTGAAAGAGCCCAAAGTCGGAGACTTTACAGAATTTATTTTTGAAAATCGCCCCATGCGGCTCTATCGTATGCCCTCTTCGTCAAGAGCCTATCCGCTGGCTTTAGAAAAAAAAGCGGCAGCCTATCGCATTATGTATCAGGACCTACAAATGCTATAAGCAAATTCTCCTTTAAAATAAAGCGGCAAAGGACTTGCAGATTTGAAAGTTTCCATTACCTTTGCAGCCGCAAACACGGGAGTAGCTCAGTTGGTAGAGCACCGGTCTCCAAAACCGGGTGTCGGGAGTTCGAGCCTCTCCTCCCGTGCAAAGATAAGGTCATGTAAATTAGCATTTACATGACCTTATCTTATTTATCTCCCGGTGTTCACATCCGATACAACCGTTATTCCGCAAAAATTATCATTCAGGAAATACCTATCAGTTTATGTGTCTGCAAACTCAACCTCCACTTAGGATGCTGCATTACGCACGCCACAGTTTCCGCGGTATTGCTACAAGAACAAGGTTGCAGAAAAAAGTGTCCGGCAGGAAGCGACTCATATACGGCAATATCCTGTCCCTCGTACACCACCTTCACTTCATCCATACGAGAGATTTCCACCTTTGCCCCTTGCTTGGGCGAGCAAGTCACCCAGTCTATATTATCCGGCAACGGATGCGTCCCGTTAGTCTCGATACAAACATACTTTCCTATCCGATGCAGACGGTCTACAAACTCACGATCAATCCAGAGCGAGGGTTCCCCACCCGTCAGTATCACCGTCCTCGCAGGATATTTCCCCACTTCCGCCAAAATCTCTTTATCAGACATCAACACTCCCTCTTCATGTTGCGTATCGCAAAAAGAGCATTTCAGATTACAACCGGAGAAACGGACAAAAACGGCCGGAGTGCCCGTATGAAATCCCTCTCCCTGCAAGCTATAAAATATCTCGTTAATTTTTCTCATAAGCGGTCTTGTCACTCCTCCTCATAAACGGCTATATTCGACTCAGACTCCTGTACTTCTACCTTGAAGCAAGTCGGTATCCGGTCGCATATCCAACGCGCAATATTCTCGGCTGTGGGATTAAACGGAAGAACTTCATTGATATTCCGGTGGTCCAGTTTTTCTTTCACCACCTGTTTGATATGGCTGAAATCGACTACCATCCCATCGGCATTCAGCTCTTTGGAACGGCAATAAACTGTGATTATCCAATTGTGACCGTGCAGATTTTCACATTTACTCTGGTAAGAAAGCTTCAGGCTGTGAGCTGCCGAAACTTCCATTCGTTTAATGACTGTGTACATACTGTTAATACGCTAATTAAAATATCATTTATAGAATTGTGCATCTAATGTCACCTCGATGCAGCAGCAAAAGTACAAAAAACGCTGGAATTGACAGTTATTTATTCTATTTTTGCAGCATGAAAGCCCTTTATATTCTATTCGGTACACTTTCTTTAATACTCGGCATCATCGGCATTTTCCTTCCGTTGCTGCCCACAACCCCATTTCTGCTGCTCACGGCCGCCCTCTATGTGCGTAGTTCTCCCCGCCTCTACAACTGGCTGTTACATCAGAAATACTTGGGAAACTATATCCGTAATTTCCGTGAGAATAAAGCCATTCCGTTAAGAGCCAAAATAATTTCCGTATCACTGATATGGATAACAATCCTCAACTGCATCTTTTTCATAGCCCCCTACTGGTGGCTGAGAATACTATTGCTGCTGATTGCAGTAGGAACAAGTTATCACATCCTCTCTTTCAAAACACTTCGCCAATAGACAGGTAAAAAGTATCACATTTTTACTTTATCGCAATGCGCTTCAAAAAATGCTCCCAATCCCTTACGGGCATCTGCAAGTTTATCTTCCCAGTGTTTCACCGAATTCTGCCCGATAATATCGGTCACATACTTCACGGCGATGAACGGCGTATTTTTGGCACGGCACACCAATGCTTGGGCATAAGCCTCCATATCCACGACATCCCCTGTCACATCCGACAGTTCCGTCAGGAAAGTATCGCCCGTATTGCATATTCCTTCGCCCTGCCAATGCAGGCAATAGCCTTTCCGGGCCAACAGTTCCGCCGAATCTATCTCGCATTCCATATCAAATCCTGTCAGATTCTGCATATCACGGTCTACGAAATGACGGCATACAAAAACATCCCCTACCTGATGGCGAACAGTGCCTGCCGTACCCATATTGACAACCAAATCGGGCTGCGCACGATTAATCGCTTCCGTAAGATAAAAAGCCGATTTCACCTTTCCTATTCCGGTACGCAAATAACCTACCTGCACCTCTTCTTCCCCTATCAAACCGGGAAACTTCAATTCTGTAAATTCACCCTGAACGGCGTAAGTAACTAAAATTCTCATATTCTCTGGTTCTTGTTTCAATTCCTATTTCATAATATACGATTTCAGCGCTTCCACATATTCCTCAAAAGCGTCGATACCCTGCGGAGTAATCTTACAAAGCGTACAAGGCATTTTCCCCTTAAAAGTCTTTGTCACCTCTACGTACCCCGCCTTACCAAGTTTATCCAGCTGCACACTGAGATTGCCTGCCGTTGCACCGGTTTGCTGACGGATATATACAAAATCCGCTTCTTCAACACTGATGAGCAACGACATTATGGCAAGCCGCAGTTCGCTGTGGAGCAAAGGGTTCAATTCCTTAAACATATTACTTCCTTTTATTTTCCTTTTTTGCTTTATAATTCAAGATATGTCCCGGTATAATCATTGCAAATATAATCACCAAAATAAATTCCGGCAACACCTGCAAAGAAGAAGACTTGTCCAAGACATCAAACAACATCTTCACCCCCAACGCAATACCAAAACCGGGAAATCCCGAAAATATCGTATAACGAATGATGCTGCCCGTAAAAAGACTGCCCAGCGAAATCAATATGGCACACAGAGGCAAGATTATCTCAAAACGATGAAAGTACGTGGCCCACAACACAACCCCCATGCAGACTATTCCCAATACTTGCCAAACTTCATTCAGCACCTTATCTATATATAATTTCACCGGCTTTTCCTTTCTGCGCATAAGAATATAGCTCAGCAGATACCCTATGACGGGAATTCCCCAAAAGCCCCACATCCATACAGGATTTTGCGTCAGGCTAACCCCAATCCAAACAACCAAAGTCAGCAATGCGCACACATACCCCCACAACAAAAACATATTACCGCTACCCGTATCCAGATTACGACGGGTATTCTGTATCATTTGAGTGATGAGCTCCAAGCTCTCTTTCTCGCTTAACTTTTTATCTTCCATAGTCTTATTTTATTTATCCGTTACTCACTTTATTTTTTCACTTCTTTCCGGACATCCACCATGTTATATTGCCCTTTATCAGTAGCAATCATCACTTTCCCCCTATCCGAACGAACATTCACCACCTTAACCGTCAAACCAGTCTGTGCAGATGCCATATATGCAAAAGCAACAAACACAAATAGCATAACCCACTTAATTGTTTTCATACCATCACTTTTATTTAATGCAACTTAAATCAATCACTCTTTGGGTTCGAACTCCGATACAAATATAAGTAGTTTATTTTATAAACCAAATTATTTTATAAATTATTTTATGAGAAATCCAACATCCATACGGATAAATCAACCGAAAGTGATTAAAGAAACTATTCCCTACACAATTACGGACTAATATCAACCATACTAAAATTTAATCGTCCGACATCCGTTACACTTTCGTCCGACAGCTGTTTAATTATCGTCCGACAACTGTGGGACGATAATTAAACAGCTGTCGGACGATTAATTTTCAGCATTAAAGAAAATTGGTGCATAGCTACAGAGAATTTCGTACTATATAGTCCCATTTTTCCTTTATTTCAGTGCATACGGAACATTTTTCCCTGAAAAGCTTTTGTAATCTCCAAGTTAATTGTATTTTTGTGTACAATTTTGGTGTAGTAATGACAGACGAAGAAAAGAAGCTATTAAGTACTTTTGAAGCCAGGCTGCGGCATTTAATCTATCTGCATGATGAATTAAAACGCGAAAATGCTGAACTTAAGCAACTTCTCGAATCAAAAGAGGAAGAATGCGAGAAGGTACGAGCCGATTACAAAGAGCTGGAGACTAACTACACAAACCTAAAAACAGCTACGGCAATCAGCCTTAACGGCAGTGACGTAAAAGAGACGAAACTGCGATTGTCCAAATTAGTGCGTGAAGTCGATAAATGCATCGCTTTGTTAAATGAATAAAAGAAAGAGGATGTATGAACGATAAGATAAAGATAAACCTGCAAATGGCAGGAGCCACCTACCCCCTCACCATCAACCGCGAAGATGAGGAAATAGTAAGGGAAGCTGCCAAACAGGTAAATATCCGGGTCAATGCGTATCGGGAACATTATCAGAATATCCCTTCAGAGAGGATTATAGCCATGGTGGCTTATCAATTTGCTTTGGAGACACTTCAGTTGAAAGACCGTAATGATACTGAACCCTATACAGACAAGATAAAAGAACTGACAGAAGTATTGGAAACCTATTTCAAAGAAGAATAAGGAGACGATTTTCTGTTCTGTTTTTACGAGAGAGACAATATCGCGCACTGTACAAAAGCCCCGTTCGGTAACAGACAGGCTTTTATGCAGTGCTTTTTATTTATATACTTAAAAACAAATTAATAAAATGACAGTAGTTACAATAGTAGTATCCATTGCCTGTTTCATCGTTGGCGGATTTGCTTCGTACATGTTCTTCAAGCATGGATTGAAGTCCAAATACGACAGCATCCTCAAAGAAGCCGAGACTGAAGCGGAAGTAATTAAAAAGAACAAGTTGCTGGAAGTAAAGGAAAAGTTCCTGAACAAGAAAGCCGATTTGGAGAAAGAAGTATCGCTCCGTAACCAAAAGATACAGCAGGCAGAGAATAAGTTGAAGCAACGTGAACTGGTATTGAACCAGCGTCAGGAAGAAATTCAACGCAAGAAGTTGGAAGCCGAAGCGGTGAAAGAGAATCTGGAAGCCCAATTGGTAATCGTTGACAAGAAGAAAGAGGAACTGGAGCATATGCAGCGTCAGGAAATCGAAAAACTGGAAGCCATTTCCGGACTTTCTGCCGAAGAAGCCAAAGAACGCATGGTAGAGTCTTTGAAGGAAGAAGCCAAGACACAGGCGCAATCCTACATCAACGACATTATGGACGATGCCAAACTGACGGCAAGCAAAGAAGCCAAACGTATCGTAATACAGTCCATCCAACGTGTGGCAACAGAGACCGCCATCGAAAACTCCGTTACCGTATTCCACATCGAATCGGATGAGATCAAAGGACGCATCATCGGTCGCGAAGGACGTAACATCCGCGCGCTGGAAGCTGCCACCGGTGTGGAAATCGTTGTGGACGATACTCCGGAAGCTATCGTTTTATCAGCTTTCGACCCGGTTCGCCGCGAAATTGCCCGTCTGGCATTGCATCAGCTGGTAACGGACGGACGCATCCACCCCGCACGCATCGAGGAAGTAGTGGCCAAAGTACGCAAGCAGGTGGAAGAGGAAATCATTGAAACCGGTAAACGTACCACCATAGACTTGGGTATTCATGGTCTGCATCCCGAACTTATCCGTATCATCGGTAAGATGAAATACCGTTCGTCTTACGGTCAGAACCTGTTGCAACATGCCCGTGAAACAGCCAATCTGTGTGCTGTAATGGCATCAGAACTCGGTTTGAACCCGAAGAAAGCAAAACGTGCCGGATTGTTGCACGATATCGGTAAAGTGCCCGATGAAGAACCGGAATTGCCGCACGCACTCTACGGTATGAAACTGGCAGAGAAATTCAAGGAAAAACCGGACATCTGCAACGCTATCGGCGCCCACCACGACGAAGTGGAAATGACCAGCTTGCTGGCTCCCATCGTACAAGTATGCGATGCTATCTCAGGCGCACGTCCGGGAGCACGCCGCGAAATTGTAGAAGCCTACATCAAGCGTCTCAACGACCTCGAACAACTGGCAATGTCTTATCCGGGCGTAACGAAGACCTACGCCATCCAGGCAGGACGTGAATTGCGCGTAATCGTCGGTGCGGACAAGATTGACGATAAGGCAACAGAAAACCTTTCCGGTGAAATAGCCAAAAAGATACAAGATGAAATGACCTATCCGGGACAGGTGAAGATTACCGTTATCCGTGAAACGCGTGCGGTAAGCTATGCCAAGTAAATAAAAGAATACAAGACTTAAAACCATAAAAGGAGCGTTGGTATCAAACCATCCGCTCCTTTTTTATTTTATCCGCTTCCGGAGTTCGCGGAGTTTCCGTATATTTGGCGGTACAAAGCAAAGATAAAAGCTATGAAAGAATATTTATTTGAAGTCTGTGCAAACTCCGTAGAGAGTTGTATGGCCGCCCAAGCCGGCGGAGCCGATCGGGTAGAACTATGCGCCGGAATACCCGAAGGGGGAACTACCCCTTCTTACGGTAATATTGTCATTGCAAGAGAGGCTTTGCAAAACACCAGGTTACACGTCATTATCCGTCCTCGCGGCGGCGATTTCCTATACTCTCCCACAGAGCAGCGCATCATGCTGAAGGACATAGACAATGCCCGCCGCTTAGAAGCGGACGGCGTTGTTTTAGGCTGCCTGACGGCAGACGGCGAAGTTGATATTCCGCTAATGAAGCAATTTATGGAAGCTGCCCAAGATATATCGGTGACTTTTCACCGTGCCTTTGATGTCTGCCGCAATCCGCAAAAAGCGCTGGAAGATATTATCAGCCTCGGATGCGACCGCATCCTGACTTCCGGGCAGCAACTCTCTGCCGAAATGGGCATTCCTCTGTTGAAAGAACTGCAACAACAGGCAGCAGGGCGCATCACCCTGCTTGCCGGCTGTGGAGTAAATGAAACTAATATTGCACGCATAGCCCGCGAAACAGGTATTCACGAGTTCCACTTCTCGGCAAGAGAAACAGTAACAAGCCGTATGCAATATCGCAAAGACAGAGTTCCTATGGGCGCAACCGTACAAATCAATGAATTTGAACGGAACGTAACTACTAAGGAACGGGTAAGGAAAACAATTGAAAAGTTGAAAACAGATATATCAGAATGATAGAGTTGCAGTCTTCCTTTTTTCAATTATCAAAGGCCTTTTATTGTTTTCATCAACTGTTCGCCCAATCCTATTGTATAGCCTTGCGACACAAAGACCACCCTGTTGAATGTATCTGCAATGATAAATACAGGCAAGGTTCCTTTATGTCTTAACTTCATGGACTCTGCAATTTGGGACTGGATACCCTCCGTATCTATACCATAGATAATAGTAGAAGGCAAGTCGGGGAAAGACTCTTGAACGAATTTCTCGGACTGTGCCTCATTCGGGAAAAGCAATACCATTCTCCGTCCCCACTTTTCCAAATCAGCCTTGAAAGCTGCAATATCACGCAACGCATGATTGGTAGGCTCTTGGTTGACTCCCAAAATGCCGACAATATAGTACCCGCGTCCGCATGCCGACAACAAGCTTTGTTTGGAATCGCCCTCTTGAAGCGGAGTAAAGAGAGACTCCGAATTGAAGTTACCTATCACCTGCACCTCATCCCTGCTCTCGCGCATCACCAACTCAATACGAGTGGTCTGTCCCGGTTTAATGCTGAAGCCCGCAAGACGTGAAAGCACACCACCGCTTGCCAGGCGGGTTCCGGTCACTAAAAAATAATCTCCGGCATCCAATGCCGTACAGTTCTTCAGCAGGCTGCTCCAAGTAGTGCCGTCCCCCGTATCGGGATTACCTTCACTGTAAGACAGTAGTTGCAACTTGCCCTGCGGAGTCGCTTTAGAGAGAGTAAAATGAGAATAATATTTAGGATCGTCCACCGACTTGACCGGCGAATAGTTAGCGATAAGTTTACCCTTTAGAGGTATTAACTCCTCCATAAACACAACTTCTTTCGGATTGCAATCCAAATCTACATCCACTGCACCATCTTCCTTTATCAGTTGCACTTTGCCCGTTACCTCGTCTATGCGTGCAGGTATTCCCATGCTGCGTGCCATGGAAACAAAAAAGATGTCCCGGCTGTGTGCATCCGCCAGCCGTGCCCTCCACACGCCTTCGGGAGAGACAGGATCACCGCCTAAGTTGCAATCTTTCTCCACACGGATGTTCTCTACCACCCACTCCACCAGCTTCATCGGCTGCGCCGCATAGGCTTCCATATCTTCTTTTGAAACTTCCTTCTTGAAAAAAGCTTTGTATGGAGTCAGCATTTCGTTGCTCACACGCGGATTACGCACGTATTTACGGAAATACTCCGCACCGGTACGCACTTTGGACAGCATATGGTCTATCAACACTTCCAAACTTACATCCCGAAGATCTTTTGCCGAAATCCGCTGCAACAGGTCGATGCCCCCTTTCTTTGACTTTTCAGAACGCAGACGGGTCATGAAGTCGCAGATTACCTTATGGTTGCCACGGGAGGCAACCAGTATTTTGACAACCGCATCCTCATCCAACTTGTATTTACGGGCAAAGGTGCGCGCTGCATCCTCGGTCATAAACGTTGCAGTATAAGCACCACGGATAGAATCTTCCTGCGCCAGTCTAAAGTCATTCAAAGCACGTTGCTCAGGTGTTACTTCGGGCAGATTGGCAGTTTCCAACGGCGGCACGACATCCATATCTACGGTAAATGTATCACCGTCCTTTTTATCAAGCTTCACCGTCAATTCCTGCTGCTTGCCGAAAGATATCTTGGCAAAACCGAAACATCCGTCCTTTGACGCCCATACCAGCATATCCCCCTTCCCGGCTGTCAGGTCGCAAACACCGCCGGCAGAAGTATATTTGGTAGCAACTGTATAGAATTCCGCATAATTGTAAAGTTTGAATTCCACGCAGGCGCTATCCACAGGCGCACCACCAGCATCCACTACGGTTACGGCTGCTTTTGTCGCAGGGGCATAGTTACCAATCACATTGATTTCTGTATAGGTGGGGGTAACGGACATTATCTCTTCCACCCCCTCATAACGTCCGAAGACCTTTGTGTGCATCAGCATCCCCCGACTGGCAGGCGCATTGAACCAGCCAAGATTGAGAACAGGTTCGGGTTCGCAAGCTCCCAAAAAATACCATTTACCATCTGCCCATGCCTCTACCCACGCATGATTATCATCGGTATGGGCCCAACGGGGTGTATATACCTGACGTGCCGGAATCCCCACTGAACGGAGCGCGGCAACCAAAAACGTAGACTCTTCACCGCAACGGCCGTAAGCGGTGCGCACCGTTGCCAAAGGAGAACTGGTACGAGCATCGGAAGGCATATAAACAGCTTTCTCATGACACCAGTGGTTCACTTCCAAAATGGCGTCCTGCAAAGGAAGAGATTTTACCCGGTCTTTCAGCTCTTTATAGAATACTACACGGGCGCTGTCCAAATGCTCATTATTCACCCGTACCGGAAGAACAAAATGCCGGAATATATCTTCTGGAATAATCTTTCCCCAAGGCATTTCATCGGCAGCCTGCCGGGAAGCACGTACATTCATCAAATGAAATTCCCCTGAGTAATCCGCAATATCAGCCAAAGGCATATAAGCATAGAGAAACTCCAATGCTTCACGCTCATAAGTAGTGAGAGAAGCATCGAATATGGAAAACAAATCTCCATGCGGCATCAAAGTCCTTTTCTGTTGAAAATCTTGCTCCACACGCGAACGATAGGCAGCATCTGTCATAAAATGGGAATGACCGCAAGCAGCCAGCAGGCACGACAGGCTGATTATCCCGAAAAATAAGGTGATGTGTCTCATAATGTACAATCATTGAAGTTGGAGTACAAAAATAACATAAATCGTGTGCAAAAGAAAAGATAGGTAATATATTTGTAATACACGGATAGCAAAACAACGTATTTTTTAAGAAAACAAAGACTATAATGCAATTTTCTATGTTATAAAACATATTTTTCACGAACATTTTGTATCTTTGCAGCGTTAATAAGAGAGAAAACAATAAAAGATGTTTAATCGCTTTCCGAAACGCGGAAAGCAAAAAAGAAGATGATTATGAAAAAGAATGCAAATGAAATTTTTATGTTACAGTACCGTATCAAACGCTATCAAGCAATGGGTAACGGAACAATGTGCCAAACCTTAAATGGCAAACTACAAAAACTGCTTGCAGAGCAAGCTGCTATGACCATGTAAATTACACCTTTAAATAAAATGAACGAGGGCAGGAAATTTTTCAGTTTCCTGCCCTCTTCTTTTATCATTTTCTTGCCCATGTAAGATAATATGTTTACACCTCCACAATATCCTTGCCAAAAGGAGCCAACGCCAAAGCAGCAAGTTTGAAATGCTGCATACCGAAAGGAATGCCAATAATAGTGATACACAACAATATGCCAAACCCCAAATGTGAAAGGCAAATCCATATTCCACCCAGAAAAATCCACAGCACATTCATCAGTATATACAGACAGCCGCCTGAACGCTCTCCACTGCGCACATCCTTACCAAACGGCCATAAAGCAAGACCCGCCATTTTCATTGTCTGCATACCAAAAGGGATACCGACGATTGTAATCATCATTAAAAGACTGGCTATCATGTATTCCACGGCAGTAAAAATACCACCGAATATCAGCCATAAAACATTCATTAGACAACCCATTGTATTACGTTTTTATGTTCGACATTACAAAGATAATATACTTTCTTACCTATTCACTAAATTTCCAGTCACTAAATTCAAAACTTAGCTGTTCCCAAACACCTTTTTCATCACTTTCTTCACGAGGATTGGACACCGAGAGACCTATCAGTCGGATAGGATGATGCACATAGTCGACTTCTTTCAAAAGCTGTTTTGCCAATGGCAGGATTACATCAAGAGTAGTCAACTCTTTAGATTGTGTAATGCTGCGGGTAATCTGGCTGAAATCATGGAATTTGATTTTCAGCGTCAACGTATTCCCCCGAAAGTTCTTATGCTCCAAACGCCCCACCAACTCCACCGCCGTATGATATAATTCAATAATCACCGATGCCTGCCGGTTAATATCTTTTTCCAAAGTATGTTCGCATCCGATAGACTTGCGAATGCGTACCGCCTCTACCGGACGGAGATCTATCCCACGGGCGAAATCATAATAAAGACTTCCCACCTTACCGAACTCGCGCAACAGCATTGCGTGCGAACAGGCACGCAATTGTTCTCCGTTGTGTATCCCCAAAGCGTGCATCTTCTTTGCTGTCACCGGACCTACTCCCCAAAAACTTTCTATCGGCAAATGTGCTATAAACTCCAAAGCCTGATTGGGATGAATGGTGCACAAACCGTCCGGCTTGCGATAATCGGATGCTATTTTGGCAAGAAATTTATTGTAGGAAACTCCCGCAGAAGCCACTAAATTCAACCTTTCACGTACTTTCCGTTTTATTTCTTTAGCTATGTCCACAGCTAAGAGAATGCCCGGTTTGTTTTCCGTCACATCCAAAAAAGCCTCATCCAAAGAGATAGGTTCTATGATATCCGTATATTCATGGAAAATCTCATGTATCCGGCAAGATACCGATTTATACGTATCCATACGTCCCGGAATAAAAATAAGCTGCGGACATAACCGTTTCGCTTTCTGTGATGACATAGCCGAACGCACCCCGAACCGGCGGGCTTCATAGCTGGCAGCAGCTACCACACCCCGCTCCTCAGCATGACCTACCGCCACGGGTTTGCCACGCAGTTCAGGATTATCACGCTGTTCTACAGATGCGTAGAAAGCGTCCATATCAATATGTATAATCTTCCGTTCGGTCACCATCATACCAACTACCGATACAAAGATACACTAAATTTTCTTCATTCGGAGTATGCGCTGATAGACATAAATAAAAGCGGGAACAAGGAATAAATCTGCAAAAATCCAGGCAGTCGGGTCACCAAAGCAAACGGCAATGTAGCCAAATGCCGGAACTGCCAACAAACTGACCAAGATACGGGCTATCATTTCGGAAACACCCGAAAGCATAGCCAGATTGGTGTAACCTACCCCTTGGATAGTGTAGCGCAGAATACAGAGTAAACCCAGTATCGGGAAAAAGGAGACAGATATATGCAGGAAAAGTTCCGTATCTTTTAAGATTTCCATTTCCGAAGCCTCTACGAACAATAAAGCGAACGTTCCGGCTCCAAACATCAGCGCCACAAAAGTAAATGCCCAGTAGATAATCATCATAAGCGCACTTGCCTTGACACCCTGCCATATGCGTTCAGGCTTGCCTGCACCGTAGTTTTGCCCACTATAAGTTGCCATTGCCATACCCAAACTCTCGAAGGGGCACATAAAGAACATCTTGATACGCATGGCAGCCGTAAAAGCCGCTACACACGCTGTACCCAACGCATTATTGGCACTCTGCAACATAATACTGCCTATGGCGGTTATAGAGAACTGTAATCCCATAGGCACTCCGATATACATCAGTGTCCGTGCCAATGCACCATCGAATTTACGTTCGGCAGGAGTCGTCTTCAGAATTTCAAAACGTTTCATCATATAGATGTAACACAACACTGCCGAAACCCCTTGAGAAAAGACCGTAGCGATTGCCGCTCCCGCCACACCCCAATTCAAAACGAGGATACAAAACAGGTCAAGCAGAATATTCAAGACAGTGGAAAAGAGCAGAAACCAAAACGGTGTCTTGCTATCGCCCAAAGCACGTATAATGCTGGATAACAAGTTATAGAAGAATGTACAGGGAACACCTATAAAAGTAACGAGCAGATAATAATAAGCTCCGGTAAAAATATTTTCCGGTGTACGCATCATGCGCAGGATGTCTGCACAATAGATGCTTGTAACTACGGCAAGCACCACCGACATTACCGCAGCCAGTTGCAAACTGACTGCCACATAACGGCGCATCGTAACATAATCCCGTGCCCCGAACTTCTGCGCCACCGGAATGCCGAATCCGCCGCAACATCCGTTGCAAAAGCCAAGTATCAGGAATATGACCGATGTGCTTGCCCCGACAGAAGCCAGCGCATTTATTCCCAAGAATTTACCGACTATTGCAGCATCCACCAAAGAATAGGTCTGTTGCAGCAAATTACCCAGCAATAAAGGCAAAGTGAAATTGAATATCAGCGGAAGCGCCCGTCCTTCCGTCATTTCTCTTGATGTTGCCATACAATCTAATCCCTCCGAAAACCGGTGCAAAATTAGTAAAAGAAAAGTTTACGGGAATTGATACATATCAAAAGATTCGGGCTACTTACAAACGGTCCGTCTCTTTCAATACAGAACTATGAGCCAAATAGTCGGGAGCCTCGGCATAGATATACATCACACTGCCCCCTTTGATGGCGTCGATGATAGGACGGGTAAGTTTTTGCGGAACAGCCGGACAGCCGAAACTGCGTCCCAAACGTCCTCCCTCGCTTACAACCGAAGGATTGGCATAGGCAGCCCCGTGCATCACTATGGCACGCTCACGGGCGCGGTCATTGATGCCCTTTTCCAACCCGTTCAGGATAAGGGAATAACCGTTCTTACCCTGATAGGTTGTCTCAGTCAAATAGAATCCCAAGGAACTTTTATAAGAACCGTATTCGTTGGAGAACGAAGTGGCATACTTGTCACCACTATTTTTCCCATGCGAAACAACCGATGAAAAAAGCAGCTTCCGCTGTTTCATATCGAATACAAACAGACGCTTCTCGGTAGAGGGGCGGGAGAAATCTATCAGAGTCAGCACATCCCGTTTACGGTCTGCTATTTTATGATACCCCGTTACCGCCTGACGGAAAGCTTTCCAGCTTACTACTCCTTCCAGTTGCATGGAACGGTACAAACCGGCATATGCAGCCGACTCTACCGCCAGCGTAACATCCGGCTTATCCGGCACATCGGCAGAAGGCTTGCTCCCCAAGAAAAGGAAACAAGGAAAAAACAGTAATAAAAAAGACAAGCAAAATCGCAACATAAACATCTGACCTGAGAAAATATCGGCGGCAAAGTTAATACTTTTCGCCCATACACCTATCACACAGATAGTTAAAAAAGACAGGTGTTATTCGATAACAACTACTAAAGAACGTTCCGTCGGCGCCCAGTCAAACACAAACTTTGCGTGTGAAGTAGCATTACGCACGCACATATGCGAACGCGGTGTGGTGCCAAGCGACCAACTATATTCAATCATTGCCGTACGCGGAACATTCACCGGCACTCCATGAATATAGGCTCCGTTGGTGAAGCGGCTGGCATAGGGCGCATACCCGCCCGTTGCCGTAGAGCCATCTTTAAGAAAGACCATGCGCGATTTCTTTTGTTGAAGCAAATACATACCCAGCGGTGTCTCCTGCGCATAGGGCGGTGCATGCCGTCCCGTAGTGGCAGGATTCATGCTGCGTATTTTCCATTCACCTTTGTCCACACGCTCCAACGTGGCGATATTCTGGTCCAGACGGTCTACGAAAATGGCATGGTTAAAGACGGTACTGTCCGCCAGCTGTTTCAAATAACGGCGGGGAGCCAACCATTCATCTTCTAACGTAATAGGAAGAATACGGTCGAAGCTGCCTTCCGCACCCAGCAAATAAGCCAGTGTCCCGTCTCTGCCATAACGCTCGGGAACCAGCGTATCTCCCGGCAGGTACAAAGGAACGGACTGATAACGCTCCACTCCGAGAGTGTCCGCCACACGACGATAGGTGTTACGCACAAACTTGCGAACCAAAGGAGCTTCCCGGTTCAAATTCTTATAATTCTGCAAAACCACCCACTTCACACTGTCTCGTTGCATATTCTCAATATAAGCCAGACAATTGCGGATTACATCCCATTTGAACGAACGCACGGTATCCTTGTACGGATAGGTATCTTCCAACGTATATGTATCGTAAAGCAACTCTTTGGTTAGCGTTATATCGGCTGCCGTCAACAACTTCTCCTTGAAAGGCGTTTCCACCACAGACACAACGGTATCGACAGGTTCCGATACCTGCGCAACAGGAGATGAAACCCGGTCTTGACGCCCGTTACATCCTGCAAGCACCATGTATGTAGCCACAGCGGCAAAGAGGAAGAATCGTTTCATAAAGATAAATTTAAGTTCGTAATCGGATTCAGAATCTTCATGAATACCTGACTCTACGAACAAAGATATAATTTTTTCTTACGTTTACAACGATTTTTCCCCGATAATTGTTGTGCTCCACAGTACTTTTCAAGCAGGGGGGGTATCTAAGTATACGACTGAGACTATCTGAGTATACGCCCGAAAAATGTTACCCGGATAAATCACAAAGGTAACTTTGCAACTTGGTTGCATTTACCATTGCCTATCTTTGCATCAAAAATAGAAGATAATATGGGACATCATAATTGTACATGTTGCTGTGCGCATGACAATGCACAGCCAAAGAATGCACCGGGCAATATCGGTTTCTTAAAGGAATATTGGAAAATCCTGCTTTCAGCCCTTCTGCTTTTTGGCGGAATAGCCATGAAAGCGATGAATTTAAGTTTCTTCTCAGACGATGCCGTCGTACTTGTCTGGTATCTGCTGGCATATCTGCCCGTAGGTTTACCCGTACTGAAAGAGGCATGGGAAAGTATTCTGCAGAAAGATATTTTCAGCGAATTTACACTCATGTCCATCGCTACATTAGGGGCTTTCTATATTAAGGAATACCCGGAAGGCGTAGCAGTAATGCTGTTCTATTCATTGGGAGAATTATTTCAGGACAAAGCGGTAAGCAAAGCCAAGCAAAACATCAGCGCATTGCTTGATGTACGCCCGGAAACAGCAACTGTTATCAGAGGTAATGAAGCCTTCATTGAATCTCCCCGCAATGTACAAGTAGGCGACATTATAGAGGTAAAAACCGGAGAACGTGTTCCGCTAGACGGAACAATGTTAGGGGAGACCGCTGCGTTCAATACTTCCGCCCTTACCGGCGAAAGTGTGCCCCGCACAATTCGTAAAGGCGAGGAAGTACTTGCCGGAATGATTGCCACAGATAAGGTTGTCAGAGTGAAAGTAACTAAACCTTTTGAAAAGAGCGCCTTGTCACGCATACTGGAGCTGGTGCAGAATGCGTCCGAACGCAAAGCCCCCGCCGAGTTGTTTATACGTAAATTCGCCCGTATCTACACGCCGATTGTAACCGGACTGGCGGTATTGATAGTGTTGCTGCCTTTTCTCTATTCATTGGCAAATACCCAATTCATATTCACTTTTGACGACTGGTTGTATCGGGCACTTGTATTCCTGGTTATATCATGTCCTTGCGCTTTGGTGGTAAGCATTCCTTTGGGATATTTCGGCGGTATCGGCGCTGCATCCCGTTTGGGGGTATTGTTCAAAGGCGGTAATTATCTGGATGCCATTACCAAAGTCAATACGGTAGTCTTCGACAAGACGGGCACACTGACAAAAGGAACGTTTGAAGTACAGGCCTGCCATACACAACACGGCACATCCGAAAAAAAGCTGATACAAATCATCGCCTCCGCAGAGCGCAACAGCACGCACCCCATAGCCAAAGCTATTACCGGCTACGCGGAACAAAGGCAGATACCCTTTGCTCCCGCTGCAGAAGTCACGGAAATTGCAGGTCATGGTCTTGAAACAAAGATAAACGGACAGCACATACTGGTAGGTAACACCCGCCTATTATCCAAATATAACGTGGAATATCCGCAGAAATTATCCACGATTGCCGATACGGTGGTAGTCTGTGCCATCGATTCTGCCTATGCGGGTTACCTGCTGCTATCCGATACGCTGAAAGAAGACGCCCGCAAAGCTATAAAGGATTTGAAAGCTTTAAATATCAATAATATTCAGATATTATCGGGAGACAAACAGGCGATTGTCACTAACTTTGCAGAGAAACTGGGAATAACACAAGCTTACGGAGACCTGCTACCTGACGGAAAAGTGGAACACATAGAGAAACTGAGGCAAGATGCAGATAACCGGATAGCTTTTGTAGGCGACGGCATCAACGATGCTCCCGTCCTTGCCCTCAGCCATGTGGGAATTGCAATGGGCGGATTGGGCAGCGATGCCGCTATAGAAACCGCTGATGTTGTAATCCAAACCGACCAGCCTTCGAAAGTAGCTACCGCCATTCGTGTCGGAAAACAGACACACAGAATTGTCTGGCAGAACATTTCGCTGGCTTTCGGAGTTAAATTATCGGTACTTATATTAGGTGCCGGAGGATTGGCGACATTGTGGGAAGCCGTCTTTGCAGATGTAGGCGTGGCCCTCATTGCCATAGTAAATGCTATACGCATACAGAAACTGATAAAATAGAAAGGCTGAATCTTATGACAGAAAAGGATTATTTAGACCTGTTGGCAAAAAGAGAAATACAACCTACCGCCATACGTATCTTGGTATTACAAGCTATGCTAAAGGCAGGCCGTTCCGTCTCTTTGCTCAATTTGGAAAATATGCTGGATACGGTTGATAAATCTTCTATCTTCCGCACCATCACCCTTTTCCTCTCCCATCACCTGATACACAGCATTGATGACGGAACAGGCTCTTTTAAATATGCGGTATGCAGTGCAAGTTGCTCTTGCGAAGTCAACGACCTTCATACTCATTTTCATTGTGAGGGATGCAACAAGACATTTTGTTTCAAGAATATTCCTACCCCGATAGTACAAGTTCCGGAAGGATTTACCCTTAACAGCATCAACTATGTACTGAAAGGGCTTTGCCCGGAATGTGCGGCAAAAAACAAAAAGTAGATTAATCGCATTACTCTTTTATACTACTTTCCCTGATTTGCAAATGGGTAGGAATAACTACTTGTTTGATAGTTTTATCCCCTTTTATTTGTTCTATCAACAAACGGCAGGCTGTTTCACCCATCAAGTATGTCTGATGAGATATAGCCGACAGTTTGGGCTCTACATAATTGGCATGCCGTTCATCCGTATATCCTATAAGGGCTACATCCTGCGGAATACGGAGCCCGTGCCCTTTGATAACTTCCATTGCAGCGAATGCCAGCGTATCATTCATGGCAAGAATGGCATCGGGAGGCTCAGGGAGGGACAGTAATGTTTCCGTTGCTATTTTGCCTTCCTCATAATCAATCTTACGGCATACGACCAATTCTCTTTCTATAGGAATCCTATTCTCACGCAACGCTTCCAAATAACCATGCTTCCTCCGTTTCACTATATCCAGATGATTGGCCCCCCCAATAAAAGCAACCCGTTTGCTTCCATTGTCCAGTAAATGTTGCGTAGCCTTCTGAGCCGAACAAGCTCCGTCCGCAACTACGGTAGAAAACAGTTCCGGCAGACAAACACGGTCGAACAGTACAACAGGCATATTGATATCGGACAGGCTTGTGAAATGGTGATAATCGGTTGTTTCCTGAGAAAGGCAGGCTATAATACCCTCTACACGCATATTTACAAGATTTTCAATACTTCTTTTTTCGTGTTCGTAAGATTCATGTGAAGTAGTGATAATCACAAAATATCCATTGGCTACCGCCGTATCTTCGATGCCGCTCAGAATAGAAGAAAAGAAATGAGTTACAATATCAGGAACAATCACCCCGATGATGCGCGGAGCATTCCTGCGGAGACTCATGGCAAAAGGATTGGGACGATAGTTCATCTCCTTTGCTAATTTTTTAGCTTTCGCACAAAGTTCACGGCTAATCTCCGGACTGTCTTTCAGGGCTCTTGATACAGTTGGAATGGAAACTCCAAGAATTCCGGCAATATCTTTCAGTGAAGTATGTTTTTTGTGTTCCATTCAAAGATTGTCATTAGGTTTGCTCTACAAAGAAAACACATTTCCCGCAAATAAATGTATTCTAAAAAACATTTCTTACGTAAACCGTTACGTGCTTTTTCAGAATCATGTAAGAGTTACCCGACCCATTTGCTGCATACATTTGTCGCATAATCTTAAAACACAAAGTTATGCAATACCATGAAATTGGAAAAACAGGGATGAAGGTTTCTTCCCTTAGTTTCGGAGCTTCTTCTTTGGGAGGGGTTTTCCACAACATCAAAGAAAAAGAAGGTATCACATCCGTATTCACCGCTATCGAATCAGGAATCAACTTTATTGACGTATCGCCCTACTACGGGCACTACAAAGCCGAAACCGTTTTGGGGAAAGCACTGAAAGACATCCCGCGCGACCGTTACTATCTCTCAACCAAAGTAGGGCGCTACGGAAAAGACGGAGTCAATACCTGGGACTATTCTGCCAAACGTGCAACGGAAAGCGTATACGAAAGCATGGAACGGCTGAACATAGATTTCATTGATTTGATAAATGTGCACGACATAGAATTTGCCGATCTGAACCAAGTTGTCAACGAAACTCTGCCGGCACTGGTGGAACTGCGCGAAAAAGGTGTTGTAGGGCATGTCGGTATCACGGACTTGCAGTTGGAAAATCTGAAATGGGTTACCGACCACTCACCTGCAGGAACGGTGGAATCCATACTCAACTTCTGCCATTATTGCCTTTGCGATGATAAACTGGCAGACTTTCTGGATTATTTTGAAGAAAAAGGAATCGGTATAATCAACGCTTCTCCACTATCCATGGGCTTGCTGACAGAACGCGGAGCCCCCGCCTGGCATCCGGCTCCCGAATCGTTGGCCGCCGCCTGCCGGAAAGCCATGCTGCATTGCAAGGCCAAGAACTATCCGATAGAAAAGCTTGCCATGCAATTCTCCGTCAGCAACCCACGCATTGCCACTACCTTATTCAGTACCGCCAACCCTCAAAATGTAAAGAACAATATCGAATTTATCGAGGCTCCGATGGACGAAGAACTGGCACGTGAAGTCAAAACGATTATCGGAGATCAACAACGCGTCAGCTGGGCAAATTCTTAATACCGGTTTCTTATGGACTACACAATTATTGATGCACATGCCCACCTGTGGCTGCGTCAGGACACGACAGTAGACGGCCTTCCTATACGGACACTGGAGAACGGACGTTCTTTATTCATGGGCGAAATACGCCAGATGGTTCCGCCTTTCATGGTGGACGGAGTGAACAGTGCCGAGGTTTTCCTATCGAATATGGACTATGCACAAGTATCCGCCGCAGTAATCACGCAAGAGTTCATCGACGGCATACAGAATGAATACCTGAAAGAAGTCACTACCCGTTATCCCGACCGTTTCTTTGTTTGCGGAATGTGTGAATTCCGCAAGCCCGGATACTTAAAGCAAGCCGAACAGCTGATAGACAGCGGGTTCAAAGCCATTAAGATTCCCGCACATCGTCTGTTGCTGAAGGAAGGACGCGTGATGCTGAATTGTGAAGAGATGATGCAAATGTTCCGGTTAATGGAAGAACGGAATATTATCTTGTCCATAGACTTGGCGGAAGGAAGTACCCAGATTGCCGAGATGGAAGAGATTATCGACCGGTATCCCCGCTTGAAGATTGCGATAGGACATTTCGGTATGGTGACCCTGCCCGAATGGAAACAGCAGATTCTATTGGCGCGCCATCCCAATGTAATGATTGAATCGGGCGGTATCACCTGGCTCTTCAACGAAGAATTCTACCCTTTTAAAGGAGCGGTAAAAGCTATCCGTGAAGCCGCAGATTTGGTAGGAATGGAGAAACTGATGTGGGGGTCGGATTATCCGCGCACGATTACCGCCATCACCTACAAGATGTCTTATGACTTCATAACGAAGTCCTCTGAGCTGACAGAAGCGGAAAAAGCCCTTTTCTTAGGGGAAAATGCCCGTAACTTTTACGGGTTCAGCCAACTCCCCGTTCTGCCTTATATCAAGAATATGTCCGAATAAACAAGAAAAATACCATGAAAAAAAATAAATACATTGTTCCCCTTACACTGGTTTTCAGCCTTTTCTTTTTATGGGCCATCAGCAGTAACCTATTGCCTACCATGATTCGGCAACTGATGAAAACCTGCGAACTGAACACGTTTGAAGCATCATTCACCGAAACTGCCTATTGGCTGGCCTATTTCATATTCCCTATACCGATAGCCATGTTTATGAAAAAATACAGCTACAAGGCCGGCATCATATTCGGATTACTTCTGGCAGCAAGCGGCGGATTGCTGTTCTTTCCGGCAGCCATGTTGAAAGAATACTGGGCCTATCTGTGTATCTTCTTTATCATCGCTACCGGTATGTGCTTCCTCGAAACAGCCGCCAACCCGTATGTAACTGCACTGGGAGACCCCCAAACAGCACCTCGCCGTCTGAATCTGGCACAATCATTCAACGGTCTCGGAGCGTTCATTTCTGCAATGTTCCTAAGTAAACTGATTCTCAGCGGCACGCATTATACACGAGAAACCCTTCCAACGGACTATCCGGGTGGTTGGCAGGCATACATACAGGTGGAAACGGATGCCATGAAATTCCCCTATCTGGTACTCGCTTTATTATTAGTTGCCATAGCCGTAGTATTTGTATTCTCCAAATTACCTAAGATAGGTGACGAAGAAACGCAACCCGATGCCGCTGTACCCAAAGAAAAGCTGATAGACTTCGGAGTACTGAAACACTCGCATCTACGCTGGGGAGTTATAGCACAGTTCTTCTATAATGGCGGGCAGACAGCCATCAACAGTCTTTTCCTTGTCTATTGCTGTTCATATGCCGGTTTGGCAGAAGATACGGCCACTACATTTTTCGGCCTTTATATGCTCGCCTTCTTGCTGGGACGTTGGATAGGAACGGGACTCATGATGAAATTCCGTCCGCAGGATATGTTGGCGGTATACGCTATAATCAATATTGTGTTATGTGGAGTGGTAGTCATTTTCGGAGGTACGGTAGGGCTGTATGCCATGTTGCTCATCTCTTTCTTTATGTCCATCATGTACCCCACACAGTTCTCGCTGGCACTGACCGGACTGGGCAGCCAAACCAAAAGCGGTTCCGCTTTTTTAGTAATGTCTATCGTCGGCAACGCCTGTCTTCCCCAATTGACAGCCTACTTTATGCACGTAAACGAAGATATATATCACATAGCCTATATCATCCCTATGCTTTGCTTCCTCTTCTGTGCATACTACGGTTGGAAGAAATACAAAGTCATTGATTAAATGTCTAATTATTACTATACAATAAAAATGAAAGCAGTCCAGATTACAGCCCCTTCCAAGATGAGGGTGGTTGATGTAGAAAAGCCGGTGGCAGGTGCCGGAGAAGTATTAGTGAAAATAAAATATGTAGGTTTTTGCGGTTCCGATTTGAATACATTCGCCGGACGCAATCCAATGGTGAAACTTCCCGTTATTCCGGGACATGAGGTGGGTGCAGTCATCGAAGAAACAGGTCCGGACGTACCCGCGGAATTGAAAAAAGGCATGAACGTAACCCTGAATCCTTATACCAATTGCGGTAAATGCGCATCCTGCCGTTCGGGACGCGTCAACGCCTGTGAGCATAACGAGACTTTAGGGGTACAACGCAACGGGGTAATGTGTGAATATGCCGTGTTGCCTTGGACCAAAATTATTCCGGCAGGTGATATCACGCCCCGCGATTGCGCTTTGATAGAACCGATGAGCGTAGGTTTCCATGCAGTGTCCAGAGGACAAATCAACGACAATGAATATGTCATGGTCATCGGTTGCGGTATGATTGGTATCGGCGCTATTGTCCGTGCAGCACTGAGAGGGGCAAAAGTTATCGCAGTCGATTTGGACGATGAGAAACTGGAATTGGCAAAAAAGGTAGGAGCGGCTTATGTCATTAATTCCAAAACGGAGAATGTGCACGAACGTATGTTGGAAATAACGGACGGATTTGGTGCGGATACTGTCATAGAGGCTGTCGGAAGCCCGGTTACGTACGTAATGGCTGTGAATGAGGTCGGGTTCACCGGACGGGTTGTCTGTATAGGCTATGCCAAAAGCGAAGTGTCTTTCCAGACTAAATATTTTGTTCAGAAAGAGATTGATATACGCGGTTCGCGCAATGCATTGCCGGCAGACTTCCGTGCGGTAATCAACTACATGAAATCGGGAAACTGCCCGATAGAAGAACTTATTTCCAGGATTGCAACTCCGGAAACAGCTTTGAACGCTATGGAAGAATGGGCTGCAAATCCGGGAAAGGTATTCCGAATTTTAGTAGAATTTTAGTTCTTGTGTTTATCCCCTGATTTGCCATTCCTTCATAAAGATAGATGTAAATCAGGGGATTTTTTTAGTTCAATACTATATAATTAATTTGATACTATGAAATACAATATTACAGCAAAGGAACAAGGTTATCGCGTACGTTCCTATGATATGCCCGTAAAACGTTATTGTCAAACTTTAGACTTAAAAGATAATCCGGAAATGATAGCCGAATACCGCAAACGCCACAGCGAAACAGAACATTGGGCAGAAATTCGGGAGGGCATCCGGAAAGTCGGCATCTTGGAAATGGAGATATACATCCTCGGCAACCGGCTATTCATGATTGTAGAAACTCCGTTGGATTTTGATTGGGACACCGCCATGCAACACTTGGCAACACTTCCGCGCCAAGCTGAATGGGAAGAATATATGGCTGTTTTCCAAGTGTGTAATCCCGGTGCAAGTTCCGCTGAAAAGTGGAAACTTATGGAACGGATGTTTTATTTATACTGATATCTTAGAAAGAGACCTTTAATTAAGATACTTACCATGAAAAAAAATACTATTAATAATGCGAATCAAAAAACAACTACGGATTCACATATAACTAATATTAAATAAACAATTCGTTAAATAATTAATTAAAAAACATATATACAATGAGTTATATTAACAGTAGCTAGCATAATAAAGCCTATCAAAAATGCTAAACTTGTCAAAGAATTATGTAATTTAGCAGCGTGTGCTGCATGAATCAACCAATATGTTAATTAAATTTTTAATATTATATTGATTATAATAAAAAATAATATTTATATCTATGAAAACCAAAGTCTTCTTAGTAGCTTTCTTAGTATTTTCGATAGGGACATTGCCCGCTCAAGACTATCAAGTACCGGTATCGGAGAAAAATGAGCCCATGATGAAAGGTAAATTTCAACCTACATGGAACTCACTACAGAATTATCAAGTCCCCGAATGGTTTAGAAATGCAAAATTCGGAATTTGGGCACATTGGGGGCCACAGTGTGTGGAAGGTTCGGGCGACTGGATGGCACGTTCTATGTATCTGGAAGGAACAGCGGAGTATAAATATCATGTAGAGCATTACGGACATCCCTCGGAGGTTGGCTTTAAAGATATCATACCTTTATTTAAGGCAGAGAAATGGAATCCGGATAAATTGGTAGAATTCTATAAAAAGATAGGTGCGCAGTATTTCTTTGCTTTGGGTAACCATCACGATAATTTTGATTTGTGGGATAGTAAATACCAACCATGGAATTCAAAAAATATGGGCCCGAAACGTGATATTTTAGCGGAATGGGAGAAAGCTGCGCGCAAGTACGAGTTACCGTTTGGAATCAGTTTTCACGCCGATCATGCTTGGACTTGGTATGAGCCCTCTCAACGCTATGACAGGAACGGCCCTAAAGCGGGCATTCCTTATGATGGTACATTGACTAAGGCAGACGGTAAAGGCAAGTGGTGGGAAGGATATGATCCTCAGGATTTATATGCACAAAACCATCCGATGAGTAAAGGCAGTTGGGCGAATGGCATGATTCATAGCCAGTGGGCTTGGGGAAACGGGGCTTGTTTGCCAACACAAGAATACTGTACTAATTTTTATGATCGCACAGTAGATGCTATCAACCGCTATAATCCTGATCTCATTTATTTTGATGTGACGGTAGCTCCGTTTTATCCCATCAGTGATGCAGGATTAAAGATTGCCGCTCATTTTTATAATCATAATATTGCTACTCACAAAGGGAAATTGGAGGCAGTCATGTTAAGCAAAATATTGGATGAGAATCAGCGTAAGGCCATGGTTTGGGATGTAGAGCGTGGAGCTCCCAATAAGATTATGGAGCAACCATGGCAGTCTTGCTCATGTATTGGAGGGTGGCATTACAATACATCCATTTATGAGAATAGCCGATATAAATCAGCAGCTGATATTGTGAAACTGTTAGTTGACATTGTAAGTAAGAATGGTAACTTGTTGCTCAGCGTTCCGTTGAGAGCAGATGGAACCTTTGATGAAAAGGAAGAAAAGATATTAAATGAATTCGGCAATTGGATGAATATTAATAAAGAAGCTATCTTTGACACACGACCATGGAAAATATTTGGTGAAGGACCAATAGCTGAAGCTGATATTAAGATTAATGCACAAGGCTTCAATGAAGGAGCGTATAGCAAGGCTACAGCACAAGAAATCCGTTTCACCCAAACTAAAAAAGACCTATTTGCTACGGTTTTGGCTTGGCCGGCAGAAAATCAAATACTTATCAAATCATTATCCAGCAAGAGTAAACTGTTCCCTGATAAGATTAGAAGAGTGGAATTATTGGGATATGGTAAAGTTTCATTTACACGTACGGAGAAGGGCTTAGTTATAAATATGCCTGATAAACAGGTCAACAAAATAGCTCCGGTCTTTAAAATAAAAGCACTATAAAATATTTTATAGTGCCTATTAACAGTAGCTAGGATATTCCACTATTTGATGAGCCTTACCTCATATATCTCGCCTATTTGTTTATTTGGTTTTGCCACAAACTTGACACGCACTTGTTTCTTACCTTGCAGATACGTAGCCGGGATATCATAGGTTTCTGACTTGAATTCTGATATGCGATACTTGCCTGTATTATTAATAGAGCGAAGAAGCACGTCGTCGATATAAATATCGAACTCATGGCTCTTCCATTCACCCACGCCCCAATACTTGAGTCGCAGTTTAAGGTCGGTCAGACCGTCGGTTTGCATGAGGTAGCTGAAGTAATGTCCGTTACGAGCATCCCGATAGAAGACATTGTTTGTATTACCCGTGTACGACTCGTCAGTCTCCATCTTATGATCGGTTTCCGGTTGCTGTTCACCCGGCTGTACTTTGTCAACAGTACTTGCTTCGAGCGCCTGACGTTCCTGTTCCTGTTGGGCAATGTTATCAATGTACTGCTTATAGCTTCCTTCGGTAAGAGCGAGCCAGTACATCATATAACGAGAATCGTGAATCTCGAAAAACGGTTGTAATTCCCCTTCAATTCCATTTACCATACGGGTACCGAGTGTGAAGTGCAACGGTTTGCCGGGCACAGGAGTAAGTTGCGACGGAATGGCGGCAATATCATTATTTATAAGAATCGGCGCTTTGTCAATGGGCAACTTCGGACCGCCTGCATACTGTCCGAAGCGGCTGTCGTCGGCTATGAGTGAGGTCATGGACTCTGTGCCGGTTTTCATACCGAGAAGGATAGGACCATACATGAAAGCAATGTACTGCGGTTCGTTGGGCAGATAGCGCAAAGATGAATGCATCGGAAAGTTAACGCTTACCACATCTCCTTTCTTCCATTTACGGTTGATGCTGACGTAAGATGACGGACCTGTTATGATGTCAACGGGCTGTCCGTTCACGCTAACCTTGAACTCTCCCGGACGTACCCATCCCGGATAGCGTACCATGAGGCTGAACACACCTTTGCCTTCTGCAATAGTGATTGTGCTGTTTTCGGAATAAGGAAAAGCAGTCTCCTGGCGTAGCGTGATACCGCGTTCTTTCCAGTCGAGTCGTGAAGCTGCATAGAGATTCACAAAGAGGGCATCGCCCGCATGGGTATAGATGAATTGCCCATACTTGCCATGATTCTCCATGCCGGTACCAACGCAGCACCACATAGCCTCGTTAGGGGCGGAGTAGTTGCGATAATGGCGAGGACGCGCAGGGGTGAAATACACATAACCTCCGTGTTCAGGATGCTGGGTAGAGAGTATGTGGTTGTATGTGGCAAGTTCGTAGTAGTCTGCATACCTTGCCTCCGGGTTACGGCGATGGAGATATTCCGTAAGTTTCAACATATTATTGGTGTTACAACTCTCGGGACCGTCAATATCATTGATGAAATCCATACAAGCATCCTTGGCAGGGAAATGCTCCCGACGGCTGTTTCCCCCGAAAGCAAGACTACGCTCACCGGTCACAATGTCCCAGAAGAATGAACTTGCCACATGATAGTCTTCATTACCCGACAATTCTGATATACGTTCAAAGCCGATAACTTTAGGCACCTGAGTGTTGGCATGCATATTGTCAAGACAATCTTGCCGCTGAGACATCGGAACGAGTAACCGTTTGTGCGAGAAGCGTTTTGCGCAGTCAAGGTATTTTTGTTCTTGAGTAATGGCATACGCATCGGCAAGTACCTCGTTCATACCGCCATGTTCATTGCCAAGCATCTGTTCCATCTGTTCGTCCGACAAATGCGATGTGATATTAACTGCCCAATCGCAGAACTGCAAAAAAAGGATCTTGGCCTGCTCGTTGCCACAATACAGCCACGCATCACGCAAACCGGCGTACATCTTGTGCAGATTATAGAATGGCGCCCACGAACCGCTATACACGCGGAAGTCGCCGTTTCTAAAGTTATTCCAAATATTTTGACTATTAGGCATTCCACCCATATAACCAATACCCCATTCAGGATGTTTTTTACGGTTGGCCTCGGCACATTCGGCTATTTCGCTGATGATATACTCCATGCGCTTACGACATTCGTCGTTGCCCGTAGCCGCATTAATGGCCATGGCGGTAAGATAATGTCCGCCCACATGACCATCCAAACCGTCCCAGTTGGGATAACACTTCGCCTTGGGCTCCAACCCTGCCTCCTTGCGATAAGGAGCCAACAGGCGGTCGCAGTCATATTTTAGCAATGTCCCGATATTCAAGTCGCGGGCATGCTTCAGCGGTCCTTCGAGAAGGGTTACTTGTGAAAGCGGAAACTCATTGGAATACAGTCTGTCTTGTGCATTTACCCCTGTGGTTGCACATACTAATAGTAAGGTAGCAAATAGTTTTTTCATGTTACAAAAAATGTGTTCAATAAATTGTCGTGTCGTCCATCAAGTCACAAAGCTACAATAAATTTGGGACAGGACAAAATAAATGTGTAAAGAAAAATCTTCTATAAAATCCCATGCGGACCAAAATGAAACTGAGCCGAAACAAGATTCAGGAGAGTAAAAAGAAGGAGTATCAGAAATAAACCATGAGGCTATCATATACCATAAGACCGTACAGCACCTGATGGGTGAGATGTACCACTTCTTCAGTATCATGAAGGCTTTGGACAAACATATAGAGTATCACAAAAGAATTAAACCCAAATTAAAAGAAAAGAGCCGGATACAATACCAAACTCTTTCAATGAAGGGATAATGTGTAGATACTAATTGAAAAGTGCGCCACCATAGGATAAGTACTTACCATCCAGCCCAAGTATGACAGTTCCAAACACCGCCCTCACCTATTCACACAAAAGATTAAGGATGAGATAGGATTTTACCTGAAGAAGAATACCGTTAAGATAGCTACGGGGCTTCGCAAACAGCGCATGTTGAAGAAGCATATCCACCAGTTTCTGTTATCCCAAGGATATACCATCAGCTATGCCACAGTATGCAGTTATATAAAAAATATAGAATCATACAAAGAGAAGAAAAAGGGCGAAGCCTTTATTCGGTTGTTCCATGAACCGGGATGCATTGCCGAGTTTAACTGGGATGCAGTCCTTCTTTTTATTGACGGGATCAAGACCAAGTTTTATCTGGCCGTATTTACTTTCGGGCATAGCAATGGCAGATACGCCTATCTTTTCAGACATCAGAATACGCTTGCCTTCATGGAATCCCACCGTAACTTCTTCAGGGATATACATGATGTCTCAGCCATGATGATCTATGACAATATGCGTGTAGCCGTCAAGAGCTTTGTCGGTGGTGACAAGAAGCCTACAGAAGCCCTGATGAAGATGTCCGGTTTCTATTGTTTTGGGTATCGTTTCTGTAATATACGGATCGGATGGGAGAAAGGGCACGTGGAACGTAGCGTGGAATATGTCAGAAAGAAAGCTTTCTGCCTGACGGACCATTTCAGTGATATACGTTCTGCGCAGGAGCATTTGAGCCGGATATGTATGCAGGTCAACAACGAGCAAGGCAGTCTTTCAACAGCGGAGAAATCATCACGTTTGGAGGCTGATTTGCCATTGCTGAAGCCTCTTCCCGGTAACCTGGACTGTTTTAAGGTCTATGAGTACATTGTGGATAAGTAGTCGACTATTAGCATGAAAAATGTTCATTATTCCGTCCCCGATTCCCTTGTAGGGGAAAAAGTATATGTCAAGGTTTATAGTGAAAAAAATCATCATCCTGTACGGGAAGGAGAAATAGAATATTAAGTTCATCAAATAGCACAATAACCAAATTGGCTTTTCAGCCTATTATAAAAATTCTCTACTCGCAACGACAATAAGTATTTGCACCGCATGTACAACGAGGCAACAATTGTTCACTCAATTCATCACGATAGAATTCATACAGTTGCCTATACATCACTTCATAAAGGGTGGCAATTTGTTCTTCATGGCCACTCCTATTTTGAGAATGATTCTCAAAGGGATTCTCAAAGTTAAAATGCACATATCGCTTGGCAATCAAAGTGATAAAATTCAATTCTTCCTCAGCTTCTTTACATAAAGTGACAACATAATCCCATGACCGATGTGTATACATCCCAACACCCGAGGGCTTCTTACGGGATATGCTATATCCATTTTGTTCCATCACATTACATACGGCATCGGGAACACCATTTCCCTCCATAACTCCTGCCGTAAAAATATTCATTCCCCTGCCAAATGCATGCAGGAACTCTTGCGCAATACGACTGCGGCAAGCATCTTCATTACTTATTAATAGTATATCCATTGATTGTTATTTTACTAATTCCAAATATTCACCGTATCCTTCTGACAACATCCGGTCTTTAGGAATAAAGCGCAATGAAGCACTGTTGATGCAATAACGTAATCCTCCCTTATCAGCAGGACCATCTGTAAAAACATGTCCTAAATGGGCATCACCCGTTTTACTGCGAATTTCCGTACGTACCATTCCGTGGGTAGTATCCACTTTTTCCTGAATGAGCCTGCTGTCAATCGGTTTGGAAAAACTGGGCCATCCGCAACCGGAATCAAACTTATCAGTAGAAACAAACAGGGGTTCACCCGTAGTAATATCTACATAAATACCGGGACTGTGTTCATCCCAATAGGCATTACGGAAAGGCGGTTCGGTGGCATTTTTCTGAGTAACGGCATACTGTTCCGCAGTAAGCTGCGAACGCAAAGCCGCATCATCCGGTTTACTGTAAGCCGCTACCTTTTTTTTCATCTTCGCCTTACGTGCCAAGTCAAATAATGCAGGATTAATATGGCAATAGCCACCCGGATTTTTACCCAAATAGTCTTGATGATAATCTTCTGCCGGATAGAAACTCTTCAACTCCTCAATCTCCACTTCCAACGGACGAGTATAATTAGCCGCCAGACGGTTAACGGTTTCACGGATAACAGGCAGGTCTGCGGTATCTATATAATAGATGCCTGTGCGGTATTGAGTACCCCGATCATTGCCCTGACGATTCAGACTGGTAGGATCAATCGTCTTAAAATAAAGGTCAATAAGGAAAGGCAAGTCTACCTTATCGGGATTATACTGTACTTTTACAGTTTCGACAAAGTCCGTAGTACCTGTGCAAACCTGTTGATAAGTAGGATTGGCAATATTCCCGTTTGCATACCCCACTTGGGTAACTTCCACCCCTTCTATTTGTTTCAGAAAATGTTCGGTTCCCCAAAAACATCCCCCTGCCAGATAAATCTCTTTCACCGGATTCATATCAATTCTCCTTTCTGCCTGCTTAGCCGGTTTACCGATGCAAGACAGGCAACTTATTAGCATTACAAAAATAAAAAATATTTGTTTCATACCATTTGTCATATAAGTAATAAAACAAAAAAGTCAACACAATGGTTGACTTTTTCAAATTATATGTCTACAAAAACATTATCAGAAACTGAGCTTCTCCAATTTCATAGAGGCAAGATTTTGTATCTTGGGAACTAATGTTACAAAATGCGTAGCCTTCTCATGTACAGCCAGCGACTCCTCATCTTTCCATGTTTCGCAAATCATAAGGACATCTTCACGAGTTGCACTTTCAAAAATATCATAAGCAATGCAACCATTATCTTTCAGAGAGCAAGCTACCAATTCTTTTGCAGCTTCCATTACAGCAGCACGGTTATCCGCACTCACTTGAATAAAAACATTCAATCTAATCATACTTATATCAATTTTAAGTGTACCGCAAATTTAAAAAGAATAAATAAGAAGTCCGTTAAGATTCTGTGTAATTATTCCTCATGTGTGATACTCAATTCCACAACTTTCCATATTTTTACGTACTGTATTAGTAGTAACAGCGTGCAATTATTACATTATAAATCAATCATATAATCTATTTCATCATTCTTTGGCATCCTCTTTGTCCTATGATAAGTGTTAGAAACAATAACCCCAACAGAGTTGCCACAAGCTATCATGCTGGCATTGGCAAAAGATTACGAAGGAACTTCCGTAAAAGAAGCCTATGTAAAGGAAAAAGAAAGAATTCCGGTTCGTGATGAATCGGAATTCTTGTATATTATAATATGTACAGTTCTTATGATTCCACTTCTTCCCGTACTCCCCGCCGTTCCATAATATCTGCCATATGCTCCAATGCCCAACCGACCAACGATTCGATATGCGGCATCAAGCTATATCCCGTTTCCGTAAGAGAATACTCCACACGCGGGGGAACTTCTGCATACACTTTTCTGATAATCAAGCCGTCCGTTTCCAACGAACGTAGCGTAACCGTAAGCATACGTTGTGAAATGTCACCGATTGTTTTCTGAATGTCACAAAAACGCATTGTACCATTCGCTTTTAATGTAACCATGATAAGCATTGTCCACTTATCTCCCAACTTACTCAAAACGTCCCGTATCGGACAACGACCTATATGATGAAAGTTTTCCATTTTTTAACTTTTACTAATTGGTTGAACTCCAGCAATGGTTACATTCTTGTAACTATCTAACATTCAAGTGCCTTCTTGTCTACAAGCAACAAGAATCCTAACTTTGCAATACAAAAGTAATAAACTTACTGAGAATAACTATTGTTTCACTTAATAATTATGATTATGGCAAAAAAAGTTGCAGTTTTAGCAGTAAATCCGGTAAACGGATGTGGTCTATTCCAGTATTTGGAGGCCTTTTTTGAGAATGGCATTTCTTATAAAGTATTTGCGGTAGCAGAAAACAAGGAAATCAGGACCAACTCCGGTATAGCCCTGATAACCGATGATGTAGTCGCTAATCTGAAAGGACATGAAGATGAATACGACGCGCTTGTGTTCGCTTGCGGTGACGCCGTTCCCGTATTTCAACAGAATGCCGACAAACCGTACAATATTACCATGCTGGAAACCATCAAGACATTCGGTGAGAAAGACAAAATTATGATTGGGCACTGTGCCGCCGCCATGATATTTGATTTTACAGGTATCACTAAAGGCAAGAAAGTAGCCGTTCATCCGTTGGCGAAGCCCGCTATCCAAAATGGGGAAGCAACCGACAACTCTTCCGAAGTAGACGGAAACTTCTATACTGCCCAGGATGAAAACAATATCCGGACAATGATAGAGAAAGTTGTAGCTACCTTAAAATCATAAGCAATACGCAAAATACTTTATCTTATAACACTCCATTCACTCCGCTACCGAACAATGCGAAATCACCCAAACAAGGATCCTCCGGAAAGACCTCCGCCAAAGCGGCTGTTATGTTCCGTGCATTCTTTAACGAGAATGTTTCCGTATCTGTAAGCCCTAAAAGATAGGCTACCCGACAAACATGAGTATCTAAAGGAATCAACAAATCTCGACAGTCAAAACTTCCCCAAATACCGAAGTCCACTTCCGATTCTTTCCGTATCATCCAGCGCAGAAACATATTCAGTTTCTTTTGCGGACTTCGGGCGGAAACTTCCAAAAATGCACATAATCTTTCCATTGGTGTACCCGAATAGACCAGCAAGGCATCTTCCAAACTATCAAACTGCGAATAGGCAGCATATAATCGAGAGAAATAAGTATAAAAATCCGCATGGGAAAGCATACGATAAAAGCTACTGCTATCTGTCGGCTGAAAATCCGCTTTCCATTGGCAAGACAATACATACTCATAAGGTGAAATTCCCATTAAACGATGTAATTCATCTGATTTCTTCAATATCTGCTTACGATTTCCAAAACTCATTATAGCTGTAAGTAAGCCGCTAATCTCAATATCCTGTTTCCGCGCATATCTATGTGGAAACTGAACAGGATCACCTTGTATAAAGGCGACACAATGGTATTCTTTTGCCCATGCCAAGAGTTGTAATCGGATTCCCTCAGTCATATTTTAATAAGATTCCTCTATTTTTAGTTTCTATATCCACTCTTTTTATCCAACTTCTGCAATCCCGACACAATCCAGACAGCAACTACAAAAGGTGCAGTGAGAGTTGTTATCCCCCACTCCATACCACCTATCTGAAATAAGACGGACAGTAATACAGCCACTACAGCCCACACACCGCCTCTCCACGTTTTATCTCCCAAAGCAATGGCACACAACACTCCGTTATACCCCATCAATCCGGCATTCAAAGCGGCATAATCCATTCCCAATAACAGAGCGAACGGAATGGGAAGCAATGCCCCCAGTATAGAATAAAAACCATTGATACGGGAGTTAACCATGATACCCAGCAAAAAGAACAATCCAGACAATACTGTATTTCCCTGGAACATAACCTGACCGATATTCAAACAAAAAGCTTGTAAAAAAGAAAGCGTCTGAACCGCCACAGCATCTCCGGAAGGCAATAGCAAAGATGGTGTCATCCAACTGCAAACTGCCAACAATATCCATACAGAAACAATAAAGGGAGCGGTGAATCCCGATACCAGCCGTTGCAAACTAAAAAGACGAGCTATCCAAGCAGACAAGCAAGAGCCTGCGACCAACAGTAATAAGGAAACTACAGTGACCGGCATAAATACCCCAATCGCTATTCCCACCAAAGTACCATTAAACCCGTAAAGTCCATTCCGTATATCTTCACGATTGTAACCTGAAAAATAAGCCGCCAATGTACTTACAACATTACCTGCAATCGCCAGCAATGCCATTTGCCAAGAATTCAGAAAAAGTCCGGCTAACATTAACAACCCTGACAGTGCATTATTCTGAAACATCACCTGCCCTATTCCACGCCCTAAAATAAGTAAAGCTGCTTTCATATACTTCTCAAAAGCTATTTATACAATGTAATCCCGGCACAAAAGTACGCATATTTTATCTTCGCAGGCAAACTAAGAAATGATTATTAACGAACCCGCAATTGTATTTTGCTTTAGCTACCATTTTTTTTAAGGTAAATGCCGTAAGATTGCAAATTAGTATTTGTAACTTTGCATACAATACAATTATCTCTCTAACGATAGTCAGATAAAGAAAAAGAATATGGAATACATCATCAACCACAATCCTGAACGTCACCGGTTCATTACCGAAGTGGAGAATCATACCGCCTATGTAGAATATCACCTCCATGACGGCAGTTTGGACATCCTTCATACAATCGTTCCCCCGCCTATTGAGGGCAGGGGAGTTGCTTCAGCTCTTGTAAAAAAAGCCTATGAATACGCTGTGGAACAAGGATTAACCCCCAAAGCCACTTGTTCATATGCAGTGAAGTGGTTAGAAAGGCATCCGGAAATAAAATAGCCTTAGTTCAGGCTTAGTCCATACTCACCCAATGCGGCCATCTCGTCTGCCGTATAACTTCCCCGGGCTTTTATATGCTGTACTTCTTTTATGAATGCCTCAGCATTAGCCAGAAAGTCCCGGAAAGTCTTCATCTCTTGAGGATGCCCCTTCACCATCGGCAAGCGCTTGGCAATGTCCAACTGGATAACCAGTTTCATTATCTTCATATCCAGACGAGCCATGTCGGGAGCTGGCTTGCGCATACACTGTCGCAGAATGCTCTGCATCGTGACAGACATCCTGTTCATGGCAAGTATTTGCTCCTTCATCGGATTATCATTCAGCAATATTTTCTGCGCCCCTTCGGTAAAAGGTGACAATATGTCAAGAATATTCTCTTTATATTCAGCCATCTCAACGCTCAGCCGATAGTTAACAGGCAATAGCTTATCAGCGGCAGTCTTATCCTTTACTTTCAAGAACGAGAGATACTGATTAAAACCGGTATAAAATTGCTTTCTTGCCTGAAATAACTGCATAAAATTCTGTTTCAGATTGCGCTGAGTCTCTTCATTAAAATACGTACCGGGATTGACTGCCAACGCCGAGTCCTTCTGAGAGAAAACCGGAGAGACAACAGTTGTCAACATCGGTGCATTCCCGCCTTGTTCCATATATCCCAGTACGGAATTCACATCTTTCTCCACTACCAAATTCTTCAATAAGGCGAGTGAAGTAGTATAGTAGTTCATCACTTGATTAGCCTGCTCCACCTCCGTAGCAGAATATTTTTCAGAAAATTCCTTCCGGACGCCGCTGCCGCAAGCAGCCAACATAAGGGTAATCGCAAATACTCCCACAAACATTAAATTCTTTCTCATAAGGTTTCCTTTCATTATTTAATATGCACGTACGCTTTTAATCATTGATTTTGCAAACCATTATGTGGAACAAACAATGAAAGAGATAGGTTCCGGCATATCGTTTAAAATTCAAGAAAAAGATTCTACTTCGCCCGCTTATAGTCCGCAATAAAACCTTCCATCATCCATTTTGCCAAAGCTTGGCGGTTAGAGCTGATGACAAAACGACGTTGATCGAAAGAATTCTGTATATTGCCCAATTCCACAAAAAGGGAAGCCGGTGCAGCTTTCAGCAATACATAAAGGTTGCGTGAACTGACAGTCCCTTCAAATCCGCGGTTCGGCTGATGTTTGTCGTATTTCGACTCGAATGTTTCTTTCATGGTAACAGCCAGTTTCTTCCCTAACACACTTTTCGGAGCGTGATAAAAGAATACATCCGTCTGCGCACTCTTACTGCGGCTGTCCACATGCAAAAATATAGCCCGGCAATATTTATAAATTTTGCGGTCTTTCCGATAAAGCTCATTGATTTTTGCACAACGCTGCTGCAGACGAGCTACCTGATTCAACGGAATGGCATCTCCCATACAAGTTTCCCTCTTGCTGTTGGCCAGGTAGCGGTCATCGCGAATCCCGTCTTTGGCATCCTGAATGATGATACGTACTTCCGCCCCTTCCTGCATCAAGTTACGGGCAAGGCGCAAGGCAACATCATAGGCATACTCATCTTCATGCAATTCCACCTTTCCTATTTTCCCGATAGCTCCCGGGTCGGGACCTCCATGTCCGCTGACGACATAGAAACACGCCCCTTGCAAACGGTTAGAGGTCACTTTCACATCAGCAAGTTTTTTCCCGAACAGACGTTCCCGGACCGTTTCTTTTTTATTAGTGGCAAATTTGGACGAAACTGCGGCAGAAGTCCCTTTCCTCAATGGGGGTAACACATATTTCACTCCCAACCGCAATTCCTCTTTTCCACGCAGACGCTTCTCATTCAACTTCATAAACTCATTATAGTACGCTTTTCCCGGACGCTTGTTCCGTTCTAAAAAAGCAGAGATACCCTCACCCGATTTGGGTGTGGCATATTCTCCCTGAGCCGAGACATCAAAAACAAGAAAAGTGCAAAAGAGGATAGCCAGCAAGCAAAATATACGTTTCATATTCCCGTTATTCGTCATTTATTCATATCGGCTGCAAATTTTCAGCCGCTAAATTATAGCATTTTACTATTCACGCGTACAAATTTATATTTTTTTCCCTACTTTTGCGACAACTTACGCGTTTTAAAGAAAAGAAACTCTAAAAACAGATAGCATTATGGCAAAGCAATTCAAACCGGAGACACTGTGCGTACAAGCTGGGTGGACTCCTAAAAAGGGCGAACCTCGTGTACTCCCCATTTATCAAAGTACAACTTTCAAATATGACACCAGCGAACAAATGGCGCGTCTGTTCGACCTCGAAGACAGCGGGTACTTCTACACCCGTCTGCAGAACCCTACGAACGATGCAGTTGCCGCCAAAATAGCCGCCCTTGAAGGCGGTGTAGCCGCTATGCTTACCTCAAGCGGACAAGCTGCTAATTTCTATGCTATCTTCAATATCTGCCAGGCAGGCGACCATTTCGTATGCTCATCCACTATCTATGGAGGAACGTTCAATCTGTTTGGCGTAACAATGAAAAAACTGGGTGTCGATGTAACTTTTGTCAATCCGGATGCGCCTGAAGAGGAAATTTCCGCTGCTTTCCGTCCGAATACCAAAGCATTGTTCGGTGAAACAATCTCCAACCCTACGCTGGAGGTTCTCGATATTGAAAAATTTGCCCGAATTGCCCATAAGCATGGCGTACCCTTGATTGTAGACAATACTTTCCCCACTCCTATCAACTGCCGCCCGTTTGAATGGGGAGCCGATATAGTAGTTCACTCCACTACCAAATACATGGACGGACACGCCACCAGTGTAGGCGGCGCAATTGTAGACAGCGGTAATTTTGACTGGGATGCACATGCCGATAAATTCCCCGGACTCTGTACTCCGGATGAATCGTATCATGGGTTGACTTATACAAAAGCTTTCGGCAAACTGGCTTATATCACTAAAGCTACCGCACAGTTGATGCGTGACCTCGGCAGCATCCAGTCTCCACAGAATGCATTCTTATTGAACCTTGGCCTGGAAACTCTGCACTTACGTATGCCGCAACATTGCGGAAACGCCCAAAAAGTCGCCGAATATCTTTCCAAAAATGATAAAGTGGCATGGGTGAACTATTGCGGTCTGCCCGACAATAAGTACTACGAATTAGCACAAAAATATATGCCCAACGGTTCGTGCGGCGTTATCTCCTTCGGACTGAAAGGCGGTCGCGAGGTATCTATCAAATTCATGGATTCGTTAAAGTTAGCGGCTATCGTAACCCATGTTGCCGATGCACGTACTTGCGTGCTTCATCCCGCCAGCCATACACATCGTCAGCTTTCTGACGAACAACTGTTGGAAGCCGGTATCCGTCCGGACCTTATCCGTTTCTCGGTAGGTATTGAAAATGCGGATGATATCATCGCAGATATAGAACAAGCGCTGAATGAGTAATCAAATAAGTTTTTCACCACAGTGGTATTCCTTTTCCACTGTGGTGAAAATTATAATATATCATTCCGTTCTCAACGTTATCGGTAAACTTTCCTTACCCTGATAAAACGTCTTGGCTTTAACAACCGAAGCATCACACTTCACCGGCGCTTCCCATAAAGCGGATTGTACGGTTGGTTCAGAACCATCCATCGTATAGCGTATCTCAGCCCCGTGAATGGCCGTATTGGCATAAAGTTTACCGTCTTTCACTTGCAGTCCCGGATGCGGCAAGCGGAAGTTGATGCCATTCTTTGCCCAATAAGGCATTTCCATATCACTGATTTTTTCATAATACAATGCCAACGCCTTGTCGAAAGCCTGTCGTTCCTGTACTCCTCGCAGTTTTTCCCATGCCGGACAAGCATTCCAACCGCGTTCTGCCAATCCCATGATTTTCGGGAAAAGAAGATATTCCACACCGTTGAAACTGCGGATAGTCTCGGCAAATAATTGACCCTGTACACCCAAAATATTCTTTTTCCCCTCTGCTGTCAGGGCTGTTTTTCCTTTTTCCACTTTTTCCAAATCAACAGGATTTCCCGCCCCGTCCGTACGCAATGAACGATAGATGCTGTAAGGAAGCATGGAGAAAGATATAGATTCGCCCACATATCCTCCCCAGTCCAGTCCACGTTCGTCAGGATGCCCGTTGTAAGCCATATCCATATAGAAATTTCCCACGTTGCAAAGGATTACCGGATAGCCGTTATTAGCAATCTGATAAACCACCTCATCATATCCGGGAACCGTGTTCCAGCAATACACGCCTGCCGCCTGACTCCGCAATTGCCGGTGTGCTTCTTCAGTATGCCCCAAAGCAACTTCCTGCCAACCGCTGAATTTCAGACCGTTTCTCTGCATAATACCCGCCATCTGCGTAATGAAATACTCCGCCAAATCATGCGGCTTCGTCATTCCTTTTTCTTTCATCAACACCCGGCATTTAGGAGATCCCTGCCATACACCGCGTGCCACTTCATCACCGCCAAGGTGCACCGTAGTGAGTGCTGCACCGGCTTCTTTATACATAGCCGCAAGTTCCCGAATAACTTTCTCCATAAAATGGTAAGACGAAGGCAGGGCGACATTTATCACATTATCCGTGTAGTACTGAACGGATGCATAACGGGAAGTATCCTCCGGCTCACTCAACAGATATTCGACAGCCTTTTCCACATCCGTTTCCTTATACTTATTATAACGCGCCTTCATGGAAACAATAGCGGCACGGGCGTGTCCGGGTGATTCTATTTCCGGTATGACGCGAATATGCCTTTCGGCAGCATAACGTAGCAAACCTATGAAATCCTCGCGGGAGTAATATCCGTTGCCAACGGTTGCGGCATCAGGATCATATCCTCCATCGTAGCATGGAAACAGACACCGGCTTTCGTCAGTAGTATGTCCGCGACGACTTCCCACGGCAGTAAGTTCCTCCAAACCGGGAATTTCCAAACGCCATGCTTCATCATCTGCAAAATGGAAATGCAGCACATTCAATTTATAAGAAGCAAAAATATCCACCAGTTTTTTAAGATTCTCCACTGTTGTGAAATTACGGGCAATATCTATCATCTGTCCGCGATACAAAAGGTCGGGATAGTCTTCCACAGACATGGCATTCAATTGATAAGGCGCCGTTTTATTTTTCAGCATTGCCAGCAAAGTTTGCGTGCCGTTGAAAATTCCATGCGGAGTGGCAGCGCTAATCTTGATTCGGCCACTGCCTATAACCATATTATAATACTCATCGTTCACAGCCTGCACCTTGTCGGACAAGGGTTCCAAAGCAATAATAACAGGGGCTTTACCGTCTACTTCCAAATTGTACAAATCGTGCAACTTTTCTTTCAATAACCTTGCCTCATCCGCATATTCATCGGAATAAGTCAAAGAGACTTTACCGTCCAGTACAACATAGCCTTCGGCAGATACCACTTTCTTTACCGACGGCAGTATATCCGATTGCTCCAAGACCGGAACATTTTTCAAACGAAGATTCGATTCATAGATGTTAGTAGCGTCCGGATAGCCGGGAAGCGACTCTGGCGAGGACAATGGAAGTGCATTCAGTGCAATGGGAAGCGGCTTCCCTTCTTTACCGTCCACGGTAGCCACCCAATAAACACCCTCAGGCGCATGCGAATTCCTATCTAATTTATAAGAACACAAGAAAGAGATACGCATGGAATCACCCGGAGCCAACGGTTTAAAACTATCCGTAGGATACATTTTAAAGAAGTTTCCGTTCACTGCTTCCACTTTAACGGCGGGATTTTCTTCTTGCTTCACATAGCGGGGGAGCTGTGAATAATAGATTGTCCAATCTTTGGAGAGAGGTGAACCGGAAATGTTTGTAAGGACAAAGGAGTTCTCGTAATATCCGGGTTCAATGTTACTCGCACCCATCTCCCAAGTCAAGGAAACCGGTGCTTCAAGTTTGTCACTCGTTCCGCATCCTGCCCAAAACGGCACTGTGCAAAACAATAATCCTACAAGAGGACGTCTTAAAATTTTCATAAAACACTTGTGTTAAGTTAGTAAATTGGGGGTAATACTTAAATATACTGCCAAAAATAAGCATTTTTAGTTTATTTACTGATAAATCTAATAGAAATTATCAGTCGCAAGCTACAATTTAGAACTTTTATCTCTAAATTTGCGACCAAATTATAACCATTTTAACTAATCTATTATGGCTAAGATAACCAAAGAAGCCGCCTTGCTCTATCATTCGCAAGGCAAACCGGGAAAAATAGAGGTAGTGCCAACCAAGCCCTACAGTACGCAAACCGATCTTTCACTCGCTTATTCTCCGGGCGTGGCAGAACCGTGTCTTGAAATTGAGAAAAACCCGCAGGACGCATACAAATATACAGCAAAAGGTAATTTGGTAGCTGTCATCTCCAATGGAACCGCTGTCCTCGGTTTGGGCGATATAGGCGCAATGGCAGGTAAGCCCGTAATGGAAGGTAAAGGTCTGCTTTTCAAAATCTATGGCGGCATCGACGTATTCGATATTGAAGTGAATGAAAAAGATCCCGATAAATTTATCGAGGCAGTAAAAGCTATCGCCCCCACTTTCGGCGGTATCAATCTGGAAGACATCAAAGCTCCCGAATGTTTTGAAATAGAACGCCGCCTGAAAGAAGAGCTCGACATTCCCGTAATGCACGATGATCAACATGGTACAGCCATCATCTCCAGCGCCGGATTGCTGAACGCTCTGGAAGTGGCAGGCAAGAAGATAGAAGATGTGAAGATTGTAGTAAACGGCGCCGGTGCGGCAGCCATCTCCTGCACCAAACTTTATGAAGCGTTGGGAGCTACTCACGAAAATATCATCATGCTCGACTCCAAAGGTGTCATCACCAGCGACCGCCCAGGACTGAACGAAACCAAAAGATACTTTGCTACCGACCGCCGCGATGTCCATACACTGGAAGAAGCCGTACGGGGTGCGGATGTATTCCTCGGCCTTTCCAAAGGTAACGTCCTGACACAAGACATGGTACGTAGCATGGCAGCGCATCCTATCGTATTTGCCCTTGCCAATCCCGTACCGGAAATTTCTTATGAGGACGCCATGGAAGCCCGTCCTGATGTACTTATGTCAACCGGACGTTCGGACTATCCGAACCAGATAAACAATGTAATAGGCTTTCCCTACATCTTCCGCGGTGCTTTGGACGTAGCCGCCACCGCTATCAATGAGGAGATGAAGCTGGCAGCCGTCCGTGCCATTGCAGCACTTGCCAAACAGCCCGTGCCCGATGTAGTGAACGAAGTATACCACGTCAACAATTTCACTTTCGGCCCTGATTACTTCATTCCGAAACCCGTTGACCCGCGTCTGATAACCGAAGTCTCCATGGCAGTAGCCAAAGCAGCCATGGAAAGCGGTGTAGCCCGCAAGCAAATCACCGACTGGGAAGGTTATCGCCAGCACCTGAAAGAGTTGATGGGACAAGAAAGCAAACTTACCCGCCAGCTCTACGACACCGCCCGCCGCAACCCGCAGCGCGTAGTCTTTGCCGAAGGTATTCACCCCAATATGCTGAAAGCCGCTGTTGAGGCCAAAGCCGAAGGCATCTGCCATCCTATTATATTGGGCAATGACGAAGCTATCGAGAAGTTGGCTAAACAGCTCGACCTCAGCCTCGAAGGCATCGAAATCGTAAACCTGCGTCACCCCGATGAAGCAGAACGTCGCGAACGCTACGCACGTATTCTTTCTGAAAAACGCGCCCGCGAAGGTGTGACTTACGAAGAAGCCAATGACAAGATGTTCGAACGCAACTACTTCGGTATGATGATGGTGGAAACCGGTGAAGCTGACGCTTTCATCACCGGACTGTACACCAAATACAGCAATACCATCAAAGTTGCCAAAGAAGTTATCGGCATCCGTCCGGAGTACAAGCATTTCGGTACGATGCACATCCTCAACTCCAAAAAAGGCACATATTTCCTTGCCGATACACTTATCAACCGCCATCCCAATGCGGAAACGCTGATTGATATCGCAAAGCTGTCGGAACACACCGTACGCTTCTTCAACCACACGCCGGTCATGGCAATGTTGAGCTACTCCAATTTTGGTGCAGATAAGGAAGGAAGTCCGGTAAGCGTGCACACAGCCGTAGAATATATGCAGCAAAACTACCCGGAACTTGCCATAGACGGTGAAATGCAGGTGAACTTTGCCATGAACCGTGAATTGCGCGATGCCAAATATCCGTTTACCCGCCTGAAAGGAAAGGATGTAAACACACTGGTATTCCCGAACTTGAGTTCAGCTAATTCCGCCTACAAACTGCTTCAGGCCATGGATATGGATGCCGAACTTATCGGCCCGATACAAATGGGATTGAACAAGCCTATCCACTTCACTGATTTTGAAAGTTCTGTACGCGATATAGTAAATATCACCGCTGTGGCAGTTATTGATGCCATTGTCGATAAAAAGAAAGCCGGTAAATGAAAAGACGATTATCCAAATTCCAAATAGTTTGCATTACGCTTCTTTGGGCGGCACTTTGTTACATAGTACTAACATCTGCCGAACGAATTGACGGTCCAATCATCCTGACCCTTGTCATTTCGGCGGCATTAGTATTCATTCCCGTAATAAAAGCGCTTAAAAGAGGATAAATAATATCTTTTTATTCCTTTTTGCGGGATAAAACAACATTTTTGTTGTTTTATCCCGCATTTTCTTTATAAATTGTTTGTTTGTATCATTTTTATGTTTACTTTTGCAACCGCAAACAAGAAAAAAGTGATAAGGTGACAATTACCACTTTATAATACGAATATGTAACCAAATAAAAGAATATAGATTATGAATGCAGCTAAGGTATTAGAAGATTTGAAAAGACGGTTCCCCAACGAACCGGAGTATCATCAGGCAGTAGAAGAAGTTCTCTCTACTATTGAAGAAGAGTACAACAAACATCCGGAGTTTGACAAAGCCAATCTGATTGAACGTCTTTGCATCCCCGATCGCGTTTACCAATTCCGTGTTACTTGGGTGGATGATAAGGGTAACGTGCAGACCAACATGGGTTACCGTGTACAACACAACAACGCCATCGGCCCGTACAAAGGCGGTATCCGTTTCCACGCTTCCGTAAACCTCTCCATCTTGAAATTCCTCGCTTTCGAACAGACTTTCAAAAACTCACTGACCACTCTGCCTATGGGTGGCGGTAAAGGTGGTTCGGACTTCTCTCCGCGCGGCAAGTCAAATGCGGAAGTGATGCGTTTCGTTCAAGCCTTCATGCTGGAACTGTGGCGTCACATCGGTCCTGAAACTGACGTTCCTGCGGGTGACATCGGTGTAGGCGGTCGCGAAGTAGGTTTCATGTTCGGTATGTACAAGAAGCTGACTCACGAGTTTACCGGAACATTCACAGGAAAAGGCCGCGAATTCGGCGGTTCGCTGATTCGTCCCGAAGCTACAGGTTACGGTAACATATACTTCCTGTTGGAAATGCTGAAAACCAAAGGCACTGACCTCAAAGGCAAGACTTGTTTGATTTCCGGTTCGGGCAACGTAGCTCAATACACTGCCGAAAAAGTACTGGAAATGGGCGGTAAAGTGTTAACCATGTCCGATTCTGACGGTTATATATATGACCCCGCAGGTATCGACCGTGAAAAACTGGACTACATCATGGAACTGAAAAACCTCTATCGTGGACGTATCCGCGAATATGCAGAGCAATATCCGGGCGTCAAATACGTAGAAGGCGCACGTCCCTGGGGTGAAAAAGCTGATATTGCCTTGCCGTCGGCCACTCAGAATGAAATTAACGGTGACGACGCCAAGAAACTCATCGCCAACGGTGTGATGGCAGTATCCGAAGGTGCAAATATGCCTTCTACTCCCGAAGCAATCAAAGTATTCCAAGAAGCTAAGATTCTGTATGCTCCGGGCAAGGCAGCCAATGCCGGCGGTGTATCAGTATCAGGGCTTGAAATGACTCAAAACTCCATCAAACTGGGTTGGAGTTCCGAAGAAGTGGACGAGAAGCTGAAAAGCATCATGAAGAATATCCATGCCGCTTGTGTACAGTACGGTACGGAAGAAAACGGTTACGTGAACTACGTGAAAGGCGCCAACGTTGCCGGATTCATGAAGGTAGCCAAGGCCATGATGGCACAAGGTATCCTGTAAGAACAGACAGCCATAGTATAATAAAAAATAGAGGTGGAAAGCTACAATGTTTTCCGCCTCTATTTTTTTATTTAATAATATTGTCTACATTTACTCCCTGTTAAAGAGATTTCAAAAACAAATCATATGAAACATTTGCTCTTACTCTTATTCAGCCTGGCCCTGTTTGCCAATCCTCACTGCCAGGCACAGCCTCTCACATCCGAGGAACATCCCGTTACATTGAATACTGCCAACGGAAATATCAAAGGTAAACTTCTGTTGCCTGCCAATGCAAAAACCTGTCCCGTAGTGCTGCTAATTGCCGGTTCCGGCCCCACCGACATGGACGGAAATAACCCCATGATGAAAAATAATTCACTGAAATTCCTTGCGGAAGGACTGGTACAGGAAGGTATCGCTTCCCTCCGTTTCGACAAGCGCGGTATAGCCGGCAGCGCCTCAGCCGGTCAAGAAGAGTCCCTGTTACGCTTCGAGGATTATGTAAACGACGTTACGGGCTGGATAGACTTTCTTGCCAAAGACAAGCGTTTCACCGGCATAACAGTGGCAGGACACAGTGAAGGTTCACTTATCGGAATGCTTGCCTGCACAAACCGGCCAAAAGTGAAGAGTTTTATTTCCATCGCAGGTGCAGGCAGTCCCGCATATGAAATCATAGAAAAGCAACTCATTACCCAAATGACGCCGGAATCCATACAAAAAGAAGTGGCAGGCATCAACCGGTCTTTGAGGAACGGAAAAGAAGTAGCGCAAATCCCTCCTTATCTGCAAACCCTGTTCCGCCCTTCCGTGCAGCCCTACCTCATTTCGTGGTACAAATATAATCCTCAGACCGTTATCGCCTCCCTAAAAATGCCCGTACTGATTCTCCAAGGTAAAAACGACATTCAAGTACAGGAAGAGGACGCAACGCTGCTAAAGAAAGCATCTTCCCAAGCTGAGTTAAAGTTGATAGACAAGATGAACCATGTATTGAAAGACTGTGAGAGCATCAACCCCCAACAACAAATGGCTGTGTACAATAACCCGTCATTACCCGTCAATGACACATTGCTGAATACAATCGTGCAGTTCATTAAGAGAAACAAGTAAACAAATAAGATAGAGATTCAAAACCAATATGACAACAAAAGAGATTCCCGTACTGCTCCTTACCGGTTATCTGGGCAGCGGTAAAACAACTTTAGTGAACCACATTCTTTCTAACAAACAAGGTATCAAGTTCGCCGTTATCGTCAATGACATAGGCGAGGTAAACATTGATGCGGACCTCATTCAAAAGGGCGGTGTCGTCGGCAAAAAAGACGAAAGTCTCGTTGCGCTTCAAAACGGCTGCATCTGTTGTACGCTGAAAATGGACTTGATAGAACAAATAGGAGAAATCATGCGGATGGAACGTTTCGATTATATTGTTATCGAAGCCAGCGGTATCTGCGAACCTGAGCCTATCGCACAGACCATTTGCTCCATCCCCCGCATGGGAGGTATGTATACCAAGTATGGCATTTGCCGTCTGGACTGCATCACCACCGTAGTGGATGCCTTGCGCCTGCAAAGCGAATTTTCCTGCGGTAACGACCTTACCCGGAAAGGAATTGATGAGGAGGATATCGAGAACCTTATCATCCAACAGATTGAGTTCTGCAACATAATCCTTCTGAACAAGGCAGCGGAAGTATCACCCGAAGAGCTGCAACGTATCAAGCAAATTATACACACCTTGCAGCCCGGCGCCGAAATCATCGAATGCAATTATGCGGATGTAAACTTGGAAAAAATTATCCATACAAGAATGTTCGATTTTGAACGTGCAGCCACATCGGCCGGATGGATTCGCGGAATAGAAAAACAAGCCACCGAAGAAGAGGAAAAAGAAGCACATGAACACCATCACGAAGAGCATGAACATCACCACCATCATGAAGAGGGTGAAGCAGAGGAATACGGCATCGGAACTTTTGTTTATTATCGCCGTCCGGCTTTCGACATTCACAAATTCGACCATTTCATCGCTACCAAATGGAGCCGGAATATCATTCGTGCCAAAGGTGTATGCTACTTCAGCCACAACCGCGATATGTCCTACCTCTTCGAACAGGCAGGTACGCAAAAGCAATTGACCGAAGCAGGCCTATGGTATGCCACAGCACCCGAAGAAGACTTAATCGAACTGATGCGCCAAGAACCCGGACTACTACGTGACTGGGACGAAAAGTACGGCGACCGTATGCAGAAAATCGTATTCATCGGCCAGCATATGGATAAGGAACAAATTATACGCGACCTTGACAAATGCCTGGAATAAGAATCGGAGCAAAGTCTAAAATTATTTTGTGCCACCTAGGTGGCACAACTTTGCCAACAAAGAGGCACAGTTGTGCCAACGGATAGGCAAGGTTGTGCCAACGAACAGGCAAAACAATACTATTCTTTGCGTTTCAACGCATCGTAAACAGCCGGATGCAGGAAATAGCGCACATCCCTGCCCTCCTCCATTGCCCGGCGGATAAAGGTAGAACTGATTTCGAAGGTAGGCGAAGAGGCCAGTTTTACATTTTGAGGTAAAGTATCCTTGTCTACCGCATAACCCGGACGGGGATAGACAAGAACAGGATTTTCTGCAAGAATGCGCTCCGACTGATACCAGCGCGGAAAAAGCAACCAGTTATCAGAACCTACAATGAGGTGGAAAGTATCTTGCGGATAAGCCTGCTTCAGTTTATCAAGCGTATGAACGGTATAGGACGGACGCGGCAAATGGAACTCAAAGTCGGAAGCACGGAATTTGGGATAACCCGCAATGGCAAGTTGCACCAGCCTCAAACGTAATTCATCGTTCATCAGCAATGTTTCCTCTTTCAGCGGATTATGCGGAGTTACCATGAACCATACCTCGTCCAGCCCTTCGTATTCACAAAGATAGTTGGCAAGGGCCAGATGCCCGATGTGCACCGGATTGAATGAGCCGCTGAAGATACCTATGTCCACTTGGCTAATTGAGAATTAAGAATTGAGGAATCGGGTGATTACTTTCAGGGCTTCCGCCTTGGCCGTCTCCAAATCATCGTTGATAATTACCGTATCGAACTTCGGAGCAAAGCCAAGTTCATATTCGGCTTTTGCCACACGGCTCTCAATGACTTCGGGAGCATCCGTGCCACGCCCCACCAAACGCTTGCGCAGTTCTTCCACGGAAGGCGGCTGGATGAAAACAGACAAGGCACGCTCACCGTAGAACTTCTTGATGTTGCAACCGCCTACCACATCTACGTCAAACACTACATTCTGTCCCGCAGCCAATTGCTTTTCCACCTGTTCTTTCAGCGTCCCGTAAAAACGGTCTTGATAGACTTCTTCATATTCCAAAAACTCATCATTGGCTATACGGCTCCGGAACTCGTCGGGAGTAAGGAAAAAGTATTCCACGCCGTTCTGTTCAGTACCGCGCGGCGGGCGGCTGGTTGCGGAGATAGAAAAAGCCAAGTTCAGGTTCTGCGCCAACAGATAGTTGATAATCGTGGACTTGCCCGAACCGGAGGGGGCGGAAAATATAATCAGTTTACCCATTGATGGTATTTACTATTTGACGATTTACAATTTACTATTTAATACTCTGCCGTGTGGCATTCGGAGTCTGCTCCTTACATCACATTCAGGACTTGTTCCTTTATTTGTTCCAGTTCATCCTTCATCTGCACTACAATCTTCTGCATCTCGGCATGGTTGGACTTACTGCCTAAAGTATTGATTTCACGCCCCATTTCCTGCGCAATGAATCCCAGCTTCTTGCCCTGTCCGCTACCGCTCTCGAGCGTACTGATGAAGTATTTCAGATGATTGGAAAGCCGTTGTTTCTCTTCGTTGACGTCCAGTTTCTCGATATAGTAGATAAGTTCCTGTTCAAGGCGGTTCTTATCGTAATCTACGCTCAACGTTTTTTCAAGGGCATCGGTAATGCGGTCTTTGACCTTGCCTACCCGTTCCTGCTCGTACGGTGCAACCGATTCGAGCAACCGGGCGATATTCGCAATTTTCTCACGGAACTTCTTCTCCAACGCAGCGCCTTCCTGCTTGCGGAAGTCTGTCAGATGATTGATTGCCTCTTCTACCGCTGCATGAACCACCGCCCATTCTTCGTCGCTCAGTTCCTGAGTTTCATTCTTAGTCATCACATCCGGCATACGCAGCAGCGTGGCAAACCAATCGGCAGGTTCGGGAATACCGGCCGTCGCTGAAATTTCCTTAATCCGTTTATAGTAAGCCTCCACCAATTCCTGATTGATAGGAGTAGCCAGTTGTTCTGCATCTTTCTTCTCAATCCAAAGGCTGAAATCGACCTTGCCACGCTCCAGCATCTTGGATATTTCATTGCGGATTTCCATTTCCTTCTCCCTGTAAAGCGGAGCAATACGGGCAGACAAATCCATTGCTTTACTGTTGAGCGACTTAATCTCAACATTGATTTTCTTATCGGACAACTCGGCAGTCGCTTTGCCGTAGCCCGTCATAGATTGTATCATAATGTTATAGTTTTGCGCAAAATTACACGATTATTTTAATTAGTGAAAATAATCACGTAAATTTGCCACAATAAAATTCAGAATAGAAGCTATGTCATGTATCTTGCATATTGAAACGTCCACTTCGGCCTGCTCCGTAGCTGTGAGCGAAGACGGGCAGAACGTTTTCAAAAAAGAAGACCTGAACGGTCCTTCACACGCAGTATCACTGGGAGTATTCGTGGACGAGGCCCTGTCGTTTGCCGACAGCCATGCCATGCCGCTGGACGCCGTTGCCGTAAGTTGCGGTCCCGGCTCTTACACAGGATTGCGTATCGGCGTATCTATGGCAAAAGGAGTCTGCTATGGTCGCAACCTGCCGCTTATCGGACTGCCCACCCTCAAAGTGCAGTGTGTACCGGTGTTGCTTTACCACGAAGAGTTGCCGGAAGATGCGTTGTTGTGTCCGATGATTGACGCACGGCGCATGGAAGTATATGCAGCCGTTTATGACCGTGCCTTGAAACCCGTACGCGAAATTGCCGCCGATATAGTGGACGAAAACTCATATCGGGAGTATCTGGACAAGCACCCCGTATACTTCTTTGGTGACGGCGCAGCCAAGTGCAAAGAAAAGATTACACATCCCAATGCGCACTTCATCGACGGCATCCGCCCGCTGGCAAGCATGATGTTTCCGCTGGCGGAAAAAGCCATAGCCGAAGAGGATTTTAAGGACGTTGCCTATTTCGAACCGTTCTACCTGAAGGAGTTCGTGGCAAGCCAACCGAAAAAACTTTTATAACTATTAAAGATTATGCAATATAATACTCAACAAAAGCGGATGCCTTTGCCGGAATACGGCCGCAGCATCCAGAATATGGTAGACCATGCATTGACCATCGAGGACCGCGCTGAGCGTCAGCGTTGTGCAAACACCATTATCAACATCATGGGAAATATGTTTCCTCACTTGCGAGACGTACCCGATTTCAAACATAAACTTTGGGATCATCTTGCCATCATGGCCGATTTCAAACTGGACATTAACTATCCATACGAAATCATCCGCAAGGATAATCTGAGGACTAAACCTGAAGTTGTTCCCTATCCCAGCACTAAAATCCGCTACCGTCATTACGGCCGCACGTTGGAAGTGCTGATTAAGAAAGCCATCGACTTCCCCGAAGGAGAAGAGAAGCAAAACCTCGTTGCGCTGATATGCAACCATATGAAGAAAGATTATATGGCTTGGAACAAGGATACCATCGACGATCGCAAGATAGCGGACGACCTTGCAGAACTGTCCGACGGCAAACTGCAAATGACCGACAGCCTTCTGCGCCTGATGTCCGAACGGATTGAACAGAATTATCGCCCGAAGATAAACAACCAGAACAACAGGAACAACAACAGAAACAATAAAAGGAAATACTAACCACTAATTCCATGGCTTCATTTATAATAGAAGGCGGACACAGCCTTTCCGGTGATATTTATCCTCAGGGAGCAAAGAACGAAGTGTTGCAGATTATCTGCGCCACGCTGCTTACAGCCGAAGAGGTAACGGTGCACAACATACCGGACATATTAGACGTGAACAACCTGATTCAGTTGATGCGGGACATGGGAGTCTGCGTATCGAAAAAAGGTATTGATACATACAGCTTTCAGGCTGTCAATATAGACTTCGCCTACTTGGAGAGCGATGAATTCCTGAAAAAATGCTCCAGTCTGCGCGGTTCTGTCATGTTGGTAGGACCAATGGTAGCACGTTTCGGTAAGGCTATGATTTCCAAACCGGGCGGGGACAAGATAGGTCGCCGCCGTCTGGATACGCATTTCATCGGTATACAAAATTTAGGAGCCGATTTTATTTACAACGAAAAACGGGAGGTTTACGAAATATCCTCCCGGCAACTGCAAGGCAGCTATATGCTGCTGGATGAAGCGTCTGTCACAGGAACAGCCAACATCGTAATGGCAGCTGTATTGGCTAAAGGCAAAACGACCATTTACAATGCCGCCTGCGAGCCTTACGTACAGCAACTCTGCCGGATGCTGAACCGTATGGGCGCAAAAATAGAAGGTATCGCTTCCAACCTGCTCACCATCGAGGGAGTGGACGAACTGCATGGAACAGAGCATACGATTCTTCCGGACATGATTGAAGTAGGAAGTTTCATCGGTATGGCAGCCATGACAAAGAGCGAACTTACCATCAAGAACGTCTCGCACGAGAACTTAGGCATCATCCCTGACAGTTTCCGACGCTTAGGCATCAAAATGGAACAACGCGGTGATGATATTTATGTACCTGCACAGGACACTTATCAGATAGAATCCTTTATCGACGGCTCCATCATGACAATTGCCGACGCTCCCTGGCCCGGACTTACACCGGACTTGTTGAGCGTATTGCTGGTAGTTGCCACACAAGCCAAAGGCAGTGTTCTGATTCATCAGAAGATGTTTGAAAGCCGCCTGTTCTTCGTGGACAAACTGATAGATATGGGGGCGCAGATCATTCTGTGCGACCCGCACCGTGCCGTAGTTATCGGGCATAATCACGGTTTCAAGCTGCGTGGCGGCAATATGACGTCACCGGATATCCGTGCCGGTATCGCTTTGCTGATAGCTGCCATGAGTGCCGACGGCATCAGCCGTATTCATAACATCGAGCAGATAGACCGGGGGTATCAGAATATCGAAGGGCGACTGAATGCACTTGGAGCGAGAATAACGAGAATATGATAAGAGAGTGATAAGAGAATAAAACGGTATGATACGCAAAGAAGAAGTATATAAGATAGGTATATTCAACAAGCCTCACGGCATTCATGGAGAGTTGTCATTCACCTTTACGGATGACATATTCGACCGTGTGGAGGCTGAATATCTCATTTGCCTGTTGGACGGGATATTCGTACCGTTCTTTATGGAAGAATATCGTTTTCGCTCGGACACTACGGCTCTCGTCAAACTCGAAGGGGTAGATACGGCGGAACGCGCACGGATGTTTACCAACATTGAAGTCTACTTCCCGGTAAAGCACGCCGAAGAAGCCGGGCCGGGAGAACTCAGTTGGGATTTCTTTATAGGATTCCGTATGGAGGAAATTCATCACGGCAAGTTGGGTGAAGTTACGGATGTAGACACATCGACCATCAATACTTTATTCGTGGTAGATTATAAAGGAGAAGAATTACTGGTTCCGGCACAGGAAGATTTTATTATAGACATCGACCAAAAGCATAAGGTTATTACGGTAGATCTGCCGGAAGGACTGCTTGCTTTGGATGATACGGAAGAGGTGTGAATGAAGAAGAAGAAGAAAAGAAGAAAAGCATTCTGGAGTAATATCAAGTTTAAGTATAGACTGACAGTTACGAACGAGAATACCCTTGAGGATATTGTCACGTTGCGTGTGTCCAAGCTGAACGGAATCTCCGTATTGCTTTCCGTACTGACAGTACTGTTTCTGATTGCTTCCCTGATTGTAGCTTTTACCCCGCTGCGCAATTATCTGCCCGGATATATGAACAGTGAAATTCGCGCACAGGTTGTAGAAAATGCCCTGCGTGTAGACTCGCTCCAACAACTGGTGGACAGGCAAAACCTGTACATAATGAACATTCAGGATATTTTTCAAGGTAAGATAAAAGCCGACACCATCCATTCCATAGACTCACTGACCACCGTACGCGAAGATTCACTCATGGAACGTACGCAACGCGAAGCCGAATTCCGCAAACAATACGAGGAAACCGAAAAATACAACCTGACAAGCATCACCTCACGCCCCGAAGTAGACGGATTGATATTCTACCGTCCCACCCGCGGCATGATTTCTTCTCCTTTTAATGCAGAGAAGAAGCACTTCGGTACAGACATAGCCGCCAATCCGGGAGAGAGTGTATTGGCAACTCTGGACGGGACAGTCATTCTAAGTACTTACACTGCCGAAACCGGCTATTTGATAGAAGTACAGCACAACCAAGATTTTGTGTCCGTCTACAAGCATTGCGGCTCTCTGTTGAAACGAGAGGGAGACATCGTAAAAGGCGGAGAAGCCATTGCGTTAGTAGGAAACACCGGACAACTGACTACTGGCCCGCATTTGCACTTTGAATTGTGGCACAAGGGAAGGGCGGTGAATCCGGAACTTTATATCGTATTTTGAGGATGAAATATGAGGTGTAAAGCATGAAATATAAGATATAAAAATCTGAAATCATAAACTATAAAGCTGATGAAGAAACAAATTGCCATACTTGGCTCTACCGGTTCTATCGGTACACAGGCATTGCAGGTCATAGAGGAGCATTCTGACCAATACGAGGCCTATGTGCTGACAGCCAACAACCGGGTAGATGATCTGATTGCCCAGGCCCGCAAGTTCAAGCCTGAAGCAGTGGTAATAGCAAACGAAACAAAATACCAACAACTGAAAGACGCACTTGCCGACCTGCCTATTAAAGTGTATGCCGGAGAAGAAGCATTATGCCAGATTGTAGCGGAAACGCCTATTGACCTTGTACTGACCGCTATGGTGGGCTATGCCGGGCTGAAGCCGACTATGAACGCCATTCGTGCACGCAAAGTAATAGCCCTTGCCAACAAGGAAACATTGGTCGTAGCCGGTGAACTCATTAATGACTTGGCACGTTTCAGCGGCACTCCCATCCTTCCGGTAGACTCCGAACACTCCGCTGTATTCCAGTGTTTGGCCGGAGAGGTAGGCAACCCTATTGAGAAAGTAATACTGACAGCTTCCGGCGGCCCGTTCCGTACCTGTACAATAGAACAACTCGCCACCGTAACCAAAGCACAGGCTTTGAAACACCCCAATTGGGATATGGGAGCCAAAATCACCATAGACTCCGCTTCCATGATGAACAAGGGTTTTGAGGTGATTGAAGCAAAATGGCTGTTCGGCGTGCGTCCCGACCAAATAGAAGTGGTGGTACACCCGCAGTCCGTTATTCATTCGATGGTACAATTCGAAGACGGGGCGGTGAAAGCACAGTTGGGAATGCCGGATATGCGACTGCCCATTCAATACGCATTCTCCTATCCGGAACGCCTGAAAGCATCCTTCCCGCGGCTGGACTTCAAACTGTGTACAGACCTGACATTCGAACAGCCGGATACGAAACGTTTCCGCAATCTGGCGCTGGCATACGAGGCCTTACACCGCGCAGGCAATATGCCATGTATCGTCAATGCAGCCAATGAGGTGGTGGTAGCCGCTTTCTTACGGGATGAAATCTCCTTCCTCGGCATGAGCGATGTCATTGAAAAGACAATGGCACGCGTGTCTTTCATACAGAAGCCTACTTACGAGGACTATGTAGCAACTGATGCGGAAGCCAGACGGATAGCGGAAGAGCTGATATAATCAGATATTGACAGTTAAAAATCAAACAGTAAACAGTAAATTGTAAATCATAAAATAGTAAATAATTAGATGGAAACATTTTTAATCCGTGCCCTACAACTTATAATGAGCCTTTCATTGCTCATCATAGTCCACGAAGGAGGGCACTTTCTCTTTGCTCGCTTATTCAAGACACGAGTGGAAAAGTTTTGTTTATTCTTTGACTTCGGATTCACGCTATTCAAATTTAAGCCTAAAAACAGCGAGACAGAATATGGTATCGGTTGGTTGCCCTTAGGCGGATATGTTAAGATTGCGGGTATGATAGACGAATCTATGGATACCGAACAAATGAAACAACCTGTGCAACCGTGGGAGTTCCGCGCCAAACCGGCATGGCAACGCTTATTAATCATGGTAGGCGGCGTATTGTTCAACTTCTTGCTGGCATTGTTCATCTATTCCATGATACTTTTTGCTTGGGGAGATGAATATGTACCTTTGCAGAAAGCGCCGTTGGGTATGGACTTCAACGAAACAGCCAAAGCAATCGGTTTTCGCGACGGTGACATATTGGTATCTGCCGACGGCGTACCCCTTGAACGCTATGGAGGCGATATGTTGACAAACATTGTCGATGCGCGCCAAGTTACCGTATTGCGTAACGGACAGGAGGCTTCCGTATATATCCCCGAAGACATGATGGAACGCCTGCTTGCCGACAGTGTCCGCTTTGCATCATTCCGTTACCCGTTTGTTGTTGACAGCATTATACCCGGCCGTCCCGCCGCACTTGCCGGACTGCAACCGGGCGACAGCATCACCCAACTGAACGGACACGACATTGCCTATTTCGACTTCCAAGAAGAAATGCAAAACCGTCAGAAGACAGCTAACGACAGTACCAGCCGCCTTCTCACCCTGACCTATGTAAGAGCCGGGGTGGCAGACACCGTAACACTGGCAACAGATTCTTTACACCAAATCGGTGTTGCCGCATTGTTACAGACCGACAAGTTGTTGCCTTTTGTCAAGAAAGAATATAGTTTCTTCGCATCGATTCCCGCCGGAGTAACTTTGGGGGTAAATACGCTGAAAGGATACGTCAGCCAGATGAAATACCTCTTCTCCAAAGAGGGTGCCAAACAGCTCGGCGGTTTCGGAACAATCGGCAGCATATTCCCTGCAACATGGGACTGGCATCAGTTCTGGTACATGACGGCATTCCTCTCCATCATCCTCGCTTTCATGAACATCCTGCCTATTCCGGCATTGGACGGCGGACACGTCTTGTTCCTTATTTACGAGATTGTGGCACGCCGCAAGCCCAGCGACAAGTTTATGGAACGTGCGCAAATGGCAGGTATGTTCTTACTGTTCGGCTTGCTTATTTGGGCAAACTTTAACGATATACTCCGATTCCTCTTCTGACGACAGGATATAAAAAAACACATCATCTGCTTCAATGAAACAGATGATGTGTACAAGATTAACAGATGATGCATTTCACGTAAACACATCATCTGTTTTTTTATGCTCTTATACCAAATGTGCAATCCACTCTTCGCGGTCGCCCGGCAGCAAATCAATTACCGGAATCTCAACCATTGTATAGCAACCCGGTTGTTGACGCATTGCAGCACGAGCCACACACACCAGCACTTGCGCAGTAAGCGCAGGATTATTGATACGCATATTGAATTCGAACAACTGGTTCTGCGTTTTTCCTGAAACACCCTTACGCGTCAGGTTTACACCGTGACCCATATCTAACAGCGCATCTACACTCGGAACAAGCTTCACGTGCGTTTCATCATTCACGAAGTACGGATCTGCCTTGATATCTGCTGCTACTTTCTCAAATTCATAACCATCCTTCAGTTCGATGTAAACCATACGGCGATGTATGCCCGTTCCGGTAGGAATGGTCATTGAAAGAGCCGCTTTTACACCTTCAACGGCTTTCACCGCTACCGTATGTCCCATACTCATACCCGGACCGAAGTTGGTATAAGTAATACCTTTCGGAGCAATGGCTTCCAGCAAGGTGCGTACAACAGAATCGCTTCCCGGATCCCAACCGGCAGAAATAATAGACACTGTGTTATGGGCTTTTGCCTCAGCATCCAAAGTACGACGCAATGCCGGAATACCGGTATGGATGTCGAAACTATCTACCGTATGAATACCCAATGCCAATATTTCTTTAGCATATTTCTCGACACTGCGAGTAGGAGTACAAAGAATTGCAACATCTACATCCTTCAACTCTTTAATATCTTTCACTACGGAATATTCACTCAATTCCGCAGGACGGTTCTCTGCTCCTGCACGACGTACCACTCCGGCAATTTCAAAATCAGGAGCCGCTTGTAATGCTTCAAGTACAAAATGTCCGATATTGCCATAACCCACGATGGCAGCTCTTACTTTTTTCATCTTTTTATCGGTTTTAGTTATCATCTTTCTATTTTCTGAGCGCAAAAGTAATCATTTTCATTTATATCTTAGTACAGAAGTCCCCAAGTTTCACAGAGTTTTTCTTTTTTTAGAGAGTAAAAGTCGATAATAATTCCTACATTCGCAGAAAAGAAAGAGTGATGTGATATGATAGAATACATTAAAGGTGAGCTTGCCGAACTAAGCCCGGCAAGCGCCATTATAGATTGCAACGGCTTGGGATATGCCATAAATATCTCCTTAAACACATACGCCGCCATACAAGGGAAAAAGAACTGCAAACTGTACATCTATGAAGCCATCCGCGAAGATGCGTATGTCTTGTATGGATTTGTCGACAAGCAAGAGCGAGAATTGTTCCTGTTACTGATTTCCGTATCGGGCATCGGAGGCAATACGGCACGTATGATTCTTTCAGCCTTATCTCCCTCTGAATTGATAAATGTCATCAGTACGGAAAATGCCAATTTACTGAAAACAGTAAAAGGTATCGGTCTGAAAACGGCCCAACGTGTGATAGTTGATTTAAAAGATAAGATAAAAGCCACGGGAATGGCTGCCGGAGCGGACGCCATGACGGGTCCGGCTTTTACCCCTGCCAACGCCCAAGTACAGGAAGAGGCCATAGCCGCCCTTACCATGCTGGGATTTGCACAAGCTCCCTCGCAAAAAGTAGTAATGGCCATTTTAAAGGAAGATGCCGGCGCACCGGTAGAACAAGTTATCAAGTTGGCGCTAAAAAGGCTATAACCTCATAAGCATCAATCACCTACAAAACAGACAAGTGATGAAAACAGCCCCTATTTTCATGAAACAATGGTTAGCAGCCAATAAACGCACACGCATTCTATCCGGCGACCAATGGTATCTTGATTTTGCTGCAAAAATATTGCCGATAATAAAGCTGTCTCCTCTATTCGAGGGGGATGACAATGCGCAAAAAAATGCTGCAATCTCACTCTGTATGTATTTTCAAGATGTAATTGCCCGGACAGGAGGTTGGAAAATATTCTCCGATACATACCATTCATTATATAATACGTATCTTCCTTTCTATCAGTTATCCGACAGCTACATCCCCGATGAAATCAATCCGGAAGATATAGCTTTCGTACTGTGGACATTAAAATCTCATCCCGCACTCAATGAACCGGACGAATATGCCCTGCACAATCCGCATGACAAAGGTTTATCGGCCTTAGCCCAAGAAATATACAAACTAATGGATGAGAATTTTGAAGAAGCTCCTATCAACGAAACGCCTTCTTCTTCATGGGTAACGGGGACCAATCTATTAGACACCCCATCAACTCCTCTTCCTGAAATTACTCCGGAAACAAGACTGAGCAAGAATGTTGAGTACAGTCTGGAATACAGTAGTGGCAACCCCCTGTTATACTTTACTACCTATAAAGAGCTTTGCAAATTCTTTGTTGAGGTCTTGAAATGGGAAGACACCCTTTCTTCTTTGCTGCCCGACTTACAGCATAACAAAGAGTTCGTAATCTACGCCAATTCCAAAGGTATGCTGATAGCCCCTGATGTAGCTGCCTATTTTCGTGAAGCACACAATCCTATGTACAACGCCGAACGCGCCGCAGCCAAAGGTTACGAACTTTTCTGCCGTCCGGGAACTTGCCCATTCGATTTAATAAAATACGGAATGGGGCAAGGAATATTACCGGAAGTACAACTTCCTTTTCCCGACGGCAAAGAAATCTTACACAAGAATTGGGACTTTATCGCCCGCTATTATTTATGTGAATATTATGAAGGAGACTAAAAAAGCACAATCACATCCCAACCGGAACAATAAAGCCAAACCGACAGGAAAGAGAATCGGAAAATCGAAACCGTCCAAGGCTAATAACCAATTGAATAGAAGGGTGAAGTGACTAATATCTATCACAGTTCCACAATCTCCTCTTTGCACAACGTCAGTTTTTCCAAACCATCCGTTGTTACGACCCAAGAGTTTTCAATTCCGACAGGACCGATGCCCGGCAAGACAATCTTGGGTTCCAAAGCAAATACCATACCCGGCTCCAACTCCTGCTTCATGCGGGGAGCCAATACCGGCATTTCGTTTATCTCCAGCCCGATACCATGACCTATGAACTTTGCCTTTTGCTCCACTCCCATAAAATAGTCCGCAAAACCGGCTTTAGCTACTATCTCAACAGCCTTGTTGTACATATCTTCACACACGGTACCCGGTTTTGCCATTGCGGCAACAGCCTCTTGCACCCCCAAACACGTCTGATGTGCGGCATATGCTTGTTCCGGCAACTTACCGATGGAAAACACACGGCTCATATCACCCATGTAGCCATAGAAGTTTCCGCCCATATCTACCATAAAGCATTGTCCCTCTTGCAAGAGAGTGCCGCTTACTCCACCGGGCAATGACGGGTCGATACCTTTACCACCCAATGCAAAATCGTACGGGGAAGGTACTGCCGCATTATCACCTGCCAAAAGGCTTCCCATAAAGATTTCCATGCTTTGCCCGAATACCCGGAAAATGCCCAAACAACCTTCCAGACGCATCAGCCGTTCTATCTCGATAGAAAGTTGGCAATCAGTCATTCCCGGCTGATAAACCGAAGGAATCTGTTCGTACGCCTTTGTGTGGGCAGCTCCGGAACGACGGAACATTTCAATTTCTATCGGAGTCTTTATGCTTCGTGCCTGACGGATTAATGCAGTACCGCAAGGTACAACCTCCGTTTCAGGAAAGCAGGCAGCCAAGCGGTTATACTCTCTGAAAGGAAGCTCGTCACCCTCCAACATCAGCTTGATCGGCAAAGGCAGACCGCATTCTTTCAACAACTCAATAATCTGTTCCGGTTTACGGATAGGGTGGATATGTTCGCCCTCAATGTCATTAGGACGTTTTATGAACAAACGTGCAGGGGCATTCAGCGGCAAATATAAATATCCGCTGACAACACGTCCGTACGTATAGATTAAATTTACATTACAAGTGATAAGAGCCGCATCAATGCCTTGCTGTGCCATGAGAGCACGTATCTTATCACGTCTTAATTTCAATTCCGGTTGTAACATCTCTTTGTTATTTATAATTTCGAGATGCAAAGGTAAGAAAAAAAATAATGCTGCCCACACCTTCGCAGGCCGGGGCAGCACAAACCACAAATACAAATACAACTAAACAAAGTTTTTCTTTAGATAATTCCCTGACCCATCATGGCATGGGCTACTTTCATGAAGCCGGCAATATTGGCGCCTTTCACGTAGTTAATGTAGCCGTCAGGTTCAGTTCCATATTTCACACACTGGGCATGGATACCGTGCATAATGGCATGAAGTTTTTCATCCACTTCGGCAGCGCTCCAGCTAAGGTGCATGGCATTCTGTGACATTTCCAGACCACTGGTAGCCACACCGCCTGCATTCACAGCTTTACCCGGTGCATACATAATCTTGTTCTCGATAAAGAGGTCGATAGCTTCGGGAGTACATCCCATATTGGAGATTTCGCCTACACAAGTCACTTTATTATGAATTAAGTGCTGTGCATCTTCACCATTCAGCTCATTCTGCGTTGCGCAAGGCAAAGCAATATCAGCTTTCACTTCCCATGGGCGTTTGCCGGGAACGAAAGTAGAGCCGGGGAATTCGTCAGCATACGGAGCTACAATATCATTGCCCGATGCACGAAGTTCCAACATATAATCTATCTTTTCACCACTGATACCGTTCGGGTCGTAAATATAGCCGTCGGGACCGGAGATAGTGACAACTTTCGCACCCAGCTGAGTAGCTTTGGTAGCTGCACCCCAAGCCACATTTCCGAAACCGGAGATGGCAACTGTCTTACCCTTAATATCAATGCCTTTGGTTTCCAACATCTGATGTACGAAATACAATCCGCCGAATCCTGTTGCTTCAGGACGTATCAGTGAACCGCCGAATTCCAGACCTTTACCTGTGAATGTTCCCGTGAACTCACGCGTCAGCTTCTTATACATACCGAACATATAGCCCACTTCACGACCGCCTACGCCAATATCACCGGCAGGCACATCCATATCCGGGCCAAGATGACGCCATAACTCCAGCATGAAAGCCTGGCAGAAACGCATCACTTCCGCATCACTCTTGCCACGCGGAGAGAAATCCGAACCACCTTTACCGCCACCCATAGGCAGAGTAGTCAAAGCATTCTTGAAAGTTTGTTCAAATCCCAAGAACTTCAAGATAGAGAGGTTCACGGAAGCGTGGAAACGAATACCGCCTTTGTACGGGCCAATGGCGTTGTTGAACTGTACACGATAACCGAGATTGGTTTGCACCTCACCCTTATCATCCACCCACGTAACACGGAAAGTAAAAATACGGTCAGGTTCAACCAACCGTTCTATAATCTTAGCCTTTTCGAACTCTGGATGCTGATTGTAGATATCTTCGATAGAAAGAAGTACTTCCTTTACGGCTTGAAGGTATTCAGACTCGCCGGGATGCTTTGCCTCCAAAGAGGACATGATACGTTCGATATTCATAATATTACGTTTTAAAGGTTCTTACCTCGTTAGTTAACGCTGTTTTGAACAAAATGTCAACAAACAACACTGCAAATATAGGAAAATTTTTCAAAACACCTAAGCATTGCAGCAATATTTTGATTAAATAATAATAAAACGTCAGATTTTATAGAATATAAATAATGAGAAAACCGGAATTAGGCTGTCCTATGCAAATACATTGCCAAAGCAAATCTTTCTTCCCCATTCTTCATTCTTCATTTTAATTGCTACTTTTGTCCTCCGAACTAATAAACCATGAGAATCCATGCTTAGTAAGTTTAAATTGAACCAGCTATATTTCAAAGATACGCAGTTTGCCAACCTCATGACACGACGTATCTTCAATGTGCTTTTAATCGCCAACCCTTATGACGCTTTCATGCTGGAAGACGACGGACGTATCGACGAAAAAATCTTCAATGAATACACCTCGCTCTCCTTGCGCTATCCGCCACGTTTCACGCAGGTATCCACTTGCGAGGAGGCATTGGCACAACTGTCTTCCATGCCCTACGACCTTATTATATGTATGCCCGGAACAGGAGACAATGAAGGGTTTGATGTGGCACGAAATATCAAAGGACAATACGAGCATATTCCCATGGTAATTCTGACCCCGTTCAGTCATGGCATCACCAAACGCATTGCCAATGAAGACCTCAGTCCGTTCGAATACATCTTCTGCTGGTTGGGCAATACTGACTTGTTGGTGTCTATCATCAAACTGATTGAGGACAAAATGAATCTGGAGCATGATGTCAGCGAAGTCGGTGTGCAAATCATCCTTCTGGTAGAAGACGGCATCCGCTTCTACTCCTCCATCCTGCCCAACCTCTATAAATTCGTATTAAAACAGAGTCAGGAATTCTCTACCGAAGCCCTGAACGCCCACCAACGTACGCTCCGCATGAGAGGACGCCCTAAAATAGTCCTTGCACGTACTTATAATGAAGCAATCGGCATATACGAAAAATACAAGAACAACATTTTGGGAGTTATCACAGACGTTCGTTTTCCCCGCATAGAGCGTGGTGAAAAAGACGCGCTTGCAGGTATAAAGTTATGTGCCGCCATACGCAAGGAAGACCCGTTTGTCCCGTTGATTATACAATCTTCCGAATCGGAAAACGTATTGTATGCCGCCAAATACGATGCGTCTTTCATCGACAAGAATTCCAAGAAGATGGACGTGGACTTACGCCGTATCGTATCGGATAATTTCGGTTTCGGCGACTTCATCTTCCGCAACCCCGACACGTTGGAAGAAATCGCCCGCGTCAAAAACCTGAAGGAACTTCAGAACATCCTCTTTGCAGTACCGGCAGAATCGTTCCTGTACCATATCAGCCGCAACCATGTCAGCCGCTGGCTCTATTCGCGTGCCATGTTCCCTATTGGCGAGTTCCTGAAGCCCATTACATGGAACAGCCTGCAAGACGTAGACGCCCATCGCAAAATCATCTTCGAGGCAATCGTGAAGTACCGCAAGATGAAGAACCAGGGAGTGGTAGCGGTATTCAGACGTGACCGCTTCGACCGTTACTCGAATTTCGCCCGCATCGGAGACGGTTCATTGGGCGGAAAAGGACGTGGCCTCGCATTCATCGACAACATGGTGAAACACCATCCCGAATTCGAAGAATTTGAGAACGCCCGTGTTGCCATCCCCAAGACGGTAGTACTCTGTACGGATGTATTCGACGAGTTCATGGAAACCAACAATCTGTATCAGATAGCCCTTTCTGACGCAGACGATGATGTGATTCTGCGTTATTTCCTGAAAGCCAAGCTGCCCGACCGTCTGGTTGAAGACTTTTTTACTTTCTTCGATGTAGTAAAATCGCCTATCGCCATCCGTTCCTCCTCCTTGCTGGAAGACTCGCATTACCAGCCTTTCGCCGGAATATACAATACTTATATGATTCCCTACTTGGATGACAAGTATGAAATGCTCCGTATGCTCAGTGATGCAATCAAGGGGGTTTATGCCTCTGTATATTTCCGTGACTCCAAGGCTTATATGCAGGCCACAAGCAATGTAATCGACCAAGAGAAGATGGCCGTTATCCTGCAAGAAGTGGTCGGCAACCAATATGGTGACCGTTACTATCCTTCCATGTCGGGTGTGGCACGCTCGCTCAATTACTACCCTATCGGCGACGAAAAAGCCGAAGAAGGCATTGTCAACCTGGCACTCGGCTTAGGTAAATATATCGTAGATGGCGGCATGACCCTCCGCTTCTCTCCCTACCACCCCAATCAGGTGCTGCAAACCAGTGAAATGGAAATTGCGCTGAAAGAAACCCAGACACGTTTCTATGCCCTCGATTTGCGTAATGCCGGTCACGATTTCTCTATCGACGACGGCTTCAACCTATTGAAGTTGCACGTAAAAGAGGCCGAGAAAGACGGTTCGCTCAATTACATAGCTTCCACCTACGACCCGTACGACCAGATTATCCGCGACGGTTTATATCCGGGCGGACGTAAAGTCATCACCTTTGCCAACATCTTGCAACATGATGTATTCCCCCTGCCCCGTATTCTGCAATTGGCATTGAAATACGGGCAACAGGAGATGCGCCGTCCTGTAGAGATTGAATTCGCAGCTACCATGAGCCGGGAAAAAGACAAGACCGGCACATTCTACCTATTGCAAATCCGTCCGATTGTCGACAGCAAGGAAATGCTCGATGAGGACCTCACGGCTATTCCCGATGAAAACCTGCTGCTCCGTTCCAACAACTCCCTGGGACATGGCATCATGAACGAACTGCAGGACGTAATCTATGTAAAGACCGATGATTACAGCGCCTCCCACAATCAGGAAATTGCTTGGGAGATAGAAAAGCTGAACCAACAATTCTTAAATGAAGGAAAGAATTATATTCTGATAGGCCCCGGACGTTGGGGTAGCAGTGATACTTGGTTGGGTATTCCCGTGAAATGGCCTCATATCAGTGCCGCACGTATCATCGTGGAAGCCGGACTGACGAATTACCGTGTCGATCCCAGTCAGGGAACGCACTTCTTCCAGAACCTTACTTCCTTTGGAGTAGGCTATTTTACGATTAATGCGTTTATGAACGACGGTGTATACAATCAAGACTTCCTGAATGCACAACCTGCTGTGCATGAGACCAAATACTTGCGCCATGTCCGTTTCGAGCATCCGATAACGGCCAAAATGGACGGGAAGAAGAAACAAGGAGTGGTATTACTGCCCCAACCCTAACAATTCATAATCAAAAATAAGCTAAAAAGCACTTTAAACAACTTTTCTTTTTTTGCAGGAAATGGGACAAATGATGTCCCATTTTTCATTTATCGCTGTAAAATAAGGCTTTACAGGGCTATTTTATCGCCAAAAAACAGTATCTTTGTCCCCAGTTTTAGATTTTAATAGGTAAAAAAGATAATTAAGTATTGTCAATGGGCAAAAAATACACAACTATTCTGACCCTGTTTGCAACTATATGTTTCATATTATCCGGATGTGAACAGGATGACGAACAAATATCAAACCGAGGCAAGCTTAATCTAAGATTGGCAGCCGATACAAGCGTGGAAAGTACCATCACACGCGCAACTACTGATGAAGGTACAAAACCCGATATAAACAATTTCACTATTGCAGTTCTTCAGAATAATAGCATAAAACTCTCATGGGATAAATATGCCGACTTTACAGACGGCACAGAGATACCGGCCGGCAATTATACCTTGAAGGCAGCTTATGGAAACATCGAGACACAAGGTTTTGATGCTCCATATTATGAAGGGATAGAGGACTTTTCTATCAAGAAAAGTGAAAGCACGGATGTATCCGTAACTTGCCGTCTCGCCAATGTAAAAATCACCACTGAATATACAGAAACTTTCAAAAAATACTTCACCGACTATTCCGTTAAGATACGTCCGGCCGGAGGGTCAGACATTACATTCAGTAAGAGCGAAACACGTGCGGCATACGTCAAGCCCGGAAAAGTAAGCATTTACATGACAGGCAGCAAGCAACAAGGAAACAAGGTAACATTTGAGCCCTCTCCCATTGAAGATGCAAAAGCGCGTACACATTACCGTATCAAATTTGATGTAAATGCGGGCGGAACCGAACTGAACATATCTTTCAGTGAAGAAACGGAGAGAGAGCCGATAGTTATCAATATCTCGGATGAAGCCCTGAATACGTATCCGCCTTTTTTCACTCCAACAGGATTTGAGTCGGGAGTGGCACAGGAATTAATAGAATGGACAGAACCCAAATCGCAACTGTCCACCCTGTTGACGGCACGTGGCGGTATTGCCAAGTGCATACTGATAACCCGTTCGCCCTCCCTCATAGAAAAAGGCTGGCCCGACGAAATAGACTTAGCTAATCCCGACCCGAGTGTTCTTGCCACCATGCAAGGATTAGGGTTGGCAACCAAAGGACTGAGTGCCAATATTGATAAGATGGCAATACTGGACTTTACCAAAGTATTGGTTAATATGGCCTATTCTGAAGCGAACAGTGAAAGTACTTTTACTCTTATTGCCACAGACAAGCTGAATAAAGTGAGCGAAGTACCGTTAGTGCTCAAAATAAAATCCTTGTCCAATGATTTTGATGTGGCCCAGCCTATGAACGTCATGCGGGGAAGTACCTCCATACAGCTGACCATAACTCTAAAAGGAGACATCAGCAAAGTCCGGTATCAATATCAAGCATACGGATATTGGCAGTCGCTCACTCCTGCAAAAGTGGAAAGTGATGTAGAAAAGCATCAAATCTTCCTGCCGTTCGAAGAAATACAAGACCCGCAACAAATCAAAATCATCGCAGGTGATAAAGAAAATATAGTAACCGTGGGAATTGGAGAATCCTCATGTTCATTATCTTCTCCGGAAGGGAGTGTATGGGCAAAGAAAGCTACCATATATTTAGTAGGAGATACGGAAGGAACAACCGAATACCTCAAAACCGTAAATGACATTACCTTAGAGTACAAAAAAGAATCGGGTGCATGGTCTTCTCCAACGCAAAAAAAGGTAAAAGAAGCAATTGAAGTAACCGGATTGGAACCTAATACTAACTATACATTCAAAGCAATCATCAAAGGAACGAATACAATCAAAGTGCTCAATGAGATTTCTGTCAAGACGGAAGAAGAATTGCAAATACCCAATTCCGATTTTGAAGAATGGTCGGAAAGCAAAGTATGGGAGAAAAGCTCAGCCATTGGCGGACAAGTTATCTATGCTTACCATCCTTACAAATCAACAGATACGGACAGATGGTGGAGTACATATAATGATAAGACCACCCAAGAGTTGGCTGATGCATCATGGTATTATGGCGCATATCCGGGTAGTGTGCCAACCAATGCTGCCAATATGCACACCGCAAGCTGGCATTTAAACACGTATAAAGGAATGAGCTTAAATACCGGAGCTTTCGATGGAAATGTATCAGTAGAGCTATCGACAGTCGGTTGGGGTAAAAACAACTGGGGACCCGGAACTGATACCGGCGTAAACTATGCAGACCAAAGAACAGCAGGAAGATTATTTATCGGCACATACGACCGTAAGGCTCAAACAGAAACTTTGGGACATTCATTTGAATCCCGTCCGGCTGCCGTTCACTTCTATTATACATTTTATTCATACAATGGAGAATCAGCAAAAGCGTATGTGGTTTTAGAAGATGAGAATAGAACGGTAATAGGTAAAGGAGAACTGATCATTTCCACAACTACCAACAATTACCTGCCCGGTACTATTAACATAAACTATACAGAAGCAAAAAAAGCCAAATATATAACAATTATGTTCTTGTCGAGCGCATCCGACTCTCCCTCCACATTAGCAGTTGTGGGTAATAGCGGAATGTTTAGCGGATACGGTGACTCCCGTCATATCGGCAATATATTAACCATCGACAATGTTTCATTAGAATATTAAAGAAATAAACAACGAAATATGAAGAATCTAACAGCAATATTTACCCTGGCGTTTTTCACATTACTTGCATTCTCTTCATGCGAGCGTGAAACGTGGAATAGCGGAAAAGTCACTGAAGAAGTAGACAATCGCGCTGAAGGACAAATAAGTTTGTCTGCCCTCCAAGTTTCTGTTGACGAGAGTACTTCCACCGTAACCCGTGCTGTCAGTACGAATGATTTCATTATCCGCATCTACGATAAGGATAAAGAAGGAAAAATGGTGCAAGAATGGAAGTATAGCGAAATGCCCGAAATATTCACTCTCAAAGTAAGCCATTACAGTATTACTGCCATGTCTCACGAGGTGCAGCCGGCTGAATTTGAGAAACCCTATTATTTTGCCAAGCAAGATTTTGAAATAACCGAGAATACAGTAACCGACCTGCAAGCGTTGGTTTGCTCCCTGAACAACATCAAAGTTAGAATAGAGTATGACGATGAGCTTAAAGCCCTGCTCGGAGAGGATTCCAAAGTGGGAGTTTCTCTTGGAGAAGGTCATCTGGAATATGCCAAAGATGAAACACGCGCAGGATATTTCAAAGCTATCGGTGAAACAAACATTCTGATAACCGACCTGAGTGCGACTGTAAACGGAGAAAAGGTTACGATGTCCAAAGCATTCATCGACGTGCAACCCGGAGAAGAGCGCATCATCAAATATTCAATGAAAGAAAACAGCGGGGGTGACGGCGAAAATGGAGAGATGGGAGGTATTAATATACAAATAGACGTCACCTGCGATATTGTTGAAAAAGACATCACCATAGATCCGGGAGATGAAGAGTTGATTCCCGATAATCCCGATCCGGACGAGCCAGACGACCAGACCCAACCAACTATCGTGGGTAAGGATTTCGATATCAATCAAAGCATTACCATTCCGGCAGAGACTTCCCCGGAGAATCCTTATCCGGTTGTTGTAAAAATCGCAGCGCCAAACAGCATCCAGAAACTGGAAGTAGGCATCACATCCAGCAGCTCGGACTTTACCGGAGCTATTGCCGACTTGCACCTCACGGACTTTGACTTGGCAAATCCGGCAGAGAACATATTAGGAACTATCAAAAGCTTAGGTTTACCTTACGGAGACCAAGTAACCGGAAAGACTGATATGGATTTTGACATCAGCGGATTCACAGGTATGCTGGCCGGTTTCTCCGGTACTCACCAGTTCAGTCTGAAGGTTACGGACAATACGGGAAAAACAGCCTCCGCCATATTGACTTTAAAAGTAAATTAATTAAAGCTCGATGATAAGGAAATATATAAAATACAGCTTAATATGTGCAGCGGTGATTGCCCTCACCTCCTGTACGGAAAAAGACATCCTGAACGGAGAAGGTACACTTCATCTGCAAGTCGGTGTAACCGACCGGATAAGCGTAACTACCCGTGCGATGTCCGATGAGCTGCAAGACTCTTTACAGCAACATTGTACTATCAGCATTTTCAGTGACAAGGGAGTGATACGCCGCTATACAGGTGTCAACGAAGTGCCCGGAGCACTCTACCTCTCTTCCGGAAGTTATACAGCCCAAGTGATTGCCGGAGATTCGGTGCCTGCATCTTTCGAGACCAAATTCTACAGAGAAGCAAAGCCATTCGACATCAACAGCGGAGAAGTAACCAATCTCAACCTGACCTGCGGCATTGCCAACACAGTAGTTGCCGTAAAGTACGATGAAGTATTGAGATCCGTTTTCCAGACTTATAAAGTCACGGTTTCCAGCGTGGACGGAACATTAAATTACCTGCCGGAGAGCAAAGATTCCATAGGATACTATATGTTGCCCGAAGACGACAGAACTCTGTCTTGGAAGTTGGAAGCAACCACTCCCGACGGTAAGAACTATACCAAAGAAGAAAACATTAAGGATGTGAAATCCGCCTACCGCTACGATCTCTCTTTCAACTTTGTACCTACGGAATACGAAGTAGGCGGCGGTATGGTACAGGTAAGCGTCAATGCCGAACCCATAAAAACAGAAACCGAAGAAGTGCAAATCTACCAGCGTCCCATATTCCAAGGGGTGGGTTTTGACATCACTTCATCCGCTTTTTACGAGATAAATCAAGGCACAAAGTTGGAATATACCGTAACCACCACAGCCTTTCTGAAAGAGCTCTCCATGTCGTGCCGGCAATTGGCGGACTGCGGACTTCCTGCACAAATGAATCTCATGAAACTGACGCCTATGGAAAGAGGACGCCTGAAAGACAAAGGGCTGGAATTCGTCTCCGTATACAATGCAGGTAGCGGTATGGGAACCATGACGGTAACTTTCTCGGACCACTTGATGAAGCAAATCACTGCCAAGGAAGGAACATACAACATCGTGCTACACGCCACCGATGCCCGCGGACGCACCAACGAAGGATTACTCTCCATATCGGCTTCCGATGCAACGGTGCTGACCAAAGACGCTCTCGAAGGCGAAGTATGGACATCCAAAGCCACCCTGCGAGGCGGTTTGATGAAAGAAACAGCCGAGCCGCTGACATTCCGATACCGGGCAGTAGGTTCGTCCTCATGGGAGGAAACAGAAGCAACCCTGACAGGTAAAGAACTGACAGCTTCCGTCACCGGGCTGAAAGTTGCCACCACCTACGAGTACGTAGCCGTAGCGGGAGAGAAAGCATCCTCGGTGGTCTGCAAGTTCACTACCGAAAAGGCGGCGCAGCTTCCCAATTCGGGATTCGAGAACTGGCACGGTTCCAAGCCGGCTTATGTGTTCGAGTCCGGCGGAACGATGTTTTGGGATACCGGTAATCATGGTTCCAAGAAAGCAAGTGTGGACATCACTACCTCGGACGATGCGGTGAAACACAGCGGCAACTATGCAGCCAAGTTGGAGTCCAAATTCGCCAGTATGTTGGGTATCGGACAGTTTGCCGCAGGAAACATATTTACCGGAAAATATTTGGAAACCAAAATGGATGGTGTTACCGGAAACGGAGTAATAGGTTGGGGACGTCCGTTCAATTCCCGCCCGACAGCACTACATGGCTATGTACGCTATATATCCGCTACGGTAGACAACGACAACAATTGCGACTATATCAATACCGGCGACCCCGACATAGGCAGTATCTTCATTGTACTGGGCAACTGGCCCGGCGAAAGCTATGGCGGCGAGACTTGGCCGGTAATCGTCAAGACCAATTTCAAGAATATCAACAGTGCGCAATTGTTTGATGTGAACAGTGAATATATCATAGGCTACGGTGAAAAGGACTTCACCTCTTCTACCGAAGGCGAAGGGATGATAGAGTTCACCATTCCGGTGGACTATCGCTACACCAACCGGAAACCTACGGCTATCATCATCGTAGCTTCATCCAGCAAGTACGGTGATTATTTCAGCGGCGGGGTAGGCAGTACCATGTGGCTTGACGACTTAGAATTAGTTTACGAATAAAAAACATCGGGAAGTGAGACAAAAAACAATCATTATAGTACTGATTCTGGCTGTCATTGCAGGCGGTAAAGCCCGGGCACAAGAGTTCAAGCGCCACATCGAGCAAAGCACTTTTGTACCCAAAGGGCAATGGGTCGTAGGAAGTTCCATATCCTATTCGGAGCACACCGAAGACAATTATCAGTTCCTGATTATCGACGGATTCAATTCCGACGGCTATACTTTCAAAGTCAGTCCTTTGATATGCTATGCTTTCAAGAACAATATGGCAGCCGGCGGGCGCTTCGCCTACAGCCGTACCCTGATGAAAATAGACGGGCTGACCTTGAATGTTGATGATGACAACCAGTTCGACATCAACGACTTGTACCAGTTAAAGCATACCTATTCCGGCATGCTGATTCTGCGCAACTATATCAGCTTGGGCCGGAGCAAGCGTTTCGCGCTGTTTAATGAGACCCAGCTTGAATGGTCGGGCAGCCAGTCCAGGGTGATAAACGGAAAAGACGAGTCCGTCACCGGAACCTTTGCCACTACCACCGGCATGAGCATCGGAGCCGCCCCGGGCATTGTGGCTTTCATCAACAACTATACAGCCGTAGAGGTCAGTATCGGCGTACTTGGCTTGAACTTCAGCAAGACCAAGCAGGTCACCAATCAGGTGTATCAAGGCGAATATTCGTCCAGCAGCGCCAATTTTAAGATAAACTTATTTTCCATAGGCTTGGGACTGGCCTTTTATTTGTAAGAGAGGATGAAGAAGTTACTTATATATATAGTGTGCATTATAGCGGGAGCGGAAATGGCAGGCGCACAAGAGGTGCATACAATATATGTGCACGATACGATTTACATTGAACGCCCTGAAGCGAAAGCCTCACCGGTGGACAGTACCGATATTATCTACACCAAGCCTATCGGACGTTTCGACCGGGGTATCATCAACTACCGCTTCATCCCCAAAAAGAAATGGGTGGGCGGGCTGACATTCTCGTACGTGAATTTTGACGGAGAAGACAGCAGGCTGCTCTTTTCATTGCTAAAGGACTTTGACTGTAACTTCCGTACGTTGTCGGTAAAGCCGTTCGTGGGTTATGCTTTTAAAGACAACATTATAGTGGGACTGAAAGCCGGTTATAACCATACCGTAGCCGACTTGGGAAATATCTCACTGAGCATTGACGATGATTTGAGTTTCGACCTTAAAGACATACGCTATTCGGAAGACTCATATAGCATCGCCCTGTTCCACCGTTCTTATGTGGGACTGGACAGGGGCAAGCGTTTCGGTTTTTTCAATGAGAGTTCCCTCTCCTACAACAACGGAAGCAGCGTATTCAGCCGCGGCAAGGAAGAAACCCTGAAGCGCACGGAGACAACGATACACGAAATACACTTGGGACTAAACCCCGGTGTGGCCGTATTCATCATGGAGAATGTATGCGCCGAGATGTCCTTTGGAGTTGTCGGCTTCAAATACAGAATAGAGAAACAAAAGAATAATGAAGGCGAAACCGGTAAACGAAGTACCAGCGGTGCAAACTTCAAAATCAATTTGTTCAATATCAATATAGGAATTACACTTTGCTTGTAAGACATAAATGAAGAAGATAGAAACATATACCACCGGATTGTTCATGCTGCTGGCAGCCCTGCTGACCTCCTGCATAGAAAACAATGTGCCTTACCCCACCGTAAAGCTCGATATCACCGCACTTGAGGTAGAGGGGGAAACCACGGGAGCGGTTATCAGCACAGAAAACCGTACAGTGACGGTCACCCTTGCCGATACGGTAAATATGAAGAAAGTATATATCAAGAAGGTGGAGATGACGGCAGGCGCCAAAAGCATATTGCGTGCGGATACAACTTTCGACCTGACCAATCCGCAAACGGTTATCTTGTCTCTCTATCAAGACTACCCTTGGAAGATTATAGGTAAGCAGCCCATCGAACGCCGCTTTGCGGTAGAAGGCCAGATAGGAGAACCGGTTTTCTATGTCAGCGAAAAGGAGCACAGAGCCATCGCTTACGTCAGCAAAGAACAGAATCTTGAGAAAATCAAAGTTACTGACTTGAAACTGGGGCCTACAGGGGCTACGATACACGGATATGACGGCGCTTCCACCGTTATGAACTTTTCGGGCGGCAAGCCGCAGATAGTGATAGTGACCTACCGTGATGTATTGGAAGACTGGACGCTGAACGTATTCGAAACAGATGCTGTACGGGTTACTTCGGCAGACGGTTGGGTCAACGTAGCTTGGCTGTATGGCGAGGGTCTTGCCGGCGAAGACAACGGGTTTGAGATACGCGAAGCTACTTCCGATGAATGGCAGAAAGTGGACGCCTCGTATATGCAGACCACAGGCGGCAGTTTCTCGGCGCGCATTCCTCACCTGAAAGCTGCAACGACCTATGCTTGCCGCGCCTATTCGGGCACATCCGTCAGTACGGAAAAGACTTTCACTACCACTACTGCGGTAGAGTTACCGAACGCGTCTTTCGATTATTGGCACATGAGCGGCAAAGTTGCCAATCCTTGGGAAGAGAACGGGCAACAATTCTGGGATACCGGTAACGTGGGTGTCACCACCGCCAGTTCCAGCAACTCCGTTTCTACCGACGACACGGCGACCGGAACAGGCAAAGCAGCCAAACTGACCTCCAAGAATGTGATTGTGAAATTTGCCGCCGGCAACTTGTTTGTGGGCAACTTTATCAAGATAGACGGAACAAACGGTATTCTGAATTTCGGTCAGCCTTTCACCGGTCGCCCTACCAAGCTGAAAGGATATTACAAATATACCACTGCTCCGATTTCCAGTATACCTGACGAAAGCCATCAGGACTATGCACGATTCAAGGATTACAAAGGAGTACCGGACACTTGTTTCATCTACATCGCTTTAGGTGACTGGACGGAACCGGTAGAAATACGCACCCGTGCCACCAACCGCAAGCTGTTCGACAAGAACGATGAACACGTGATAGCATATGCCGAAATGAGCAGCGGAAGCACGGTGACAGACTATCAACAATTTGAATTGGAATTAGATTATCGTGCAACCAACCGTATACCTACTTACCTCATTATCGTTTGCTCGGCAAGTAAATACGGGGACTTCTTTGTAGGAGGGGACGGAAGTACTCTCTGCGTAGATGCGTTTAGTTTGGATTATGATTACTGAAAGGGATAAGAAGATATGAGAAACGGAATATTAGGACATATAACATTACTTTGCTGTTTGCTTCCTGTCTTTTTGACTGCTTGCCAAGAGGAAGAGCAAATATCCAAAGGTAAGGGACGTCTGATATTGGAAGATATCGGAATATCAATAGATGCGGAAACACGCGCATTTTCTCTCCCGCCACTTAACGTATCGGATATTATAATTGATATTATCGACCCTTTGGGAGCTGTTATTGAAACAGGAAACATCGACCATTATGCGAAAGGAGTTGACCTATTTGCCGCCACTTACACCATAAAGGCATACTATGGCACAAAAGCGCAAATGAACAAGACACCTTATTATGAAAAAAGTGAAACGGTAGCAATCGCAGAAAACGAAACTAAAAGTATTACTCTTACCGTAGGATTGGCGAATGGGATTATCATTCCGAATATACCCGATGATTTAATCGGCAACTACAATAGCGTACCCGTATTCTATGTATCTTATGGCGAAGAGAAGATAGCGGTAGCCAACGGAGAAGCACTCTATGTGATGCCCGCAGAGAATCCCTATGTACTTACATTAGAAGGGCAGAACAAAGCGAATGTTAATATAGTAAAGAGCATTGGCAACCTGAATGTAGTTGTCCAAAAGGTCTATAATATTAATTGCCAATTGACATTGCCGAAACTGATACTGCCGGAGCAACAAAACGGGGCATGGGCAAAGAGACTTTACATAACCCCTGTGGTGACAAAAGACGCCCAAGACAATGTTATACCAACTCCTAAAGGGATTGTGTATAAAATACAAGAGAATAATAAAGAGGGAGAGACTGACAATTGGACGGAATGGAAAACGGTAACAACATCCCAAATTACAACTGATAAAGAGGGAACTTTGGAATATATAACGGGGCTATTACCTAATAAAGAATACAGAATTCAGGTTTATTTACCCAATACCAGTATTCATAGCAATATTATAAACTTTACTACTGAAGAAGATAAAAATGTTCCTAACTCAGGAATGGAAGAATGGTATTCTGTAGATGGTCCCAAAGGAAACGTTTTCGTAGGTGGTCCCCATTGGAAAAGATGGTATGTGCGAAATACTACAGATGAATCTAGTGAAGGTTGGTGTACACTGAATGGACTAACAACCTCCAACAATAGTGCTTTAGCATACCGTTCTAATTCGGGCACTGAACGAACAGAAGATGGAATAGAAGGTAAATATGCTGCGGAAATAAAGACTATCGCTTGGGGAGAAAATACATCTGCTGCTAGCCCTATTTCAAAGATTGAGCATAATACGCCTGGTGAACTCTTTTTAGGTAAGATAGATAATAGCAATAATCCAATTTATGGCTACAGTTTTACTTCTCGTCCAGATAGTCTCTATTTTCAATATAAATACATTCCTAAAGGTAATCATAAATTTAATGTAAAAATTGAAATAAAAGATGCCAACAAAGAGAATATAATAGAGATACAGTTTCAAGGAGAAGCATCGTCTGAATATAGATTACAAAAAATACCACTAACATATAATAAATTTTATTCACCAGCAAAATCAATTTCTATTTGTTTCAATTCAGGAGAAAATTCCAATGATGAAGTAGACACAGCATCGACAAAGCCCAGTTCTCGCCATACAGGCAACAAATTGTACATTGATGATATATCTTTAATCTATAATGAATAATAAAAACTCAACAATAATAATGAAACACCTTTTAGTATTAGCAGGAATTGCTTTAATGGCAGCAGCTTGCACCGGCAATGATGAGCCCGTACAGGGATATGGACAAATAAATCTGTCTTTGGGGAATACTGTGAATCCGGAAATAGAAGTGAGTACCCGTGCTTACCAAATACTTTCCACAGATGAAGCTAAGGACTACTGGATAGAAGTTCTTCAAAATGGCAAAAGTGTATTAGAGCCTACGAATTATCTGAACTTTATGAACACCAATCCTATATTTCCCAGCGGAGAAGGTTATGCCGTAGCGGCGCAAAGCTGTACGGAAGAGGAAGCTCAGACAGCCAATGGCGGAGCAGGTCAAGTGAGATACACAGGCACAAGTGACGCTTTCGCTATCGCGGTAAGCAGCACAAGTGATGTCACCGTAAGCTGCACTATGGCAAACGCCAAAGTCAGCATTGTGTACGATGAGGAGTTTACAAAGTATTTCACAGATTATAAAGTAACCGTTTATGAAGCCTCGAATGAAGCCCGAAAAATAGAATTCGATGCCAACGGCAAATACACCCCGTCACAAGGAGGTGGTGCTTACGATGCCGTATTTTTCAATATAGACCAAGACCCTACTCTGAAATGTGAGATATCCGGCACTTATAAAGGTATTCTACGCAAAGCCGGTACCACTGTGAATCTTGAAGCCGCCAAATGGTACAAGCTGAAAGTAAAAATCAGCCCCAGCGGACATATCGACTTAAACATAGGAGTAGACAATACGGTAACTGACACGGAAGTGGATGTAGAAGTCAATCCTTACGTATAAAAACTCCCTACATATTCTCAGACTTCAGCAAGAAGTATGACAAGTCAAACGCATCATGTATTACGAGTAGATACATGATGCGTTTGGCTTTAACCAATAATGCGTTTGTCCCCTACGCATCATGCAATTCTTTCCGATACCTCCTCCGTTTATCTACCTAATACAGTTTCACACCCCTCCCCTTCCACCCTCCTGAAACCCTCTATTCATGCGGGATAGCGGGTGGAACCCCATATCGCAGACTGCACATCCAGGCAATTCCAATGACACATCTCAGCTTCCCGGACAACACACCTTAGTCCCCCTGACCTCACACTTCAGCTCCCTTAACCACGGGCATTTGTCTTGCAAACCACAGGCATTTGAAGAGTTGAGGTGTGAGGTTAGGGGGACTAAGGTGCGGCATTAGGAAAGCAAAAAGCCGGTTCCACCCGCTATCCCGCATGAATAGGAGGTTTCAGGAGGGTGGAAGGGATGCAGGTGCAAACTAAAATCAAAGAAAATCCTCTATTCTTATATATATGATAATCTGTTTTGATGTACATCAAAACAGATTATCATTATAGGAAAAAAAAATTAGTTCCGGACTTACTTCAGCCGTTTCAGCGTAATCACCACCACCTCACTCGGTGCAAACAAGCGGATATTCTTGTTGGAAGTACCGATGCCGTTGGTAATGATAATCGGAGTGTTATTAGAATTATACCTCAACCCGGTGAGGAAACGTTGTCCGTAATGAGAGGGAATGATAGGTGCGTACAAACCGAATAAAGTAACCTGTCCGCCATGCGTATGCCCGGCAAGAACCAAGTCGGTATTGGTAATAGGAACATCTTCGGCATAGTCGGGAGTATGCGTCAGCAGTATAACGAAGTCATCGGGAGAAAGGGAAAGTGTAGGCGACTGCCCGTTCTGTTCGAGGTTGAAAGGGTCGCGCACTCCGGCTATCACAATCCGTTCGCCGTTCCGCTTTAAGGTATCCACCTTATGCTCCAGCAGACGGATGCCCTGACGCTCCATTTCTTTCAGAATATCATCATAGCAGGCCTCATAATCGTTGTTTCCAAGAACGGCATAAGTACCCAAAGGCGTCTTTACTGCTCCCAATGCCGCTATCACATCGGGAACATATCCGCAACCCTCATGCAAATCACCGCCTATCAGCAAGGCATCGGCTTTCAGGTCATTCAACAGGCGGGTTATATCTCCCAAACCTTCCTCTTTCAGCAAGCTCCGGTAATGCAAATCGGAAACAAAAGCCAGCCGGCAACCGTCGAATGAAGCCGGGACATCACGATGCGCAAACTCATATTGCTTGACGCGCTTCACATTTTTATATCCGGACGCGGACGATTTGGAGGCGCTAATGGAATACTCGGCAGGAAGCGGCGAAGTAAAATTCTGTGTGGACTGACAAGAAGAAAGAAACAACACCGCCAAAGCTGAAACAAACAGCAGGCTCTTAAACTCCCTATAAAACATCACTTGGCACATAGGCTTATCTTTATTGTTTTAACGAAATAAATAATTTTACTCAAACAGTAGTGCAAAGATAACAAATCCTTTGACTATCTTTGTACTATAACTTTCTAAAAAATCAACATGGAAGCAATAAAATCCAACTCATTCCGCGCATGGGTACTTGCCGCCCGCCCCAAGACACTAACGGGAGCAATCATTCCTGTACTGATAGGTTCTTCACTGGCATTTGCTGACGGAAATCTTGACATTATCCCGGCATTGCTGTGCGCACTGTTCGCTTGCGGTATGCAGATTGCCGCCAATTTCATCAACGACCTATACGATTATCTGAAGGGCAGCGACCGTACAGACCGCCTCGGTCCGGAACGTGCCTGCGCGCAAGGATGGATTACTCCTGCAGCCATGAAACGAGGAATTACCGGTATGCTTATATTCTCCTGCCTCATGGGGTGCGCACTGCTGCAACAATGTTGGGGAAAATTGCCGCATGGCGGTTGGGAACTGATTCTGTTGGGGTTGCTCTGCGTGATATTCGCTTTCCTATATACCACCATCCTCTCCTACCGAGGTTGGGGAGATTTGCTCGTATTGGCATTCTTCGGTTTCATCCCCGTAGGCGGAACATACTATGTGCAGGCCCATGCCCTTACCGCCGACGTATGGATAGCGTCACTTATCTGCGGACTGGTAATAGATACCTTATTGGTAGTGAACAACTACCGCGACCGCGAGCAGGATGCCCTCAGCGGCAAACGCACGCTGATTGTCCGCTTCGGCGAGCCTTTCGGCCGTTATCTGTATCTGGGATTAGGCATAGCCGCCGTTTTGCTAAGCCTGTGGTTTGTCCATACCGCCAAGATAGAACCGCTTGCTTTTATCTGGGCCCCCTGCATCTACCTGTGCCTGCACGTGCTGACTTGGCGTAAAATGGCAGCTATACGAAGCGGTAAAAAACTAAACAGCATATTAGGTGAGACTTCACGTAATATGCTGTTCTTCGGCTTGCTGCTAAGCCTTGCGTTTATTCAGTAACGATTATTTCTTTCCGTACATTCTTTCGTAGTATTTCTGATAATCGCCGCTGGTAACTTCTTCCACCCAGCCTTGATTGTTCAGATACCACTCGATGGTCTTCACGATGCCGGTCTCGAACTTCGTTTCGGGATACCAGCCTAAGGCATCCGTTATCTTGGCGGGGTCTATGGCATAGCGCTGGTCGTGACCGAGACGGTCTTTCACGAAGGTTATCAAATCTTCGTTTATCCAGCTGATGTCAATCTGTCCGCCGGCATCTTTGACTTGCTTTTTAAGTACGGCGCGATATTCGGGTTTCTCTTCCATCAGGCGGCGGATAGTGGCGATAGTCAGTTTTACAATCTCCAAGTTGGTCTTTTCGTTATGACCGCCCACGTTATAAACCTCACCCTCTACTCCTTTGCGCACAACAAGGTCGATAGCCTTGCAGTGGTCTTCCACATACAGCCAGTCGCGCACATTGCTTCCGTCACCGTATACCGGAAGATTCTTGCCTTCAAGGATATTCTTTATAATCAGCGGAATAAGTTTTTCCGGGAAATGGTACGGCCCGTAGTTATTGGAACAACGGGTAATAGTGACCGGCATTTTATAAGTGTCATGGTATGCCATCACTACCATATCGGCACTTGTCTTGGAAGCGCTGTACGGGCTGTGCGGGCATAGCGGGGTGTTTTCCGTAAAGAAGCCTTCCGCTCCCAACGAGCCGTAAACTTCGTCCGTAGATACTTGGTGATAGCGCACACCGCTACGCCAAGTGGGATAACCGGATTCATCCTTGCCCGTTACCCATGCGCGACGGGCAGCGTCAAGCAGATTCTGGGTTCCCAGAATGTTTGTCGTCAGGAAGAGCTGCGGATTCTCAATGCTGCGGTCTACGTGACTTTCGGCGGCGAAGTTCACCACATAGTCAAATTTGTACTTCGCAAACAGTTCGTCCGCAAGGACACGGTCGCAAATGTCACCCTTAACGAAGAAACAACGTTCGTCGTCAATGTCTTTGGCAATAGTACCCAGATTTCCTGCATAAGTCAGGGCATCCAATATTACCACTTTTATATCATCGTGCTTTGCCAGAATGTATTTTATATAATTAGCTCCGATAAATCCGGCGGCACCGGTCACAAGATAAGTCTTCATATATTTATATAGTTATGAATTATGAATTAGTTCGGTATGAGTCTGCAAGTTCCATCAGGTATTTGCCGTATTCCGTCTTGCCTAGTTGTTCACCGAGACGGTAGAGTTGGTCGAGGTCTATCCAGCCTTTACGCCATGCTATTTCCTCGATGCAGCTCACACGGAAGCCCTGACGGTTCTGTATGGTAGCCACGAAATTGCTGGCTTCGAGCAGACTGTCGCAATTGCCCGTATCGAGCCAAGCAAAACCACGACCGAACAGTTCCACCTTCAGCGTGCCTTCTTCCAGATAAAGACGGTTGAGGTCGGTAATTTCATATTCGCCGCGGGCGGAGGGCTTCAAGGCGGCAGCCTTTGCTGTCACTGTGGAGTCGTAGAAGTATAAGCCGGGAACTGCATAATTACTCTTCGGCTGTGCGGGCTTTTCTTCCAAAGAAATGGCCTTGCCGTCGGCATCGAACTCTACCACGCCGTATGCACGCGGGTCTTTTACATAGTAACCGAAGATGCACGCGCCTTTCTCTATGGAAGCCGCACGCTTCAACATGGCGGAGAAACCCTGCCCGTAGAACATATTGTCGCCCAGAATAAGGCAGCCCGGCTCACCGTTCAAGAATTCGGCGCCAAGCACAAAAGCCTGTGCCAGTCCGTTGGGATTCTCCTGTACCTTATAAGAAAAAGACATTCCAAGCTCTTCGCCCGTTCCTAATAAATCGCGAAACATAGGCAAGTCGCGCGGAGTGGAGATAATCAGCACTTCACGTATTCCCGCTAACATCAATGTAGAGAGGGGGTAGTAAATCATGGGCTTGTCGTAGACAGGCATTATCTGTTTGGAGATAGCCTTGGACAATGGATAGAGACGAGTGGCGCTGCCACCTGCAAGAATAATTCCTTTCATATTTCAGTTCTTTATTGGATTGACTTCAAATGTAGAATAAAATAAGAAGGAGGACTATGCCCCACGGCTCTCGTTGCTATTCAGGGCACAAAGTTCTGAAAAAGTTCTGACATGGCAAAATTATAAAGTCAAAATCAGCCTGCAAGCTCTATGACTTCAAGGTCCTTGAACACGCCGTTGTCTACTGCGAAACGCACCATGGTGCGCACTTTATGAAAGCCGTAGATACCTGCCGCACCGGGATTTATATGGAGCATCCCCAGTGTCTTGTCAAACTTCACCTTTAATATATGCGAATGACCGCTGATGAACAGCTTAGGAGGATGTACCAAGATGCTTCCCTGTATGGACGGGTCGTACTTGCCGGGATAACCGCCGATGTGTTTCATCAGCACCTCGGCGCCGTCTACCGTAAAACGGAGCGTTTGCGGATAGAGCCGGCGCAGGTCTTGCCCGTCTATGTTGCCATACACTGCACGGAACGGACGGAAAGCCGCCAGCTTCTGCGCCACTTCCAATGTACCGATGTCACCCGCGTGCCATATTTCATCGCACGGCTCAAAGTATTGCAGGTACTTCTCATCCCAATATCCATGCGTATCCGACAGTAAACCAACTTTTGTCATTTTTCCTTTGTTTATATGTGCAAAGGTAGCTATATTTGGAAAATAAACCTAATCTTATGGAGAGCAGATATTTCAAACGCGACATCAGTTGGCTGTCATTCAACTACCGGGTATTGCTGGAAGCAGAGGACGATACGTTGCCGCTATATGAGCGCATCAACTTTATATCCATATACTCGTCCAACCTGGAGGAGTTCTACAAAATACGTGTAGCCGACCATAAAGCCATTGCTACCGGAGCCGCACACAGCGATGAAGAGAGTGTGCAGTCTGCCATGCAACTGGTGGCGGAAATCAACGAAGAAGTAAACCGCCAGCTGGAAGAACGTATCCGCATCTACGAACAGAAGATACTGCCCGCACTAAGGCAGCACCACATTATTTTCTATCAAAGCCGCAACGTAGAGCCTTTCCATAAAGAGTTCCTGAGACGCTTCTTCCGCGAGGAAATCTTTCCGTATCTCACTCCCGTGCCCGTCAGCAAGGATAAGGTCATATCATTTCTGCGCGACAACCGTCTGTATCTTGCCGTGCGCCTGTATCTGAAAGGCGTACCTTTGGATGACCCCAACCGCATACAGTATTTTGTGATGAAGCTGCCCTACAGCAAAGTGCCACGCTTCATCGAGCTGCCCAAGCACGGAAAGAACTACTACCTGATGTTCATCGAGGATATTATCAAAGCCAACATAGACACCATCTTCCCCGGCTATGACGTGGACAGCAGCTACTGCATCAAGATTTCGCGGGATGCGGACATACTGATAGATGAATCTGCCAACACATCCGAAATCATAGAACAGGTAAAGACAAAAGTAAAGAAACGCAAGATAGGCGCAGTCTGCCGTTTTGTGTACGACCGTGCCATGCCCGACGATTTTCTGGACTTCCTTGTAGACGCTTTCCGCATCAACCGCCAGGAGTTAGTGCCGGGTGACAAGCACCTCAACATGGAAGACCTGCGGCATCTGCCCAATCCGAACAATTCCGTACGCCCCATCCGCAAGCCACAACCGATGAAGCTGAACTGCCTGGACGAACGGGAATCTATCTTCCGGTATGTAGAGAAGAAGGATTTGCTGCTGCACTACCCGTACCACTCTTTCGAGCACTTCATCCACTTCTTGTACGAAGCCGTACACGAGCCCACCGTACGCGAGATTATGGTAACACAGTATCGTGTTGCCGAGAATTCCGCAGTTATCAATACCCTGATAGCCGCCGCACAGAACGGCAAGAAAGTAACCGTATTTGTGGAACTGAAAGCCCGTTTCGATGAAGAGAATAATCTGGCAACCGCCGAAATGATGAAAGCCGCCGGCATCAACATCCTGTTCAGCCTGCCCGGACTGAAGGTGCATGCCAAAGTGGCCCTTGTACTGCGGCGTGACAAGCTGGGACACAAACTACCCAGTTATGCCTATATAAGCACCGGAAACTTCAACGAGAAAACCGCCACACTCTATGCCGACTGCGGGCTGTTTACCTGCAATCCGGTACTTGTAAACGACCTGCACAACCTGTTCCGCACTTTTCAGGGTAAGGAAAATCCCGTGTTCCACCGCCTGCTGGTGGCACGCTTTAATCTGATACCCGAACTAAACCGCCTCATCGAACACGAAATAGAATTGGCAAAAAACGGAAAAGAAGGAAGAATCATACTCAAGATGAATGCCCTGCAGGACCCTGCCATGATAGAACGGCTGTACGAGGCATCACAGGCGGGAGTTAAGATAGACCTCATCGTGAGAGGCATCTGTTGCCTGATTCCCGGACGGAAATTCAGCCGTAACATCCGTGTAACACGTATTGTAGATACTTTTCTTGAACACGCCCGTGTATGGTACTTCGGAAACGGCGGAAAGCCGAAACTGTTTCTCGGCTCCCCGGACTGGATGCGCCGTAACCTCTACCGGCGTATCGAAGCTGTCACGCCCATACTGGACCCGGATTTGAAACGGGAACTGTCGGATATGCTTTCCATTCAGCTATCGGACAAGCGCAAGGCTTGCTTTGTAGACGACCACCTGCGCAACCGCTGGAAATCGGCGCGTCCGCAAAAGGAGAAGATACGGTCGCAATATACTTTCTATGAGTACTTGAAGAATTGAAAGTTGAGAGTTAGAGGATGGGAACAGGGAGCCGGGAGGACTCTTGTAACATTTCTGTAACATTTATGACATTTCCCTGCAATACAAAAAACGTTTCTTTGCAGCCAGAAATAAAATACATGTTATGGAAACTATCTATTTATGCATTGTCATCTTCCTGTTCGTCCTCGCGGTCTTCGACCTCGTTGTGGGTGTCAGCAATGATGCGGTCAACTTTCTACAATCAGCTGTCGGAGCAAAAGCAGCATCTTTCAAAACGATACTGTTTATAGCGGGTATCGGTGTATTTATCGGCGCCGCCCTATCTAACGGTATGATGGACATCGCCCGCCATGGTATCTACCAGCCGGAGCATTTCTATTTTGCGGAAATCATGTGTATCCTGTTGGCTGTGATGCTGACGGACGTAGTGTTGTTGGATGTATTCAACACAATGGGAATGCCTACATCCACTACCGTATCCATGGTTTTTGAATTGTTGGGCGGTACTTTCGCTCTTGCACTTATCAAAGTTTACGGCAGTGATACCCTCGGACTGGGTGACCTCATCAACACCGACAAGGCATTATCCGTCATCATGGCGATATTTGTGTCCGTAGCCATCGCCTTCTTCTTCGGTATGCTGGTGCAATGGTTGGCACGTATAGTCTTTACCTTCAACTATACCAAGAAGATGAAATACAGCATCGGTATCTTCGGCGGTATCGCAGCCACTTCCATCATCTACTTCATGCTGATAAAAGGTTTGAAAGACAGCTCTTTCATGACCCCGGAAAACAAACATTGGATACAAGACAACACCGCCATGCTTATCGGCTGTTTCTTTGTATTCTTTACCGTATTAATGCAAGTATTGCACTGGTGCAAAGTAAATGTGTTCAAGGTAGTAGTGCTGCTGGGTACTTTCGCTCTTGCCCTCGCCTTTGCCGGTAACGACTTGGTGAACTTCATCGGTGTGCCCCTTGCCGGATACTCTTCTTTCGTAGATTATACGACCAACGGCGCTGCCGCAGGTCCGGACGGCTTCCTTATGACCTCCTTGCTCGGCCCCGCCAAAACACCGTGGTACTTCCTCTTCGGTGCAGGCGCTATCATGGTTTATGCGCTTTGTACTTCCAAGAAAGCCCATAATGTAATCAAGACTTCCGTCGACCTTTCCCGTCAGGATGAAGGCGAAGAAAGCTTCGGTAGCACTCCCATAGCACGTACATTGGTACGTTTCAGCATGACAATAGCCAACGGGCTTTCCAGAATAATGCCCGAAAGCGGCAAACGCTGGATTGAAACCCGCTTCCAAAAGGATGAAGCCATTATTGCCGACGGTGCGGCATTCGACTTAGTGCGCGCCTCCGTCAATCTGGTACTCGCCGGTCTGCTGATTGCCTTAGGTACTTCATTGAAACTTCCCCTTTCCACTACTTATGTCACCTTCATGGTGGCAATGGGTACCTCGCTTGCCGACCGTGCATGGGGACGCGACTCTGCCGTATTCCGCATTACCGGTGTGCTGAGTGTTATCGGCGGCTGGTTCATCACTGCCGGAGCGGCATTCACCATCTGTTTCTTCGTAACCTTCGTTATCCATTTCGGCGGAACAATCGCTATCATCGCCCTTATCGGTCTGGCCGTATTCATGTTGATACGCAGCCAAGTAATGTACAAGAAGCGCAAAGAGAAAGAAAAAGGCAACGCCACCATCAAGCAGCTGATGCAAAGCACGGACAATATGGAAATTCTGGAATTGCTACGTACACACACCCGTGAGGAGCTTGGCAAGATACTGGAATTTACAGAAGACAACTTTGAACGCACTGTTACCGCCTTCCTGCACGAGAACCTGCGCGGACTGCGCCGGGCAATGGGTTCCGTGAAATTTGAAAAGCAACTGATAAAGCAGATGAAGCGTACCGGTACACTCGCCATGTGCCGTCTGGACAACAATACGGTGCTCGAAAAAGGACTTTACTATTATCAGGGCAATGACTTCGCCAGTGAATTGGTATATAGTGTGGGACGTCTTTGCGAGCCGTGTCTGGAGCATATCGACAACAACTTCAAGCCGTTGGATACAATCCAGAAAGGAGAATTTGCAGACGTAACGGAAGACATTGTTTATCTGCTTCAAGTTTGCCGTCACAAACTGGAGAACAACGATTACAATAACTTCGAGGAAGATATACGCAAAGCCAATGACCTGAACGGCCAACTTGCCCACCTGAAACGTGAGGAACTGCAACGTATTCAAAGCCAATCCGGCAGTATCAAAGTCAGCATGGTATATCTGACAATGATACAGGAAGCACAGAATATAGTAACTTACTCTATCAACCTGATGAAAGTAAGCAGGAAGTTCCAAGCGGAGGAATAATAAAAGTTACGGTTCTTTCAATCCCATTTTTTCTGCCCGTTGCAACATAAATGCACGGGCAGCTTCGTATTCATTAGGAATGACACCGTCCAATATGGCATCTTTAATGGCGCTCTTCAATGCGCCTACCTGCCGGCAAGGGGGCAGATTGAATATTTTCATAATCTCCTCACCGCTTACAGGGGGCTGGAAGTTACGGATACGATCGCGTTCTTCCAAGTCTTTCAGTTTCTGACGTACCAATTGGAAGTTATTCAGGAAACGCTGCTTACGCTCCATATTCTTGGAAGTGATATCGGCTTCACACAACGTCATAAGGTCGTCTATGTCATCACCCGCCTCAAACAGCAGACGGCGGACAGCCGAGTCGGTCACCACATCATCCGCTATCACGATAGGACGCATATGCAGACCTACCAGTTTCTGCACATATTTCATCTTCTCATTCATAGGGAGCTTCATTCTCCGGAAAATATCGGGTATCATCTTCTCGCCTATGAAATTATGGTTGTGGAATGTCCAACCGGCACGGGGCTCCCAACGTTTGGTCGCCGGTTTGGCTATGTCATGCAGAAGAGCTGCCCAACGCAGCCAAAGATTATCGGTCTTTTTACAGATATTATCGAGTACTTCGAGCGTATGATAGAAATTGTCCTTATGCGCTCTGCCATTGCGGGTCTCAACACCCTGCAAGGCTACCAACTCCGGGAAGATAAGTTGCAACAGGCCGGAGCGGTCCAAATCTATGAATCCTTTGGACGGGACGGGAGACAGCAATATCTTATTCAGTTCATCCGCAATCCGCTCTTTGGATATGATGGAAATGCGTTCTTTGTTGCGGCACAAAGACTCAAAAGTATCATCATCAATATAGAAATTCAGCTGGGTGGCAAAGCGGATGCAGCGCATCATACGCAAAGGGTCGTCACTGAAAGTGATGTCCGGGTCAAGCGGTGTACGAATGGTTTTCTCCTTCATATCCTCCATTCCTCCAAACGGGTCCACCAATTCTCCATAGCGATGCCGGTTCAGGCAAACCGCCAACGCATTGATGGTAAAGTCCCGCCGGTTCTGGTCATCCTCCAACGAACCGTCCTCAACAATAGGCTTGCGCGAATCGTGTGTGTAGGACTCCTTACGCGCACCCACAAACTCCACTTCCGTTCCATGATACTTCAACTGCGCCGTACCGAAATTCTTGAAAACAGAGAGATGAGCGCCACGGCCCAAACGTTTGGCAAGAGCCTCAGCCATAACGATTCCGCTACCTACCACTACCACATCAATATCTTTGGAAGGACGTTGCAGGAATATGTCACGCACGTAGCCGCCGACTACGTAACATTCCAATCCCAATTCATCCGCCGTTTCTGAAATACGTTTAAATATGTCGTCACTGAAACGCTGCTTCAGTTCTTCTGTTGTCAATTCAATCATTTGCCAATAAATCATTTTGAGGGTGCAAAGATACGGATATTATTTTTTATTTTTGTCCCCACTAACATCAAGAATGAAAATTATGAAGAAAGCAGCGTTCCTTGCGTGCCTTTGTTGCACGCTCTTCTCTTGCAGCAATGTAGAGAAAAAAGCAGGTGAGAAACTTCAAACAGCCCGCGAAGCCTTCGAGCGCGGAGATTACAGCGAAGCAAAAATGCAAATTGACAGTATCAAGATACTCTACCCGAAAGCTTTTGAAGCACGCCGCGAGGGCATCGGACTCATGCAACAGGTGGAACTGAAAGAACAGGAAAAGACCCTTGCCTACCTCGACAGTATGCTCCAAGAGAAGCAAAAAGCAGTGGATGCCATCAAAAAGAACTACACTTTCGAGAAAGACACCGAATATCAACGGATAGGGAATTACCTGCATCCCTCACAAGTAATAGAAAAGAACCTGCACCGTTCTTACCTGCGTTTTCAAGTAGACGAAACCGGCGTTATGAGCATGACTTCCATCTATTGCGGCCCGTACAACATTCATCACTTAGCCGTAAAAGTTACCGCACCCGACGGCAGCTTTGCCGAGACTCCCGCATCTAAAGACAGTTATGAAACAACTGATTTGGGAGAAAAGATAGAAAAAGCGGATTATAAGCTGGGAGAGGACGGCAATGTAATCGCTTTCCTCAACTTGAACAAGGATAAAAACATCCGCATCAACTATCTTGGCGAACGCTCCTATGCTACTACCATGACACCGAACGACCGCAAAGCGGTGGCGGCTGTTTATGAACTGGCACAGTTGCTGTCTTCCATCACAGAAATCAAGAAGAACATGGAAGAAGCCAACCTGAAGATTGAATTCGTGAAACGCAGGATAGAGGCCAAATCCATGCCTTAAAAAATCATTAACTATATTCTGACACCCTCTTTTATAAATTAGGATTCGCATTTGTCTCCTTTTCAGGAATGGCATATAGATAATACACACTGTTCGGCACAAACTTCGTTCCGTCGGGAAAAGAAGTAAACCAATGGCCTTCGGGATTATACTCTTTATAAGTATCACCTTGCTGCCAGCAATCATATTTCTTCTCCGCTTCCTCTTTGGTCAACGGCACGCGCTCTACGGAACGTTGCGTGCGAAGAATATCGGTAATGCCAAATCCCTCACCCCACAGTTCGCGGCGACGTTCCAGCAAAATATCATCTACAAGCCGGTTTTGCGTCTTGCCGGTCAGATCATAGTCGGCAAGCCCACGGGCATTGCGCAACGTGTTCAACGGTTTCACGGCTTCTCCCGGCTGCCCATCGCGCGCCAATGCCTCTGCCGCTATCAAATACATCTCAGCGGAACGCATCACGACAATATCCCCGGTCTGGTCGGCACGGATACGGAACTTGCGATAACCCAAATATCCCTCACGCATCCACTGAAACAAATCCAGACGGATATCACCCGATTCAAAGGTATCCTTAAAATGCGGGTCTGCCATAAAACTGTTATACGCATCGGGAGTCACCACATCAATATAATAAAAATTATAGCTGGCATCGGACTGGCTTACAGATTGAGGATGCCCCCACATCCACTCGGTATTGGATATATCGTTAAAGCCCATATAGGTTTTAGCATCCGTCATCAAACTATATCCCTTAGCCGCTTCGAGCGCAGCTTCCGCCGCCTCACTCCACTGTCCGGTGAGCAAATACGCACGTGCCAACAATCCGTTGACAACACTTGAATTCGGTTTGAATTTAGAATTATCATCCGGACGGACATAGCCTTCAAGAAGTTCTTTAGCTTTATTCAAATCTTTGAATATCTGCGTATATATCTCTTCCAAAGTGGCCTTGCCTTTAGGCTCTGTCGTAGAAGTGGTAGGTTCTGTATAAAGCGGAACGGCCGGTGCGGCAGGATTTTTCAAATAAGTAAACTGGTAATGCTGCGCCAGATGCAAATAGCAGAAAGCCCGCAAAGCATAGGCCTGTCCCTGAGAATAACGAAAATCGGCTGTATTGTCATCACCGGTAGCAGTAATGGAAATAGCCGTATTACAGTTGTCAATAGTCTTATACATCAGATACCAGGCAAATGCAGTGCGGTTATTGGCAGGCATCACCACATCGTTAAACTGATAGGAAGAGTTGAAGCCATACATAGGACGTGATACTACATCATCCGCCATCATATCGTCCTGTAACATCAAGGCTCGATAACCTATATTGGCATACGTGCTGCCGTACTCAAACAAGTTGTACCATGCACCGTTGAATATACGCCCCGCATTGGAAGGTACAGGAACAATGCCCGCATCTACTGAATCCGTAGGTTTGTTGTCGAGAAAATCTCCACTGCACGAAGACAGGACAGATAATAATCCCAGCGTGAAGATTGCTATATTTTTAATTGAAGTATTCATGTAAATAGTGATTTAGAATGAAACATTAAGTCCTCCCGAAATGGAACGCATGGCAGGATACCGGTAATAAGTCAACCCTGTGATGCCCTGTTCCGGATCCATTCCCTGATTCTTGGAGAAAGTCAGAAGATTATCCGCTTGTACAAAGAGTTGCAGACTGTTCAGGCTGATTTTCTTTATCAACGGCTGCGGGAAGTTATAGGACAGCGTGATATTCTTCATTCGCAAATACGAATTATTGAACAGGTTACGGGTAGAATTTGAGTTCCAGCTATTGGATACCGTTTTCAAAGCCGGCACGTCCGTATAACGGTTCTCAGGTGTCCAGCGTTTCAGCATTTCGGTAGACCAAGCACGTCCGGGATTGCTTCCATTACTCCACAACATCGTAACGTCACGGTCCACAATATAGCCGCCTATACTGTATGCAAAGATTGCCGACAATTCAAATCCTTTGTAAGAGAACGCTGTATTGAAACCACCGTAAACCTTGGGAAGCGAGGATTTGTCTACATAATAATAATCTGCCTGTGCATAATCATTGGTGGTAGTGCGCCCGGTAATATTACCTTCCGCATCCTTCACATTTTTATACCACAGCGGATCGCCGTTATCAGGGTTTACCCCCGCCCATTCGCGCAGATAGAAATCATAGACCGAACGCCCCTCTTTCAGACGGGTAACCCCTGTAATGGGCATATCTTTCAGCGGAAGGTCAGTCACCACATTCTTATAATGTGTGAGGTTGACGCCCATACGCCACATAAAATCGCGGGTATGTATCAGCGTTCCTTTAAGGTCTATCTCAAAACCCGTATTCTTCAATGCACCGATATTTTCATCCATTGAAGTATAACCCAAAGAGGTTGCCAAAGGACGGGAGTACAACAAATCCTTGGAACGACGCTGGAAGAAATCGAACGAACCGGAGAAACGGTTGTCGAACAATGAGAAGTCGATACCGACATTGAGATTCAGATTAGTCTCCCATTTCAAATCGGGCGTTGCAAGGCGGTCGGACACCAAAGCATTCTCACCAGCTTGCGAAACAATGGAATAAAGTCCGCTGCTGGCATAATAAGTACCCAGATTATCATTGCCTTGCGCTCCATAGCTGGCTTTCAAAGTCAAGGCGGAAAGCCAGTCGGCAGTATTCTGCATGAAATCTTCACGGTCTATACGCCACGAAGCCCCCAACGACCAAAAATTACCCCAACGCGTACCCGGTGCAAAACGGGAAGAACCGTCGCGACGATAGGATGCGGAGAAAAAATACTTGCTTTGGTAGTCATACTGGGCATTGACAAGATAACCCAGTAGCGAGTAATCAATACGATAACCTGTGCCCGCAGTTACCAGTGAACCGACAGCCAGTTCCGGCATATCCGGTACAGCCATGTTGCTGCGTGCGGCCTGCAACACATCATAACGGTAAGAGTAAGCCTCTTGTCCGGCAAGGATATTGAAATGATGTTCACCGAAGGTCTTATCGTAAGTCACAATATTATTCCATGTCCATGAGAAAGTACGGGTATATTCACGACTTGCTCCTCCACCTGTATTAACGGCGGGACCTATCTTAGGATTGGTATAATCCAGCGTATTGTAATCTATCAGATCAAAGTTGAAACTGGTCTTGAACTTCAACCCCTCCATAAAAGTAACTTCAAGGAAAGTGCGTCCTGAGAACTCATCCCGCATACGTTCTGACTTGTCGTTGGGCAAAGTGGCGGGTAAGTTCCAGTTAGCCATAGAGCCTGAGGGACGGTAAGATCCGAAGTCATAAATCCGTTTGCCCTCTGAATCGAGTTTATAAGTACCGTCGGTGTTCATTTCGTACATGGGATAAAAATCAGCCATTAAACGCCCGGCGTTAATAACATTACTGGTCTTGGCATCGGACGAAACCGGATAATTCTGTATGGAGTGGGCATAACTCATATTCACACCGCCACGAAACCAGTGGGTTATCTCACTCGAAATATTAGAACGCAGATTGAAACGTTGGTAGCCGGATTCAAGAGCAATACCCTTGTCATTCAGATAACCGGCCGAGAAATAGTACTGGTTGGTTTTTCCGCCGCCGGAAACATTCAATCCGATTTCCGTACGCAGCGCCTGCTGTTCCATTTCTTTCTGCCAGTCTACATTCCAAAGCGGAGTAGCACCGGCAACCAGCTTGCCGTCCGCACCTACCGGTTGCGGATAATTGGGACCATAAGGATTGGGACCACCCCCCATTAACTTGCCGACCAAGTCTTTTGAGGCTTGGGCAGCTGCAGTCTGCGGAGTATATTTATCTGTATTCAAAGCATATTGGTTACGCAACGCTTCCCAATAAAGTTCAAAATACCGGTCAGTACCGATACGGTCGTAATCTCGGATAGCCCTATTGGAACCGCCGAAACTGGCATTGATGCTAACCGTGGTTTTAGAGTCGGTTTGTCCCTGTTTGGTAGTTATTATAATGACACCATTAGCTCCACGCGAACCGTAGAGAGCCGCCGAAGCGGCATCTTTCAATACTGTCAATGAAGCGATGTCCTCCGGATTAATGGAGTTGATGCTACCATCGAACGGTACGCCGTCCACCACATACAGCGGAGCGCTTGAGGCATTGATAGAACCGATGCCACGAATACGTATCTCCGCATCCGTACCCGGCTGACCGCTGGGCGCACTTGCCTGAAGTCCGGAAACCGTACCCTCAAGTGCACGCGACACATTGGATACCTGCATCTTGGCAATCTCACTTCCTTTCACCGTAGAAGCCGCTCCTGTAAAACTATATTTCTTGGCAGTAGCATAAGCCACCACCATTACTTCATCCAGTTGTTCACTGTCCGGAATCAATTCCGCATTAATGACAGAACGTCCATTTACTTTTTGTTCAATAGCCTTCAGTCCGATAAAGCTAAAGACCAGCGTACCGTCTGTCGGTACGGTAAGGGTATATTTTCCGTCAACATCGGTCACTGTTCCGTTGTGGGTTCCTTTCACCAATACCGATGCTCCCGGCAAAGGTTCCCCTTCCGACATCACAACGCCCGACACACGAATATCACCACTTGTGGCTGCATACAACTCCACCACGAAGAGTATAAACAGTGATGTTAAGAAAAAGCGCAGTTTACTATTCATTCTGTTAAAATTTAGTTAGACTTCATTAACAGAAGAAAATATATTTTGTTCAAATGTACCTCTTCTTTTTTCAAAAAGTAAACGGCGCGGATAACCGGAGATTTCCACTCCTGCTATCCGCGCCGTATGCGCTTGATAATTTAATAAAGAAAATTCTATTTATTCCCGACCGGGGCTCCTACCACTTCAATTCAGGCAGATAACTGCTCAGGCAATTACGTAACGCACTCAGTGTTATCGGCTTCACCAATACTTCCGAAGCGCCGCTTCTCATGGCATTTTCACGGTCGGTAGAGAACGCATAAGCCGTCTGCATGATAATAGGCAATGTCCCGCCTTCCTCACGAATAATTCGCGTGGCATCCAATCCATTCATTACAGGCATCTTGATGTCCATCAGTATTGCAGCCGTTTTGTCACGATTCTCGCGAAACAAAGAGACGATTTCTTCCCCGTTCTTTGCCCACATTATCTCACATTTTTTCCCAATAATAGCTTTTATCAACTTAAAGTTACTATCATCATCTTCCGCCACAAGAATGAGCGGACGGTAATCAGCTGATTGATTTTCGGTTTCCATGACTTATACCATTGTTTATACCGGGCAAAGATAAGAAAAATAATATATTTGCATTATCTTTGCGCCTTATTTTTAAAAATGACATAATGATTTCTATTGACGGACTCGCCGTAGAATTTGGCGGCACAACCTTATTCAGTGACATATCTTTCGTAATCAACGAAAAAGACCGTATTGCCCTCATGGGAAAAAACGGAGCCGGAAAAAGTACGCTATTAAAGATACTTGCCGGAGTACGGCAACCTACCCGCGGTAAAATTTCAGCCCCTAAGGATTGCATCATCGCTTATCTCCCCCAACACTTGATGACGGAAGACGGACGTACCGTCTTCCAAGAGACTGCACAGGCCTTTGCCCACCTGCACGAAATGGAAGCCGAAATAGACCGCATGAACAAAGAACTGGAAACCCGTACCGACTACGAAAGCGACAGTTATATGGAACTTATCGAACAAGTGTCCGCCTTAAGTGAGAAATTCTATGCCATTGATGCCACCAATTACGAAGAAGATGTTGAAAAAGCATTGCTCGGTCTCGGATTCACAAGAGAGGATTTCAACCGCCAGACAAGTGACTTCAGCGGTGGCTGGCGTATGCGTATCGAACTCGCCAAACTGCTGTTGCAGAAACCTGATGTGCTTCTGCTGGACGAGCCGACCAACCACCTCGACATCGAGTCTATCCAATGGTTGGAAGATTTCCTTATCAATAATGGGAAAGCCGTTATCGTCATCAGCCACGACCGCAAATTCGTGGACAACATCACGACCCGTACCATTGAAGTGACAATGGGACGCATTTACGATTATAAAGTAAACTACTCCAAATATCTGGAGCTTCGCAAAGAACGCCGCGAACAGCAACAAAAGGCTTACGACGAACAACAGAAGTTCATCGCCGAAACCAAAGAATTCATCGAACGTTTCAAAGGAACTTATTCCAAGACTCTGCAAGTACAAAGCCGTGTCAAAATGTTGGAAAAGCTGGTGCTTTTGGAAGTAGATGAAGAAGACACCTCGGCATTGCGGCTGAAGTTCCCTCCTTCTCCGCGTTCCGGCAATTATCCGGTCATCATGGAGAATGTAGGAAAGACGTACGGCGAACACGTCGTATTCAAAAATGCCAACCTCACCATAGAGAGAGGTGATAAAGTAGCTTTTGTAGGCAAGAACGGTGAAGGTAAATCCACATTGGTAAAGTGTATCATGGGAGAACTGGAACACGAAGGTACTCTTACCATCGGCCATAATGTGCAGATAGGCTATTTCGCCCAGAACCAAGCATCCTTGCTGGATGAGAACCTGACCGTATTCCAAACCATCGACGATGTAGCCAAAGGAGAAATCCGTAACAAGATACGTGATTTGCTGGGAGCTTTCATGTTCGGCGGACCGGAGGAGTCTATGAAAAAGGTGAAAGTCCTGTCCGGTGGAGAACGTACACGGCTTGCCATGATTAAGCTGCTGTTGGAGCCCGTAAACCTACTAATTCTGGATGAGCCTACCAACCATCTGGATATGAAAACTAAGGACATCCTGAAACAGGCGCTCATGGACTTCGACGGCACTCTGATACTTGTAAGCCACGACCGTGACTTCCTCGACGGACTGGTGAGCAAAGTCTATGAGTTCGGTAACAAACGGGTAACCGAGCATCTGAGCGGCATCTATGAGTTCCTCGAAAAGAAGAAGATGGATTCGCTTCGCGAACTGGAACGGTAAACTTTCATTAACTAACTTCCCGCAACAAATAAATTGTTATTATTGTTTCATTTCCATAAATTCTTAATTACGAATTAAAATGAAACAATATGACGCTATCATTATAGGATTCGGCAAAGGCGGGAAACTGCTGGCAGCCGAACTTGCCAACCGTAACTGGAAAGTGGCAATCATTGAACGTTCCCCGCATATGTACGGGGGAACCTGTGTAAATACCGGGTGTATTCCCACTAAAGCGCTGATTCATGAATCGGAACAAGCCGAACGGCTCTACCGGGACGACTACAGTAATCAAGCCAAATATTATGCACTCGCCATCGGACGGAAAAATAAGCTCGTATCATTCCTGCGAGATAAGAATTATGAACATATAAAAGCCCATTCCAATATTACATTGTATGACGGTACGGCATCTTTTGTATCCGGCGATACTGTAAAAGTCGTTTCCCATGATAAAAAGGAAGTCCTCCTCAAAGGGAAAGAAGTTTTTATCAATACAGGCTCCACCCCTATCCTGCCCGAAGTGGAAGGTCTTAAAGGAAGCAAGCATGTATTCACCAGTGAAACCCTGCTCCAGCAGAGCAAGCTTCCCGCCCGCCTGCTCGTTCTGGGCGCCGGAACTATCGGAATGGAACTTGCCACCATGTATGCCGGTTTCGGAAGCAAGGTTACTTTACTGGAATCCGGCAACCGCTTTATGCCCAAATCAGACCGTGACATTGCGGAATCCATGCTGGAGTCTCTGAAAAGAAAAGGAATTGAGATACGTTTAAATGCCTATGCCCTGTCGGTATATGACACAGTCAATGGTGTGACACTGACCTATACGGACAGTTCCGACAACACCCCTTATTTTTTGGAAGGAGACGCCCTGCTGCTTGCCACCGGACGCAGGCCGATGACCGATGACCTTAACCTCCATGCAGCCGGCATACAGACCGATGCTCAGGGAGCTATCATCGTCAACGGACATCTTCAAACTACTTCTCCACATATATGGGCCATAGGAGATGTAAAAGGCGGTGCGCTGTACGACTATTTATCTATTGATGATTTCCGCATCATCACCAGCCAGCTGTTTGGTAATAAAAAACGAAAAGTCAATGACAGGCTTCCTGTTCCTTATGTCATTTTCACAGACCCTCCGTTGGCACATATCGGCATGACCGAAGAAGAAGCCGTAAAGCAGGGTTATTCACTCCAAGTATCCCGACTACCGGCCGCCGCCATACCACGTGCCCGTACCCTGCAGCAGATAGACGGTATGATGAAAGCCATTGTCAATGCACATACGGGACGCATAATAGGCTGTACCTTGTTTTGCATCGACGCACCCGAAGTCATTAATTTGGTCTCACTGACCATGAAGAATGATTTGCACTACAGTGTCCTGCGAGATTTCATCTTTACACATCCCAGTATGAGCGAAGGATTAAATGATTTATTCAAGGCTTTTTAGCATCTTGGGTTTGGCAGTTAAATGATTAACTTCTATCTTTGCGACCAATCAAAGAAAGAGGGATGAAAACGAAAAGGTACATTGCATATTTCCTGTTCTTCATCAGCATGATTATGCTGGTAGTGCCTGTCATTCCCCATCACCACCATGAAGACGGTGTAATTTGTATGAAAAACGATCTGCCGTCCGAGGGATGCTGCCACCATCAAAGCTCTTGCAACGAACATTGTTGCTGTGACACAGGCTGCATGACCACCCATTTTTATCAAAAAACACCCAATCCGGACAACAGCGACTTACAGCCCGGCTTCGTATGGGTAAATACTTTATTTTCCGAACCGATTCTCAAACTCTTGACCTTACCCGAAGAAACAGGTATAGGGCAAGAGTTTATCTATTTGGAATCTCTTCACGGCACGTTCATTACACGTGCCACAGGGCTTCGCGCACCTCCTTTTGTTCTTGCTTAACCGATAGTTGCCGGAAACAGATTCTCTGTCGGCACAGGAATGATGCAACTTGGTTGCACAATCCATTCACTAATTTTGTATTTCAAAACAAGTAAGAACAAAAACAATTATCATGAAGAAAGTTATATTCATGGGAGTTATAGGATTGTTCCTGTTAAGCTCCTGTAACAGCAAGTCCGGTGAAGGACATAACCACGAAACAGAAGAACATACCCATGCGGGACATGACCACGAAGGTCATGACCATGCAAGCGAAGCCCCCGACCATAAGCATGACGACGGGCACAATCATGGTGAAGAAGCCGCTACGGCACATAGTGACGAAATCATATTGCCGCCCGCCAAAGCACAGGCCGCCGGAGTTATGGCAAGTGTCATCGAACCGGGTAGTTTCAACCAAGTTATAAAAACCAGCGGTCAGGTTATGGCTGCGCAAGGTGACGAAAGTGTTGCCGTAGCCACTGTGGCGGGTGTAGTTTCCTTTCATGGAAAGGTAATAGAAGGTATGAGCGTCGGCAAGGGTACTCCTCTCGTAGTGCTTTCATCCAAGAATATGGCGGACGGAGACCCTGTACAAAGAGCACGCATCGCCTACGAAACAGCCAAAAAGGAATACGAACGAATGAAAGAGCTTCTCCCCGATAAAATTGTTTCGGAGAAAGACTTTGCCCAGGCTCAACAGGCATACGAGAATGCCCGTATCAGCTATGAAGCCGTTGCCAAGAATCATTCTTCCCAAGGACAGTCCGTACCCTCTCCTATCAACGGATATGTAAAGAGCCTCTTAGTAAAGGAAGGCGACTATGTCACAGTAGGTCAGCCGCTCGTAAGTATCACTCAAAACCGCAGGTTATTCCTGCGTGCCGATGTTTCGGAGAAATATTATCCCTATCTCCGCACTATCGGTTCCGCCAACTTCTGCACTCCTTATAATAATAAGGTGTACACATTAAAGGAGTTGAACGGACGCCTGCTCTCTTATGGAAAAGCATCGGGCGAAAACAGCTACTATGTGCCCGTTACTTTTGAGTTTGATAACAAAGGAGATATCATTCCGGGAGCATTTGTCGAAATATTCCTGCTCTCCTCTCCTATGGAGAATGTTATTTCACTCCCCCATACGGCTTTGACCGAAGAACAAGGCAGTTTCTTCGTGTACCTGCAAGTGGATGAAGAAGGATACAAGAAACAACTTGTCACTCTTGGAGCCGATAACGGCGAAAGGGTGCAAATCCTTTCCGGCGTCAAGGCCGGTGATAAAGTCGTGACCCAAGGCGCATACCAAGTGAAACTTGCAGGCGCCACCAATGCAATTCCGGCACACAGCCACGAACACTAAACCTTACCATCATGTTAAACAAGATAATACATTTCTCTCTTCAGAACCGCATACTGGTGCTGGTGGCATCGGTACTGCTGCTGATTGGCGGTACATATACCGCAATGCATACGGAAGTGGATGTGTTCCCCGACTTGAATGCGCCGACCGTAGTTATCATGACCGAAGCCAACGGTATGGCAGCCGAGGAAGTGGAACAACTGGTGACTTTTCCTGTTGAGACAGCCGTAAACGGCGCTACGGGAGTACGTCGCGTACGTTCTTCCTCCACCAACGGTTTTTCTGTCGTATGGGTTGAATTTGACTGGGAAACGGACGTATATCTGGCACGCCAGATTGTTAGCGAAAAACTGGCGGTTGTCAGCGAGTCCCTACCCTCTAATGTAGGCAAGCCTACCCTCGGCCCGCAATCATCCATCTTAGGTGAAATGCTGATTGTAGGACTGACGGCCGATTCCACTTCCATGCTCGACCTGCGCACCATAGCCGACTGGACTATCCGCCCGCGCCTTCTCTCTACCGGCGGTGTGGCACAAGTAGCCGTGCTGGGCGGAGATATTAAAGAATATCAGATACAACTCGACCCGGAACGAATGCGTCATTACAGTGTGACCCTTACCGAAGTAATGAACGCTACGCGCGAAATGAACCTGAACGCCAACGGCGGGGTGCTTTATGAATATGGAAACGAATACATTGTACGCGGTGTAATCTCCACCGACCGTGTGGAGCAACTGGCAAAAGCTGTGGTCAAGCTGCAAGACGGAAGTGCCGGGCTCTCAACTGCCAATGCCGGACGTTCAACTGCCGCTTCTCCTGTTTTATTGGAAGACATTGCAGATGTGCGTATCGGAGCCAAGCTGCCGAAACTGGGTACGGCTTCCGAACGAGGCAAACCCGCTGTGCTGCTGACCGTAACCAAACAGCCTGCCACAAGTACCCTCGAACTCACCGATAAGTTAGAAACCTCTCTAAAGGACTTGCAGAAGAATCTGCCGTCCGATGTAAAAGTCAGCACCGACATTTTCAGGCAAAGCCGCTTTATAGAAAGCTCCATCGGCAACGTACAGAAATCACTGGTAGAAGGCGGTATTTTTGTTGTTATCGTCCTGTTCCTGTTTCTTGCCAATGTACGGACCACCGTCATTTCACTGGTTACGCTTCCTTTGTCACTGATAGCTTCTCTGTTGGCATTGCATTATATGGGGTTCACCATCAACACAATGAGTCTCGGAGGTATGGCCATTGCCATCGGTTCACTGGTAGATGACGCCATTGTCGATGTGGAGAACGTGTACAAACGCTTGCGGGAAAACCGGATGAAACCGGAGACGGAACGTTTGCCGATACTGGAAGTCGTATTCAATGCTTCTAAAGAAGTACGTATGCCTATCCTGAACTCCACACTTATCATTGTGGTAAGTTTCGTACCCTTGTTCTTCCTGAGCGGTATGGAAGGGAGGATGCTCGTACCTCTGGGCATCGCTTTCATCGTGGCATTGGCGGCCTCTACCGTTGTAGCGCTGACAGTGACCCCTGTACTGTGCTCCTATCTGCTGGGAAAAGAAAAGATAAAAGATGAAAAACGCTCCACCGGCGATTCACCGGTAGCGCGTAAGATGAAAGAGTGGTATGGCACGGCACTTACCTTTGTGCTTGGACATAAGAAGAGCGTATTGGGGGGAACTATCGGTTTGTTTGCAGTGGCGCTTGCTTGCTTCTTCACATTGGGACGTTCGTTCCTGCCGCCGTTTAATGAAGGCTCGTTCACAATCAATATATCATCCCTGCCGGGCATCTCGCTGGAAGAGAGTGACAAGATAGGACATCGTGCCGAAGAGTTACTGCTTTCCATTCCCGAAATACAAACCGTAGCCCGCAAGACGGGACGTGCCGAACTGGACGAGCACGCCTTAGGCGTGAATGTCTCCGAAATCGAAGCTCCCTTTGAACTGAAAGACCGTTCGCGCAGCGAGCTGGTGGCCGATGTACGCGAAAAGCTGGGTACGATTGTAGGCGCCAATGTGGAAATCGGGCAACCTATCAGCCACCGTATCGACGCCATGCTGTCCGGCACGAAAGCCAATATAGCCATTAAGCTGTTCGGTGACGATTTGAACCGTATGTTTTCTTTGGGAAATGAAATAAAGAATACCATTCAAGACATTCCCGGCATCGCCGACCTGAACGTGGAACAACAGATTGAACGTCCACAGCTCATTATCTCTCCCAAACGGGAAGTACTTGCCAAATATGGCATTTCCTTGCCGGAGTTTTCGGAATTTGTCAACGTATGCCTTGCCGGTGAATCCGTATCCCAAGTATACGAGAAGGGAAAAAGTTTCGACCTCACCGTACGCGTCAAGGACGACTTGCGGGATGAAATGGAAAAGATACGCAACCTGATGATTGATACCGGTAACGGACAGAAAATACCGCTGAACTATGTAGTGGAAGTCCGCTCGGCAATGGGTCCTAATACCATCAGCCGTGAGAACGTGAAACGGAAAATCGTAATCTCCGCTAACGTTGCCGACCGCGACCTGCGCAGTGTGGTAAACGATATACAGGAGCGTGTAGATGCCTCGGTAAAACTGCCGGAAGGCTACCACATTGAATACGGCGGCCAGTTTGAAAGCGAACAGGCTGCAAGCCGTACACTGGCTTTGACTTCATTCATGTCCATCGTGGTGATATTCCTGCTGCTGTACCACGAGTTCCGTAGTGTAAAGGAAAGTGCAATTATCCTTATCAACCTGCCTTTGGCATTGATTGGCGGTGTTTTCGCCCTGCTCCTCACCACAGGCGAAGTCAGTATTCCCGCTATCATCGGCTTTATCTCATTATTCGGTATCGCTACCCGAAACGGTATGCTGCTCATCAGCCATTACAACCATTTGCAACAAGAAGAGGGCTGCGGAGTGTACGACAGTGTGATACGCGGTTCGCTGGACAGATTGAATCCTATCCTGATGACAGCACTGTCCAGTGCGCTTGCATTGATTCCGTTGGCACTCAGCGGCGACCTGCCCGGTAACGAGATACAAAGCCCTATGGCAAAGGTTATTCTGGGTGGATTGCTGACTTCCACTTTCCTGAACGGTTTCATCATTCCGATTGTTTATCTGATGATGCACGGAAAGAAGAAGGAGGAGCCGCATACGTATAACGAATGAACCGGATTCATGGAGCTACCGAACGATGCTCCCACTGCAACCGAGGTATGCTCCCGATACGACTGAACGATGCTCCCAATACGACTGAAGTATGCTCCCATAGGGACTGAACGACACTCTCACTATAACAGAAACGGGTGGGACATCAACAGTTCAGTCAGTCAGCAACTTACAACATCCGTACACGATAACGAATAAATAACTTAATAACAGAATATATGAAACAAATACTTATAACCACCGTCGCCCTCCTTATCTGCCTGGGAATAAGGGCGCAAAATCAAGGTATCGACTCCGTACTCCGCCAAATAGAAGCGAACAACAAAGAGCTGCAAGCCAATGCACAACTCATTTCCTCGCAGAAGCTGGAGAATAAGACAGAGAACAACCTTCCGGATCCTACCCTTTCATACGCTCATCTTTGGGACTCCAAAAACAGTGATGAAACCGTAGGTGAAATGGTCGTTTCCCAAAGTTTTGATTTCCCTACCCTATACGTGACAAGGGGAAAGATGAACCGTCTCCGTACCGGAGCACTGGATGCGCAAGCGGCAACCATGCGCCAACAAATATTGCTGCAAGCCAAAGAGGTGTGTCTGGACATCATCATGCTGCAACACCAACAAGAATTACTCGATGCACGGTTGAAGAACGCTGAGGAACTGTCTGCCATGTATGCCAAACGACTGGCTACAGGAGACGCCAATGCACTGGAAACAAATAAAATCAATTTGGAACTGCTGAATGTCCGCACCGAATCACGTATGAACAGCACCGCCTTGAACAATAAAATCAAGGAGTTGCTGGTGCTTAACGGTAACCATCCGCTTACTCCCGGACACCCCATGCCCGAAGGACCGGCAGTACCTACCGCCAACACCCTCGGCCTGACAGACTATCCTCTGATTCCTTTGCCGGCGGATTTCTATCAGGTATGTGATGAATTATTGGCTGCCGACCCTTCCCTGCAATCATTCGACAGCGAGAGCGCGGCAGCCCGCAAACTAATTTCGGCAAGCAAACAAGGCTGGTTGCCGAAACTGGAGTTAGGTTATCGCCGCAATACGGAATCGGGACATCCGCTGAACGGCGTTGTCGTAGGATTCTCCTTTCCTCTGTTTGCCAATAAAGGAAAGGTGAAGATTGCCAAAGCCCAAGCCATGAACATCGACTTCCTGAAAGACAACGCAAAAGTAAAGGCAAGTTCCGAGTTATGGCAGCTCTATGAAGAAGCCCGCAATCTGGATGCCTCCATGCAGGAGTACAAACGGACTTTTCAAGACCAACAAGATCTGACTTTGCTAAAACAAGCGCTTATGGGCGGACAAATCAGTATGATAGAGTATTTCGTTGAGGTCTCGGTTGTGTACCAAAGCAAAACTAACCTCCTGCAACTGGAAAACCAGTACCAGAAGGCAATGGCACGGATATATAAGAGTAAGTTGTAAGATAATCACGCAACTATATATTTCCAAGTAAGCAAATGTTATACGTAATATTTGCTTACTTGGAAATATATAGTTGCGTAAAATTCAAAGAATAAAGTCTAATGACTGCCTTTCCAATTCCATCTCATATTGTTTAACAAGAGCTTGATAACTTAGAAAAGTAACTCGCCTGCCTTTACGCAATTCATCAAATGCATGATAATACAGTTTATTTTCAAACTCTAATTTACGTCTTGCATCTGCAACTATTATCATTCTAACATAAAAATCTTGCAAATCATTAAATTTCAATAGAGAATTCTGAATATCGGTTGAATACTCTACTTCAAAAAAAGAATGTGGCATATTGCGTTCATTAAACCATATTGTGTCTATTGTAGCACTACGATTAACCAATTGGGCATATGAATAATGTGGTTGTTCACTAAGCGTGGAAAGTTCACGTAAGGCTCTTCCATCATAAAATTTTTTATTCTTGTCTTGATTCGGAATAAAAGTATTCATATTTCGATATTTACCGATAATCAATAATAAACCTTGATAATAAGCATGATTTGATTTTACTAAAGATTCCGAATTCCTATTTACTTCCGTTTCAACAAGGAATCCCTTGTCTTCTATTTGCTTTTTGTACTTCTCAAGTCCATATAGCCCTGGCTTGATTTTATAAATGCCTTTTGTTTGCTGAACAATCCGGCGAATACTGGCAAATGGAGTTTTTGTTTTCCACTCGCATTCCTTTATTTTAAATACCTCCGTATTTAAATCTCCCAAAGTAGCCATGCCGCCCAATCTGTCTAAAGTTTCAATAACAGCTTCGTATTGTTTCATTATTCTATATAGTTTTATCTATGTCATCATCAACCACACCTTTTATATTTTTATGTGCCGACTGCATATGGAATAATATTATTTTCTTTCCCACAAATAGTGTTACAAAAATAATCAATTGCCGCCTACTATTTGTCAATAATAATAGATTTATTTTTTCATTATATAAAAATCAACATCCATTAATTACAATCTCCAGTATATCGCCCCATAATAAGCCAAATCTGTAATTCAGGTATTCCTTTCTGTAATTTATCTACCGGCATTAAGCCTAAAAAGCGATAATTTTGTACCAGCAACCTAATAAGAATGAATATGAACAAGAAAATTTTAATTCTTTCTTCCAGTCCACGCCGTGGAGGAAATTCCGACAGTCTTTGCGATGAATTTATGCGTGGCGCCATTGAAACGGGAAATCAAGTGGAGAAAATATTCCTGCGTGACAAAACCATTCACTATTGTACCGGATGCAGCACATGCAGTCATTTGCAAAAGCCGTGTCCCCAAAAGGACGACGCACACGAAGTGATTGAAAAGATGATTGACGCAAATGTCATCGTCATGGCAACCCCGGTCTACTTCTACGCCATGAGTGCGCAGATGAAAACGTTGATTGACCGCTGTTGCGGTGACTACACCCGGATAACGAACAAAGAGTTTTACTTTATCGCAACCGCCGCCGAAGAGGACGAAAGCATTATGCAACGCATCACGGACAACCTGACGGGTTTCCTCGATTGCTTGGAGAACCCCGTCCTCAAAGGAACACTCTTTTGCGGAGGTGTATGGCTGATGAATGAAATAAAGGGTAATCCTAAACTGAAGGAAGCCTATGAAATGGGCAAACAAGCATAAATATACGTATAACGACCTAAATCACCGTACTTATCACCTCCGGCAGGTATCCGCTACGAATGCGCCATTCCTGCGGATAAAGGTTATTGGCGCGATTGCCGATGTTCTTGACAAAGCCGAGAGGTACGTGCCTATACGTGAGTAGAACAGCTCCACGGGGAGAGGCATCCGACAACACGACAGCCTCTTTCCGTAAATAAGCGATGGCCTTTTCGTAAGATAGCTCTTCACGCGGAAAGGCATCCGACGCCAGTATACGGCTCATTGCCAAGGCATGACAGGGCATCCAGTCCTTTCCTTTCTCTTCGGCAAGCTCTACTCCCGCCTGTACAACGCGCAAGGATGCCTGCAACACCGACAACTCCGCAAGGTAACGCTTAGGGAAGGCACTGACATTACTGCCTTTTTGAATAAACTCGTACTTTTCAGGAGCCAGCACCCACTTCTTCAAAGCCGAGAGCTGTTCTCCGGAAAGCCCCAAAGTTTTCATTCCTTTCCCATGAGGATTCTTCCCTTTTTTCCGAGAGTTTTCACCATTTAAGCCCTGAATTCCGGAAGTATACCCCTGAACAAATTCCGGTTCACCTCCAGACTTGCAAGCATTCCCTCCCTGTTTTCGGAGAACAGCTAAAAAGAATCCCTCTCCTTTGGTTTTATGGGGCAGAAAACGATAAACGGGAAAATCCTCTCCCTGCAACAAATTGCCCATGATATTCCAATCTTCCGATACATCAAGCGGCAGCACCTCTGCTTCAAACTCATCTCTTATCCAACGGATGTTTTCTTCATTTTCCTTCGTGTTGCAGGTACAAGTACTGTATATCAGGATTCCTCCCGGCTTCAGGCAAGACCAGATATCCGAAATAATTCTTCGCTGACGCTGCCAGCATATTTCTACATTCTCCGGACTCCACTCACTCACGGCAACAGGGTCTTTGCGAAACATTCCCTCGCCGGAACAGGGCACATCCGCCAATATAATATCAAAGAAATCTGCCAACGGCGTAAAGTCCGACGGATCACTATTGGTGACCACCACATCGGGATACCCCCACTTAGTCAAATTCTCGGCAAGTATCTGCGAACGATTGCGGATGACCTCATTGGCCACCAACAAACTGTCTTCGGGAAGAACGCTGCGTGCGTGCGTCGACTTACCGCCCGGAGCGGCACAAAGATCGAGCATCACTACCGGCTCCTCACCCATATATTGCTTCAAAGCTCGTTCTACAAACATGGACGAAGCCTCTTGCACATAATAGCATCCCGCATGAAACAAAGGATCAAAAGTAAACGTCAGGCGTTCTTTAAGATAAAAGCCAGAGGTACACCAAGGAACCGCATCCTTCCCGGAGCGGAATGCAAAAAGTTTTAACGGGTTCAGCCGAATGCTGACAGGTTGTTCCGACTCCAAAGAGATGACTAACTGCATATACCCCTCATTTCCTAAAAGAGTGCGGGTATATTCTGTGAAAGAAGCGGGTAGTTCCATGTATTGTACTGTTTTATGCAGGCAAAGGTAACATAAATATTTTGCGGTCAATAATAGCTATTCTAAAAAAAATATCGTCTCTTTGCAACTTTCTAAATGATTGGAAACGTCTAACACACAAAGAAACTAATAAAAAACAAAAAATAGCATGATTATGAAACGTATCATTTTTGCACTAATGACAACCATGATGCTCTGCACATTGGTACAAGGGAAGAACAGAACTGTAACGGAAAATGACAGTCTGGGAAACAAACAAAGGGTTATAGAGTTGAGAGACACCCTAATTAACGGAAAAGCCGTAACGGATACACTCAGCGTCATGACTTATGAAAACAGTTCAAGCAGTAATTCAGAAAGCGGTAATGATTATAAGCACCATAGCAGTGCTTACGACTTCGGTTGGAATATCGGACATGATGTGAAAGAAACGATTGTAGCGGTTACAGCTATCGTATTCGTATTCGGCTTTCCGCTGATAATTGTATTCATCATTTTCTTTTTCCGCTATAAGAACCGGAAAGCCAAATATCGTTTGGTGGAGCAGGCTTTGGCCAGCGGACAGCCGCTACCGGAAAACCTTTTTAAAGAAGCCGAGTCGATAGATACCCGTAGCAAAGGAATCAAGAACGTATTTGTCGGTATCGGATTATTCATCTTCCTTTGGGCTATTACCGGAGAATTCGGGCTTGGTTGTATAGGTCTGCTTGTCATGTTCACCGGCTTCGGACAGGTTGTCATTTACTACACGCAACAGAGCAAAAACGGGGAACCTTTTATCCAAGTAAAAAATGATAAGGAAAACGAAGAACAAAGTGTAAAGATAGGCGGCATCGAAATCAGCAACCGCCGGAAGAATGAAGAAAAATGAGTCAGCTCAATGATATATCGTTAGTCGCACAGGTCGTGGTGTTCCGCAACACCAGGGCCTTCGACCAGTTGGTAAGGAAATATCAGTCGCCCGTACGACGATTCTTTCTGCACTTGACTTGCGGCGACAGCGAATTGAGCGATGACTTGGCGCAAGATACATTCATTAAAGCATACACTAACTTGGCCTCATTCAAGAACCTATCCAGTTTTACCACTTGGCTCTATCGTATTGCTTATAATGTATTTTATGATTATCTTCGCACCCGTAAGGAGACAGACTGCTTGGAAACACGCCAAGTGGACGCTCAATGCAGTACGCAGCAAAGCGACATAGGACAGCGTATGGATATTTACCGTGCGCTGAGTATGCTGAAAGAAATGGAACGAACCTGCATCACACTCTTCTACATGGAGGACCAAAGCATCGAGAAAATTGCAGGTATTACCGGTTGCCCCGCAGGAACTGTAAAAAGCCACCTGTCACGGGCTAAAGAAAAAATGGCTACCTACTTAAAACAAAATGGTTATGACGGAAAATAATGACAGACTTTTAGTTGCTTTCTTTGCCGAACACCGGCAGGATATACCGGACCATGGCTTCACCCACCGCGTGATGCGTCACTTGCCCGACCGTACCCGCCGGATTTCACAATTATGGGTTACGTTCTGTTTCACACTGGCATTAGTGTTGTTCTTTACCTGCGACGGTCTACAACTGATACTGGGTACGCTTCGTGAAACGTTTACCGCCGCTACCCAAAGCGGCATCACCGAACTCGACCCGAAATCTTTATTGGTTGCAGGGATAGTATTGCTTTTCTTGCTCTATCGCAAGATATGCTCACTGGCTTAAACGTTTCGGAAAACAGAGAAGGTAAGGGCTAATTTTTTATAAACGGATGAACATATCTCAATGATATATTGTATATTTGCCAACTCATAAAACTAAATAAGCATACAAAGTTTTGAGACAGGTTCTATTCGTCATATTATTTACATTTTTCATTGGAAGCGTCCGGGCACAAAGCACCAGCGATTCTCTCGTGATGGGCTATATGCAAGAAATGGGAATACCGCTGACTTACAACAATAAAGTTGAGCTGTTAATGACCGGTCGCGAGAAGTTTATTGATTTATTTGAAACCATCCGCCATGCCCGGCATCACATTCATCTGGAGTATTTCAACTTCCGTAACGACTCTATCGCCAATGCCCTTTTCGATTTACTGGCGGAAAAGGCAAAAGAAGGCGTGGAGGTGCGCGCCATGTTCGATGCATTCGGCAACTGGTCCAATAACCAACCGCTAAAGAAACGTCATTTGCAGGCAATAAAGGCGCGCGGTATCGAGATTGTCAAGTTCGACCCTATCACTTTCCCCTATATCAACCATGCCATGCACCGTGACCACCGCAAAATTGTTGTTATCGACGGAAAAATCGGTTATACAGGCGGAATGAACATTGCCGACTATTACATCAACGGCTTACCCAAAATAGGTAAATGGCATGATATGCACATACATATAGAAGGAGATGCCGTACGTTATCTGCAAGGTATCTTCCTGACGATGTGGAATCAGGAAACCGGACAACACATCGGTGGTCCGGCGTACTTTCCCAACCTGCCCCAGTATCCGGACAGCATAGCCGAGGAAGTTTCAATAGTAGACCGTACTCCGCGGGAAACGCCCCGTTCCATCAGTCATGCTTATGCCGTCTCAATAGAAGCTGCCCAGAAAAACATTCAAATAGTAAATCCCTATTTTGTACCAACAAAATCCATTCGTAAAGCTATCAAGAAAGCACTAAAGAAAGGTACGGAGGTGGAAATAATGATACCGGCAGTATCGGATATTCCTTTTACTCCCGAAGCTTCTTTCTACATTGCACACAAACTGATGAAACGGGGAGCCAAAATCTACTTGTTTAAGGATGGATTCCACCACTCCAAAGTAATGATGGTGGACAGTTCTTTCTGCACAGTAGGTACGGCAAACCTCAACAGCCGCAGCTTGCGCTACGACTATGAGACAAATGCTTTCATCTTTGACCCGTCGACAACGCACCAACTGAACAGTATGTTTGAAAGGGATAAGAAGAACAGCATCTTGCTTACCCCCGAAATATGGAAGAAACGCTCCGGCTGGAAGAAATTTATCGGCTGGGTCGGGAATCTGATGACTCCTTTCCTGTAAGTCGTTCCACCATTTTTTTAATCTCTAATCTTTAATTTCCCAAGAACTTTGTCTACCTTTGGCAAAGCTTTTAATAAGTAATCCATGAAACAGTATTTAGACTTACTCAACCGTGTGTTGACTGAAGGCATAGAAAAAAGTGATCGCACCGGAACCGGCACTATCAGTGTGTTCGGACACCAGATGCGTTTTAATATGGACGAGGGATTCCCTTGCCTGACAACCAAAAAACTCCATTTGAAATCTATTATCCACGAACTATTGTGGTTCTTAAAGGGCGATACGAATGTAAAGTACTTGCAAGAGAATGGTGTACGTATCTGGAATGAGTGGGCTGACGAAAATGGAGATTTGGGGCATATCTACGGTTACCAATGGCGCTCGTGGCCGGATTACAAAGGCGGAACTATTGATCAAATCAGTGAAGCGGTAGAAACAATCAAACACAATCCGGATTCACGCCGTATCATAGTCAGCGCATGGAATGTAGGTGATTTGGATAACATGAATCTGCCGCCTTGCCATGCTTTCTTTCAATTCTATGTAGCCAACGGGCGACTCAGCCTGCAACTTTACCAACGAAGTGCGGACATTTTCCTTGGAGTACCCTTCAACATTGCATCGTACGCATTGCTTTTACAAATGGTAGCTCAAGTTACGGGATTGCAGGCAGGAGATTTTGTACATACTCTGGGAGATGCGCATATCTATCTGAACCACTTGGAGCAAGTAAAACTCCAACTAAGCCGCGAACCGAGAGTACTTCCGCAAATGAAAATCAATCCGGATGTAAAGAGCATCTTCGACTTTAAGTATGAAGACTTTGAATTGGTTAATTATGACCCGCATCCGCATATCGCCGGGAAAGTAGCAGTATAAGAGAAGAATCCTTCATCATTGAAAACCATTTGATTATACTAGATATATGATTAGCATCATCGCCGCAGTAGACCGCCATATGGGTATCGGTTATGAAAATAAATTATTATTCTGGCTTCCCAACGACCTGAAACGCTTCAAAGCGCTTACTACCGGCAATACAATCATCATGGGGAGGAAAACTTTTGAGTCACTGCCCAAAGGCGCCTTACCGAATCGGCGCAACATTGTCTTATCTACCCGCCCCGGCACACAATGTCCGGGTGCGGAAGTTTTTCCCTCACTTGAGGATGCTTTGAAAAACTGTACAGAGGATGAACAGGTCTATATCATAGGTGGAGCCAGCGTTTATCGCCAAGCTCTCCCCTTGGCAGATGCACTTTGCCTTACAGAAATAGATGCTGAAGCTCCCACGGCAGATGCTTATTTTCCGGAAGTAGACCCCAAAATATGGCAAGAAAAAAGCAGGGATTCCCATCCGATAGACGAGAAACATCCCTGCCCTTATGCTTTTGTCAATTATATCCGCCGATAGGATTATTCCTCTTCCTCGTCTATTACTATCGGCATCTGACGCCTAATAGCCTCATGGAATGAAATCAACGTCTCCGTACGCGATAATCCCAGCGGCTGTAATTTATCGTGGATAATGCTCAACAAGTGATGGTTATTCCGCGCATACAACTTAACAAACATATCATATTTACCCGTAGTAAAGTGGCACTCCACAATCTCAGGAATGGCTTCCAACGCTTTTGTCACGGCATCAAAAGTAGCGGGATCTTTTAAATAGATTCCGATATATGCACAAGTCTCATATCCTATCTTCTCCGGATCTATGACATATTCCGACCCTTTCAAGATTCCCAAATTAGTTAGTTTCTGAATACGCTGGTGAATAGCGGCTCCAGATACATTACAAGCTCTGGCTACTTCAAGGAAAGGAATACGCGCATTATCGGCAATCAACTGCAGTATTTGCTCGTCTAAAGTATCCAATTGATGATGTCCCATTTTTAATTTCAATAATTAATTAAATAAATAATTTCACCGTATTCCGCTACGGCAATGTGCAAAGTTAGCCATTTTTTCTCCAATAAAAATACGAATTATAACTTTTCTTGCTAAAAAGAGAATAATCGCATATATCAGGTTATACGGACAAAAGTCGTATCTTTGTAAAATGAAGTTACGAAAAGAGTGTAATTTATTGGAAATGAGCATTGGGTAATCGCTCATAATAGTAATAGGTTACGAATTAGTTAGTTATCTACTGCATTATTCTTCTGTGCGTTGCGTAACCTTCAAAGAACTCTTCGTATGCAAAAGTAACAATAAAACGGGAGATTTAGAAATGAATCTCCTGATTTTTCTTCTCACACAAGTTTTTCCGTAAAAGCGATTTTATCCGTCAGCACACCATCGCCCAAAAAGATTTTGAACGAACGTGTGCCGACTGCCGCATAAGCGGAGAAAAGGGCTTTGCCTCATGCCTAAACAATAGTTTAGACTGATGAGACAAGGCCCCTTTCTTTTGTGCTTATGCCAAAGAGGTGCTTTTACGGGGTTTTGACGATTTTTCTTTTTTCGTTGTCCTTTTGAGCCGGAAGCGGAAAGCCGTGTATGACCGCACATTCCATAAATGGAACAAGCCGTCACTCACGGCAGACAAACCGGGAAGAATGATTTTATCCATCCGACCAAACACGTTTGGCCAAACAGATAAAAACATACTTCCTTGCCGATGGTTTGCTCGGTTTCACGCTACCGGCTATGTTCTTTTCTGTTGGGGATGTCTTTTTCACGGATTTCTCTTTTGAAGTTTTCCTGTCTAATCTGCCTCCACTTCCGTTTACCTCCATTTTCGCGCCTTTCAGTGAGCCGCATCAGGCAGTCATTTTCGTGCTGGGTGCAAAGGTAACTCCGGGATTGTACGGGAAAGCAAGGTCAAGCCTCCTGTTTTCTGGAAAAATCTCCAGCCTTTCGGGTAGTATTTTTCCGAAAAACCTTGCATTCCCTAATCCCTACCTTTTTAAGCACCCGAAACGAAAACGACCGATGCGACAGAAAGACGCATTAAAAAAAATGTCGGATAAACGAGAAGCAGATAAGATAGTTTGAAACTCAACTCCCTCAGCTCTTGAATCCGCATTAAAAAACAAAAAATCAAAAACAAAACGGATATGAGAACGGCAATAGCAACAAAATTCGTGGCATGGGAAGTACCAAGTTTGGAGAACCTGCAAGGCAGCAAGGTGTACGGACTTCGCACCAAACTGAACAATGGTGAGAAATTGAGCCGAGAGGAAAAGGATTGGCTTACACGCAACGTGAACAGCAACACCTATTTCAAGAGCGCAGTACCCTTGCAAGGTTGGATGTTTGACTTTTCCGACATTCTCCGAACCTACATTGTAAAGCAGTATGGACATTGGGCGGAATACAAGGCTACCGACAAGACCGCACTCCGCAGTTTCCTATACGGCAGGATAGACAGCATCGTGGAACTTAACAAATGATACGGCTATGACAGCAACGGTAAATTTCAGACAAATGGCGCAATACATAGGGCTTGCGATATGCACCCTAATCATGCGCACCGCCTTTTGGGTGTCCGGCATCCTTTGGTACATCGTCAGAGAGATAATAAACGGAGTGTTCCGAGTGGCAATAGGGGTAATCGTGGCTATTCTTTCCGTTATCCTGTTCTTCGGCTTCATTCTTTGGTTATTCACCCTTTAATCCCTACCGACATGGCAAAGAGAAGAAGCAAGACAGTGGAGCAACAATGCAGATACTACGAGGTGGGCAACATCTTCGAGTACATGGTGGAAACATACCTCAACGGCAATATGTCCGTGTTCCGTGGACTCTACCACGAACTGAACAAGGACGCACGGAAGGACTTTATAGACTTCCTATTGAGCGAGGTTGAGCCGATTTATTGGAGGGAGATTTTGAAACATACTATTTGACAACTCATAAAAACGACAGCGATATGAAAGGAACAGACCATTTCAAGAGAACGATACAGATGTATTTGGAACAACGTGCGGAGGAAGACACGCTCTTTGCGAAGAACTACCGCAATCCAGCCAAGAACATTGACGATTGCGTTACCTACATTCTGAACTATGTGCAGAAAAGCGGTTGTAACGGCTTCACGGACGGAGAGATATACGGACAAGCAGTACACTACTATGACGAGAACGAGATTGAGGTGGGCAAGCCTATCCAATGCCAAGTGGCGGTGAACCACATTGTGGAACTCACGGCAGAGGAAAAAGCAGAAGCACGTCAGCAGGCAGTCCGCAGATACCAAGACGAGGAACTCCGCAAGTTGCAGAACCGCACCAAGCCGACAAAGGCGAAAACAGAAACCCAAGTTCAACCCTCATTATTTGATTTTGGCTTATGAAACCGAGAAACAAATTTGAAAAAGCAGTTCTTGCCCAAAGCAAGAAACTACGCCCGATAACCCCGATACAGATAAATTGGGCATTCCGTAATTGCGTGGAGCATTATGCACACCGCTTGCCGAAAGGTCGTACCACTTGTATGGATTGCGGTCATAGTTGGGTAATGACGGAGCAGACCGAGCATTGTACGTGTCCCGAATGTGGAGCAAGTTTGAAAGTCTGCCTCACCTATCAGCGCAAGGTAAGACAAAAGCAGTATTTCACAACCCTTACCACAAGCGGAGAATACCAAGTGCTACGAATGTTCTTGCTTGTCGTGGGTATGGAGAAAGGGGTTAATGCCAAGTCCTATGCCCTTGAAATCGGGCAGTATTGGTGGAATGAACAAGGGCGTAAGGCTGTTGTTGCCATTCCACGCACATTGGGATGCTACATCGACACGTTCTCATTCGCTTCTCCTTTTGCTATCCGCAATGACAATGAAGCGTACCGCCATATCTCATATTCCCCGATATATCCAAGATATAAGGTGTTGCCGACGCTCCGCAGAAACGGCTTTAACGGCAATTTCCACGACATTGTACCCACCAAACTAATACCGGCATTATTGTCGGACAGCCGTGCGGAAACGCTGTTGAAGGCAGGGCAATATCCCATGTTGCGCTACTATCTGTACCACTCTTTCAATATTGGAGAGTATTGGGCTTCAATCAAGATATGTATCCGCAACGGCTATACCATTGAGGACGGCTCAATGTGGCGTGACACCATAGACCTCCTGCGTCATTTCGGCAAGGACACAAACAGCCCGAAATACGTTTGCCCTGCCGACCTCAAAGTTGAACACGACAAGTTGGTGGCAAAGCGCAACCTGCAAAGGAAACATGAGTGGACTGAACAGCAACGCAGGAAAGCGATTGAGGACGAGAAACAATATCTGAAAGCTAAGGGCATATTCTTCGGACTTGCCTTTACCGACAGCCTTATTTGCGTCAAAGTCATAGAGAGCGTGGAAGAAATGGCAGAGGAAGGAAGGACGATGCACCATTGTGTGGGCGGTTACCACAAACGAAAAGACTCCCTTATCCTATCCGCCACCATTGACGGAAAACGAATTGAAACGATAGAGGTGTCACTAAAAACTTTTGAGGTGGTGCAGTGTCGTGGCGTATGCAACGAGAACTCCGAATACCACGACCGCATCATCGCCCTTGTGAACAAGAACGCCAACCTTATCCGCCAGCGGATGAAAGCGGCATAATATCGACATCTAACAACTAACATTATGGAAGTAAGATTTGAAAGCATGGTTTTCCTATGGGATGATAAAATCCCCACGATGTTCCTTGAATTTATGAACCTCCTCACTCTTTGTCAGAGTGAGGAGCAATTAAGGGCGAGCGTCAAGGACTTTGCCGAGAAACACGAACTTGACAAGTTCTTTTATTACGGCTTCGGCTCACATCATTTCTACCTGCACCAACGCTATACGAGTAACCCCGAAATAGTGATGCAGAACAGAGTGTTGTCAGTACATTTCTAACCATCTAAAAATAACGATTATGAGTACACGGATGACCATCAACGGAGTAAGCACCTGCACGCAAGCAGGGACAGAGAAATACGAGAAGTCCCAAACGGGTATCGGCAGACGTAAGCGGACACTTATGCAATACGACTACCGCCACACGGACGGGGAATTGTTCTCTTGTGTGAAACCCACGTTAGACGAGTGCCGAGCCGCACGGGACAAGTGGCTGACGGCAAAGGAAAGAAAGGAGGACAAGCGATGAACGAAGTTGCCTACCAAACGCTGATAGTCAAGTTCAGCGAGCCAATCAAGGCATTGGACGGAATGTTTGATGATGCCGAAGCATGGGGAGTTGATACCCTGAAGGGGTGGATAGACAACTATGAAAGTAGCAGGTTTACTGCCATTGACAGCCATACGGCAGTCATAACGAGCGAGTATAACATGGAGTGGCTGAAAGAGTGGCTGGAAAGATGCACACCCATAGCCGAGAAAACTGAATTTTGAACGTTGTGGCGGTGTCCGCACCGCCACAACATAACGCCTAAAATACAACGAATATGATAGCGAAGACAATTTTGGAGCAGATAGGTGGCAGACGCTTTGCCACCATGACGGGAAGCAAAGACTTCATAGACATGGGCAACGGCTTACGCATGAGCCTTGCGAGGAACAAGACGAGTGCCAACCGCCTTGACATCATCTATGATGCAGGGGCAGACCTCTACAATATGCGCTTCTACCGCAGGACGTTCAGCAAAAAGACATTCGAGTGCAAGACGAAAGACATAGAAACGCACGAGGGGATATATTGCGATATGCTGGAGGAAATGTTCACGATGGTGACGGGGCTTTACACCCGTTTTTGAACGATGGGCGGCGAAAGCCGCCTACTTTCTTTCAGTGAGCATGATGGCGGACAAAGAAAGTAGCAAAGAAACCTTTGTTCCAATCTTCGATAAAATTCTTATTTGAATATGTAAAATTAGCCATAAAAGGCTAATTTTGCATTGTTATTTTTTTGTATATTAATATGAATATAGAAGATTTACAACTAATTGTAGAAACAATATATCAGCACAATCCATCTGCATATAAACGAGGAGGAGATGTTGAGTTGTTGAATTCTCATATAAAAGCGATACAACATCTGAAAGAGGTCAATAAAATACATTATAAAGAATATAATTTGACTGATTTAGAAGCATTAAGTATCGTCATCCTTGAAGGCTTTGGTAGTTCTCGGTTCATACAAGAACCTCTGTATAATAGGCGTAAATTGAATGCCTTAACAGAAGTTTTAATCCAAAACTTAGATAGTGCATTAAGAAAAGCTCCTAAAAATACTCACCCTGTGTTATATGCCAATGATGGTTTTATGCGTGGTAATAATAGGATTGGAGATATTTTTACCGTAAATGGCTTTTTTACGACATCAATAGATGATTTTGATAATGCTCATTCTATAAAATGGATAATTGAGCCTTTACCGGAAGGTCAAACAAAAGCTTATGAAATATATAAAATATATAATCATGGAGAGGATTGTCCGTATCCTGAATATCAAGTGGAATTTGAAAGAGGAACAAAATTTGAGATAACTGACATAAAGAAAGGCAAAGAATATAATGTAGTTCATATAAAAGAACTGCCATCTCAAACTATCTGATAGCAGCAATATATTAGAAAATCCGATGAAGTTGCGGCTTCATCGGATTTTCTTTTGTCAGGTACTTATTATTTATGGTACATACAACAGTGCAAACTCCGCCTTTCTCCGTTTGAGCAGCATGGCGTGCCGTTTCCCCTTGTAGTTGCAGAAAGCGATATACTCCCGATAGATGTTCCTGTCGCCCGCCTCCAACTTTCGGATCAGCGTGCTTTTGGGAATCTTTCCGCTACCCAAAAGTCGATATGGACCGACATTGTAGGCGAGCGTGGCAAGCAGAAGCGAATCCTTCCCGAACTGCTGGAACATCGCGCAGAACTTCCGCAGGTCTTTTCGCAGAAGCGCGTCCGCCTGCCGCTTCGTCATGGTGCGTGCCGAATACCTTTCCCCCGGCTGCAACCGATGTCCATATCCTACATACGGGTGATGTTTTTCCGAATGCCAGCCCTCAAAATACTTCGTGCATCGCACCGCCCTCTCGAAAAGCGGCAGCCGGTAGATAGCCGCCTGCCCGTCCGTTCCCTCATGGCGTCTGTTCCGTGCGGACACGGAACAGACCGCCAGAAGCGAACAGAGGATAGCCATGAATACACGCATCATCGTGTAAGGGGCTTGAAGTTCCCGATGGGGACAACAGTGATAACCCCGTCATCCTTCACGTTTCGGTTGTTGAAGTCAAATTCCAACTCGTAGGAGTTGCTGAAATTGTCCTCCACTACCACGATGAAGTTGTGCGCTTCCTCACCCGCCGCCGTGTAGTACAGCCGGAACTTCTCGTTTTCAAGCAGGTAGCGGTCATTGGGCAGGAACGTGATTCCGTTGTCCATTTTCAGCGTGCCTTCCCCCTCGAACTGGAAATACCGGATGGTGTAGAGGGTGTTGGCGAAGTCGCCCGTCTTTTTCAGCTCACAGCGGATTTCAACCGTCTGCCCCTTCGTCACCTTGTTCGGCACGGGCATGGTTTCCACCGTGAAGGGATAGGATTGCTGTATGTCCATGTCGTCGTCACACGATACGAGCGTGAGCGACACGGCAGCGAACAGGCAGAGTGCCAACGTCTTGAAGATTGATATTCTCTTGTTTTTGTTGTTCAGTATGTTCATTGTCATTTGATTTTTAAGTTATTGTTCTTTTTTGGTTGTCAGTTGCAGATACTCGTTCAAGTCCTTGCAACCGTCATAGAGAGCGGAACGGTCATAGACACGTTCTCCATAATGTCCTTTCAGCGTTTTCAACGTGCGCCGTCCGGCTGCGTCATGGTCGAGATAACAGTCTATGCACCCGCAGCCGTCCAGATACCTCATTGCCTTTTCCACGTTGGCAACAGAGTTCAATACGAGGCACTCACCCTTTTCCAATCCGAACGTGGCAGCAGAAAGAAAGTCCATGAAGCCTTCAAAAACGCTGCACACGTCAGCCGGAGAGCCTTCCGCCTTGACCAGCGACACATCTTTCGGAGGCACGCATCCTTTGAAGAAGCGGCTGCGGATCTCATATCCACCCGCCACGTTCGGGAAACCGACGGCAAAATATCGTTTGCCACGCACACAGTAATTCAGTCGGCAGCAGTAGCGTGATGCGACAACGTAAGGAATGCTCCGTTCCGCCAGATAGTCTGTCAGTGGAGAACGAAGCAGAGGGACGGCTTCCACTCCCTCAAAGGCAGGTTCTGTCTGCTTCGGAATGTAGGTCGGTTTGTCAAACTCTGCAATCTGCATATTAGAGGTTCCCGCTATAAACTTCACTTGTTCCATGAAGTCGCCACTTCCGATAAACTCCCCGGCAAGCGTGAAGATGTCACCACCTTTGCCCAGACCGAAGTCGTACCAGAGCTGTTTCGCCACGTTCACACGGAAAGAGGGCGTGCGCTCGCCCCTATACGGGGCGATATACCACAGCTCGTTACCGCTCCTTCTGACAGGCTCATGCCCCAGCCGTGCGAGAAAAACCGCAATGGGCATTTGTCTGATGATGTCTATTTCCGTCCGTTCCATGTCCGTGTCAGTTGATGATGAACTTGATTCCGACCCCGAACTGCGTATGAAACTTCCTCGTGTCGCCACCCCACAGGCAACGCTCCCGGAGGTTGGCGAGCAGGGCGATACGGTCTGCCACGTAAAACTCCACATCGAGCGTCAGCGCACCGCCGTAGATGAAGGCGTCCCGGTCATGGAGCGTGGAGCCGTCATGCAGTACCTTTTCGCCCCAGTTCACCGATTCATATCCGGCAAGAGCCGAAGCACCTGCATAGACGAACACGATTTTACGGGCATCGGAAAGTATCTTGAAGTCGTATCCGCCCTCCACCGTGAACTGCGCCACGGGTATCTTTCCGTCCTTGTAAGGGTTGTTCTTCAACAGATATTCGCCGCCGAACACCCATTTGTTCCCCTTTTTCGTGTAGGTGGAGAGAGCCGCCCCGAAACTGTACCCGCCGTCGTTGCCGCCGGGATTGAAGCGGTCCGCCATGTTCGCCCTGACCTCGATGCCCTGCATCTTCGGCAGGCATCGCTGGGCGTGCGCCTGCCCCGTAACCAGGGCAAGCGACGCGATGATTATTGCGATGTACTTTCTCATGGTCAGCGCACTTGAAGTTCGTTGATGGTATTGGCACGTACCAAGTCCTCGTTCTCAATCACGAAAGACTGGTGACGCCCCCCGTTCTTCTCGTTGAGTTCCACCACGAGGCATTTATCGTCGGGGATAGTGAACTTCGCCATCGTGAACACCGTGCGCTCGCTCTTCTTGCCCGGCACGAGTGTGGCGTAATTCTGCGCACGGAGCGGCAGGATGATCTGCTCCTGCACGGCGGTACGCTTCGCCACCTTCTTGTCCACGATTTTCCATGTGATGTAGTCCACATCGAAAGGCACATTGCTCTGGTTCTTTATCTCCGTGTGGAAATAGAGCAAACCATTATGCGTGTAGATACCTTTCAGCAGATACTGGATACCGAATCGCTTGCAGCCGATGTGCTTCACCTCGCGCTTGTTCTGCTTGTGGATGGACTTCATGATAAGGCGTACCAGCATCGGGCTTTCGCTGCCCAGTTCCTTCAGATAGATTTCCTGCGCATTGTTCGGGCGGTTCACCTTCTCGCCGTCATGGATGAAGTCGCACATCTCCACATTGAGCAGCAACGGTTCGGAGGCATATTTCACGTGTAGGCTCGGCGATGGGCGCCTTACCACCTTTCGGTGGTAGGTTTCCCATAGCCTGCCCCCGAACCGTACGTGCAAGTCTCCCTGCATACGGCTCTCCACTGGTAATGTCAGTTTATTTGTCATGAGCATGAATGTTTGCATTACAATGTTTGCATACTGCCAACGTCTTACGCCATTTCTTAATCATCAGTCGGTGCCACTCCGTATCGGTATTTATACCTTTGAGTTTACGGACTTGATACATTACGGTCTTGACATTGGTTGCTCCACACAATTCACATTTGTGCTCCATGAGTCTCTCCGCAAGAGTGGGGAAAGGAAGTACAAACGTGTTAGGTAGATTATCGCAGGTTGCGTCTTTGTCCGGCTCTTGCCTTGCAAAGCCGTCATTATAGAGTATTCGGAACTTGGTTTCTCCTTTCTTTGCTTGATAAGGTATCGCCAGGTCATGGTCTCTTCTGTACTTTCGTATAACCTTGGCAGTTGATGAATTTAGTTTCTTTGCCAAAGTTTTGCAGAAACTATATCGCATTATGTAACCGAATTTACTTCCTGCAAAAGAGATGTTGTCCGCAATCCTATAATATTGGTACAAACCTCTGATTTCAGTTGTATAGCGTGCGCAGATTGTGGCTGGGTCTTCTTTGGTCAGGTAATTGCGTGGCATGGCATACCAGATTTCCTTTCCATTGATTACCCTAAGCTCCATTGCTTTCAGTTCCAATAATTTCTTTTGGACGGAGGCGATAGGCAGAGCCAGTATTATGCGTCCGCTGAACGGTCTCTTCAGCCATCCCAGCTTGTTTCGCTTCATGGCTTCGGATTTTCTGACAGAGATTTCATACCCAAGAAACTTTGCTGAATCCTGCGCATTTGTGATAAGGGTCTTTTCTTCGGAGAGTTCAAGCTTTAGTTTGTCTCTCATGAATATTGTAAAGTTCTCTTTCATTTTCGCACAGTCTGCTTTACTACCAATTACACCGATTAGAAAGTCATCGGCATATCTGATATATTTAAGTCTCTTGTAATTACTATCCATTGCCATAGATGCCGGCACTCTCCGTGTCTTAGCTTCCACCTCTTTCAGTTGTGTCAGCAATTCACGTTTCGTATCCTCATCAGTGGCGTTTCGGATAGTCTTGCGTAATCTTACAGCCTTTCGGCTGTAACTTGCGTGGAGTGGGTTTTCCCGCTTTTTCTTGCCCTTGTCGAATGATTCCGCATATTCACGCATGTATTTATCGAACTTATCAAGGTAGATATTTGCCAAGATAGGGCTTATTATCCCTCCTTGGGGAGTTCCCGAATACGTCTTGTGAAATGTAAAATCTTCGATATATCCAGCCTTTAGGAATTTCCATATCAGTCGAAGAAATCTTTCATCTGATATGCGCTCACGAAGAGTTTCAATCAGAATATGGTGGTCGATGTTGTCGAAGAATCCTTTGATGTCACCTTCGATGAACCAGTTCGCACCAGTGAAAAGAGTTTGGATGGAACGCAAAGCCGTATGACAGCTTCTTCTTGGTCTGAATCCATGCGAGGAATTCTCAAAATGTCCCTCATAGACAGCTTCAAGAATAAGTCTGACGACCTCTTGCACCATCTTGTCTTCGATTGATGGGATGCCCAATGGTCTTTTCTTCCCATTCTTTTTAGGGATATAGACTCTTCGGGCAGGCGTTGGCATGTAACTTTCATCCTTTAGCGCAGCTATCAGATGTCCTATTCTATCAACGCTCATTCCGTCAATGGTCTTACCGTCTGAGCCGGGTGTCATGTTGCCCGGTTTCGCATAAATGCTCTGGTAGGCTACATAAAACATCTGTTCATTGAATAGGATGCGGTACAACCTTTCGTACTTGTAATGCACATCTTTGCTATGTGCAGATAAACTGTTTAATATGGTCTCTGGATTTCTCATACGTCTCACACGTTATCGTTTGACAATATTAAAATTACCGAGCTGTTCCCCTTCGCCATGTACGTGGCTTTCCCACGCTCAGACTACTACGGGAACTCCGTTGCCATGCGGAGTTTTCAGAGCCTGTGCTCATAGCCTTTCGGCATCTCCGTGTAGGCAATCCCCATTTAGTGGACTTGATAACTTGGCTTGACAGACTGTCGGATGCAACGTACATCCCTTTCTGTTCTCTGACGGATATGTCGCAGTAAATTCCTTGCCCATCACTCCGTTCAATAAGCGTGGGTACTGCGAGGCAACGTATATAACTGCTTTCCGTTGCCACCTCTACATTAGTCATAGGACTATTGTTCAACCAATCAGGTTTCATCCTCGTGCCTGTCTTTTCCCATAGCAATTCAGTCGCAGTTTAGCAATTAACTGACTTATCGCGTTACCGACATGCTTCACTCCCCGTTTGGTTTCCCATTCGGATAAGTCGGTCTGGGATAGGTTTATAAATTGGAATACTAACCTAATCACTTGCCAAAGTGATTATTATCAAGCCCCTATTATGGGCGCACTGAAGGTATAGAAACTCCCGTCCTCTGTTATCACGGACATATTGGTTTCGTTCGGGAAGTTCCTCACGGTAGCCTTCACGCGGATGACGTTCTCCGCTCCGTCGGCTTTGCCCGCAATCAGGTCGGGCGAACCTAAATCGACGTAACGAACCTCCGAGGGGAAAATGACGTGGACGGTCTTGTCGTAGGTCACTTCCAAGCCGTGCGGAGGGACCATGCGGTCAAAGGTCAGCTTCTTTGTCAGCCCGTGATACAGGTCGCCGTCCGCCTCCTTCTGCGGATAGACCTCCTTTGTCAAGGTCGGTTGTTCACTTCCGTTGTCCTTTCCAACGGTTACGTTCTCCTGCGCGTTGGCAGTTACGATGCCCATAGCGAGGGCAAACATGATGATTACTTTTCTCATTACTTTGGATTTTAGTGGTAAATAAAAATTGGATTGTTGTTACTTTTTCTGTTTTCAATTCCTGTCCTGATAGAGCATTACCTTATACCCGGCTTTCAGATGCACCTTGACGGTACGCATCTTCTTGGCGATATACTGGCTTGTGCCTTGTATCAGCCCCTTGCCCAAATCGGAGGCAAGCTGCGCCCCTGCGTTGGTGGAGATATTGATGCTGCTGCCCAGCGAGCCGCCCATGTTGGCGGCAACCTCCCTGACGGCATTCATTTCCATCGAGTTGGGAATAAAGATACCGGGTTGCCCGTCCGTGTCATACACCGCCAGCTCCACCGGAATGATAGTGCCGTCATATTCCAACGACGTGATTCCTATGTCAAGCCGTTCGCCCTGAATCTTTGCTGTGCCTACCACCACCGCATTGCGGGGGATGATTTTGTCCGCTACCTCCATCGGCTCCAGCAGCCGGAGTTTGACAGCTTGCCCGTCGGTCACGCTCTGCGCCCCATAGACACACGCCGATATGGTGTTCTTGTCTGATACGGTCGTGACGCCCACCGCCGTATTGAAACTGCGGTTACGCTCCTGCGAGAATGAGGCGACAAACTCGGCGTTGCTCATCGGCTGTGAGAGCGAGGATACCACCTGATGCGTCACCTGCCTGACAGGTGCAGCCGTGTTCTTTCCGGCTTTCTGCACGGGGTAAGGCTCAGCCGCCTGTCCGACAGGTGGCTGTGTGCCGTTCTGTCCGCCCATGTACTTCGCCGCCAACTCGTAAGACTTCTCCATGAGTGCCACTTGGTCATCCATAGCGGACGCCTTGTCTTTCTCGCTCTCCAGTTTCGATTCCAGCGAGGCGATGCGCTCCAACAGTTCATCCATTTCCGCGTTGTCGTTCTTCGGCTGCTCGTAGAAGTTGCCGAGCGTGGCATTGAGGTCGCGGTAGGCGGCTGCGGATGATTGGATGGTTTTCGGAGCGGATGATGTTGATGTTGCTTCTTCCGCATTTCCGGGATTAGCAAGGTCGAAGTCCCTGCCGCCGTCCGTTTCCGCCACCTCGCGGTCGAACATATCGCCCAGTTCCTGCATGGCACGGCTGCGGTTCTCCTGCCGTTCTTCCATCGCCCCCTGCTCGTAGGCTTTCGCCTTGTCGCCGATGATCTGGCGGTTCGTCTTGTCCGCGTCGGGCATTTCGATGTTGTAACCTCCCGTCCCCGGTTGCTGCTCCTTGTCGGAAGACGGGGCGAATATCAGCCACATCGCCCCGATGAATACCAGCACCATAGCGGGCAACACTATCATTTTCTGACGTTTCAGCCTTTGGGCTTCGGTCAGCGGCTTGCGCTCCTTGGCTTTGCCTTCCTCCTTCGCGCCTTGGCCATTCAAGCAGGCTTGATGGCTCTCGGCTTGGCGTTGGTTCTTCGGTTTCCCGTTGTCGGGAGCCGCCTTGTTCTCGTTTTTAGGTTCATTCTTCGTCTGTTCCATATAAATAAGGTATTACATTATGATTGTTGTCCGGCTTTACGGACAGTTCCACTTGTCCGGCATGGTCTGTCACCATACGGCTGCCGTCATTCCTGCCGATGTCATAGACGGCTTTTCCGAAGGTGTAGAGGGCAAGCACCGTGAAGGCGGCGAGCATCGTCAGCACGATGCGTTTGCGTGTCTTCGGAGGCAAACCGTCCAGATAGCCTTTGAGCCTTGCCACCAGCATTTTCTTTTTGTCGTGGAGTTTCCAGTACGCACGCCAAAATGATTTCCTGATTTTCTTCATGTCCGTTACCTTTTGATGGTTTGTAAATCCTTGTTCTCGATGATGGTGAATCCCTCGATGGTGAAACCGTTGGGATTGTCGTCCGAACGGGACGAGTTCAAGAGGCGGCACGTCGTCACGAGGCTGCGCTCGGTGACGTTGCTTTGTCTGATGATCTTCTGCGTGGCGTAGGTCACGGCACGGTAGGGATAGCCGTTGAAATCGCATACCACGCTGTCCACCTTCAGCACTTGGTTGATATTCCCGGCGATGATACGGTTGTAGTACCCCTTCTCGGCGAAGTCCGAATAGTAGTTGTACACGCTTTTGTCCGCTAATAGCAGGGCGCGTTTCACATTATGCTCTATCGCGCTCTTTTCGGGCGAGAGCGTGAAGAACAGCTCGTGGAAGCGGCGCACGTGTTCCCTTGCCTCCGCCGGACGGTTCTGCGACAAGTCCTGCGAGAGAGCCAGCATCAGCGACTTGCCGTTGTCCAGCACGTAAATCTTTTCCCGTTGTCGCTCAGCGAAGCGGTAGGAACTCCACACGCTCCATACCGTTATCACGGCGCACAGCGAGAGGAAGACGATACCGAACAGGCGTATCTGCCTGAACGATGATTCGATGTTTTTGAGTGACTTAAATTCCATTGTTGTTTATTCGTTTTTAATTGTCAGTTGATTATTTCAGCAGTTTCCCGGCACGTCCGACCACGTTTCCTGCGGCTGCACCCGCCACGCTGCCCGCCATGCTTCCGGCTCGTCCTGCCGTCTGGTTCACGTTGCGACCGTAGCTTCCCATGCCTCCGGCTTGGATAATCCAGCCTGCCACCGTCGGGATGGTGAAGTAACCGATGATGCCGATTATCATGAAGACGATATACACCCCGTCGCTCGAATCCAGCGAAAAGTTCGGGTCAGCCTGCATCCGTTCGATGTCGCTTTGCAGCATCAGCACTTGGATTTTCGCCAGTATGGTGCTGAACATATCCGACACGGGCAGCCACAGATAGACCTGTATGTAGCGGCATATCCATTGCGTGAGCGTGCTTTGGAAGCCGTCCCATACCGATATGGCGAAGGCTATCGGACCGAGTATCGCCAGCACCACGAGGAAGAACGTGCGGATGGTGTCTATCACGAGTGCGGCGGCTTGGAACATCAGTTCCAATATCTCGCGGAAGAAGTCGCGGATGCCCTTCTTCATGTTGTACATCCCGCGCTCGATATACATCCCCGCCATCGTCACCATGTCGCCGGGCGACCAGCCCAGTTCCTCCAACTGTTTGTCAAACTCCTCGTTCGACACGAGGTAGGCGGTTTCGGGATTACGCATCATCGCCTCGTATTCCAGTTTATCCTTCTGCTCACGGTATCGGTTCATGTCCAGCGTTTCCGCCTCCAGCATCTTTGCCGTACCCTGCACGACGGGCGACATGATGCTGTTTATCGTACCTAATACCACCGTCGGAAAGAACATGATGCACAAGCCTATCGCAAAGGGGCGGAGCATAGGGAACACGTCTATCGGTTCGGCTCTCGCCAGCGACTGCCACACCCGGTAGGCGACGTAGAACAGCGCGCCCAGCCCGGCAATGCCTTTCGCCACACCCGCCATGTCCCCGCATAGCGGCATCATCTGCTCATAGAGCGAGCGCAGAATCTGGTGAAGGTTGTCGAAATTCATAGGCTACCAGTATCTTTCGTTCATGTTCCCGTACAGCCCCATGATGCGGTCGAGGTCGTTCTTCTTTTTTGCCCGCAGGTAGCTCACGCTGATGTTCTTGTTGGTGTAGTAGCTCACGAGGTTGCGGTAACGCTTCATCTTGGAGTAACAGCGTTCCACCACATCCATGCGCTCCTTGTCCGTCATGGAGAGCGTGGTGATGTTCACCACGTTCTTCAGTTCCGTCAGCACGTCGTTGGATTCCTCCAACAGCTTGGTGTAGCCAAAGGCGATGGCTCCCAGTTCCTCCACCGTGAAGTTGTCGTCACGCATCATCTTCTGGAAGCTGGTCACATAGGTGTCGGTGATGTCACCCACCATCAGGATGGTCTGCTGCACCTTCCGGGCGTCCTTTACCAGATTGTTCACGGATTTGAGCGCGTCGTAATACTTCTTGCCCTGCTCGTAAATCTTCACCGTCTCTTGAAAATTTTTTATCATATTCTGGGCGGTCGTGGAAGTGTGTACCACGTTCTTCGAGGTGTTCACGATGCTCTGCGCGATGTTGGACGGGTCTATCACCGCCCACTGTGCGCTTGCCCTGCCGACTGCAAACAGGCACAGGCAGATAATAAGTGTTATTCTTGTTCTCATGTTACTTTGGATTTTAGTGGATTTCATTATTTATTGCTTGCCTATCGGATGGTCCGGTTTCGGGTTCACGCGCACATAGTCCCCGTTGGGCGAGAAGGTCAGGATGTCCGTTGCTTCGTTGTAGGACACGTCGATACGGAAGCCGGTGTTCATGAACAGGTTGCCGTTCTCTTCCTGCAAGAGATAGGTTTCCGGCTTCAGTTTGCGGCGCAGCCCGCTACGCTTGAACACCGTCACCTTATAGGCTTCGCCCTCCTTGTAGATAAGCACGTCGGGCTTGCCCTCTACGCTTTCCCAGTTTCCGCAAAGCAGGTCACGGCGGTTGTCCGCTACATCGCAGGATTGCAACACCATGACCGCCAGCCCGATTAAACACTTGCTGACTTGCAGCATTTTCGTTCTTGATATACTCATACGCATTTTCTTTTTTAGTTGATGAATCTGTTTTTACTTATTGCCTATTCCTTGTTTCTCCGTCTTTCGGCAAGCTGCCGGATGGCGGCTTCAATGTCGCCGCCCAGCTGCTCCGCCAGACGGTACACCTCTACTTTTTCCGTTTCTTCGGTGGTGTACGCCAGATACTCTTCAGCACTAACTTCGGTGGCATAGACCGCCGACTGCGTGCCGCCCAGTCCTATCCACACTTCCTTGTAGAGCCTTGACGGGTTGTTCGCCATGTTGATGGAGAGTATCTGCGACTTCTCCTTCTCCGTCAGACCCAACAGGGACTGTATGGCATCAAACTTGTTCATGTACTTCCGCTGGTCGAGAAGGATTTTGCAATCGGAGTTGTTGATGATGCTTTCCTTGACCACGGGCGAGGAAATGATGTCGTCCACCTCCTGCGTCACCACGATTGCCTCCCCGTAATACTTGCGCACGGTCTTGTACATATAGCGCAGGTATTCAGCCATGTTCGCCGAAGACAACGCCTTCCAAGCCTCTTCCACAATCAGTTGTTTCCTTACGCCTTTCAGACGGCGCATCTTGTTGATGAAGGCTTCCATGATGATGATGGTCACGACCGGGAAAAGCTCGCGATTCTCCTTAATACTGTCAATCTCGAAGACGATGAACCGCTTGCCGAGCAGGTCGATGTTCTCCGTGGAGTTGAGCAGGAAGTCGTAGCGTCCGCCCCGGTAATACTGCCGCATGGTGGTGAGCATATTGTCGATGTTGAAGTCTGACTTCTCCACCTTTATCTCACGTTCCGCCAGTTCGCGGCGGTAGTCGTCGCGCATATACTCGTAGAAGGTGTTGAACGAGGGAACGATGCTCCGGTCAGCCCTGATACGCTCGATGTAGGCGTTCACCGCACTGCCCAGTTCGCCGCTTTCCGTCTTCGTCACTTTGTCATCCTCCGACTTCCAGAGCGTCAGCAGCAATGTCTTGATGCTGTCCTTCTTCTCCACGTCGAACACGTAATCATCGGTGTAGAACGGGTTGAACGAAATCGGTTTCTCCTCCGTGTAGGTGAAATACACGCCATCCGCCCCGTTTGTCTTGCGCCGGATCATCTCGCACAAGCCCTGATAGGAGTTTCCCGTGTCCACTAATACCACGTGCGTACCTTGCTCGTAGTATTGCCTCACGAGGTGGTTCATGAAAAACGACTTGCCACTGCCCGAAGGACCCAACACGAACTTGTTGCGGTTGGTCGTGATGCCCCGCTTCATCGGCAGGTCGCTGATGTCGAGGTGCAACGGTTTTCCCGTAAGCCTGTCCACCATCTTGATGCCGAAGGGCGATAATGAGCTGCGGTAGTTGGTTTCCTCCGTGAAGAGACACACCGCCTGCTCAATGAAGGTGTGGAAACTCTCTTCCGCCGGGAAGTCCGCCGCGTTGCCGGGCATCGCCGCCCAGTAGAGCGTCGGGCAGTCGATAGTGTTGTGGCGGGGGACGCACTCCATGCTGGCAAGCTGGCTGCCTACGTCGTTCTTGATATGCTTCAGTTCCTCCGCGTCATCGCTCCATGCCATGACATTGAAGTGAGCCCGTACCGAGGTCAGCCCGTAGGAATGGGCTTCGTTCAGGTACTGGTCTATCCACTCGCGGTTGATGCTGTTGCTCCGGCTGTATCGGGAGAGCGACTGCATATTCCTCGCGGACTTCTCGAATTTCTGCAAATTTTCCTCGCTGTTGTCGATAATCACATACTGGTTGTAGATGTGGTTACAGGAAAGCAGCAGCCCCACGGGGGAGGCGAAGGAGAGGCGGCAGTCCGAACGGTCGGTGGAGAGTTTCTCGTAGCGGATGTCGGTAGCCACCTTTCCGGGCATATCCTCCGCGTTGGAGAGGGTGTGCAGGCACAGGCGGTTGTCACCGATGCGCATTTCCCTTGCCGAGAGGTCGATGTCTTGCAAGGCCGTGTCGCCTTCGGGCATGAGCGAGAAGTAACGCTCTATCAGCCCAGCGGACTTCTCCGTCCCGACAAGCTCGTCGGTGGAGAGGCGGCGCAGCCTGACAAAGCCGCTGTCGTTCATGATGCGCTCGAACTGTTCGGCGGCTTCCATGAACTTCCCGGCGGTTTCCCTGTCCAGCTCCTTCGGGATGATATGTCCCCGGCACAGCGTACTGAAGTTGCTCTGCATCCGGTTACGTTCCTTCGTCGTCTTGGTCAGGTAGAGATAGCAGGAGTGTTTCAGGTACGGACGCTCGTTGAAGTGTCGTTCAAAGGAGCGGCTCAAAAAGCTCATGTCATCCTTTTGCAGTTCCGGCTTGTAGCGTTCCTTGATGAACCAGTCCTGCTTATGCACGACGCAGAAGTCCGGCAGCACCTTGATAGCCTTGCACCAGCAGCCGTGTATTGCCTCGTACTCCGCGCCTGTCACGGTATAAAGCTCCGGCAGTTCCACCTCGAAAGCCACCGTGATGTCGGCGTCTTTGGAAATGATGCAGCCATGCTCCACCGACAGCAGCGGGAACTTGTTTTCCAGTGTTGTCATTTTGGATGTATTTCTCATGTCGTTTCTTCCTTTCGTTGCCGTTTGAATAATCGGGTGATCCGCCGCCGGTTGATAAGGTATCGGGGATGGCTCCTTGCCGCTCCCAATTTCATCAGCCCGTGTTCGCCGTACCGGGCGTTCAGCGCGAAGGTCTGCCATACGAGGACGGAAGACGATGCCGCGCCGAAGCCGATACATATCCACTGGTCGATGCCGACCATGTAGAGGATGACGAACAGGACGAAGAGAGCCAGCAGACCTCCGCAGAAGATGAAGAGGTACTGAGCCTTTAGACCCTTGAACTCAACCGGACGGCCGATACCCTTGTTTATCGGGTATTCAGCCATACATTGTTTATTAAAGGAAGAATGAGCGCAGGATAGTCGCAGCGACAATCAGGAAGATACAAGCCCCGAACCATGAGGCGGCTGTCTTGCTCGTGTCGGGGTCGCCGGACGAGAACTTGCCATAGACTTTCACGCCTCCGATAAGACCGACCACCGCGCCGATGGCGTAGATTAATTTCGTGCCGGGGTCGAAATACGAACTCACCATAGAGGTGGCTTCGTTAATACCTGCCAGACCGTTTCCTTGCGCAAATACGGAGGCGGTTGCGGCAATCATGAGTGCCGCAGAGATGATGAACTTTTGTCTGATGTTCTTGTTCATAAACAGTTCTTGTTTTGTGCCGTCCAAAGGGTGGATAGTCCTTTTTCGGGCGGTTGATACTTGATTACTTTACTTTGGTTTAGTGGTTGCCCGTTTGTTTCTACGGACTTGGGTGTGTCCGTTGCGGATTGGCTGTACCTTGTACCGCCGTGCGCATGGGTGTCGTCATTTTACGTTTTCATTTCCATTCTTTTTTAGCTGTTATACATAGTTTCGGAAGTCGAACTCCTCGATGTTGTCGGGAATCACGAACACCTTTTCCTTTTGTTGTGTCACGGTCATGTTCACCGTGTCCACGAAAACTGCCATCGCCTTTGCAAGCCTCTCGCTCATTGTATCATCGGTCAGGCGTTCCGTTATTCTTGTGAAAAGCTCTGTCCCGTCCAGTTCCGTCATGACCTTTCCGGCGTGTCGCATTTCCTCATCGGATGGTGATTCCTTCCGTATGGTGCGTACTGCCATGTCAATATCCTCGAAGCTGCTTCCCGAAGCCTGCTTTTTGTCTGGTTCTTCATCCTCCGGTTCATCTTCTCCGTACTCCAGTTCCGAGGGCGGGATGCTCGTGAAGGTTTCATCGAGTTTGTCCTCCGGTACTTGTGTCGGGCGTGAGACGGTTTCCGTGTTTCCGTCGTCAAAAGTAGCCTCTTCCTCCGACAGCTCAATGCCTTTATCCGAAGTGGCGGCTTCTTGCGCCAGTATGGCAGCGGTTGTCCGGGTCGATGCCATCTTGAAACGGCTCTTGCCAATGATGTCCGAGGTGTCTGCGTGAGGTATTTCCTTATCCTTTCCTTGCTCTGCCACTGTACTGTCCAATGATCGCCACAACCCGGCAATATGTCTGAAGAAACGGATGAGCTTCGTGTCCATGATGCGGTCATAAAACAGCAGGAACAGGAACCACACGTTGCAAGCAACCGATACGATTAAAAACGCCTTTGTCATAATCTTACTTTTTGGGCGTTTTCAATCTGTTCCATGTACTGCTGCCCGTATTGCCGGAAATGGTCGCGGAGGATGTTGTCCACGAACTTGCCGATGCTCAAACCGTTTCCCATCCGACTGGCAACGATAGTGACTTTCTCATGAATTTCTCGGCTGATGTATATACATTGCCGCGTTTTGATTTCCGATGCTTCCAAGAAAACAGAGAGCGGCTTGCCCCTGCCTTCATCCTTGCGGAAGTCGCTGCCGGTCTTTTCCTGACCGTATCCGTTTGCACACTTTGCTGCATTGGCAGCGGTTCTTTCACTCTTTCCTGTTTGCAGGCACTCAGCCTGACGGTTCTTCTTTGTTCTTTTCATACTTCTTTGTTGTTTTTGGGGTATTTATAAATTATAGGATTCCATGTGCCGTTTGAACGATTCGTCTATCTCGTCTTGGAACAGCGTGAAATGGTGTGTCAGCACGTTGTCAAGAAAAGCCGCGATAGTCACCTCGTTGCCACCGATTACATGAAGCATCTTCTGTATGCGGTCGTGGTACTCCTTGCGGATATAGACCTGCTTGCCGAGTCTTGCCGTGACGTTGGACCCGCATATGAATACGGTGTCATAATCCAATTTTTCCGGCTTGCTGTTCCTGCGCCTGCGTTCCGGCTCCTCTTTGGAGTGCGAGGCAGGTGGAGAAACGGCTTCCTGTATCGCTTCTTTCGGAGGTGGAGAAGTAGCGTTTCCGTCCGTGCTTCTCGCTTCCGGCGGAATGCTTGTATCGTCCAGTCGAAACGAGTTGATTACGGCTTCGCTGTCGATGTCCTCGATTCTTGTTTTCTTTGCCATGCCATTCAGTTTTTGATGATGCCGAGAATCTCATCGACGAGTTTGTCGAGGTTGCTGCCGCGTACCAGTATTTTGTCCGCCGGAAACGCCGTGGAGCGGAATACTGCCTTGCGTTCTGCCGCCGTCTCCTTGCGGAAACGCTTGCTGTCCGGCAGATGTGTTTCCAGAATGGACAGGGCGAACTCGGCACAGACCTTGTCGTATGCTTTGTAAAGTTCCGTCTTTTCGCGCCCGTCCACCATGTTACACACGAGGTAAATCCCTTTGATACCGGACTTGCCCGTGCTTATCATCTGTTCGTTGATAACGGTGGCGAACTTAATGGAACTCTCCATCACCACACGGTCGGCGATGATGGGCGTGAAGATGTAGTCCATTTTGGAAATGGTCTGCACCACATCGGCATTGTTGATGGTTCCCGGCAAGTCGAAGAACACGAAATCAAGGTCGGGCTGCGCTGCCACCAGATTTTCGGCAGTCTTTACCGCATCTTCCGCACGGCTGCATCTGATGGTGTACGGGTTCTTCTTCAGCCGTTTGAGCTGCTCATACGCCATCACCTTGTAATGCCCGTCCTCCATGACAGCTTTCATGTCGCGCTTGCGCATGTCATGGATACTGTACTGTGGAAAATCGCAGTCCACCACGGCTACGTTGTAGCCTTTCACATAGTGCAGGTAGCTTGCTACAAGCACCGTCAGGGTTGTCTTACCCGCTCCACCTTTCTGCGTGGAGATTGCCACATAAGTTGCTTCTTTCATTTGTTTGATAATTTATTTGGTTATACATCTGTCCGGTGGCGGTAGCGTATTGCCATTAGTACGTACGCACGCGCTCCCATTCATTTATTTATTCACTCCTTAATCCGGCTGTGCCTATGGGTAATCATCGGTTTGTCCAACCGCCCATGCTTTTATCCGTCCGCATGGACGTGTGCTTGGAAAACTGTCTGAATACATACACCTGTTTTCAACCGTTTGGATTGATGCCCGGATTGGTGTCCGAACATCCGGCGGAAGGAGTGTATTTTCAGTCCCACATCCGAATCACGCTGCAAATAAACAAGGATATTTTGGAACTTGTATTACTTCTCCGGCAAGTGGCAGCACGTTGCGTCGGTTGGCACTGATTGTCCGGGTCAAGCCCCTGTCCGATACCGCTTTAAGGGCGTAACTTTGCACCCGAACGGCAGGGTTCGCCGCAGGTGGCGCAGCCCGGAGTTTGAAAGGCATTCCCCCAATCCGTCCCCGACGGATTTTTATGTTCACCTGAACATAGCAAGATGTCTTTTCAGCCGCTCAAAACGTTTTGAGCAGCCACGAAAAGCACTTGCCCTTGCAGGGGGCGGGCTTCCTCTCCGAAGTCGGGAAGCCTTTCAAACCTGCGGTGTCTGTGCCAAGAAGCGGCGGCTTATGCCGTCCATCCGCTAAATCCAAAGTTTATATGAAAGAGAAAAGAAACAAGACCGGGAGAAATCCCAAACTTGACCCGGCGGTGTTCCGTTACACCGTCCGTTTCAACGAGGAGGAACACAACCGTTTCCTCGCCATGTTCGAGAAGTCGGGCGTTTACGCCAAGTCGGTTTTCATCAAGGCGCACTTCTTCGGGCAACCGTTCAGGGTGCTGAAAGTGGACAGGACGCTGGTGGATTACTACACCAGACTGTCCGATTTCCATGCGCAGTTCCGCGCGGTAGGCACGAACTACAACCAAGTCGTGAAGGAACTCAGGCTGCATTTTTCCGAGAAAAAGGCGATGGCGTTGCTCTACAAGCTGGAGCAACAGACCGTCGAACTCGTGAAACTGAGCCGTCAGATTGTGGAACTTTCAAGGGAAATGGAGGCGAAATGGTCGCAAAAATCAGTGTAGGAAAGTCGTTGTACGGCGCGCTTGCCTACAACGGGGAAAAGATCAACGGGGCGAAAGGGCGGCTGCTCACCACCAACCGCATCTACAATGACGGCACGGGGACGGTGGACATACGCAAGGCGATGGAAGGTTTTCTCGCCTGTATGCCGGAGCATACGAGGGTGGAGAAACCGGTACTCCATATCTCGCTCAACCCGCATCCCGACGACGTGCTGACAGATACGGAATTGCAGGACATCGCACGCGAGTATCTGGAGAAACTCGGCTACGGGAACCAGCCGTACCTTGTTGTCAAGCACGAGGACATAGACCGTCACCACCTGCACATCGTGACAATCAATGTGGACGAGAAAGGCAGGCGGCTCAATCAGGATTTCCTCTTCCGCCGCAGCGACCGCATCCGCAGGGAACTGGAACGGAAGTACGGGCTGCACCCGGCGGAGCGTAAGAACCTACGGCTGGAAAATCCGCTGCGCAAGGTGGACGCTTCGGCGGGCGACGTGAAGAGGCAGGTCGGAAATACCGTCAAGGCTCTGAGTGGACAGTACCGTTTCCGGACGATGGGCGAATATCGCGCCCTCCTATCCTTATATAATATGACGGTGGAGGAAGCGCGGGGAAACGTGCGCGGGCGTGAGTATCACGGGCTGGTCTATTCCGTCACCGATGATGCCGGGAACAAGACTGGCAACCCGTTCAAGTCCTCGCTTTTCGGGAAGTCCGCAGGCTATGAAGCCGTGCAGAAGAAGTTTGCCCGTTCCAAACAGGAGATTAAGGACCGGAAACTCGCCGACATGACGAAACGCACCGTGCTTTCCGTGCTTGAAGGCACGTATGACAAGGAGAAGTTCGTTTCGCGGCTCAAGGAAAAGGGCATCGACACCGTACTGCGCTACACGGAGGAAGGGCGCATCTACGGAGCCACGTTCATAGACCACCGAACGGGCTGCGTGCTGAACGGCTCGCGCATGGGCAAGGAACTTTCCGCCAACGCCTTGCAGGAACACTTTACGCTGCCTTATGCCGGACAGCCGCCGATTCCGCTGTCCGTTCCGGTGGAAACAGAAGAGGATATGCGCGGACAGACCGCATCCGACCACGAGAACACGGCGGGCGGTGTCGGTCTGCTCACTCCCGAAGGTCCGGCTGTGGATGCCGAGGAGGAAGCCTTTATCCGGGCGATGCAGCGCAAGAGGAAAAAGAAGAGGCGCAAGGGCTTGGGAATGTAACCGTAAGTATCAACATCAAAATTTTTCAATCTATGTCACAACAAGAAGACGATTTGAGGGCATTGGCGAAAATCATGGATTTTCTGCGTGCCGTGAGTATTATTTTAGTGGTCATGAACGTGTACTGGTTCTGCTATGAAGCCATACGGCTCTGGGGCGTGGACATCGGCGTAGTGGACAGAATCCTGATGAACTTCAACCGCACGGCGGGGCTGTTCCATTCCATCCTCTACACGAAACTGTTCGCCGTCCTCCTGCTTGCCCTGTCCTGTCTGGGGACGAAGGGCGTCAAGGGAGAGAAAATCACTTGGGGAAGGATCTGGACGGCACTTGCCGCAGGGTTCGTGTTGTTCTTCCTCAACTGGTGGATACTGGCATTGCCGCTGCCGGTTGAAGCGGTGACGGGACTTTACGCGCTGACCGTAGGCACGGGCTATGTCTGCCTGCTGATGGGCGGTCTGTGGATGAGCCGCCTGTTGAAACACAACCTTATGGATGACGTGTTCAACAACGAGAACGAGAGCTTCATGCAGGAAACACGGCTCATCGAAAGCGAGTATTCGGTCAATCTGCCCACCCGCTTTTATTATAGGAAACGTTGGAACAACGGCTGGATCAACGTGGTGAACCCATTCCGCGCCTCCATCGTGCTGGGTACGCCGGGCAGCGGAAAGTCATACGCGGTGGTAAACAGTTTCATCAAGCAGCAGATTGAGAAGGGCTTCTCGATGTATGTCTATGATTTCAAATTCAGTGACTTGTCCACGATAGCCTATAATCATCTGCTCAACCACCCGGAGGGATACAAGGTGAAGCCGAAGTTCTACGTGATAAACTTCGACGACCCGCGACGCAGCCACCGTTGCAATCCCATTCACCCAGATTTCATGGAGGACATTACGGACGCTTACGAGAGCGCGTACACCATCATGCTCAATTTAAACAAGAGTTGGGTGCAGAAGCAGGGCGACTTCTTTGTGGAATCGCCCATCATCCTTTTCGCGGCTATCATCTGGTATCTTAAAATTTTTCAGAACGGCAAGTATTGCACGTTCCCCCATGCCATCGAGTTCCTGAACCGCCGTTACGAGGATATTTTCCCGATTCTGACCTCTTATCCCGAACTGGAGAACTATCTCTCGCCATTCATGGACGCGTGGCTCGGAGGGGCTGCGGAGCAGTTAATGGGGCAGATTGCTTCGGCGAAAATTCCGCTGTCACGCATGATTTCCCCGCAGCTCTATTGGGTAATGTCGGACAGCGAGTTCACGCTGGACATCAACAATCCCGAAGAACCGAAAATTCTCTGCGTGGGCAACAATCCCGACCGACAGAACATATACGGGGCGGCTCTCGGTCTGTATAATTCCCGTATCGTTAAACTTATCAACAAGAAAGGGATGCTGAAGTCGTCGGTCATCATAGACGAGCTGCCGACGATATACTTCAAGGGGCTGGACAACCTTATCGCCACCGCGCGAAGCAACAAGGTTGCCGTGTGTCTGGGTTTTCAGGATTTCAGCCAGTTGGTGCGTGACTATGGGGACCGCGAGGCGAAAGTGGTGATGAACACGGTCGGCAATATCTTCTCCGGGCAGGTGGTGGGCGAAACAGCCAAGACGCTCTCGGAGCGGTTCGGAAAGGTGCTTCAAAAGCGGCAGTCCATCTCCATCAACCGGCAGGATGTTTCCACCTCCATCAACACGCAGATGGACGCGCTTATCCCGCCGAGCAAAATTTCCGGCTTGACGCAGGGGATGTTCGTCGGTTCGGTGTCCGACAACTTCAACGAGCGTATCAAGCAGAAGATTTTCCACTGTGAGATTGTCGTGGATGCCGAGAAAATGAAGCGCGAGGAGAAAGCCTACAAGCCGATACCCGTCATTACCGACTTCGCGGACGCGAACGGCAACGACTGCATGAAGGAAATGGTGAAGGCGAATTACAGGCGCATCAAGGAGGAGGTGAAACAGATTGTCGCCGACGAGTTGGAGCGCATCGCTGGTGACGAGAATCTGAAACATCTGTTGCAACAGAAATAATATATAACAACAAGATGTATCAGACTCCCGTTTTGAGAATTACTCCTGCTACAGCTATCTGTGACAGGAGTAATTTGTAATTCTTTATATTGAGCATTATGACTATATTAAGTTCAACTAACCATTGCGGCCGTGTTATTTGAAACTTCATTCATTACCTCATTTAATGATTGGGATTTAGATAAAGTGGCTCTTTCTATTTTGAGCTTATCAAGCAAATATTTCAGCCTACGTTCCACCTCATTTGTTATTTCACTCCATTTTTTTACATAGAGGCTATAATTACTGTCATTTTGGACTAAACCAGTAAGCTTATTTATGACCCTTCGACCTACAATATCATCATAGTCTTGTCCTATCAAAATGAAAGTCCAGAACTCATTAGCATCATTAAAACAATCTTGTTTTAGAATAACATCCATATATTGTTCTAATTGATTTAACTGTTCTGATTTTAATTGTTTTATAGTTGTCGGATTTTTGATTTCCACAACTATATTATGAGGTCTCCCATCCCTAAAATCAGTACCAGTAAGAAATAAATCCATTTCTTTGTATTTATTAGGGTGAGCAATATATTTTTTCTCGCTAACTCCACGCAGAATATAAATGTATTTTCTTAAAGCCTCTTCAAATTTGACCTCTTCCGCACATACCATTCTATATTCTTCGCCAAAAATCCAATAGTGTTTTTCTATGAACGACTGCAAATCACGAACTTCATTGGCTTGTAAAGTATGATTAAAAACAATCTTTTTTAGATTCTCCAGTGTCAGCAATCTGTCTGAAATAAGCTTAATCGTGGAAACGACTTGTTTTAACCTCGTTATTTCTAATATTTTTGCAAATTCTTTCCTATCGTTCGAGTCTAATTCAACAACTGCATCTAAAATCTTAAACAGACTATCGCGCTCACCGCTATCCATCACCAAATTTAGAAGTTCTAAGAAAACTCTTTTTTGTTCTTTGTTCAACTTCATGAAAACAGCAGGTTCTACTTCGTATAGTTCCTTTACGAAGTTTTCCAAACCTTCTCTACGCACTATATCCCAATCTTCAGTACCAAATTTAGGGAAAACATCTTCATTCTTATATTTGGTTACCATAACTTCTGCTTGCTCCTTTAGGAATGGGCGTCTTTTCTTTTTGAGAAACTCATTGAGTTGCGTAATTAGTTCCTTAAATAATTTTCTATCAGCAGAATTATCAAACAATTTAGGTTGAATAGCATTATCGTCTAATTCGTTATCACAATTGATTTCATTGAAGAAATCATCAATCACAATTACAGAATGCCAAAAATTATCTCCTTTTTTATTTAATAATGTCGTTTTGGTAAATTTTAACTCCAAGTCATTATTCAAGAAGTAAAATCGAGAATATTCATCATTCATCTTTACATTCCATCGGATATACTTGCATTGAAAGTTGATGTTATTTTTCTGGTTATGTGATAATATCGGTGATATTGATTCTTGTTCTGCTATTATAGAAGAATAATCTAATTCTTGCCCATTGATGTATATTTGATATTCGGATTTCAATTCTAAAAACCACGCAAATTCAGCCTTTAGATAAGGGATAAGAGTCTTCGTTATAAACAAACTGGAAATATCAGAAGAAATCTCATTAAAAACGACACAAGTACCTGTTGTTGTGTCATCAGATACAAGTGGCTCTGTTGTAGTGTAGTCTTTTAAAGTATCGCTATCAATTCTAATGTCATAAGACATTATTTGTGCATCTTTACTATAGCGTGTTTCCCAATTAGCAAATCTCGCAAATTTATAGAAAGTAAAACGACCATAACCGTTTTTTCCTCTTGTAAATTCAGTATTATTCTCGTTGGCTATTCTCTTTTGAGACTCATAGAATTTTTTGAATTTTATAGGTAATTCTTCATAGCAGATGCCTGTACCATTGTCTGTTATTCTAATATTTTTGATTGTGTCCAATTCTGCATTGTCAATTTCAAAATCAATATTTACAACGGTTGCTTTTGCATCAAATCCATTCCATACATATTCGGCAATAGCTCGCTCTGGAGTATATTTATTCAATATTTTCCTAATGCCAGCAGATGTTATTTCTACAGTTTGCGAGTTCATGACTATTTATTTTTAATTAAATCCAGACCTTTCTCCGTAAGACGGTATTTCTGTCGCGGGTGTTTCGGCTTTTCCGGATAAATCGGTTCTACTAAATCCAACCTTATTGCAGGATACAGATAAAGCTCCAGAAAATTGCTTTTGTCCTTCAATCCTATCATTTCCATAACATCTTTTGTCGATAGTGTCTGATTCCCGATTGCAGACAGAACTTTTCCCACTTGCGGGGTAACTGTCGGGTAACTATCGGGCGACTGTGGGGTGACTGTCGGGTATGACCCGACTGCTTTCCGGGTATAGCGGAAAACGACCCATACGCTGTTTCCGTCCGTGTGAAATTCGGGGTCCGGAATGCCGACACGCCGGCACTCGCTTATCATAAGCCCGATGCCCCGTCCCCAACTTTCCAAGACCTCGCTTTTATACAGCACGTTTGCTATGATTAGATTTTGCGGTTCTGAATTATGCCCGCTTAACAGTTTTTCCATTGTTATATCCGGCGGAAATGTCCCGCTGTTCTCTATTTCCACACGGTCGTCATAGATGGCGATTCCCACCGAACTGCCGGGACGGTGGTACAGGCGGTGGCACAACGCATTTGTGCAGCACTCTCTCAATGCCTTGTACGGGATTTCCAGTTCTTCCTCACGGTACAGCCCTTCTATCTTACCGGAAAGTGACAGATGTTTGAAAAAGAACGCCATTGCAGCATCCAGCAGCGCGTAGATATTCCCAGTGACACGTTGATTGTCTATAAACTCGTCTTTCGTCGTGCCTTTGAAACGCGCCAGACGGAGCAGGCATTGGGGATAATAATAAAAATCATGACCGAACAGCACTGCTGAAGCATTGTTAAGTTTCCCGTCATGCAACAGACTGAATTTTTCGAGAATGGTCGGCAAGTCTTCCCTTATGGTTGCTTCAGGTAAACGACCGCTTCTGATTCCCCCGCGAACAGCACTAATGACGGCATGTTCGTCAAGGTCGGATATTTTAAGGTCAGGATTTGCTATTGCCTCCCAAGCGTATTTCCCGCCCCGCTGTATCAGATATTGGTTATATATCTCCTGCGGCATGATGGATGTCGCGCTTTCCACCCGCAGGTAAGCCCGTCCTTTGTAAGAGAACGGACGCATATATCTTTGTTCTTCCGCAGACAGTGCGATGACACTTTTGCCAGTGTCTGGTATTTCAGTATAAGAAACTTCAACTGTGGCAAACGGCTCGATACGCCGGATCGCGTCCGCTATATCCCGCTTGGTTTTGTCGCTCACGTCTTGTCCGATGATTTTTCCCTTGTCGGTGACACCGAACAATACCGTGCCGCCTTCGCCGTTAAGGAAGGCGCAAAGCGTTTCCATGCCGCGCTCCAACTGTCCGGTGGTTTCCTTGAACTCCACCCGTCCGCATTCTTTTTCGGCTATCAACCGTTTTATTATGTCGAGGTTGTCTATGCTCATATACAATTCTGTAACGTGGGTACAAAGATAGTGCTTTTCGCTGGTTTTCGGGCGAATAGATAACGAAATGTATCTACACAGCAGGACAAAACCTACAAAAAATCAGAGAATGACATAACGTCACCCCCTGATTCATCATTGGTACAGGATTATTTTCTCAAACGTTCCATTTCCTCGTCGCGGAGCATCCTCTCGTTCAGTTTCTCCTGCATCCTGTCAAGGAAGTAAGTGCGGCTTTCGTTTTTCCGGCGTTTGATGTCGATATAGAAACGGTAGCAGTCCTTTGATTCGATACCGAAAATCTTGTAGAGGAGCGGGGCGAGCTGTTTGAGCGGCATGTTGCCGTTGTTGATGCAGCCCATCTCGTTGATGCCGTAGATAAGTTCCACGAGGTCGATGGCGTTGCCCGTCCATTGCAGGGGTGAGGCGGGATTTTCGGTTGTGTTGTCGGAGGATGTACGGATGGGGATTAGTGGTGGCACTTGGGGAGCGGCAAGGAACTTCTGCATCTTCCTCACTAAAGAGAGTGCCTTGCTGATATAGGCTGCAACCTCCCTCTTTTCTTCGGGAAGATTGCGCATGGGATGGTGCTGCAACTCGATTTCGATGTAAGCCAGTGCGATGATGGTGCGGTTGGTGTCCACATTGCCGCTGCATAGCTCGATTACTTGCGTGGCGAAAGCCGTATATGCCGTTTCCATATTGCAGTCCCCGGCTTCGTTTATACGGCGGAAGAACTCGGTTTCCGCCAATAAGAAATAATTCATATCCTGTCAATTTTGAAATTTTACACTCTGTTTTTCGGTATGCGCACATGAATATGATTGGCAAAAAGCGTGTTCATAAAATAAAAAATCCGGCACACTCTCTGCAAGGTGCTGGATTTCAGTGTGATAATTTTGCAATTTATTTGTCTGTCAGGAATTATTTTCGACTTAAAGTGTTCATTTCCTGAACATTCGTCCATTTTCCGGACATCAAACGCACGCTTTATAGATATGGCGGACCACTCCGTTGCGGTACACCTTCTGCGAGGTCAGCGTCCATTGTTCCTGTGGCAAGGCGGACTGGAAGAAACGCTTTCCCGTTCCGGCAATGAAAGGAAGCGTATAAAGTATGATTTCATCCACCACACGCATACGTAACAGCCCATTGATGTAGTCCGCCTTTTCAGGAGTGACTTCCGCCAGATAGCAGATGTCTGTTGCGGATTTCCGCCATTCGTCGAGCATAGAGATGGAATAGTCGGGTGTGATATGATAAAGGGCGTTTTCCCTTATCTCGTTGATACCGCAATCTTCAAGGCGCAGTTCCTTATACGCTTTGCAATATAACTCGGAGCTTTGACAACCGTCCATCGTGAGGACGGCAAGAATCTGTACTTTACCCATTAGCGTTTCCTTTCGTTGGGCAAGGGCAAAAAAGTAGCGTGCAATCCACGCTATCACTAATGGAGGCTCTGGAATGCCCTTAACAGGAATAGGTGAATGCACGCTATGCGTAGGCATAGCATAAGCAATCACGCAATAGTTCCTGTTAATGTTAATTTTCCAGATTCCCATTAGGACGCCTTGCGGTCTTATGTTATATATAGGCGGCAAAAGGCTCTGCCAATCGCCGTTACCTTCTGATATGTCATGCAAAGATAGCCATTTTCAGCGAATTGCGGGCTATGGTTGCTCAAATTTATACTTCAATCCATATTCTTCCAGTTTATTATAGAGTGTTGTCCTGCCTATTCCAAGCAATTCGGCAGCGACCTTCCGGTTCCCGTCAGCCTGCTTCAAAGCACGCAGAATCCGCTCTTTATCTTCCTCGTCGTTGCGTAGGGAGAAGCCGGTAACAGAGGTTGTTTCGGTTATCCCAAGTTCCAGATGCTCTTTTGTGACAAGTCCCGTCTGAGCCTGCAACACCGCACCCATGATTTTCTGTCGAAGTTCGCGCACGTTGCCCGGCCATGAATGGGTCAGCAACGCTTTCCGTGCTTCGGAACTGAAACCGCTAACCTTGCACTCCAATTCCTTATTGGCAATCTCACGGAAGAACTCCGCCAGCGGCATGATGTCCTCCTGACAGTCACGTAAGGGCAGAACGGTTATTTCAAAGTCATGTAGGCGGTATAACAAATCCTGCCGGAAACGCTTTTCATTGACCGCCTTTTCCAGATTCTCGTTGGTGGCGGCGATGATGCGGACGTTGAAACTGCGGTCGGACTTGTCGCCAACGGGACGGAACCGCCGTTCCTGTATGGCACGGAGTAACATCTGTTGAGTTTCTGGTGCGAGATTACCCACTTCGTCTAAAAACAATGTGCCGCCTTCCGCCTCGTGGAAATAGCCTTTCTTTGTGTTTTCAGCACCAGTGAACGCTCCTTTGACGTGTCCGAAGAACGCCGATGGTGCAAGCTCTTTGGTGAGTGAGCCGCAGTCCACCGCCACGAAAGGCTTGCCTGAACGCTTGCTTTTATCGTGCAGTAGATGGGCAATATGCTCTTTGCCAGTACCGTTCTCCCCGAATATCAGTACGCTCATGTCGGTAGGAGCTACCAGCCTTATCCGGTGCATGATTTTCTGAAAGGCTGAACCGTCACGGGCAAATACGGGCATGCGGCTTCGCCCGATATTCCGCTCTTTCAGTATGGTGCGGAGCAAAGGCACGAGTTTGTCCTCCACGAGTTGCTTGGGTATGTAGTCCAGCGAACCGAGTTTCATGCTTTCAACCGCCGTATGTACTTCGGCATAGTCGGTCATGATGATGAACGGCTGCGTCATGCCTTCTTTGCGCATCCAGCGCAATAGGTCGATGCCGTCACCGTCAGGCAAACGCAAATCAGAAACTACTATATCATTGTCAGTGGCTTGTTGCAGAAGTTTCTTCGCTGTCGAGAGGTGGAAAGCCTGCACGGTACGGAATTTCTCCCGTGCCAGCAGGTTGCAGACAAACTCGCAATATACGATGTTGTCCTCCACCACGATGATTTTTGTTTTATCCATTTTCGTATTTTCTCCTTTCTTCTTTTGCCAGCCGGATTATCTCCGAACCCTTATCCAATACGGCAGTCACGGCGTTGTTCAATGCTTCATAATCGGGAACGGCACTCCCATGAAGCTGTTTATAAAGTTCCCTTAATGGTTGGTCGGCACGCAGTATCTCCCACGAACTATGTAGGTGGTGTGTCAGGGCGTCCAGTTCTTGAAAGTCTTTCCGTTGTTCCGCATCCCTGACCGACTGCATTTCCTTTTCGGTTTCCGCTATCAGTTTATCCAACATGACGGATTCATTGCCGTAAGACAGTAGGGAGGAGAAATCAGGCTTTTCATTTTGTTTACCTTTCATGGCGCACTTGTCGGAAACTTCCATCAGCTCCGATATGGAAAACGGCTTGAGAAGGCAATCGGAAAATCCACGTTCTAAAAGTTCCTCTCTGTTGCAACTGCCCGAAGCGGTTGTTACAATAATCGGAATGATCCTTGAATTGCCCACATTGGAGGTGCGTAGCAGTTCCAACAGCTCGAAGCCGTTTATATCCGGCATATTCAAATCGGTCAGAAGCAGACTGTATTCTTTCCGGCGTATCATTTCCATCAGTTCCGCAACATCGGTGCAAGTGTCGCAATGTATCCCTTCTTGTGCATACATTTCTTTCAGCATTAGGAGAAGTACCTTGTCATTGTCGATGGCAACAATATCATGGAGTGTTCGGTTATGATGAATCTGTGTTTTATTTATCCGTTCCGGCAATTCCTCGGCTGACTGCATGGGTATCTCCACCGTGAAACGGCTGCCCTTGCCTTTCTCGCTCTTCAGCTGGATTGTGCCGCCGAGCATTGTCACAATGCGCTGAACAATGGAAAGACCTAATCCGAAGCCGTCCTTTGCGGCAGCGTTTGACAAACGTTCAAACGCACCGAACACACGTTGCTGTTCCTCTTCGGTCATACCCGAACCCGTATCTTTGACGATAAGTTTCAGCATACCGTTATCATACCCCATTGTCAGAGAAACGGCACCGTTCTCAGTGAACTTGATGGCGTTTGACAGCAGGTTATTTCCAATTTGTAGAATGCGTTCCTTATCGGTCAGTACAACAGCATCCGTGTGATTCGTCACAGTAAGAGCAAGTCCCTTGTTTATGGCAATTGGCATAAACTCTGATTCGAGCGTATGCGCTATTGATGAAATCCTACACGTGGAGAAATTAGGCTGTTCCTTGCCGTCGTCCAGCCGGAAGAAACTCAGAAGAGTATTAAGCATTTCACGCATACGGTCGGAGGATTGCTGAATATTTCGGATATACATCCCGGTTTTATCCGCATTGAAGTTTTTTTGTATCAGTCCGGCATAGCCCGTTATTGCAGTCAGCGGTGTGCGTAATTCATGGGTAATGGTATGTACGGCTTTCTTGCGGGAGGTTATCAGTGCCTCGTTTCGCTTTGCCATTTGTTGCAGTCGCTCGATTAAATCTGCGGTTTCCTGTTTATATCGCTTGATGCGGTTGGCATTTCGGTGTATGATGATATATGATATGACCAGTAGCAGTATAACGAACCCTGTCAAGCCCCCAATCTGAATGAACGACCGTTCCCGCATGGCTGTTATCTCGGCTTCCCGCTTTTGTAGGTCAGTTTGTACTTTCCCGTCTATTTGAACAACCAGTCCTTGCAGTTGCCTGTTAAGTTCCGCATTTCGTGCGGCAAGGCTATCGGCATGAACCGATAAGCGGCGGCTTTGTGCCTGTTGTTCGGTTCTCATATTCCGGTTAAAGGAACGGTGCATCGTGGTAGTCACAGTTGGTTTCGCTTCTTCCTTTTTGCCGAAGATGCCCAAGAAACCTTTGCGCTTGGACTTCTTGGGCTGTTCCTGTACACTCTTCTGCACGATTACAGGTACTTGACTGGTTATCTTATCGTTGATGGCTTGTTGTTGTTCAAGTATTTGAACGATTTGGCACATCTGCCGTTCCTTATCTTCGAGAAGATGGCGTACGCTGTCTATACGCTCTGCCGGATAGGTAGCTTTGAAACGGCAGAGCATACTATCCATTGCCATACGCTGTGCATGGTAATGTTCGATATCTTTATCGTTCCATTCCAGTATTGTTTCACCAAATAGAGAAAATTTTATCATTTGAATATTGATATTGTTTATCTCTTTTCGGAACTCGTCTATTTTTTTATTGTCAAGTTCTAATGCTTCTATCTCCTGCCATTCATAGAAGCTATTATATGCTATACATCCGATAAGAACGGAGATAAGTATATACCCCAACCGTATTGTCTTATAGAAATTCCTGGATCGTTCCATTATTTTGATGATACTGATTTTTCAAACATGAATAAAAGTTTATCCTTTTCTTCCATACGGGTATTATCAGAATAACCGCCTTTTGTTATTTGATACCCACACGGCTTAACCATAAAAGTGCCTAAGCCTTTAGTGTATGAACTTACTTCTGAAGCATAGTCTTTACTTGTATTTAATGGAACTTTCCCTTCAATAAGACACCACTCTTTATTACAACTGATACCTTTAATCTCAGACATCATTTTTTGCAGATCTGTAATAGCTTTGGAACTTGCTACTTGTGGTATCTGTAACTCAAAATAGAGCATCGGTTCGAGAATATCCACTCCTGATTGTTGCAAAGCCAACCTGAAGACATAAGGAGACAATTGTCTAAAATCGGCAGGGGTACTTATCGGACTATAATAAAGGGCATAAGTAAAGGTTACTTTCAAATCCGTCACTTCCCATCCATGCAATCCCGATTGGCAAGACATACGGATTCCTTCAAAAACGGCATTTTGAAAAGAATGGTTCAGATAACCAAAGGAGATTTCACTTTCGATTTGCACCCCTGACCCTATCGGTAAAGGTTCCAGAGTCAGTCCTATTGAGGCCCAGTAAGGGTTGGGAGGGACTTCGATATGGATAATCTTATTCACCTTCTTTTTAGGTCGTTCTTTGTAGATAGTCTTGATTTCATCAAAATGGGTCTTTACGGAGAATCGTTCTTCCAGCAATGTTTGTATGATTTCTTTTTGGGTTAAACCATATAACGAGATTTCCAATTCATCACTATATGAATTTATGGAAAAGGACAGAGACGGGTCTTCAATAAACAATACATTTAGAGCGGATATCAACTTGCTTCTCTCTTCGGGCTTGTCTGGTCGGACAGAAGATTTGAGGGCGGGATGCTGATGAGATAATCCTTGAATCAGACAAGGTTTAACACCTAAATAATCTCCGATTCTTAATTCTTCTATATCTTCTATAATTGCGATATCATTAGCAACCACTTCATCAACATTTATCTCTTTGCCCTGATAAATGGTTTTTAGATTTTTAATCTTGATGAATTTTTCCGAATCATTGACTTTTATAACGGTTCGAAGTCTCAGACTTCCGTCAATAATTTTTAGAAAACTTCTTTTATGCCCTTTGGGGGCATGTTCTATTTTATAAAGATAAGCTGAAAGTCTATTTGGGACTGATGCCGGAGGAAATATAAAAGAAATGATGGCGTCTAACAACTCATTGATGCCAATATTGCACATTGCTGATCCATGCAAGACCGGATAGGCTTTGGCTTTTGCCACAAGAGCGATTATCGCATTCCAATAATCTGCCGGTAAGATTTCTTTATCCGCCAAATATAGTTCTAATATATCGTCGTCATGGTTGCATACAAATTCTTTGTGTTCTGCCCTTATATCTGTTGAGGTGCAAATCGGGTAAACTACTCCATCGACAACCGTTTGCATAAACAAGACGTCTTGCGACAGATTTGTTTTTATGTCCAGATATAAACGCTCAAGATTTACGCCGGCACGATCAATCTTATTGATAAATATAATTGTCGGGATTTGCAGTTTTTGCAAAGTCTTGAACAGCAACTTTGTTTGTGCTTGTATGCCTTCCTTTGCCGATAATATGAGGACTGCTCCATCAAGCATTTTGAATGTCCGCTCCACCTCTGCAATAAAATCCATGTGTCCCGGAGTGTCAATGATATTGCATTTCACACCATTCCAAACAATAGATGTCGTAGAAGCCCGAATAGTAATTCCTCTACGTTTTTCTATATCCATAGAGTCTGTTATGGTGTCACCTTTATCAACACTGCCGCGCTTTTCCGTTGCTCCGCAGGCAAATAGCAGATTTTCGGTTACGGAAGTTTTTCCTGCATCAATGTGAGCAAGAATTCCTAAATTTATAATGTTCATTTGATTAAGCAATAATATACTACAATAGATGCATTGCCGAAACGCACCTTTTAATACCTCCTCGTAGCATGTGGAAAACTACAGGATTCTTAACTCGTATTAATATGTATATTATTACTGCCGCATAATTGAACGCAAATTTACGAAAAAAAAGTTCCCTGACAAAAGCACAAAGAACTTTTTTAATCTATACGTATTTTTATTTGGTATTATTAATTTGTTATGCGGCAGCTTAAAAGACGACACCAAACCAGAAAAATCATCTTGACAACCACCCGACTTTGAACTACGAAGGATGAAATTTTTCAGGGACAACTTCCAGCATTTCCAAAAAACAGTTTACCCATTGACTTGGAGACAAACAAACAATTTGAGCATTAAGGTTTAAACCGAATTTTTCCGAAATTGACCTGACCTGACTTTTCCTGAAAATCGACTTTAAAGCTGTTTTTACAGATAAATCAGGTTTCTCTAACAGACAGGAAATAAATGCTAAGTATTTGGCTTTAAACTTAAAATCAAAAAATAACTGTTTTCTTTTAATGTTTAACAGGGCTGATTTGACAGTTGGCGGTGGAAAGAAACTTTCAGGACCTACCTCATAGACAAGTTTCAAATCAAAAAAAGTATGATAGAAAACGGTATATGGATTGTAAAGCTTCCTCGAAAATAACTTTTGTGTAGGTTCTAACTGAAGGACAATGGAACCTCCCAGAAAATTTCCAAGACTCTCAAACATCAGGATTTTGAAAATATCGGAAGTAATGCCATAAGGAATATTTGACACCACTTTGAAAGGAAATTTCGGAACTGCAAAATTCCTAAAATCACAACCGACAACTTGAACATTTCGGGCATCAGAAAATAATTTTCGTAAATGTTCAACCAAAGCTGTGTCGTTTTCAATAGCAACAACATTGTTGGCGATTTTTAATAAATGAACAGTAAGAAACCCCTTGCCTGCCCCAATATCTAAAACCGTATCCTGATTACTTATATTTGCTTGTCTTATTGCATCTTTTATTAGCACTTTATCAATAGTAAAGTGCTGACCCGTAAAACGAACGGGCAATTTCTTTTTTGTCATTAGTAAACCCGTTGGCGGAATTAATTTAAGTTGATAAATATGAGTAAAAAGT
>NZ_QRME01000021.1:435-999 GCF_003472565.1 Bacteroides sp. AM10-21B | reverse complement strand
GGGAGGAGATTCTTCGTCGCAAGCTCCTCTGAATGACAGGATGATTTTTCTATCAGAGTTTTGAAGCAGCTCCTCTCCCTTTTTCCGTAGTACAAAGATACGGAATCGGAAAATCCTGTTTTGTCGTACACGGGCGCGGTGGGATATGGATGTCAGTAGTTTGGTTCCATTGAATTTCAACCGATTATAATACGCTTTTTACTTATTCTGAATCTGCATAAACTACAATTGCCTGTGGTGCAAAGTCCGTTTGATGTATATCAAATGGGATTTGCACCACAGGCAAAACTTTTTTTGATGTGCACCTATTGCCTGAAGTTCCGTTCCACCTCGTCCGACCGGTACTTCACCACCCCATACTCCGTACTACCCTGATTGTTGGTGCGCATCTCGAACTCATACTTCTCGAGCGCCTGCACCAATTCCTGTTGCGTCTGCCGGTTCACCTGCACCTTTCCGTAGATGGTGAGGTGAGTGAGGATGACGGAGGCAGGCATCCACTGCACCGACAAATCCTCCGGAAGGGGGCGGCGGAAACCTCTTGGGGGATGTCCTTGCGTTTGT
>NZ_QRME01000021.1:0-425 GCF_003472565.1 Bacteroides sp. AM10-21B | reverse complement strand
ACCTATTGCCTGAAGTTCCGTTCCACCTCGTCCGACCGGTACTTCACCACCCCATACTCCGTACTACCCTGATTGTTGGTGCGCATCTCGAACTCATACTTCTCGAGCGCCTGCACCAATTCCTGTTGCGTCTGCCGGTTCACCTGCACCTTTCCGTAGATGGTGAGGTGAGTGAGGATGACGGAGGCAGGCATCCACTGCACCGACAAATCCTCCGGAAGGGGGCGGCGGAAACCTCTTGGGGGATGTCCTTGCGTTTGTTTTTTAGTTTGTCTTCATTGACGGGGGCAAAGGTAAAGGTACGCTTCCGAATACGAAAATAGCCCTCTCCCCCCGTGGGGAGGGTCCGCCCCACTTATTTCGGATGCGTGCCGGCGTGCCTACTCCTCCTTGGGGAAGAGCCGCGCAAGGGTGTTGTACAGCGC
>NZ_QRME01000020.1:0-1029 GCF_003472565.1 Bacteroides sp. AM10-21B | reverse complement strand
ACCCGTTGGCGGAATTAATTTAAGTTGATAAATATGAGTAAAAAGTTGTACATGTCGCTGATTTTTAGTAACTTAGTGGTGATTAAAACATTAAGTTCAAACCATCGTATGTACAACCTTTATGCAAAATTCGTCAAAATACTTGAGATATGCAAGCAATTCTCTGAAAATCTCGTCAATGATTCGGGTAATGTTCCACGTCGTGGTCCTGTTCCCAAGTTTTCGGATTTGGAAGTGGTGGCGCTATCCCTGACGGCAGAGACCGAGAGCATTGATAGTGAGAAGTGGTTGTTCGACTATAAATTGCAAGAATACAAGGACAGCATTCCCAATCTCATATCAAGGAGACAGTTCAATGACCGCAGGAAGAAAACGTCAGGCCTGTGTGAGGAACTGCGCAAGCGGATTGCCATGGAAATGGATGGCGGAGAGGAACAATTCTTTGTTGACTCCAAGCCGATAGAGGTCTGTAGGGTTGCAAGAGGAAAACGTTGCAAGATGGGGCGTGCCGGCAATTTCTCGCAAGCTCCCGACTTCGGCTTCTGTGCTTCGCAGAACACGTATTATTTTGGTTATAAGTTACACGCTCTCTGTGGGTTAAGTGGAGTTATCCATTCCTATGATCTGTCAAAGGCAAGTGTGGCTGACCTCCATTATATGAAGGATGTAAAACATACTTATCACGACTGTAGCATCTATGGTGACAAAGGGTATATTGGAGCTGACGTACAGCTTGACTTGTTCGAAACCGCACACATAAGACTGGAGTGTCCGTATCGGCTCAACCAAAAGGATTGGAAACCGACATTCATTCCGTTTGCAAAGGCAAGAAAGAGGATTGAGACAATATTCTCACAACTTACAGACCAGTTCTTGGTCATCAGGAACTACGCGAAAATAACGAATGGTTTGTTTGCCAGAATCATTGGCAAAATTAGTGCACTTACCATTCTGCAATACGTAAACTTCATTAACGACAAGCCCATTGGCAGAATTAAGTATGCACTAAATTAATTCCGCCAACAGGTT
>NZ_QRME01000002.1:0-462530 GCF_003472565.1 Bacteroides sp. AM10-21B | reverse complement strand
CCATTGGCAGAATTAAGTATGCACTAAATTAATTCCGCCAACAGGTTAAAAATATATTTTCAATAGTATCATCAAACAATCTACGTCTAATAGATTATAGTACGTAAATCTTATATGTTTTTTTGTGTGTTTAATATTTTTCCATAGGCATTTTTTTACAGTTTAACAAATTCGATAATTAATAAAAAATATATTTTATTGCAAAGGACTACAATATTTTAATTTTCATGTTATATTTTTAAATAAAATACTTACACTTTTAGATATTAGTCACAAATAATTAAATGCAAAAATAGTAAAACTTTGTTTTTCATATCATAGCAAAATGCATTTTGTATATGAACAATGAATTACAACAAATATAAACTAAGATTAATATTTAAGTATATCATCATATTAAATTATCAACGTGAAGCACTACGTGTGTTTTGATTATTATTAACACAATATGGCTATAGTGAGAAAAATAATGCTAACCAGCATACGATTAAAAGCCGTCTGTACGACTACAACCTTGATAGGAATTTCCTTCTTGCCAAATTTGATTTTGTCGATTTGATAAACGCGGAAGAATAAGAGTCCGGGCATCGGGATAAAAACGGTATTCGATGAAAAAACAGCTATCTTTGTTTTTTCAAAAAAAGCAACTAGAACTTGGAAATTGATATGGGAAAAGAGAATATTGAAAATCACGATAAAATAGAACTTCGTTCAGAAAAAGTCAGGAAAATACTTGAAACAATACCCAATAGATTGGTACATTGAAGAATTGTTATCATAACAGCTATATTCATTGACTTTGATTGGAATTATACTTTGTATTGAATTTCCGCATGGTAATGGAGAAACGATTTTTGAACACATCTTTTACTGATGGAGTATATTATTCGCAGAAATAGCAATGCGGAATAGATTAAAAATCAAATCTAAATTTGTATCTTTACATTCAGAAAAAGCGTTCTTCCCATTTATGCAAGATTAAGTAATATGTAGAAAATTGCTCGTTTCTAAATCGCTACGTGTCAAGTCGGATATTTCTGTAATTCATTGAATTTCACCGATTAAGAAAGAAAATGCAATACCTTCCCAATGGCAAAGCTGTGCCAACTGACTGGCACAACATCCCGTCTCTATACCTCTCCGATAAGTAAATGTGCATAATTAGTTTATACTATCTGTCATTCAGAGCGAAGCGAAGAATCTCTTTTCTGTGTATACATAAAGAGAGTAGATTCTTCGCTTCGCTCTGAATGACAGATGCTCTTGATATAAGTTAAAATTCTATTGACCTGCCTCAGAATTCCGTCTTATACTTTCTCAGTTCGCTACGCAGAAGTTGCGCTTTACCGTCCGTCATGCCATCAAGCAACGCCCAAAAGCTCTCACCGTGATTCATTTCACGGGTGTGCGCCAACTCGTGCAGCAGCACGTAATCAATCAAATGCTTGGGCAACAGGACAAGGAAATAGGAAAGATTGATGCTTCCGCGGGCGGAACAACTTCCCCAACGCCCGCTACTGGAATTTATCTTCACACTCTTATAAGACAGATTGTGCTGCAGCGAGAGTGCATAAAGCCGGGGCGGAAGAATAATCTTGGCATTACGGCGCAAAGCCTCTTCAATTACTTTACGCAGCCAGGCTTGCAGTTCTTTATTGGAGAAATCCGCATTCGGCGGGCAGATAATCTGCATTTCTCCCAACTCCGAGCGCGAAAGGAAACGGTCACGCTCTCCACTCACCAAACTCAGCTTAAAGAATTCCGTATCAATCCGATAGTTCAAGTCAATCAACGGACGGCTTTGCTTTTGCCGCGCCACCCGCAATCGGGAACGCAATTGTTCAACGGCGTTCTTGACTTCCGCAACCGTTGTACCCGGCGGAACAGTTACATGAATAGCATCCTCGCGCGTACGAAAAGTCAAACGTCGGGCCCGGGTATTTACCCGTACCAGCAAACGTCCCAACTCCTCATCCTCCAAAACACGTTCCGCTACCATTTGTACTTCCTTTCTTAAAATATGGGCAAAAGAACGAAGAATCGCCCGAAAAAACAAACGATTATCTATCAAAAACGAACAAAGTGTTCAAAAACGGACACTGCATCTTTCCTATTATATACTAATAAACAATGACTTATGTTTATGGCATAGAATTTGAACAAGAGTTGGCAACAAAAAGTTCCCGGCAAAAAAAATCACAAGCCCCGCAACTTTTCGAGAAAAGACTGCGTCTAACAAACAAGAAAACTTAAAATAAATGAGTATGAAAAATTTAGCAACATTCCTTTCAGTCATTCTTTTGACATTCAGTACCACAGCTTGCTCTCAGTTCCGCCATACAGAACACACGGGAGCTTTCGGCGGAAAAACGGTAAAAGCCAGCAAGAACTACGTAACCAAAAGCATCAAAGTAGACAACTTCACCGGTCTGAACTTGGCGGGAAGCCCGGATGTGACCTACACCCAAAAGGCAGGAAAACCCACAGTAGAAGTATATACTTCCGACAATATCGTAGACCTTTTAGACATCAAGGTAAATAATAAGACGCTGAATATCAAATTCAAAAAAGGTGTCAATGTTTCTTTTAACAAACTGGAAATCCGCATTTCTTCCGAAACTCTCAATAATATCTCCGTGGCAGGCTCAGGAAATGTAGAACTGGCCAACGGCTTGAAAACAGATTACTTAAAGATATCCGTAGCCGGTTCGGGAAATATCAAAGCGGACAATATCACTTGCACTAACGATGTCAGTGTATCCATTGCCGGTTCCGGTGACATACAGGGCAGCAACATCACTTGCGCCAATCTTAAAACATCCGTTGCAGGCTCGGGAGACTTGAAACTCAACAATGTATCGGCTACCAATACCGAAGCATCCGTTGCAGGGTCGGGTACGGCAATATTGACAGGAACAACCCAAGAAGCCAGCTACCGTGTAGCAGGTTCAGGAGATTTGTTCGCTTCCGACTTGCAGGCGAAACGTGTCTCAGCAAGCGTAGCCGGTTCGGGAGACATCAAATGCCATGCCACCGAATTCTTGAAGGCACGCACCAGCGGAAGTGGAGACATCGGTTATAAAGGTAACCCGGAATTGGATTTTCCCAAGAAAGGATTATATAAACTCTGATTCGGTGATTCATTACAAAGGATACATAAAAGGGACGCTGCATCACGCGGCGTCCCATCTATCTTAGTTAGTTTTTATAAAATTTTGAGAGAATTGAAACTTCACAGCCTCTGTCTTGTTTTAATAAAAGCACACTAACTATATTATATTTAAAGCAAATGAAAATGTTATTTTAAAAAAGCAAATGAAAACATCTATTCCTTGATTTCCTTCCCCTTGTTTACACGATGCAGACTGTCCAAAATCTGTTTCTCGTGCGTCGCGGTCATATCCCCCGAAAGGGCAACCGACGGAGCGGAAATCTGTTTACCGATAGTATCGGCTGCGGCTACTTCCTTTACATCGGCAAAGAACGAATGTTGCATCATATTGCCCAGCGAAAGTATCACCGCCACTACTGCGGCGGCTTTGAACAACGGCATGAAACGTGCGGTCAATGTCATGCGTTTGGCTTTCACAACCGGAGCTTCAATCTCGGCAAGCACCCGTGCATCAAAATCCGCACCCAAATGTTCTTCTTGCTGAAGTTGCTGATATACAAACAAATCTTTGTAACGAAGCAAGTGTTCGGGAACATCCTCTTCCGTAAAGAAAGCACGCAACTGCGCTTCTTCCTTAAGGGAAGTCTCACACTGCCAATAGCGTTCTAAAAGTTGTTCTATATATTTAAAGTCCATAACCTTCTATATCAATAAACCGTTGTTTAACTTTTTGCCGCGCCCTGAAAAGATTCACTTTAACTTGCTCCTCTGTCAGACTCAAGACAACCGCAATTTCTTTATAGCTCTTACCTTCAACATCCCTCAGCTGCATAATCAACCGCTGTTTTTCGGGAAGCTCATTCATCAGGCGGTGTATCAAAGCCATTCGTTCTTTGCTCACCAACCTTTCGTAAGGGCTTGACGCATCGGAAGTTTCTTCCATATCGGGCGTAAGTTCCACCGTTTGAGCATCTTTCCTTTCGCTGCGGTCTATCGCCAAATTCCTTGCCACTGTCAGGCAATAGGCTTCGACAGAACCGAACTGCGTCCACTCATCACGCTTGTTCCATACCCTAATCAGTGTTTCCTGCACAACATCTTCCGCTTCCGCCCGGTCGAATGTAATTCTTAGGGCCAACCGAAAGAGCTTGTCTTTCAGAGGGAGAATGTCATTACGAAAACTGATTTCTTGCATCTCTAATTAATTGACGGTTCAGCAAACCGAAAGTTACAGTCTGCCACCACTTTTTTTTGAATTATTTTTTGATACGGGTTCCTCCGTTACTGTTTATAGCTGAAGCTAAGGTGATTACGACTTCCGCAACCCCGGCGTTCAAAGCCTCAAAAGAGTTCTCCAGCTTAGGAATCATGCCGCCTTGAATAACTCCTTCGGCAACATATCGCTTAAACTCTTCCGGGGTAATCTGAGGAATCACACTGTCGTCGTCATTCTCGTCACGCAGTACGCCTTTCTTCTCAAAGCAATACACCAGCGTCACATCAAATTGCCCGGACAATGCCTTAGCCGTTTCTCCGGCAATCGTGTCGGCATTCGTATTCAGCATATGCCCCTCGCCGTCGTGCGTCAACGGAGCCATCACCGGCACAACTCCCTTATGAATAAGGTCGCTCAAGAAAGTGCCGTTCACTTGCTTTACATCGCCTACAAAGCCATAGTCCACCTCTTTTACCGGACGCTTCACGGAACGGATTACATCCATGTCCGCACCCGTCAGACCGAGTGCATTGGCACCGCGCGCCTGCAGGCCTGCCACTATGTTTTTGTTCACCAATCCGCCATAGACCATTGTCACCACCTTCAAAGTTTCGGCATCGGTGATACGGCGTCCGTTTACCATTTCGCTTTCAATGCCCAGCCGGGCTGCGATTTTCGTTGCCGAACGTCCGCCGCCATGTACCAACACTTTGTAGCCCTCGATAGCGGCAAAATCATCCAACAACTTGCAGAGGGTGGCCTCTTCTTCCACAATTTTGCCACCCACCTTGATTACTGTCAGTTTCTCTCTCATTATTCCAAATATGTATATCCGTACAAACCGGAACGATAATTAGACAAAAATTCCTTTCCTTCCTCCAAAGAGATACGCCCTTCCTTTACCGACTGGGTTACCCATGTCTCCAGGGTACGTACCAGCTTCTTCGGGCTGTATTGCACATAATCCAAAACTTCCGCCACTGTCTCACCGTCGATGACCTGCTCTATTGTATAGCCCTTATCGCTTACAGACACGTGTACCGCATTCGTATCGCCAAACAAGTTGTGCATATCACCGAGAATTTCCTGATACGCCCCCACGAGGAATACACCCACATAATAGGGTTCCTTGCTCTTCAGAGAATGTACCGGCAAGTAATGCGAAACATTCTTGGTAGAGATGAAGTTGGCAATCTTGCCATCCGAATCGCAGGTAATATCCTGCAACGTGGCTGTCCGGTCCGGTTTCTCGTCCAAACGCTGGATAGGCATGATAGGGAATATCTGGTCTATCGCCCAAGAGTCCGGCAAAGACTGGAAAAGCGAGAAATTACAGAAGTATTTATCCGCCAGCAACTTGGGAAGTCCGCGGAATTCATCGGGCGCATGCTTCAAGCCGCCGGCTATCTGATTTACCTCACGCATGATAGACCAATACAACCGTTCAATCTTGGCACGGGTCTGCAAGTCTACAATGCCGTGGCTGAACAGGTCGAGCGTCTCTTCGCGTATCTGCTGCGCATCGTGCCAGGCTTCCAGCATCTTGTTCTGGTTCAATGTATCCCAAATGCCGTAAAGTTCCCGCAACAATTCATGGTCGTTTTCGGTTACCTCTTCATCATCGTCCCATTCGGGAAGATTGGTTGTCTCCAGCACCTCGAAAATGAGCACGGAATGATGCGCCGTCAAAGCGCGTCCGCTCTCCGTTATTATATTGGGATGAGGAATGCCGTTCTTATCGCTGGCATCCACCAAAGTAGATATAGAGTCGTTCACATACTCCTGAATGGAATAGTTCACGCTACCCTCACTGTTGGAAGAACGCGTTCCGTCATAATCCACGCCCAAGCCGCCGCCGATGTCCACAAACTCGACTTTGAATCCCATGCTGTGCAACTGCACATAGAACTGAGACGCCTCACGCAAGGCTGTCTTAATGCGGCGAATCTTCGTAACTTGGCTTCCAATATGAAAATGTATCAATTTCAGACAATCCTGCATACCCTTATCCGCCATAAAGTCGAGCGCTTCGAGCAATTCACTGGAAGACAACCCGAATTTGCTTGCATCGCCGCCAGAATCCTCCCATTTGCCACTTCCCGATGAAGCCAGCTTAATGCGAATGCCAATATTGGGTTTTACGTTCAATTGCTTCGCCATTTTGGCTATCAACTTCAGTTCGTTCAGCTTTTCTACTACGAGGAAGATGCGTTTCCCCATCTTCTGCGCCAGCAAAGCAAGCTCAATGTAGCTCTCATCCTTATATCCGTTGCAGATAATCAGCGAGTCGGAATCCATATTGATGGCAATCACCGCGTGCAATTCGGGCTTGGAACCGGCTTCCAGTCCAAGATTGAACTTCTTGCCGTGGCTGATAATCTCCTCAACCACCGGGCGCATCTGATTCACTTTAATAGGGTAGATAATAAAATTCTCTGCCTTATAGCCATATTCGTCCGCCGCCTGCCTGAAACAACAGGAAATCTTTTCAATCCGGTTGTCAAGAATGTCAGGAAAGCGGACCAGCATGGGAGCCGTCACGTCACGCAGTTGCAATTCGTCGACCAAATCTTTTAAATCAACGCCAACTCCGTCTTTACGCGGTGTTACTACAACATGACCTTTGTCATTGATACCAAAGTACGAAGTGCCCCAACCTGTAATGTTGTACAGCTCTTCTGAATCTTCAATACGCCATTTTCTCATCAGTTCGTTTACAATTTGACTATTTACAATTTACTATTTACAATCCTAATTATCACTCTAATTAAGGGGTACAAAAATACACATAAATCTGAAAAATCTTGCCTTTTCGGGCGAAAAACACACATTTACAAGGGATTAAACGTCCAACAGGCTGCGTAACTGTTGCACAGACTCTGTTATTTGGCGTCTGCTTTCCAGACGGCCGGCATCGAAACGGTAGCGGGCTTGCGAGTAAAAAGGCGTACGTTTGTCCAATGCTTCCACAATAAAAGCACGCAATTCTTCATCCGTCTTTCCTTGCAGGATAGGGCGCTGTTGGGTTGCCACGCGCAGGCGATTGAACAAAATATCGGGATGCACATCCAGAAAAACGGTTTGCCCATGTCCGTTCATGTAGTCCATATTATCAAAAAAACAGGGAGTACCGCCACCGGTCGAGATAATGACATCCTCAAACTCGGCAACCTCGTGCAGCATGTTTCGCTCCAGTTCACGAAAAGAGGCCTCTCCCCGCTCAACGAACAATTCACGAATAGATTTGTGAAAACGTTCTTCTATGTACCAGTCCAAGTCAATAAAAGGTACATTCAATGTGCGGGCAAAAGCCTTTCCCAATGTTGTCTTACCGGCTCCCATGTAACCGGTCAAAAAAATACGTATCATAATTGCTTACCGTTTGCGGGCAAAGATATGAATAATAATTGGAAATGAGCGCTGAGCATCAGAACAAAGCTGTATTAAAGCAATTTAGGATGTATCTGTGTATGATAAAAGCTATGATAAATACAAATAAAAATCACTTATACACCGTTGTTTACTAAAATCTTACTACCTTTGCAATTGGATTGAGGCGACTCTTTCCAAGACATATTAAAAAATCGAGGCGTTATGTCTTCTGCTTGTATGTGAAAAGCGTAGGAAACTAATCACTGGAAACAAGAGAGGTCGTAATGGTCTCTACGCATATGCGTGGGGCTGTTATTTCCACATCTGTTTCCAAGGTATTCCTACCACCTTCACATAGAGACGTGGATATACAGTTCCACGCTTTGTGGTTTAATAAAAAAGGTCTTTGAGGAGCTGGAAAGACAGGAGGAATAACGATGAAAAAGTTATCTTTTTTTGCGAATACACTTCAGAGAGGTGTATTATGCTTAGTTCTTTTAATGTCAACCTGTATGGTTGGTTTTACTTCTTGTAGTGACGACGACGAGGAAGACAATACTTCCACAGATATTGTCGGTACTTGGCAGTCTGTAAATATTGACAGTTGGGAAGAAGTTGACGGCGAACGCTCTGAATTTAAAGGACCGTACACCAAAATGACTTTTATTTTCACTGCCGATGGTAAACTTACTATCAAAGATGATGGAGAGACAGACTCCGGCACTTATAAACTCGCAGGTGATAAACTGACTGTTAAGTCAGAAGGCGGAATCGGTGAAATGAAAGTATTGGCACTGAACGGTGATAAATTGATAATAGAATCAGAAGGCAGTGAAATCATTGAAGATGGAATGACATATAAAGAATATATGAAGATAGAGTTTAGAAGAGTAAAGAAATGAAAGTCGAAAAATCTTATTTCTTCGTGAAACACTAATCTCATAAAATATATACGATGAAAAGAATTCTGTATATCTTCTTTGCCTGCGCCTTTTCCATGGGAATGTATGCACAGGAAACAGTAGTCACCAGCGATAACACAGACAAGACAGACTCCTTGGCACAAGTGGTCAGCAAACTTTCTGCCAAAGTACAGAAAGTAGAAGATGACAAACGCAACGAATCCATTTGGAAAAAGCGGAGTAAGTACTTTCATATCGGTTATATAAACCAAACTCTTACACATCAAGACATTTCCAGTTTGAAATGGAAGAGCGACTTCGGAGTTTCTCTGGGTTTTGGGCATACGTATTACCTGCATAGGAGAGCTTTGTTTAATATGCTGAAATTCGGATTAGACATCACATGGCTGGACATCTCCTACGCCAAATATTCACAGCCCAAAGAATGGACAGAACCATCTGAGTCTACTTATCCCGATGAAGACAGTGAAGATTTTGATTTGGGTGTGCACCAGGTGGAACTCGGGCTCCATATCGGTCCATCCATTACTCTCAATCCGATAGACTATCTCAAATTGAGCGGCTATTTCCACTTTATACCTTCGGGTTCTATCGTTATAATGAATGATGAAGCCAATGCAAGCTATGTGTCTAATTTTGCTGTAGGCGGTGCGATAGCATACAAAGCCATTTCTTTGGGCATAGAGTCACGCTGGGGAAAAGCCAAATATAATTCGTTCGCTGTAGATGAAGATGCAGTAGATACGGATGATATAGGAGGCGGTTCTGATGTAGATATAGACAATGTATTGGTTTCCGGCAAAAACCGTTTAAAAACCAAGTCACTCCGTTTCTATCTGATTTTCCGATTCTGATTCATCACAAGAAAATCAACATGAAAGGCATTCAAGGAAAAGCCCATTAAAAATGGAACTTTTTCCTTGAATGCCTTTTTATGTAAACCTCGTTTTTTCACTTTTCATAATGAAACTTCCCCTCAATCAGCGGAAAATTTTAATCCGCTCACTCAACTCCCGGAATTCCTTTTCTCCGGGGTCGGCGGTCGGCGTGCCAAAAGGCATTTCTGCTATGAGCATCCAGCTTTCGGGCAAATTCCAAGTGCGGCGCACCTCATCATCAATCAGTGGGTTATAGTGTTGCAGCGAAGCCCCCAAACCTGCATCTTCCAGCATCGTCCAGACAGCTAATTGGTGCATGGCCGATGTATGCTGTGACCAAGTCGGGAAGTTCTCGCTGTAGGAAGGGAATGCCTCCTGCAACTCCTTTACAACCGCAGTGTCCTCAAAATAGAGCACAGTGCCATGTCCGGCAGCGAAACAGCCGTCAATCTTGGCTTCTGTCTTTGCGAAGGCCTCGGGCGAGATACGCTGTTTCAAGGTATTCTTTACGATATCCCACAGTTTCGTATGCTCATCGCCCAATAACAGTACAATTCTTGTGGACTGCGAATTAAAAGCCGACGGCACATTCTTCACTGCCGTACGGATAATATGTACTACTTCCTCGTCCAAGACGGGAGAATCACTGCCAATGGAATAATAGCTGCGCCGGTGCTCCAACGCTTCTGCAAATGTTCTTTTCATATATCTTTCTTTTATTGTTAGTTTGTTATAGCAAAACAACAAGCGAAAGAGACCTATTGTTCGGATTTGTGAAATATATTTGTACCTTTGCCACAAGTTATGAAGAAAGAAAAATTCTACGTTGTATGGGCGGGCGGCACTCCGGGCATTTATACCTCTTGGACGGACTGCCAATTACAAACCAAAGGCTATGAAGGAGCGAAGTACAAATCCTTCGACTCTCGCGAAGAAGCGAAAAAAGCCTTCGCCGCTTCACCGTACGACTACATCAAGCGCAATACATCCGCAGGTAGCAAGCCGCCCAAACAATCTCAGGACATCGACGCCCCTTATCCGGCTGCCGTCCTCGAGAACAGCCTTGCCGTAGATGCCGCATGCAGCGGCAACCCCGGAGCAATGGAATATCGGGGAGTACACGTTGCCAGCCGCCAACAGATTTTTCACTTCGGCCCTATGTACGGCACTAACAACATCGGAGAATTTCTTGCCATAGTCCACGGCCTTGCCTTGCTGAAACAGAAAGGTCTCGATATGCCTATTTACAGCGACAGCGTCAATGCCATCAGTTGGATAAAACAAAAGAAATGCAAAACCAAGCTTCCCCGCAACTCCAAGACCGAGGAGCTTTTCCAACTGATAGAACGCGCCGAGAAATGGTTGCGCCAAAACACCTACTCCACCCCCATCCTCAAATGGGACACCCGGCAGTGGGGAGAAATACCCGCAGACTTCGGAAGAAAATGACAGGACGGAACACGCCCATGTTTCCATAGCAGAATACCCGAATATTCAGTGCATAATGCCGTTACGCCTGTACGAAAACAGAACTACACATTAAGCAAAACTTCGTCCCGCAGTTGCGGGCCCGACAGCCCGCAGTTGGCAACCGTGCGGCCCGCAACCGGCAACCGCAGAGCCCGCAGTTGGAAAACAAGGTTTTGCTTATAGGTTTCCCGCATTATAGCTGTATCAAAAGTGGAAAACCAACAAGGAATGCTCTTATTATATTGCATAGCCGGGGACAATACGCCCCCAATAACAGGAGATTTTAACCGCTATTAACAAGTTTCGTATCAGAGAGGTTTTATTGCTGAATATAAGGAGATTATCACGATTCAAGGCCTCTAAAAAGGAGAAAATAGAGTGTTGACAAATCTTTGTCAACACCGTCAACACGACTTGTCATCACACGCTCTATCCCTTTCCGGCAAAGGGATAGGGAACGATTAGTGACGAGTGACGACAAAAAACGCAAAAACCGACTGTCGTCTGTCCTTATCCCAAAGATTGCATATCATTCAGCTTCTTGTAGTAGCCGTCTTTAGCGAGAAGTTCCTCATGCTTGCCGCGTTCCACAATCTCTCCCTCATAGAGCACACAGATTTCATCCGCATTCTTGATTGTGGAAAGACGGTGCGCAATGGCGATAGTGGTGCGGGTTTTCATCAACCGCTCCAAAGCCTCTTGCACCAAGCGTTCCGACTCCGTATCGAGTGCGGAAGTAGCCTCATCCAAAATCAGTATAGGCGGATTCTTGAGGATGGCACGGGCAATACTGATACGCTGGCGCTGGCCTCCGGACAGCTTGCCGCCACGGTCGCCGATATTGGTATCGTAACCTTTCTCGGTATCCATGATGAAGTCGTGCGCATTGGCTATCTTGGCAGCTTCGATAACCTGCTCCATAGTGGCATTCTCTACACCGAAAGCTATGTTATTGAAGAAAGTGTCATTAAAAAGAATAGCCTCCTGATTGACGTTCCCTATCAGACCGCGCAAATCGGAAATGCGTGCATCTTTGATGTTCAAGCCGTCTATCCGTATCTCACCCGACTGCACATCGTGATAGCGGGGCAGCAAATCGACCAGCGTGGATTTTCCTGAACCGGACTGGCCTACCAATGCGATAGTTTTACCTTTGGGCACAGTCAGATTGATATGCTTCAGCACCTGACGCGAACCGTCGTAGCTGAAACTGATGTCCTTGAATTCCACTTTATCATTCAGTGAAGAAAGCGGCTTCGGCAAGGCAGGCTCCTTGATAGGGTTCTCGGCAAAGAGTATCTTGTCGATGCGTTCCATAGAGGCAAGACCTTTGGGAATATTATATCCGGCTTTGGAAAATTCCTTCAACGGATTGATAACGCTGTACAGTATCACCAAATAGTAGATGAACGAAGGGGCATCAATCGTCGCACTGTTGCTGAGAATCAATGTACCGCCAAACCACAGCACGATAACGATAACGCACGTCCCCAAGAACTCACTCATGGGATGCGCCAATGCCTGGCGGGTGGCTACCCGGTTGATGGCATCGCGGTATTCGTTGCTGCATTTATTGAAACGGTCCATCATCTTGTTCTCGGCAATAAAGGCTTTTATAATGCGCAACCCGCCCAAAGTTTCTTCCAGCTGAGACATGGTATCACTCCACTTTGCCTGAGCATCCAGCGACTGTCGCTTCAGCTTCTTGCCTACCGTACCCATTACCCAGCCCATGCCCGGAAGTACCAGCAAAGTAAACAACGTCAGTTGCCAGCTGATGGCTATCAATGTTCCGAAATAGGCTATAATCAGTATCGGGTTCTTTATCAGCATATCCAGTGAACTGGTCACGGATGTCTCAACCTCGGTAACATCACCGCTCATACGGGCAATAATATCTCCCTTCCGTTCTTCGGAGAAGAAACTCAGCGGCAAATGCAGCACTTTGTTATACACCTGCGCCCTGATGTCGCGTACCACTCCCGTACGAAGCGGAATCATCACAGCCGAAGAAGCGAAATAGGAAAATGCTTTCAACAGCGTCATCACCGCCAGGAAGACACCCAGAATCAGCAAGGTCAGCGACCCTCCCTGCGAGGCTATCATCTCGGTAACATAGTAATAGAAATTATTGGCTACTATATCTTTCAGACCCACTCCGGCAGTATCCCAAGGAATAAACTCATAGGTCTTGGTATCCATCTTGAAAAGTATCTGAAGGATAGGTATAATCAGAGCGAAAGAGAATATATTCAGAATTGCCGATAACAAGTTCAGGAACAATGCCCATATCAAATATTTCTTATAAGGCGGAACAAAACGCCGCAGGAGTCGGAGGAATTCTTTCATTCGGTCAAGCAGTTAATTCATTACATTCGTATCGGGAGGCAAAGATAGGGATAAAAAGTGAAAATTGCCCTAAATTTGGAATCATAAGAAAAATTACATAACTTTGTAAATCTAATAATAACCATACAACAGCTCATTATGAACTTTACAGAATTAAGCAACCAGATTTTCAAACGGTCTATTTTTGATTATCACAAAGCAGATCACGTTGATACGCCTATACAGAATCCATACCCTGTTAGAAGTATCGAATATTACTTATACCTGAAAAACTGGATTGACACAGTTCAATGGCATTTGGAAGACATTATCCGTGACCCGAATATCGATCCTATAGAAGCACTGAAAATTAAAAGAAGAATAGACAAGTCCAACCAAGACCGTACGGACTTGGTAGAGTTAATAGACAGCTATTTCCTTGACAAGTACAAGAGCATACAGACCCTACCCGATGCCGTCATTAATACAGAAAGCCCCTCATGGGCCATTGACCGCCTGTCTATCCTTGCACTGAAGATTTATCATATGCAACAGGAAGTAGAGCGCACTGATACCGCTCCGGAACATCACGCCCAATGTGAAACGAAATTAAACATCTTGCTGGAACAACAGCAAGACCTTTCGACCGCTATCGAACAACTGATTGCAGACATTGAAAGCGGAAAAAAATATATGAAAGTATATAAGCAGATGAAAATGTATAACGACCCGGCTCTGAATCCTGTTCTTTACGGCAAGAAATGAGACTGCTCGTCATACGCTTATCCGCACTTGGCGATGTGGCAATGACGGTACCCGTCCTTACTACATTGGCACGACAATACCCGGAAATAGACATCACAGTATTGAGCAGACCTTCCATGCAACCTCTATTTGCAGAAATGCCCTGCAATGTACACTTCCGGGGAGTTGACGTAAGCAGATACAAAGGAATCGGAGGTTTGTTCCGTCTCTTCCGCGAACTGACGAAAAAAGAACATTACGATGTTGTTGCCGACTTGCACAATGTGCTGCGTAGCAAAATACTGCGGATGTTCTTCATGCTTGCAAGCGCAAAAGTAGCACATATCGACAAAGGTCGTAAAGAAAAAAAAGCCTTAGTCCGTCCCCGGCATAAAATAATGAAACAGCTTCCCTCCTCATTTACACGATATGAAGATGTATTCAAGGAGTTGGGATATCCGATAAAGACGACTTTTCACTCTATCTTCGGGGAAGATAAAGGAGATATCGCTTTGTTTCAACAGATAACCGGAACACCGGACAACAAGCACTGGATAGGTATAGCCCCCTTTGCCGCACATAAGGGGAAAACGCTACCTCAAGAAATAACCAAAGCTCTAATACAAGAGTTATCCGCACATACTGACCGGAGGATATTCCTCTTTGGTGGAGGGAAAACAGAAAAAGAGTTGCTGGAAGAATGGGCTGCTATGGGAAGTAACATACTGTCTTTGGCAGGCAAACTAAAACTGAACGAGGAACTTGCACTGATGAGCCATCTGAAAGTAATGATTTGCATGGATTCCGGCAATATGCACCTTGCCTCCCTGACAGGTACGCCCGTTATCTCAATCTGGGGTGCCACGCATCCCTTTGCCGGTTTCATGGGGTGGAACCAAAGCATGGACAATGCCATACAAATTGACTTACCTTGCCGCCCTTGTTCCATCTTTGGAAACAAGACTTGCCTAAGAAAGGATTATGCGTGCCTAAATGGCATTACTTCCGAAAAGATTATACAACATATAGAACGAATACTTAGAACGGCCACCAACCCGTCCGGCATCTGTTCATTCGCTGGCGATTCAAGCAAAAAAGAAACAAACTCAAGTATTTATTAATCCGTTCTATCCTATAGGCATACCTGCCATCTCCCCAATAATCGGAGAACTTGGCAAATAAATCTTTCTCTACACCATGGGACACATGAGTCCTCAAAAGACGTTTGAAGAAGGAGCCATGGCGTATCAGCCTGTCATAAGCATTCAACGGAACGGCACTTTCAATATATTTAATCACATCCATCTCCTCAGAAATAGCTGTTCCGAAACGGCGTCCCTCAATAGTAGCGCTACTGCCATGCTTCCTGTAATAGTTAAGCTTCTTATAGACTTCTATCACATCTCCCGTCAAAGCTAATTGCGTCCAAAAGAGCCAGTCTCCTGTGTACCGCATTCCAAATACCGGAGATGTTTCTGACAAATCCGCACACTTCTTTCTGAAAACAGTTCCGCTTGCATTATAGACGTAGTTTTTCCAGTATAAATTACCCGCTACATACTTCTTCCCCGGGAAAACTCCATAGCCCTTACTCGAATGCCGTTGCATCCATGTCCAACGGTCGTACTCTTTCTTAAGCTTATTACCATGCCCATCAACCAACCAAGCTCCAATAAAACACAAAGCGGCATCAGGATAGGCGTCCAATAATTCTACTGCCGTTTCCAGAAAATGTTCATCGGCAAAATCATCACTCTCCGCTATCCAAATATACTTTCCTTGAGACAAGGTAACGCCCTTTTTCCATTGCAGAAAAGGCGAACCGGTATTTTTGGCATTAATATCACAGATTGTCACTTTATCACAATTCTGATAATATTCCAATATTTCTGCACTGTTGTCCGTAGATGCATCATCCAACAAGATAAGTTCAAAATCCTGATAAGTTTGTGCCAAAATGGATTCTATGCGGGTTCTTAAATATCCGGCATAGTTATAGTTAGGGACAATAATGCTAACAGTAGGTCTACACTCCATATCACAAATACTGCGCAACACCTTTCTCACACCATGTCGAGGCGCTGTTTTCTACAGCATGATAGTGTGAAAAGTTCTTGTCCTGATTATCCATATACAAGTCATTGTGCCACAAATGGAAGACAATTCCCGCAAATTTCAATGATTTCTTCTGCAGACCGGAATGGAGCATACGAATGGCAAAATCATAATCTTCGCCTCCCCAACCCACATAGAATTCATCGTAACCATTCACTTTGATAGCGTCTTCACGCCAGAAGCCCATATTGCATCCTAATCCCGGAGCCGTCTTTCTACGTACAGCCAAATATCTTGCCAGAGGCAAGCAATGAATGGCATTTATCCTGCGCATCAATCCCCTACTGAAAAAGCCAAGACGAACATAGCGCCTTTCCGAGCACAAACGGGTAGTCAGCCGATTGTCTATATTGACCCTCCCCCCTTTTACATAATATCCTCTCTCGGCGAAAAGCAAATGATCTTCAATGAAATGCTCATGCAAAACCAAGTCCCCATCCACTTGAACGATATACTCGTAACAGGCACGCGCAATACATTTATTGCGGGCCTTAGCCAACTGAAAGCCGTTATCTTCCTGCCAAATATGTATCAAAGGAACCGGTGATTTCTTTTGATATTCCCGGATAACATCAACGGTTTCCTGTTTTGATCCGTCATCACCAATGATAATCTCACCCGGCAATACAGTTTGTCGAAATATACTTTCAAGGCACAAGACCAAAGCATCCGGCCTGTTGTAGGTTGAAACAATCAGCGTAACCTTCATATAAATTAAATTTTTCTATATACATTCTTCCATCCAAATACTCCCTGAATCGAATCAAACAGCTTGGTAAACCGGAACATATAGTTGACAGGAGGACGTTCACCACTCCACTGTGTGAGATCCAGATACTTGAGGTATTCTTTCTTATAAGGATGTACGGATTTATCATGCCACGGTTTTTTCCCACCGGTAAAATGCACAATCGCAGCCTCGGGCATTTCCGCTTCCAATGCAGGGATAGAACCCGGACGAAGCTTCCTCTTCTTCCGGAAAAAACCATCTTGCATATTCCAACGGAAAGGAATAAACAGCCTGCGTGTATATAAGACCGCATTCAATACATCCTGATCATTATACAATAAACGTTCCGGATAGTCGGATATATATTCCGTTATTTCCTTCTCTATATCATGTTGCCTCCAATAATCCAAATTCACCAGCAACACTCCTGCATTAAAGTATGAATATTTTTCGGAATAATGTAAACGGGCATAATGGCTCTCTTTGGCACTCCACATATCTTCCACTGCTCCCACAGCATAACCGTCCAAATTAATATTGAACAGTGTACCAAGCGGTTTGCACACAATCAAGTCACAATCCAAATATAAAACTTTCGATATATCCGAAGGAAGAATCGTGGTCAGGAAACAACGGTAATAAGTAGAAATTGAAATATAATTATTCGTATCGATGGGACACTTCGAAAGCAAGTCTTTTCCAACCAAATAGAATGATAAGCGTTGTTTATACCGCCTCTCTACCACATCGGACAAAATATGTTGCGACTCCTCCGAAAGATTATCTGCAATAATATGGATATGCAAATTCTCATCTTTATTATTAACAAACAAGGAGGTCAGCATCACAACGCAATACTTTACATAACCGTTATCTATATTACAAACAATATCCATAAATTCTATCAGTTGTATATTATTTACTTACGCGCAAAATCTTATTTTATGCTAAACGGAGCTACAAGACGGCTACAAATGTAAACAAAAGAATTAAGAACGACCTACATAGCAATCAAATATTTCTCCATTCAACTTATTTGCAGTATCTTTGTAGACACAACATATGTAAATAGCTTTTAAACCTGAAACAAAGAAGAGAAAGCACCTATGAATATCCAACATACAGTAAAAGTCATCATTCCCGTATACAAGACTAAACTAAACGAACTTGAAAAAGTATCTTTAGACAGAATCTATCAGGTTTTACAAAAACATCCTTTAGTCGTTATCAAGCCCCAAAGCCTGAATATCACCCCTCTATTAGAGGAATACCCTCAACTGACGGTGGAAGAATTTGATGACAACTACTTCAAAAGCATCAGCGGTTACAATCGTTTAATGCTGTCGTCCGAATTCTACCAACGCTTTTCCGACTGCCAATATATTCTTATCTGCCAGTTAGACGCTTATGTATTTACAGACGAATTGATAAAATGGTGCAACAAAGGTTACGACTACATAGGTGCTCCCTGGCTTGTGCGCCCCATATACAATTTTCCGCTTTTAGCATTGGCTTCATGGATTAAAAAGCAATACTGCAATCTTTTCCATCGCCCCAACTCTCAAATCACCAACTTCAAGGTGGGTAACGGAGGTTTCTCCCTACGCAAAGTAAGCAGCCATCTGCAAGCCACTTCAAAACTAAAGCATATAATTGAAGAATATCTTGCCCATACAAAAAACCATATATTCAACGAAGATGTTTTTTTCTCTGTCGAGGTCAACCGACATGGACTATGCTTCACCTACCCCACATATTCGGAAGCTCTGCAGTTCAGTTTTGATAAATATCCGGCTCTATGCTATGAATTAAACAACAGCCGCCTGCCATTCGGTTGCCATTCATGGTATAAAAGAAGAATGAAAAAGTTTTGGTTTCCCATTATCCGGAACTATTCCGACTTACCGCAGTCCATATCTATCAGTAAAAGGTTTACCGCCTACATCAAATCACGCTACTTTCGACTGATGGAGTTATGCTTCCCATCACAGATACAGGAAGCTGTAGCCATTCCAATTATTATCAATAATTTTAACCGCCTTACGACCCTCAAACAACTTATTGCATCATTGGAGAAGCGGGGATATACCAATATCCATATCTTGGATAACGGCAGTTGCTATCCCCCGCTACTGGAATATTACAAGACTTGCCGTTACGAAGTGATATATCTACACCGGAACATAGGCTTCAAAGCTTTATGGAAAGATCGGAAAACCAGAAACAGATTTTGTTCGGACTACTACATCTATACAGATGCAGATGTAATGCTGGATGAAAGCTGCCCTAAAGACACAATCAACCATCTATACCAACTCTTAAAGAAAAACTACAAATATGCAGCCAAGATAGGTTTGTCCTTACGGATTGATGACTTGCCCGACCATTACGACCAAAAGCAAAAAGTAATTCAATGGGAAAGCCGGTACTACAAGAATCTTAATAACGACCGACTGTATCCGGCACCGGTAGATACAACTTTCGCTCTCTACCGCCCACGTGTAGGTCTTAGCCGTAGCAGAGCCGTAGAAGCCTACCGCACAAGCGCGCCTTATCAGCTAAAGCACCTGCCGTGGTATGTAGATTCCGCAAATATCTCAGAGGAAGAAAAGTTCTATATACAACATTGCAAACGAGTCACCAGCTGGAGTTCACTATCCAAAGGCTAATCAGAGTTCCAAATGAAATTTAAGCTCATGCCTTTTCTGATATCTGCTCCAAAAGACTTTGCGGTAAAAAAGTACCCGTTCCACGCAATACGCTTCATCCCAATGACGGGCGGCAGCGTAGGCCTTAGCTAATTGCACGAAGAATTGCTTTTGCCCCCATAAACGGGCAAAATTAGCACAACCGGCCTCCACACTTACTTCTCCGAAAGTCATGCGATTAAGATCGACCAAAGAAAAGTGATAGCTGTCACCAACCTTATCAAACAAGATATTTCCGGGAGAATAGTCACGATGCAGAATACCATTCTCGTGTAAGGAAGCCGTATAACACGCAAAAGCCTGGATTACATCGGCACACTCATCAGAAGTTGGATCCGCATTGCCAAACTCATAAAAATTCCTCTGATAAGGGCACTGCATACTGACGAAATAAGAATATTCTATAAGTCCGCTTTTTCTGAATTCAATATAAGCAATCGGTTCAGGCGTTTCAAACCCTTTCTGTAACAATATCTGAGGATATACAAAAGCCCTTTCCCCCTTTGGCTTCCTAAAAAAAGAATAGGCAATTCGATTAATCAGCCCCGGAATTCCATAACGCTTCACATTAATTAAAAGAGAATCTTCCAAAACCATCTCTTTAATCAAGTTTCTACGAGCATAAAGCACTCTGCCTTGCCCCTCAAACAAATCCGGTATCTGCCTTATAGATTCTTCTAAATGATTATATTTGGGATTTATAATTACTTTCATCATCACTCTATATATAGAAAGAAAACAAAACTATATAATATTTTGCAGACAGCCAAACAGTTCACTGCATTTATTCCTTATCTGTTTTCCGCTTAACCGTATGCTTTACTTTCAATACAGCAAGATTTAATTCGATAGTTGTTTCCGAATCCGTCGCCTGAAGATTGTTATCCAATAAATCGGAAAACAACTCACCGCTTTTCTCCAATAAGGATTTCTGCTGTTCCTCAGAAGCATCCGGCAAACCGTTTATTGTACGGGAAAGTTCACGCAATTTGGCAAAAGTTTCAATTATCGTAAACGTCGCATTAGTGGCACGGGAACTTTTCAAGATAGTGGCAAGCATATAAAGGCCTTTTTCGGTAAAAGCCTTAGGTTCAACTGTAGAATGTTTTAGTGCTGAGAACCGGTCGATCTTTTCGACCAGTTGCTGTTTTTCAGACACTTGCAAAGCAAAGCAATAATCCTCTGGAAATTTATCCAAGTTATTTCTAAGAGCTTCGTTTATACGCTTCGTTTCTACTCCATATAACGCAGCAACATCCCTATCCAAAAGAACTTTCTGTCCGCGAAGGGTAATTATCTTATCTTCTATTTCTTCAAAACCGGCAAGTGCATTCATCAATACATAAATTTATGATTTAAACAATTGGGCAAAGGTATGCATTATTACACCAAGAATATCTGTTCTCACGAATTATTTCTAACTTTGCCTGCAATAAACAAAAGCATTATGAAAGTAATTGTCGATAATAAAATACCTTTTATAAAAGAAGCCATTGAAAAGATAGCCGATGAAGTGGTCTACACACCGGGAAAAGATTTCACTCCTTCTTTGGTAAAAGATGCGGATGCACTCATTATCCGCACACGCACTCATTGCAACCGGGAATTGTTAGAGGGTAGTAAGGTAAAGTTTATCGCTACTGCAACAATCGGCTTCGACCATATTGATACGGAATACTGCCGTAAAGCCGGCATTACGTGGACTAATGCTCCCGGCTGCAACTCCGCTTCCGTAGCTCAATACCTGCACTCATCTTTAATTTTACTGCAGAAACAGAAAGGCATGAACTTGTCTAACTCCACTATTGGGATTATCGGAGTAGGCAATGTAGGCAGTAAAGTGGCAAAAGTGGCAAAAGAGTTGGGAATGCGCGTTCTGTTAAACGACCTACCACGTGAAGAAAAAGAAGGAAAACAAGATTTTTCCCCGTTACAATTACTTGCAGAAGAATGTGATGTGCTCACATTTCACGTACCTTTATATAGAGAAGGCAAATACAAGACCTTTCATCTTGCCGATACCGCCTTTTTCCAATCATTAAAACGACAACCCGTCATTATTAACACCTCACGTGGAGAAGTTATCAGAACCGACGCATTGTTGGGTGCATTGGAAACAGGAATGATTTCAGACGCTATCATTGACGTTTGGGAAAACGAACCGACCGTAAACCTTACCTTGTTAAAGAAGGTGTTCCTCGGTACACCACATATTGCCGGTTATTCGGCAGACGGCAAAGCCAATGCAACCCGTATGTCACTGGATGCCTTATGCCGGTATTTCAATATACAGGCAGACTACCGGATTATCCCTCCTGCCCCAAGCCAACCGCAAATTACAGCAGACAGCCTATCGGATGCCTATTTGCAAATGTATGACCCTCGACAAGACAGTGAGGCACTCAAAGCACACCCTGAGTTGTTCGAAAAGTTACGAGGAGATTATCCCCTACGAAGGGAAAAAGAGGCATATACAATTCTGAATCATTCAAAATAGTATATCAATTTTTAGGAAAAACGGCCACCCTAAAGATTATTAGTGGAGGTCAGTCAATAAACGGTCTATAACTTTCGGGTAATATTCGTACTCCAGCGCATGTACTTTCTTTGCCACATCTGCTGCTGTATCCTGCGGAAGAACAGGACATTTGTACTGTACCACAATCTCGCCCTCATCGAAGCGTTCATTCAAATAATGTATAGTAATTCCGGTTTCCGCCTCACCGGCAGCCACTACCGCTTCGTGCACGCGATCACCGTACATACCTTTACCACCAAACTTGGGCAATAAGGAAGGATGAATATTTATAATTTTATTGGGATAAGCATGCAAGATACAGTCCGGTACGCGCGCCAAAAATCCGGCAAGGACAATAAAGTCTATTTTCCGGCCTTCCAGCAACGACAACACTGCCGTCCCTTCCGTCCATTCAGCCTTGCCCATATAAGCAAACGGAACATTCAGGCTGCGTGCACGTTCCAAAACAAATGCAGTCTCCTTATTAGCCAAAACCAGCTCTACATTCACCAATTCGCTATTTTGGAAATAACGGATAATATTTTCTGCGTTTGTTCCGTTGCCGGAAGCAAAAATAGCAATGTTTTTACTCATAAACCCTCCAATCTCTGCACAAAACCGTGAAAAATGTGCAAAAAGGTACATTTAATTCATCAAATATTTGCGAGGAACGATAAATATTTATTCCTTTGCACCGCAAATTTAAAGAAATAAAACTAATTATTAATTAAAAACTTAAAGTTATGTCTGAAATTGCATCAAGAGTGAAAGCGATTATCGTCGACAAATTAGGCGTTGAAGAATCAGAAGTTACTAACGAAGCTAGCTTCACTAACGATTTGGGAGCAGATTCTCTTGACACTGTAGAACTTATCATGGAATTCGAAAAAGAATTCGGTATCTCTATTCCTGATGACCAAGCTGAGAAGATTGGTACTGTAGGTGATGCTGTATCTTACATCGAAGAACACGCTAAGTAATCTTAATCCATTCATTTCTTAGTATGGAATTAAAAAGAGTTGTAGTAACAGGTCTTGGCGCCATTACTCCCATTGGCAACACAGTACCCGAATTTTGGGAAAATCTCGTGAATGGGGTTAGTGGAGCGGGACCTATTACTCATTTCGACGCATCGCTTTTCAAGACCCAATTCGCATGCGAAGTGAAGAACTTTGATGCCAATCAATATATCGACCGTAAAGAGGCTCGCAAGATGGACTTGTATACTCAATATGCCATCGGTGTAGCCAAGCAAGCGGTAGAAGATTCCGGTCTTGATGTCGAAAATGAGGATTTGAACAAAATCGGTGTCATCTTTGGAGCCGGTATTGGTGGAATCCGTACATTTGAAGAAGAAGCAGGTAACTATGCCCTCCATAAAGAAAACGGTCCCAAGTTCAATCCGTTCTTCATCCCCAAGATGATTTCGGACATCGCTGCCGGACAAATTTCTATCTTGTACGGTTTTCATGGTCCTAACTATGCTACTTGTTCTGCATGCGCCACTTCTACCAATGCTATTGCTGATGCATTCAACCTCATCCGTTTAGGTAAGGCTAATGCTATTATCAGCGGTGGTTCGGAAGCTGCTATTGCCGCTTGTGGTGTAGGTGGTTTCAATGCTATGCACGCTCTATCTACCCGTAACGACTCTCCGGAGACTGCATCTCGTCCGTTCAGTGCAAGCCGCGACGGTTTCATCATGGGCGAAGGCGGCGGATGTCTGGTTCTTGAGGAACTGGAACACGCTAAAGCACGTGGCGCCAAGATTTATGCAGAAGTTGCCGGTGTAGGTATGTCTGCCGACGCTCATCACTTGACAGCTTCTCATCCGGAAGGTTTGGGAGCCAAGTTGGTAATGAGAAATGCGTTGGAAGATGCAGAAATGAAGCCCGAAGAAGTAGATTACATCAATGTTCACGGTACATCTACTCCTGTTGGTGATATCTCGGAAGTGAAAGCTATCCAAGAGGTATTCGGAAAGCATGCTTATGAATTGAACATCAGTTCAACCAAATCCATGACAGGCCACTTGTTGGGTGCTGCCGGTGCGGTAGAAGCTATTGCAAGTATCCTTGCTATCCAGAATGGCATTGTTCCTCCGACTATCAACCACGAAGAGGGTGATAACGACGAAAACATCGACTATGACCTGAACTTTACGTTCAACAAGGCTCAGAAGCGTGAAGTGAATGTAGCTTTGTCCAATACTTTTGGATTCGGCGGTCATAACGCATGTGTTATTTTCAAGAAATACGCAGAATAATACGGTCGTGTTACGTAACCAAATAGACAAAATAAGGCTCTTATTCCATAAGGATAGAGAGTCTTATTTTTGTTTTTATAAGATACTCGGTTTTTTCCCCCGTAATATCCGGTTCTATCAGCAGGCTTTACTGCACAAATCCACCTCAGTCCGTTCTGAGAAAGGGCGTCCGTTAAACAACGAACGGTTGGAATTCCTCGGTGACGCCATTCTGGACGCTATCGTAGGAGACATTGTATACAAACATTTTGAAGGCCGTCGGGAAGGCTTTCTCACCAATACCCGTTCTAAAATCGTACAGCGGGAAACCCTGAACAAACTGGCCGTAGAAATAGGGCTGGACAAACTCGTCAAGTACTCCACCCGCTCCTCCTCACACAACAGCTATATGTACGGAAATGCTTTCGAAGCATTTATCGGAGCTATCTATCTGGACCAAGGCTACGAACGCTGCAAGCAGTTTATGGAAGAGAAAATCCTCAAGAACTACATTGACCTCGACAAGATGTCGCGCAAGGAGGTCAACTTTAAATCCAAACTCATCGAATGGAGCCAGAAGAACAAAATGGAAGTCTCCTTTGAGTTAATAGAGCAATTTCTCGACCAAGACTACAATCCGATGTTCCATACGGAAGTCCGCATAGAGGGACTTTCTGCCGGTACAGGCACAGGCTACTCCAAGAAAGAATCGCAACAAAATGCCGCACAAATGGCATTGAAGAAAATCAAGAGCGACGAAGCCTTCAAGGAAGCCATTGAAATAGCCAAAATACAGAACCACACTGCAGAAGAAGTCATTGTGGCGGAGGAAACCGAAGCCGCCACAGAAGAATCAGCCGAAACAGATTCCCATACGCTTGCCTTGGACAACTAAGTCATGGTCTTCAGTCACTAATTTCAACTTTCCGGCTATCTCCTCCAAGGGGGCGGAAGCTATCTCATTCCCTTTCAGAGTCACCATGCGTCCAAACTGTCCTCCGGCAATCAATTCCGTAGCATGACCGCCCATACGGGTGGACAGATTACGGTCGAAAGGTGTAGGCGAACCGCCTCGCTGGATATAGCCCAAAACAGTTTCACGTGTTTCAATGCCCGTTTCATATTCTATTTCCTGTGCAATATATTCGGCAGCACGCTTCCTGCCATCCGTCTGAATTCCCTCGGCAACCACCACGATAGAATAAGGTTTTCCTTTCTTCAAACGGTTCAGGATCGTATCACCGATGTTATGGATATTATAAGAAAGCTCCGGAATTAAAATCACATCACCGCCGCCCGCCATACCGGAGTACAGCGCAATCCATCCGGCTTTATGTCCCATAACCTCTATCACCATTACCCGTTTGTGCGAGCTGGCAGTAGAATGCAGCCTGTCTATAGCATCCGTGGCGATACTGACAGCAGAATCAAAGCCGAAAGAGAAATCCGTTCCCCAAATATCATTATCAATGGTCTTAGGCACAGAAACGATATTCAGCCCCATAGCAGCCAGCTTAGCAGCCGTTTTCTGCGTGCCGTTACCGCCGATACAGACAATGCAGTCCAGTCCCAACTCTTTCACATTCTGTTCTATCAGGGCCGGCTTGTCTACATCGGACACCACCCCATTCTTCTTGAACGGTTTTTCACGGGAAGTACCCAGCATTGTACCGCCCAAATTCAGCAGGCCCGACAGAGACTTGTCCGTGAACGACTCCACATCTTTTGTCAACAACCCCTGAAAACCGCTGTGAATACCTATCACTTCCATTCCGTAGTGGTTAATAGCAGTTTTGCAAACGCCGCGAATAGTTGCATTGATACCGGGACAGTCTCCCCCTGAAGTCAGAATACCGATTCTCATAATGTTTTAGTTTAAATTACGGTTCTTTTCATCTATACGGACGTAAAGATAGAAAAAAAAGAGAAAAAAGATAGAGATGCCGATAAATAAGATTATTTTTGCGCACTTAAACAGATTTCAATAAGAACGATGAATATTACAAAATTTCTGAATAAAGTATACTTCACCCCCCGCTTGAAAGAAATCGAATTGTATACCGACCATGCGAGTGAACTGCAAGCAGGTGTCATGCGACGTCTGGTACATATGGCTGCCAATACGGAATGGGGCAAGCAATATGGTTATGCTTCTATTCGTACTTATGAAGATTTTAAAACACGCCTTCCCATACAAACTTATGAAGAAGTTAAACCTTACGTAGCCCGTATGCGTGCCGGTGAGCAAAACTTGCTATGGCCCTCGGAGATACGCTGGTTTGCCAAATCTTCGGGAACAACCAATGATAAAAGCAAATTCCTGCCGGTCAGCAAAGAATCCCTGCAGGACACCCACTATCAAGGCGGAAAAGATGCCGTCGCCATCTATCTGGGACAAAATCCCGAAAGTCGTTTTTTCTCAGGAAAAGGATTGATTCTCGGCGGCAGCCACAGTCCTAATCTGAACTCCAACCATAGTCTGGTGGGCGACTTATCGGCTATACTGATACAGAACGTACATCCATTGGTCAACTATATCCGCGTACCAAGCAAAGAGATCGCCCTGATGAGTGAATTCGAACCTAAAATGGAAGCCATAGCCAACAGTACGCTCCACGCCAATGTCACCAATCTTTCCGGAGTACCCTCCTGGATGCTGGTACTTATCAAGCATATACTTGAGAAAACCGGCAAACAATCACTGGAAGAAGTATGGCCCAATCTGGAGGTATTCTTCCATGGCGGAGTGGCTTTCACTCCCTACCGGGAACAATATAAGCAAATTATCAAAAGTTCCAAGATGCACTATGTAGAAACGTACAATGCATCCGAAGGGTATTTCGGTACTCAAAATGACCCGAACGACCCGGCTATGCTACTGATGATTGATTACGGCATTTTCTATGAATTCATCCCTTTGGAGGATGTCGGCAAGGAGAATCCGCGTATCTGTTGTCTGGAAGAAGTGGAACTGAACAAGAACTACGCAATGGTTATCTCCACCTCCGCCGGACTGTGGCGTTACATGATTGGAGACACCGTGAAGTTCACTAATAACCGTCCGTACAAATTCGTCATTACCGGACGTACAAAGCATTTCATCAATGCTTTTGGCGAGGAACTGATAGTAGACAATGCGGAGAAAGGTCTAACCAAAGCCTGTGCCGCTACCGGAGCACAGATTATAGACTATTCCGCAGCTCCCGTATTTATGGACGAGCACGCCAAATGCCGCCATCAATGGCTGATTGAATTTGCTCAAATGCCGGACAGCCTGGAGAAATTCGCCAAGATACTGGATGATACCCTCAAAGAAGTAAATTCAGACTATGAAGCCAAACGGCAAAACGACTTGGCTTTACAGCCACTGGAGGTTATTATTGCCCGTAAGGACTTGTTTCACGACTGGCTGAATAATAAAGGCAAACTTGGCGGACAGCATAAAATACCGCGTCTCAGCAATACAAGAGAGTATATTGAGGAAATGCTTGAACTGAATTCTAAAGAATAATACCGCCCCCCAACAGCAAGCCGTCTGCATCATAGAAAGCGGCGGCTTGCCCCGGAGCGATAGCCTCCAACGGCTCCAACAGCGACACCCTCAGATGTCCGTCCTCTCCTAAAGTAACTTGGCAGCGGTTGGCCTGTTTACGATAGCGTATCTTCACGATGACCGTTTCAGCATCCAATACCCGTTGTTCATTGACCAAGTTCCAGTCCTTAAGGTACATCTCGTCTTTATACAGAGAAGCGAGCGGTGCGAGCACCACCTCATTCGTTTCCATTCTGACCTCTTTCACAAATACGGCACGGTTCAGATGGATGCCCAGCCCGCGCCGCTGACCTATCGTATAGAAAGGATACCCTTCATGCCATCCTACTATTTCTCCCTTTTCATCGACAAAGCGCCCTCTTCCCGGCAAGCGGTCCGCAGGAACTTCACGTTTCAGGAAAGAACGGTAATCCAATGGACAAAAACAGACTCCTATACTGTCCTTCTTGGTGGCAACACGTGTAAACCCGCGTTTGGCGGCATAAGCACGCGCCTCCTCTTTTGCCATATCTCCCATCGGGAGCAACATCCGTTGCAAGATGTCCTGCTTCAAGCCCCACAAGAAGAAAGTCTGGTCTTTATCTCTGTCCACCGCAGGAGCGATATAGTATCGGTCCTCTGAGAATACTTTACGCACATAGTGCCCGGTAGAAATCCGATAAATTCCCTTTTCATCGGCTATTTTTGCCAAAAGCATCCACTTCAATTCATTGTTGCAGAGGGTACAGGGAACGGGAGTATGCCCTGTGAGATATTCATCGATAAAGTAACGGATGATACGCTCGCGAAAGACTTCACGCGCGTCATAAGTGATATGCTCAACTCCCAACCTCGCAGCCAATGCACGGGCATCTTCCAGATATTCCGTCCTACCGTCCACCTCATAGAAGCGGAAGGTCACTCCCGTTACTTCATAGCCGGCTTCCTGCAATTTCATGGCAGCCACAGAGCTGTCCGTACCGCCACTCATTCCCAATAACACACGTTCTTTTGACTTCATGCTGCAAAAATAGTATTTCATCCTGAGAAAACTCTATCTTTGTCACCGTCAAAAAAATAATAGATTTCAAACCATGAGACAAAACTATCGCCTGCTTGTCCTCGACTTGGACGGCACTCTGACCAATTCAAAGAAAGAAATCTCACCACGTAACCTCCGCACCCTATTGCGCCTGCAACAAAGCGGCGTACGGCTGGTACTGGCTTCCGGCCGCCCCACCTACGGCATCGCCCCGCTGGCAGAGCAACTGCAAATGAAGGAGCACAACGGGTACATTCTCTCCTACAATGGCGGAGAAATCATAGACTGGAATACCGGTGAGCTGCTATATAAGAACCTGCTGCCCGACGATGTACTGCCTATTCTCTATCAAACGGCTACCGATAGCGAACAGACCATTCTCACTTACGACAACGAGTCCATCCTCACCGAGCATCCCGATGACGAGTATGTACAGAAAGAAGCGTTCCTCAACAAAATGCAGGTACGCCGTATAGACAACTTCCTGCGGGAAACGCCTCGTCCTTTACCCAAATGTCTCATTGTAGGCAATCCGGAGCAACTCATAAAGACGGAAGCCGAACTGAGCCTGCGTCTGCAAAGACAAATCAGCGTGTACCGTTCGGAACCTTATTTCTTGGAACTCGTCCCCTTGGGTATAGACAAGGCACGCTCACTCGCCGTACTACTGGAGAAACTGGGCATGACCCGCGAAGAAATGGCAGCGATGGGCGACGGTTACAATGACCTCAGCATGATAAAATTCGCCGGACTGGGCATAGCCATGGAAAACGCGCAAGAACCCGTAAAAGCGGCAGCGGACTGCATTGCCCCAAGCAACGATGAAGACGGAGTAGCCATAGCCATAGAACAGCACTTCGTCCTTTGAATCTGACATACAAAAGAAAACATCATGGAAAATTTCAACTACAATTCCGTTCCTTTCAACTATCTGCACTGTCTCAACCCTGCCTGCTCCCGGAGTTCAAACTGCCTGCACCACCTTGCCGCACAGCATGTTCCCGCCGAAGTGGCACGCATCATGGCAGTGAACCCCGCCAACTATCCCTCGGAAGCCGAGCGGTGCATCTACTTCCGAAGCACCGAAAAGCAACGCTATGCGTGGGGCATCAGTGCCCTATTCGACAATATCCCCTACAAAAAAGCAATCTATCTGAAACGGGAGATTCACGACCTCTATCCCCGAACCACTTATTACCGTATCCTGCACCAAGAGCGCGGCCTATCTCCCGCCGAACAGGAAAGAATCAGCGGACTGTTCACACAGATAGGCATCGGCGAAGCACCCGCCTTCGACAGATACACCGAAGAGTACGAATGGGATGAGCAACATACGCCCAAAGGCTGCGTTGCACCGTAACTTGCTGACCGGATGAATGGTTGATGTCCCACCACCTTCAGTCATAGTGGGACATCCTTTCAGTCGTAATGGGAGCATGCCTCTGTCGTAATGAGAGCATACTTCAGTCGTAGCGGGAATATACCTCTGCCGTAGTGAGAATACATCTCCGTCGTAGTGTCATGCCTGAAAACAGAGGTCTCTATTGCAGTTTCATGCGTTTGCAATGTTCTGTCTGTAAAAGGCAGTACCACTTCTGAAATCTCTTTGACAGGTTGAACAACAATATTTCATACACGACACCATATATTCACAGAAATTCTGTAACTTTGTGCCTTTAACGAGAATTAAAAGACAAATGTCATGGAACAACAGCTGACCATTTACAACACCTTAGATAGAAAAAAGGAGTTATTCGTACCTCTTCATGCACCTCATGTAGGTATGTACGTTTGCGGACCGACCGTCTACGGAGACCCGCACTTGGGACACGCACGTCCGGCCATAACTTTCGACCTACTTTTCCGTTACCTCACCCACATAGGCTACAAGGTGCGTTACGTACGCAATATCACCGACGTAGGCCATTTGGAACATGATGCGGATGACGGCGAAGACAAAATCGCAAAGAAAGCCCGTCTGGAGCAACTCGAACCTATGGAAGTGGCACAGTACTACATCAACCGCTACCACAAGGCAATGGAAGCATTGAACGTGCTTTCTCCGAGCATCGAACCACATGCCAGCGGACACATCATTGAACAAATAGAACTGGTAAAGGAAATCATGAAGAACGGATATGCTTACGAAAGTGAAGGCTCCGTTTACTTCGATGTGGCCAAATACAATAAAGACCATCATTACGGCAAACTTTCCGGCCGGAACTTGGATGATGTACTGAACACCACCCGCGAACTGGACGGACAAAGCGAAAAGCACAACCCCGCCGATTTCGCTTTGTGGAAATGCGCACAGCCGGAACACATCATGCGCTGGCCCAGCCCGTGGAGCGACGGTTTCCCCGGCTGGCACGCAGAATGTACCGCTATGGGAAGAAAGTACCTGGGCGAGCACTTCGACATCCACGGTGGCGGCATGGACCTCGTCTTCCCACACCATGAATGCGAGATAGCGCAGTCTGTAGCCTCGCAAGGAGACGACATGGTACGCTACTGGATGCACAATAATATGCTGACCATAAACGGTCAGAAAATGGGTAAGAGCTACGGCAACTTCATCACATTGGAACAGCTGTTCACCGGCACGCATCCCATACTGGAGCAAGCCTATAGCCCCATGACCATCCGCTTCTTCACCCTGCAGGCACACTACCGCAGTACGGTGGACTTCAGCAACGAAGCCCTGCAAGCTGCCGAGAAGGGATTGGCAAGACTAATGGATGCCGTACACGGACTGGACAAGATAACTCCGACAGCAACTTCTACGGTGGATGTAAAAGACCTGCGCTCCAAGTGCTACGAAGCCATGAACGACGACCTGAACTCGCCGATTGTCATCGCCCACCTATTCGACGGCACCAAAATGGTGAACAATATCCTTGCCGGAAACGACACCATCACAGCTGAAGACCTGAAAGAGCTGAAAGAGACATTCCACATATTCTGTTTCGACATTCTCGGGCTGAAAGAGGATAACGCCTCCAATGCCGAACGTGAAGCCGCCTTCGGCAAGGTAGTAGATATGCTATTGGAAGAGCGTATGAAAGCTAAAGCCAACAAAGACTGGGCCACCAGCGACAAGATACGCAACGAACTGACTGCCTTGGGATTTGAAATCAAGGACGGCAAGGACAGATGTGAGTGGAAACTGAACAAATAAGAGCCTGACTAAAAAACAAGAGAGTATGCCAATCAAAGTTTTGACATACTCTCTTTTTTTACAACTTCGTACAACCGGTTATAGCTTTATTTATCGTACGGTATCATATCAGACAAAATACGCTCCCTATACCAAGGGTCATCAATCTCTTTCAATACTTTTCCCATCTCCATACACAGTTCGCTTACAATCTCCTTGTTCTCTTCCAATGGAAGATTGTTCATCTGGTAGGGGTCTTTCTCATCATCAAACAACAAACTCTTTACAAGTTTATGATTATCACGGTCTATATAGAGTGCCAGCGTATAATGAGCCGACTTAAAACCGCGTGATGAAGGGAAATAAGAACGGACTTTACCGTCCGTATCTTTCTCTCCGTCCAAATTCTGAATATAAAGCGCACCGGTAGGGCGTACAATATCCGCCTTTTCATCGAAGAACAGCGGAGCATAATTACGCCCCTGCACAGATGTAGGAATAGAGTCGGACAAGCCCGCCAAACCCAGCAAGGTAGGCATAATATCCGGAGAAGAAAGCATCAAATCATCCAAACGAGGTTGAATCTTGTCAGGAAAACGAACGATGAAAGGCACACTCATAGACTCGGAGAACGGAGAGTTCTTCGGATCATCCGTATGCTGGCTGCACATGGTTTCACCGTGGTCGGAAGAAAAGACTACAATTGTATTCTTGTCCAGTCCCAATTCTTTCAAGGCATCGAGTATCTGTCCGAAAGCGCGGTCGACACCCGTAACCGATGCGAAATAATAACGTGCGCTTTCCGCTTTTTCCATTTTGGAATCAGCATTAGGACGAACCAACAAGCTGTCCAGCGGTTGGTCTTTATATAGGTTGAAGTCCTCCTCCATGCAATCGTCCAACGAACGGTAAGGACTATGCGGCGGGTTCATACCTACCATGATAAAGAACGGTTTCTTCGGATTACGTACATTCCCCTCATTCTTCAGGTAAGAAACAACCTTGCCCGACTCGTGCAGCGGCGACCATTCATGCGGATCGTGCCGCTTACCGTCCGTATCCCAGTAATGCGGGTTCTTATGCTCATCGAATGTGCCGTAAGAGTACCAATAGTTAAATCCATGGCGGCGTTCTTTCGGTGTGTAAGCGTCCCATGCAGGTATACGGTCTTCCACATATTTACCCGGACGTTCAGGGTCATTAGGAGTTGGAAAATCGGTGTGCAGTTTGCCAAAATAAGCGCAGTCGTAACCTGCATTGCTGAATACATCGCTCACACAGTCCACATCCTCGCGCAGGGAACTGATAGGGCGGTTCGAATTACAGTTCAAAGGAACACCGCTTTTGTTTGGATACATACCCGTCAGCAATGAACCCCGGTGAGGGCTGCTCAACGGACAGTTGCTCATGGCGGATGTCAATACCAGAGATTCTCTCGCAAAGTCGTTCAGACGGGGAGTATGCACCGGGTCATTTCTAAAGTTCACTTTCTCCCGAAAGCCTTCCTGCCCCCAAAACTCCATGGCTTGGTTGCGGTACTGGTCGGGAAAGACATAAATGACATTCGGCTGTTGGGCCTGTTCAGCCTGCGGAGCTTTACAGCCCTGCAAAGCGAACAAGCCTAAACCACCTAACAATATATTCAATTGATTTTTCATTTCTCTAAGTCTCTTTTACGCATTAATGCTTCCAAGAAATAATAATCGGCATAATTCAGGGGAACATCAATTTCCGCACCATGAGGAATGCTTCCTACGGAATGCATCAGGATGAAATTGCCATTGGTTCCTACCTCTGCACGGTAAGCCGGAGAAGCAAGGCTTTCCATAATTCTGTCCGCAACTTCCTTATAATTCTTGTCAGAGATGTAAGTGCTCAACTCATAGAGCGCAGAAGCCGTACATGCTGCGGCAGAAGCATCACGAGGCTCGTTCGGAATATTAGGAGCGTCGAAATCCCAGTAAGGAACCAAATCTTCGGGAAGATTCTTGTTATTGAAGATAAAGTTATAAACCTTTTCGGCTTGTTCCAGATACTTAGAATCGTGAGTATAGCGGTAGCACATTGTATAGCCATACAAAGCCCATGCTTGTCCGCGGGCCCAAGACGATTCGTCTGCATAACCCTGTGCGGTCTGTTTCTTGCGAACCTCACCGGTCACGGGATCATAATCCACCACATGATAACAGCTGTTATCTGCACGGAAATGGTTTGCCATAGTAGTATCCGCATGCTTCTTGGCTACATTATAGAAAGTAGAGTCGCCTGAAAGCTTGGTAGCTTCGAACAACAGTTCCAAATTCATCATATTATCTATGATAACCGGACATTTCCATCCACGTTCTGCCTGCCAGCCTTTATCGGCATCCCAAGACTGGATGACGCCCGCACCCGGACGAAAGCGGGTAGATAATGATTTTGCGGTCTGAATAATTACAGGCTTGTATTCTTCCTTATTGGCGAAACGGTATCCGTTCAGATAACTGGAACCAATCATAAAGCCAACATCATGGTGCCAAGTCAGGTATTGTACCGAGTCCAACGCTTCCGTATATTTCTCTGCCAGTGGCAACCATTTCTTGTCGCCGGTCAGTTCGTATGTGTACCAGATGTTACCGGGAAAAAATCCTGAACACCAGTCATCGATAGGGACATAACGAATGCTGCCATCCTTATTGATAGTGCGCGGATTAAGGATTTTACCTGATTTCTCGATAATGTCTGTTTGAAGCGTTTCCTGTGCCACTGCATTATCAATATTTTCCTGAATGAAATCGTTTGCAGTTTGCTTTTGTCCTGCACAACCTGCCAAAACAAGAAGGGAAATACCCAATGTGGTAAGAACTGTTTTCATAATAAGGGATTTATTTATTAATATTGTCGATTTTTCGAAGGCAAATGTAGTGCGGATACAGTGAAATGACCCACCTAAATCATCCAATTAAAAGCTAAAATTGTTACATTTGCATCGGAAAGCATATATTTTTCCTTATGCCGACCGCTTATCATGAATCATTAATCGCTAAACCACATGACTCCACAAGAGTTTTTCAAAAAAGACCTGTTTGCCTGCAAGGCCGGGGTAGAACTGATTGAAATAAAAGAAGGATACAGTAAGACACGTCTCGTAATTACGGAAGAACATCTCAATGCCGGACATCGCACCCAAGGCGGAGCACTCTTCACATTGGCCGATCTGGCTTTGGCCGCAGCTGCCAATTCGCACGGCGCACTGGCTTTCTCACTGTCTTCCAATATCACATTCCTGCGCAGTAGCGGTCCGGGTGACACATTATACGCCGAAGCCCGCGAGCGATACATAGGACGCACTACCGGATATTATCAGATTGACGTCACCAACCAGAAAGGAGAACTGATAGCCACATTCGAGTCCAGCGTCTTCAGAAAGGGAGATTCGCTGCCATTTACTTTGTAACGACGGAAGTCATCGGGTAACGATTGCCCCTTACACTTTTAAGGAACGCTTTTGCCGAACCGAAATTCAGGTACATATCCAAACGTATGGGAAGGTGGTTCTTATCATCGGAAACAAAGAAAGTGATAACCTCTTTCTCTTTCCCTTTCTTGTATTCCACAAAAGAAAATACAAGGCAACGATAGATTGTATCGTTATTTGCCTCTATCTCTTCCTTTCCGCGGTAAATCAGGGTTTGTTCTTCTACCCTGCGCCCCGTTGCCATAGGAAAGAGTATTTTCTCTCCTATCTTATAGTCTCCGGGGTCGTAAGACCGTGCCTGTGCCAAAATGCTCAGCATATCAAAGATACAACGGCTGTCGCTGTATTCCATTTCCTGCGGTTCGCGTACCGGATTGTGCCAAGTGCGCCTCTGCTTTACGGTGGACACACCGTCATTGTACGAAAACCATGCCTCATCTACCGTATAGCGTTTTCCCTCCTCGGCCGCCTTACGGAAATAAAGCGGTTCGAGCTTATCGCTGACATAGCAAGTCAGCGTATCACGCATTTTAAAGAAAAAGTCCGTCTTCTTGCTGCCCACAGAAAGGAGATTGAAACGATAGGCTGGCTGGGAATGATAAGTAGTGGCATTTGTTGTCAAACTTGCCAACCCCACTTTCTTCCAGATAAACTTCCAGTTAAAATACAAGTCATACATAACGTGTTCACCTGATTGAAACGCTTCATTCTTAGCCGCACATTGTGCCTGCACAGGCATCATGCCGCCTAAGCACAAAAGTCCGGCCAGCAAGAAGATACCCAATATCCGCTTTCTCTTAATAACCATATCCCCTGCCGCTATTGCGGTTGCTGCTGTTGTTACGATTATTCTGGTTATTTTTCCTTTTCTTGTCTTCATCTGGTTTTTGTTTTTTTAATTCATCCGGTTTCTGCTTATCCAACGGTTTTCCTTTGACATTCCAATCCTGAATCAAATCAAAATTAGCTTTGAATTCTAATACCTGCGGATAGTAGTAGACCATTTCCGGCTGGCGTTTGGTAGTATAGTCGCCGGTATCCCATACGCCATTTCCATTTGTATCGTTAATGAGCCGGGCGCCATACTTACCCGGAGTCAAATAATAGAAATCAGCTTTTCCCTCTACGACCGGTACCGTCCGCACCACCTTATCCTGGGCATCCAGTAATTCTACAAACGCCAAAGAATCCGCTCCGGTAATATTGAAAAAGATCTGTCCGTATTCTTCCAACTTCTTTACGGTAAACTCTTTCTTCACTTTATCCGTAAACAGACCGTATAATCCATGAAAAGCGGTCGAATCCACTTCAAAAGCGTAACTTTCACCCGGTTGCCAGTCTGCATACAGATTGTAACGCTTCAAGTCCAGCGAATCCTGCATAAAATCGAACGGTACATCCTGCCACAACGTATCCACCTTCTGCCTTACGCGCAAGGCGGTATCATTAAAACCGGCTATCGGTTCTGTAAAGCTCAGTGTAATATAGTCGTACACATCCATTGATGAAGGAGCATACACATCCATTGCCAGAAAAGGGGTCGGTTCGGGTTCTTCCTCGCCCTTCTTCTTCCTTTTCTTCCTTTCCTTCTCGGCCTTTTCTTTCTCTTCCTGTTTCTTCTCCTGCAATTTCTTCCAACTTACCTTCGACACCATTCTCAAAGTATCTGTCCGGGGAACTAACTGATTCAGGGTATCTGTATATAAATAAGTCAGACTCATTCTCAACGTATCTTGCTGATAGAGCAAAGAATCCTTTATCCAATAATGAATCGTATCATTCCGTCCGGTTGTCTGTTCTATGACAAAAGCATCCCTTTCATCAAAATTCAACCCTTTCATCAGAGGCAAGCTATCTGCCGGAGCCGTAAAATAGAAAGAGAACTTCTCCGGAGTAAGGCGTTCCGTTTTCATCAAACGCTGGGAGAAGGCTTTCTGTTTAAAACTGCGCAATAAAACATCATCCGGCAAGAAATGAGTATATTGTCTCTCTATAATCGTATCTACGGTTAAAGTATCCTTCCAAAGGGTATCCTGACGCATGCGCTCTTCCATAGAAGGAATAATTACAGAGTCATTGAAAGCTATAACCTCTGTAGGTTGGGAGAACTTGAAGTTCTGGTCGGCATCCATCAGAGCATAAATACGGTACTTGCCCGGCGCAACTCCACGAATGGAGAACCTTCCCCGGCTGTCCGTACGTCCCACCCGGTCAAAAGGCAGTGTAGTAAAAGCGGAGTCAGCCAAATTGGCATGCAAACCCACCAACGCTCCTTTTACCGGTTCCAAATTTGACGCATCGAGCAGTGTGCCGGCAATAGCCATCGAATCGAGTTCCGCACCGGTAGAAAACGTATAAGTAAAACTTTGCATCGGATTTCCTTCATTATTATCCTGAATGGCGTCGGCAAAGTCAATGGTATATGTAGTATTTGCCTTTAATGTATCCTGCAAGTTAATCATCACTCTTTTACCGTTTGCTTTTATCTCCGGCTGCTGAACCTGAGGCGGTGAAATGACAACTTTCTCATTTGCCTTCTCCAGCTTGATAAATTCATCAAATTCGATTGATATTTTTTTCTTCTTATTATGGAGAGTACCCGGCAGCGGAGAACTCGTAACAAAACGAGGCGGTTCTTCGTCAATTGATCCACCCTCCAAGCGGCCTATGCTGGCACAAGAATATAAGACAGCCGCACCTGCCACTGCCCCTAACAACCGACGTATAAACGGTTTCATTTTATTATGATGCTTGCAATCTAACATGTTGCAAAAATAACGGTTATCCGGCAATTAGCAGTATGCTTTACAGTATTTTAATCAAAAAACGAATATTTCGCTCAACTATATATAAAACATAGTTAAAAAACAAGGATGTTCACACCTTATATACAGAGAAAAGAATAATTTTGCGACCGAAAACTAAACAAGAGTATTCAGTTTTCATCGCTATCCTTTTTTCTTCTATGATTTACACACAAAAGCTACAGATTAACCAGAACATATTATACAGAGAATAAAAGAGTATGAAGAGTAGATTAGTATTATTGGCATGTTGCCTGGCGCTGCTCAGCAGTTGCGGACAAGGCGACAAAAGCACGGGCAAAGCACCCGAATTTGCAGTGATTGCAGTAGAAACTACCACTGCCAACTTGACAAACAGTTATCCGGCTACTATTAAAGGTAAACAAGATGTGGAAATTCGCCCGATGGTGAGCGGTTTTATCACCAAGTTACATGTGGACGAAGGTTCCGTTGTACGTAAAGGACAAGTTTTGTTCAGTATCGACCCTGTGCAGTACCAAGCTGCTGTAAACTCTGCCAAAGCTGCGGTTGAGACAGCAAAGGCTGCTGTAAACACACAAGAACTTACAGTAAACAACAAGCGTACACTGAATAAAAAGAATATCATCAGTGACTACGACTTGCAAATGGCTGAAAACCAACTGGCACAAACCAAAGCACAACTGGCACAAGCAGAAGCACAATTAGTCAATGCCAAAAATAACTTGTCGTATACCAGTGTAACAAGTCCCAGCGACGGTATTGTAGGTACTATCCCTTACCGTGTAGGAAGCTTGGTAAGTCCCTCTATGGCTACTCCGTTGACTACGGTTGCCGATATCTCTGAAATGTTCGCTTATTTCTCTATGACCGAAAGACAACTTCTGGAGCTGATACGTGAGGGTGGCAGCATTAAGGACATTTTGGCAAAGATGCCTCAGGTGCAACTGCAACTGATTGACGGCACCATGTATGCCGACAGCGGACGTGTGGAAACCATCAGCGGTGTCATCGACCAGACTACGGGTGCGGTGAATATGCGCGCCCTCTTCCCCAACAAACACAATATCCTGCGCAGCGGCGGCACGGGAAATGTAGTATTTCCCAATCCCATGGAGAACGTGATTATGATTCCGCAGTCGGCTACCACAGAGATACAAGACAAGAAGTTCGTATTCGTAGCGCAACCCGACAATACACTGAAAAATACCGAAATCAAGGTGTTCAGCTTGAATGACGGCAAGTACTACTACGTTACCGATGGTTTGAAGACAGGTGATAAGATTGTGATAGAAGGTGTACAAAACTTGAAAGACGGACAAAGCATTACTCCTATCACTCCCGAAGAGAAAGAGGCTGAATATCAAAAAGCCCTCAAAGACCAGAAAGAAGGTAATATCCAAACTGCGTTCAATTAACGTTTAACGCCCCTAATCACTAAAATAACATGAAATTAGATAGATTTATTAATCGTCCGGTACTATCTACGGTAATCTCTATCCTGATAGTAATCCTGGGACTTATTGGTTTGGCAACACTGCCTATCACCCAATATCCGGACATTGCACCCCCAACGGTGTCGGTACGCGCCACCTATACCGGTGCCAACGCCCAAACGGTGTTGAATTCTGTCATTGCACCGCTGGAAGACCAGATTAACGGTGTGGAGAACATGATGTACATGACCTCCAACGCCTCCAATAACGGTTCCGCCGATATTTCCATTTACTTCAAACAAGGTACTGACCCGGATATGGCGGCCGTCAACGTACAGAACCGTGTTTCCATGGCTCAGGGTCTGCTGCCTGCCGAAGTAACCAAAGTCGGTGTAACCACGCAGAAACGACAAACCTCCATGCTAATGGTATTCTCTATTTACGACGAGAAAGACCAGTACAGCATCGAATTCCTTGAAAACTACGCTAATATCAACCTTATACCGGAAGTAAAACGCGTAAACGGTGTGGGTGACGCCAACGTACTCGGTATGGACTACTCCATGCGCATCTGGCTGAAACCAGACGTAATGGCGCAGTATAAGCTGATTCCCAACGATGTAGCTGCAGCATTGGCTGAACAAAATATCGAAGCCGCTCCCGGTCAGTTCGGCGAACGCGGCAACCAGAGTTTCCAATACACTATCCGTTATAAAGGACGCCTCCAACAACCGGAAGAGTTTGAGAATATCGTTATCAAAGCTCTTGAAAACGGTGAAGTGCTCCGTATGAAAGACATTGCTGACATAGAACTCGGTCGTCTGTCTTACAACTTCAACAATACGGTAAACGGGCATAAGGCAGTATCCTGTATCGTATATCAGATGGCAGGAACCAATGCAACACAAACCATCAGCGACTTGGAAAAAGTACTCGATGAAGCATCCGAAACATTGCCTTCAGGCTTGAAAATCAATATCGCACAAAGTGCAAACGACTTCTTGTTCGCTTCTATTCATGAAGTAGTCAAGACTTTGATTGAGGCGTTTATTCTTGTGTTCATCGTAGTGTATATCTTCCTGCAAGATATGCGTTCTACATTGATTCCCGCCATTGCCATTCCGGTAGCGTTGATTGCAACATTCTTCGTATTAAAACTAATTGGATTCAGTATTAACTTGCTGACGCTTTCGGCCATGGTGCTTGCCATTGCGATTGTGGTGGATGATGCCATAGTCGTCGTCGAGGGAGTCCATGCCAAGCTCGACCAAGGATATAAATCGGCAAGGACCGCATCCATCGACGCCATGAGCGAGTTGGGCGGCGCCATCATCTCCATCACATTGGTAATGATGTCAGTGTTTGTGCCGGTGAGCTTTATGGGCGGTACTGCCGGTACGTTCTACCGACAGTTCGGTCTTACAATGGCTATCGCTATCGGTTTCTCCGCATTGAATGCTTTGACGCTGAGTCCGGCCTTGTGTGCCATCTTCTTGAAACCGCACAACAGTGATGCCGGCGTAAAAGAGCGCATAGGCGTCGCAACCAAAGAAGCCCGCAAAATCATGTTGGCGCGTTATGCCGACTCTATGGGTAAAATGATGCGTCCCGGTCTGACGTTGCTCTTTACTACAATTGCCATTTTAGGCATGATATTCGGCTTGTTCAGCTTTGAAAACCACCCGGTACTTTGTCTCGTTATGATTGTAATCAGCGTATTGGCATTGGCGGGTATGACTACCGACAAGTTCAAAAACTCTTTCAATGCCTCTTATGACTCCATTCTGGGCAAGTACAAGAAGCAAGTGCTCCGTTTCATCCAGAAGAAATGGCTGTCCGGCGGTATTGTTGCAGGTTCCATTGTCCTGTTGATAGTCTTTATGAACATCACCCCGACGGGTATGGTTCCCAATGAAGATACCGGTACTATCATGGGTGTGGTAACACTTCCCCCGGGCACATCGCAAGAACGTGCCATGGAGGTACTGAACCGTGTGGACAGTCTGGTTGCGGCCGACCCGGCAGTAGAATCACGTACCGTAATCTCCGGCTTCAGTTTCATCGGCGGTCAGGGACCTTCTTACGGTTCGCTCATTATCAAGCTGAAAAACTGGGAAGAGCGCTCCACTATGCAAAATTCAACGGTCGTTTACGCTACCCTCTATATGCGTGCACAGAAAATTATCAAAGAAGCACAGGTATTGTTCTTTGCTCCGCCTATGATTCCGGGTTATTCGGCATCCAGCGACATCGAATTGAATATGCAGGATAAAACCGGTGGTGACCTCAATCACTTCTTCGAGGTGGTCAATAAATATACCGCCGCATTGGAAGAACGCCCGGAAATCAACTCTGCCAAGACCAGCTTCAACCCTAACTTCCCGCAATATATGCTGGATATTGATGCGGCAGCCTGTAAGAAAGCCGGCCTCAGCCCAAGCGACATTCTCAGCACCATGCAGGGATACTTCGGAGGTCTTTATGCTTCCAACTTCAATAGCTTCGGTAAGATGTACCGTGTCATGATTCAAGCCGAGCCGAACGCAACCAAGAATCTGGAGTCACTCTCCAGCATCAAGGTACGTAACGGTAACGAAATGGCCCCCATTACGCAGTTTGTCTCCATCAAGAAGGTATATGGTCCTGACATCATCAGCCGTTTCAACCTTTATACATCCATGAAGGTGATGGTGGCTCCCGCCAGCGGCTACACTTCCGGTCAGGCTCTGGCGGCTATTGCGGAAGTTGCCAAAGAAAGTCTGCCGACAGGTTTCGCTTACGAACTTGGCGGTATGGCACGTGAAGAGGCCGAAACCAGCGGTAGCACAACCGGTCTGATTTTTGTGCTCTGCTTCGTATTCGTTTACCTGTTGTTGAGTGCGCAATATGAAAGTTATATCCTTCCGCTTTCCGTATTGCTCTCCGTACCGTTCGGTTTGTTGGGCAGCTTCCTTTTCGTCAGCGGTATAGGCTCGTTGGGAAATATCCCTGCACTGAAAATGATTTTGGGTACGATGTCCAATGATATTTATATGCAAATTGCCCTCATCATGTTGATGGGTCTGTTGGCCAAGAATGCTATCTTGATTGTAGAGTTTGCCCTCGACCGCCGTAAGATGGGTATGAGTATCACTTGGGCCGCCGTGCTGGGTGCAGGAGCCCGTCTGCGTCCTATCTTGATGACATCTTTGGCTATGATTGTCGGTCTGCTTCCGCTGATGTTCGCTTCCGGTGCAGGCGCCAACGGTAACCGCACATTGGGTACTTCCGCCATCGGTGGTATGTTGATTGGTATGATATTGCAGATATTCATTGTTCCCGCCCTGTTCGTTGTTTTCCAATACTTACAGGAGAAGATTAAACCTATGGAATGGGAAGATGTGGACAACTCGGATGCAGAGCCCGAAATTGAACAATACACAAAATAAATGAAGGATGAAGGATGATGAATGAAGAATTTACCTTGCGAGATAGCTGTATGGCGCAACTCATTCATTCATCATTCTTCATTCTTCATTCATCATTAAAAAGAACGATTATGAAGAAAGAAATAATAACTCTGATGTGCGCAACTGCTTTATTGAGCAGTTGCCATATCTACAAATCATATGACAGACCCGAAGATATTACTGTGGAAGGTCTGTATCGCGACACCGTTGCCGGGGGCGATACGCTTGCCGCAGATACCGCCAACTTCGGTAATCTGCCGTGGAAGGAAGTGTTTACAGACGCTAAGTTGCAGACGCTTATCGAGCAGGCATTGACCAATAATGCCGACCTGCGTAGCGCTGCACTGACTGTAAAACAAGCTCAGGCAGCGTTAATGTCCGCACGTTTGGCTTATGCCCCGATGCTGGCTCTCTCCCCGCAAGGCACAGTAAGCAGTTGGGACAAAGGCAAGGCTACACAGACTTACTCGCTCCCGGTAACAGCAAGCTGGCAGATAGACCTGTTCGGCCAATTGCTGAACCCCAAACGCAAAGCGCAGGTTTCTCTGAAACAGACGCAGTTCTATGAGCAAGCCGTACAGACACAAGTGATTGCCAATGTAGCCAATATGTACTACACATTGCTGATGCTCGACCGTCAGCTGCAAATCAGTGAAGGCACTTGTGACATTTTGAGACGTAACCTCGAAACCGTAGAAGCGATGAAAGATGCCGCTATGGCAAACAGTGCGGCTGTAGAGCAAAGCCGTACCGCCTATGCGCAAGTAATGGCTTCCCTGCCCGACATACGCCAAAGTATTCGCGAAACGGAAAACGCATTGTGCCTGATGCTGAACCAACCGGCACAAAGCATTGCCCGCGGCACTTTGGAGGAACAGCAGTTACCGTCTGAATTCTCCACAGGCATTCCTTTGCAACTGCTATCAAACCGTCCTGATGTGAAAGCCGCTGAAATGTCGTTGGCCGCAAGCTATTACGATACCAACAGCGCACGCGCCGCATTCTATCCGCAGATTACATTAAGCGGTTCTGCCGGATGGACCAACAGTGCCGGTTCTGCTATCGTCAACCCGGGCAAGTTACTGGCATCCGCTATCGGTTCGCTGACACAGCCGTTATTCTACCGCGGTGCTAACATAGCCCGTCTGAAACAGGCAAAAGCACAGGAAGAACAAGCCAAAATTCAGTTCCAAACCACCTTGCTCCAAGCTGGAAACGAAGTAAGCAACGCCTTATATCAATACCAAATGACTTCAGACAAAGCGGTTTCACGCGAAATTCAAGTGAATTCTGCCCGTAAAGCAGCGGAAGATACAAAAGAATTGTTTAACTTAGGCACGTCAACCTATCTGGAAGTCTTATCTGCCGAGCAGTCTTACCTCAGTGCACAGCTTTCGGAAGTGGCCGACACCTTCGACCGTATGCAGTCCGTAATAAGCCTGTACCAAGCGTTGGGCGGAGGAAGAGAGAAGTAACATAAATGAAGAATGAAGAAGAATGAATTCTTCATTAAAAAGTCATTCAAAATTGGAAAACATGATTAGTCCATTAGCATCGGTAGATTCTACCGCAAAAATCGGTAAGAACGTAACCATTCAGCCTTTCGCTTACATCGAGGGAGATGTGGAAATCGGTGATGACTGTGTGATTATGTCAAATGCAAGTATCCTCAAGGGTACTCGTTTAGGTAAAGGAAACAAGGTACATCATGGCGCCGTACTGGGTAGTGAGCCACAAGATTTTCATTATACGGGCGAAGCAAGCCGGTTGATAATCGGTGACAACAACGATATTCGTGAAAACGTTGTTATCAGCCGCGCCACGCACGAAAGCGGATGTACGCGCATTGGCGATAACAACTATCTAATGGACGGTGTGCATCTCTGCCACGACGTACAGATAGGCAATCACTGCGTATTGGGCATCAAGAGTACGGTAGCGGGCGACTGCCGCATAGATGACTGCACAATTCTGAGCAGTAACGTCATCCTGCATCAGAATTGCCACATAGGCAGTTGGGTGCTGATTCAGGCAGGTTGCCGCATCTCAAAAGATGTACCGCCATATGTCATCATGAACGGTAATCCGGCAGAATACCACGGCATCAATGCAGTGGTACTTCAACACAAGCATGAGGTTACCGAGCGTGTCTTGCGCCATATCGTAAATGCTTACCGTCTGGTATATCAAGGAAACTTCAGCATACAGGATGCTTTGCAGAAGATTGAGGATCAGGTTCCGATGAGTGATGAGATACACAACATCATCAACTTTATCCGTGACTCGAAAGGGATTGTTAAGTAAGATTCAATAACAAACTTTTTTTTAATAGAAGACGCATTATCTGTTCTGCCCGAACAGATAATGCGTTATATATAAATACATCCTCCTACTCGAAACGCAACGCCCCGAAGAACTCCGGACAATGGAAATTCGGTTTCTCCAAACCGATAGGGTTCCACGACAGGAAGTGGGGAGTCTGCAACTTATCACCGCACTTATAGAAGTTGGCACGGATAGCCTTACCATCCAGCGAGGTAATATTGTGCAAGAAGAAAGCGGAATAAGGTATCACCAATGCCACCTCCCAATTACACTCTCCTACCCGTTCCTCAAAATCCTCACGACCCAAGGAAGACCAACGTTGCACTTTATCGAGTATTTCCTGTGACGCATGCTGGCGGTTGGAACGTTCCGCCCCAGCACCGATAAGCAATCGGCCCGCACAGTTACATTCCATATTATAATACACCCCGTCTCCGGCAGGAACAGAGAAAAACTCCACACAGGCATCTTCCCAAACCGGGCCGTTGTCTTTGCCTGCTACCGCACGCACACTGGCTTCTTTCACTTTAAAGTGAAGCAAAATGGCATCATCCGTATGGGCTATACGGAACTTCACGTCCGGGCAATATGGAAACGCCGTCCAGTTCACTGTATTGATTGGCTGAAAAGCCACTTTTTCTTCATCCAAAAGAGCCGGAACCGATTCTACCGGTATGCTTGCCATGCTCACTTTCTTGACATCCAATTCTTTCATTGTCTTATTTTTAGGAGTTAATGCAAATAAGGGCAAAGCGCAGCAGCCTATTACTGCCGCCGTCAGACACCTTTTTAAATGCATGAAGCTATGAATTTCTGCATTTCCGGAGTATGTTTCTCTACGCTCTGCAGCAATTTGAATTGTGCTTTTGTGCGTACCAGATTATGTTCCGGATACTGAATCTTATAATATGTATCGCCATTAATGTAGTCCGCAAGGAAACGCACACACTGCATATAGGGGAACAAAGCGGCTGCATAGGGCAAGTTCTCTATCTCTATCGGCAGCAGGAAAGATTTGGCCGACTCCAGATAGCCTTTTGTGAAAGCCTTAAATATTTCCATATTGAAATTCACATTGGCAAGTTCCTTGTCATCTTCCAATCCGGTATTGGCTCCCGAACGCAGGAAGTCACCGAAATCGGAGAATACAAAACTGGGCATCACTGTGTCAAGGTCGATGACACAAAGCACATTGCCGTTTTCATCAAACATCATATTGTTGACTTTCGTATCGCAGTGGCAAACACGCTTGGGCAACTTGCCTTCGCGGTGCAAACGTTCCGCCTTGCACATTTCATCGGCACGGCGTTCTATCTCATCCAGAAAATACTGAACTTCCTTTACACGTCCGGCAGCGTCAGCCGCAACGGCATCACGAAGCTGCTTCAAACGGAACTCCATATTATGGAAATCGGGAATCGTCTCACCCAATTTATCGGGAATATCGGCAAGCATGGCTTGGAAATTACCGAAAGCCACACCGGCATAGTAGGAATATTCGGGATTGACTGTCTCGTATGTCTTGGCATTGGGAATAAACACCATGACACGCCAATAGTTCTCTCCGTCAAACCAGTAAGTCTTTCCGGTATCGGCAGGAAGGAAATGAAGCACTTTGCGCTCAATGTCCTTCTCGCCTTTTTCTTCCAGTTTCTTGCGGATATGGGTCGTTACAGCATTGATATTGGCCTGCAACATTTCCACATCTTGAAAAATGGCATGGTTGATACGCTGCAATACACAGTCGGGAACATCGGCTTCAAGAGTGGTTACTCTATACGTGTCATTAATGAGTCCGGAACCTAAAGGTTTGATTTCTTGAACCGTACCCTTTAATTGGAAATGAGATACGATAGATAAAAGGTCTTTCATGATAATTATAGATTAATTTAATGGTACAAATATACGTTCTTTATCACATACAATCCGTTTATAATTGTTCGATGAATATCCAAAAATATACATTTAAACAAATATAACCGCAAAAACCAAATAATAAATGAGATTATTTGTACAAAATATTTATATATTTGTGACTGAAACCTTAAAAATAACTCAACGTGCAAAAGCTTGTCATCAGATTATTCCTCATTTTAGCGAGCGTAGCTTTCGTAAATGTACATGGACAGAATATCACCTTTAATCATCTTACCACCGACGACGGACTATCACAATTTTCCGTAAACAGCCTGTATGTCGATGAGAACGGTATATTATGGATTGGTACGCGCGAAGGGCTGAACCGCTACAACGGAGAAGACATAAAGACCTACAAACTGCAGAAGAATGACCCTAACAGCCTTTTTTGCAACACAGTACTGCGTATTGTGGGTAATCATAATGAAAAGATTTACCTGCTATGCACCGAAGGAGTAGCCGAATTCGACCTTGCCTCTCAAAAGTTCACCACTCTGCTGCAAGGCAATATCAACAGCATCTACTACAATAACGGCCTTTTCATCGGCAAAAAGAACGAAGTATACCGCTACAATGAAGAAACTGGAAACTTCGACCTATATTATCAACTGTCCGCCGGAAATCTGGAAATCTTTTGTATGCACATTGATAAAGGTTACCTTTGGATGGGTACTACCACCAACGGTGTGTATCGCCTGAACATTGATAAAAAAGAATTGACACACCCCATCCGGAAAGGGAACATCACCAGCTTCTATCGGGACAGTGAAGGAGAGTTATGGATTGGCAGCTGGGAAGAGGGTTTGTTCCACGTAAAGGCAGACGGAAAAATCGAAAACTTCAAGTACGACGCCAAGAACCCGCACAGTCTTTCCTCAAACTTCGTAAGGGCATGCTGTGAGGATAATCTGGGCAACATATGGATAGGAACTTTCAACGGATTGAACCGTTACAACAAAAGCACCGGCTTGTTCCAGAACCATACCGCCAATGACATACAGGCCGACGGCCTTACCCACTCTTCCATCTGGTGTATTGTAAAGGACAACCAAGGTACGCTATGGCTGGGAACTTATTTCGGCGGCGTCAACTATTTCAATCCCGAGTATGAAATCTACACCCGTCACGCCTACTCTTCCAATGAAAAGAAAGGCTTGAGCAATCCGGTCGTGGGACGTACCATCGAAGATAAAGACGGCAACCTATGGATTGGAACTGAAGGCGGCGGCCTGAACTACTATAATCGTCGTACGCGCGAATTCAAGTGGTATCGCCCGCAGGAAGGACGAAACAGCATATCACATAACAATGTGAAAGCGCTCTACTACGATGCCGACAAAGAAATTATATGGATAGGCACTCACTTGGGCGGCCTCAACAAGCTGGATATACGATCGGGACATTTTACCCATTACCGCATGGAAGAGAACAACCCGCAAGCTCTCCCGTCAGACATCATCCGCGACATCACTCCCTACAAGAACCGCCTGATTATAGCAACCCAGAACGGAGTATGTCTCTTTGACCCTGCCAACGGAAAGTGCCAACAACTGTTCAAAGACAGTAAAGAGGGAAAATCTATTAAAATGGTAGCGGATGTCCTGCTCGACTCGAAAGGTACGCTATGGATTGCCGCCACCGGAGAGGGCGTCTTCAGTTACCGTTTCGACACCCACAAACTGACAAACTACCGCCATGATTCCGCCAACCCGAACAGTCTCAGCAATAATAATGTAAACAACATAATGCAGGATAGCAAGGGTAACCTCTGGTTCTCTACTTCGGGCAGCGGTCTGGACCTCTATCGCCCTGCAAGCAATGACTTCGAGAACTTCGACAAAGAGAAAAACAACCTTGCCACCGACTGTATCTATGAGACACAGGAGTCCACCACCAGCGGCAAATTACTGCTCATCACCAATCAGGGCTTCTCCATCTTTGACTATCGGAACAAGGATTTCAAGAATTACAGTGCCGAAAACGGCTTCCCGCTGACAGCCGTCAATGAAAATGCACTCTGCGTGACCCGTGACGGCGAGATTTTTCTGGGTGGCGTGCAGGGTATGATTTCCTTCCATGAGATGGAACTGAATTTTACTCCGAAGCCTTATAAGATTGTCCTTTCACGTCTCATCGTAAACGGACAGGAAATACACGTAGGAGATGAAACCGGGATATTGCAACGCTCTCTGTGCCATACCAAAGAGATTACACTCAACGCAAACCAGAGTATGTTCAGCATAGAGTTTGCCACCTCCAACTACATACCTGCCAACAAAGACGACATCATCTATAAACTGGAAGGATTCTCCCATGAATGGACCAACACGCGCGGACTGCGTTCCATCACCTATACCAACCTGAACGCAGGTACTTACACCCTGCTCATCAAACCGGAAGGAAAAGACGAAAGCCTTTGCCCGCAAGTGCAACTCATCATCCACGTATTGCCGCCATATTACAAGACAACGCTTGCTTACTTTATATACCTTATTATAATAATAGCCGTTTTGTGGTATCTGGTACGTACCTATAAATCGAGAATTAAACTGCGTGAATCTCTGAAATATGAACAGAAACATATTCAGGACGTAGAAGCGCTGAACCAATCCAAACTGCGCTTCTTCACCAACATCTCGCACGAATTCCGTACTCCGCTGACTCTTATCGTGGGTCAAGTGGAGACTTTGCTGCAATTACAGAATTTCACACCTGCCGTTTATAACAAGATATTAGGTATTTACAAAAACAGTATCCAATTGCGCGAACTGATTACCGAATTGCTCGACTTCCGCAAACAGGAACAAGGCCATATGAAAATTAAGGTCAGTCCGCACAACATCGTAAACTTCTTGTACGAGAACTATCTATTGTTCCTCGAATATGCCAGTTCAAAACGGATTAACTTCAATTTCGAAAAAGAGACTGATGAATTGGAAGTGTGGTACGATCAGAAACAGATGCAGAAGGTTATCAACAACCTTCTATCCAATGCCATCAAGCACACAGAAGAGGAAGACACCATAACCCTTAGCGTAAAGAAAGAGGAGAATAACGTCATAATCCGCGTAAAAGATACGGGAAGCGGTATCGACGCAAAAGAAATAGACAAGATATTCGACCGCTTCTATCAGATAGATCCGGTAAACTCCACAAGCGCCGGTAAGAGCGGTACAGGTATCGGGCTGGCCCTGACCAAAGGTATCGTAGAGTTACATCACGGCAATATCCGCGTAGAAAGTGAACTTGGTAAAGGTACAAGCTTCATCGTGACCCTGCGATTGGGCAATGACTTCTTTGACGAAGAGCAAATCAACCAAAATCCGGACTGCGTACACCAGATTGAAGTGCCCAAACCGGAAACAGATGCTTTCCTGAAAACCGAACTGGAAGAGAATGCGCCTATCAAGCGTATTCCGGACGCCAAGATGCTGATTGTAGAGGACAATGACTCCATTCGCGAAATGCTTGCCAATATCTTCAGACCATTCTACCAAATACTGACGGCTTCCAACGGAGAAGAAGGTTGGGAAACGGTACGCAGTGAAATGCCCTGCATCGTGGTGAGTGATGTGGTTATGCCCAAGATGTCGGGAACAGAATTGTGCAAACTCATAAAAACCGACTTCAACACCTGCCACATTCCCGTAGTATTGCTAACCGCACGTACTGCCATTGAACTGAACATTGAAGGCCTGCGCATCGGTGCGGACGATTATATCACCAAACCATTCAATACAAACCTGCTGATATCCCGCTGCAACAACTTGGTAAACTCACGCATCCTCTTGCAGGAGAAGTTCAGCAAACAGCCACAAACGGCCGCACAGATGCTCGCCACCAACCCGATAGACAAGGATATTCTGGATAGAGCCATGACTATCATAGAAGAACATCTGGACGATACGGAATTCAATGTCAATGTCTTTGCGAGGGAAATGGCAATGGCACGCACCAACCTGTTCACCAAGCTAAAGGCTATCACCGGACAAACTCCGAATGATTTCATACTGACTATCCGCCTAAAGAAAGGCGCCCTGATGCTGCGCAACAATCTCGAACTGAACATCACCGAGATTTCCGACAAGATAGGATTCAGTTCTTCACGCTATTTCAGCAAGTGTTTCAAAGACATCTATCATGTCAGCCCGCTCGCCTACCGCAAAGGAGAAGAATCCGACAAAGAGGAAGAAGGAGAAGAATAGACAATACATCTTTTGGACTTTTTCATGCTTCTGTGTGTACTATTCTATACACAGAAGTCGAAAAAGAGCCCATATCTTTGGACACAGAAATCAAACTTTAAAGTCCAAAGACTATGAAACATTTATCTAACCTTTTACCGTATCTTCCAAGCGCGGTACTTTTGATAGGCTGTGGAAGCTCCTCTAAACAGGAAGCCCGGAATGATTCATCGCAGAAGCCGAATGTAATCTATCTCATCGCCGATGACTTGGGTATTGGTGACCTTAGCTGCTATGGCGCCACTAAAGTAAGCACTCCGAATATCGACCGCCTTGCCGGCCAGGGTATGCAGTTTACTAATGCTTACGCCACTTCCTCCACAAGTACCCCCTCCCGCTTTGGACTGCTGACAGGTATGTATCCATGGAGACAAGAGAACACCGGTATCGCGCCGGGTAACTCTGAACTGATTATCGATACAGCTTGCGTTACGATGGCAGATATGTTCAAAGAAGAAGGCTATTACACCGGAGCCGTCGGCAAATGGCATCTGGGACTGGGTCCCAAAGGCGGAACAGACTTCAACCGTGAAATCAGACCAAATACACAGGATATAGGCTTCAACTACGAGTTCATCATTCCCGCCACAGTAGACCGTGTGCCTTGTGTTTTCGTAGAGAATGCTCATGTTGTAGGTCTTGACCCTAAAGACCCTATCACCGTCAATTACGACCACAAGGTAGGCGACTGGCCCACGGGGCTTGAAAATCCCGAATTAGTGAAAATGAAACCCAGCCAAGGGCATAATAACACCATTATCAACGGTATTCCCCGCATTGGCTGGATGACCGGCGGCAAATCCGCTCTTTGGGTGGACGAGGACATCGCAGATGTCATTACCGACAAGGCTAAAGACTTCATCGTTTCACACAAAAACGAACCTTTCTTCCTATATATGGGTACGCAGGATGTTCATGTTCCCCGCGTTCCTCATCCACGTTTTGCAGGGAAGAGCGGCTTAGGCCCGCGTGGTGACGTTATTTTACAGTTGGACTGGACGGTTGGTGAAATTATGCACACCCTCGACAGCCTGAATATTGCCGATAATACAATCTTCGTATTATGTAGCGACAACGGCCCTGTCATTGACGACGGTTATCAAGACCAAGCCTTTGAACTACTGAACGGGCACACTCCGATGAAACATTATCGCGGGGGCAAATATAGCGCATTTGATGCCGGAACCCGCATTCCATTCATTGTCCGCTGGCCGGACGGAATCAAACCGGGTAAGCAGCAGGCTCTGTTCTCCATGATTGACGTATATGCCTCATTCGCAACTTTACTGAATCACCAACTTCCCGCAGGTGTTGCTCCCGACAGCCGCGACCAACTCAGTAACTTCCTCGGTACAGACACCATCGGATGCGACTATGTGGTACAACAGAATTTGAATAATACCTTATCTATCATTCAAAATAACTGGAAGTACATTGAACCAAGCGACAAACCCGCATTGGAATATTGGACTAAAATGGAAATGGGAAATAATCCCGAACCCCAACTTTATAACTTATCTATCGATCCTTCGGAAAAAAACAATATTGCCGAAGCCCATCCTGATAAAGTAAAGGCACTGTCCACCCTGCTGGAAGAAGTAAAAAACGCAAATAATCAGAAAGTTATAAAGGATGATAAGAAATAGTCAACTGAATCAATAATACAAATCTAATATGCACAATACTTCTAACCTTATTTTTATTATTAAGTAATCAAATAGACCTTAATCAATTTGATTTATGCAAGGGAGAGTGACCGTGAGGTTCCTCTTCCTTTTTTTCATACCTTTGCACTCTAATACAAAACAATAATAATATGAGTTATACACTCCCAATTCATTTCGCTCCACTTCAAGGCTACACAGATGCAACCTACCGACGAGCACATGCCCACATCTTTGGTGGAATCGACACCTATTATACCCCTTTTGTACGCATGGAACATGGTGAGATTCGTCGTAAAGACATACGTGACACAAATAGAGAATATAACTTAGGAGTACACTTAATCCCCCAACTGATTGCATCAAAACCAGATAAATTAAAGCAAATAATGTCCTTTTTCATAGAGAATAGATATAAAGATATAAATATAAATTTAGGATGTCCTTTCCCCATGTTAGTCAAAAGACATAACGGTGCAGGAATGTTACCATATCCCGAAGAAGTAAAAAATTTGCTAACTACCATAATAGAGAACTACCCCCAAATTCGCTTCTCTATCAAACTTAGGTTAGGTTGGGAGAATACAAACGAATGCCTTACACTCCTACCATTACTAAATACACTTCCATTAACGCACATCATCTTGCATCCACGTTTAGGGAAACAGCAATATAAAGGAGAAGTAAATTTAAGCGGATTTGAAAACTTTTATAATGAATGTGACAAACCATTACTATACAATGGAGATTTGCACACTATAGAAGATATACAAACTGTTACCGAACGATTTCCTAAACTAGCTGGCCTTATGATAGGACGCGGTTTACTCTCTAACCCTGCTTTAGCTTGGGAATATCAGCAGGGGGAAAAGTTACCTCTCAAAGAAATTATAGAAAAAGTTAGACTATTGCATACAGAAGTATACAACCACTATAAAGAACAGCTCGAAGGCGGAGAAAAGCAACTATTAATGAAAATGAAAGTTTTCTGGGAGTACTTATTACCAGACAGCAACCACAAAGCCAAAAAGACGATACACAAAGCTACCAAACTGACTGATTACTGGATAGCAATAAATAACCTATTTTCCTCATACAAATAAAACAATTCTCACACACGCAAACACGAATATCCATTTTTTCATATGCAAACGAGTATAATGTCAAATCTCTATTCAAAACGAAACAAGTATCTAATAAAAGACAAATTAAAGAGACTGATATTCAAGTATCTCTTTCATTAATATTACAGCTTTATAAGATGTTCACCCACAAACTGCATGTACAAAATTAGACTATTTACGAACGATTAGATTACATATTTATACTATTAGCTTAATACATTTGCAACGTTAATTTTACACGATGACGTAAAATATAACCTTAATTTATTAATTAAACTAATATTTATGAAAAAGGAACTAATCTTTCTAAAGACATTAAGTATAATATTGCTTTTTGTCTTTTCTGTAACGCGAGTTAATGCACAGGGATTAACTATTACAGGTACCGTAAATGACAACTTTGGTCCTGTAATTGGCGCATCAGTCCTTGTAAAAGGTACAAACAATGGTTGTATAACTGACCTTGATGGAAATTTCACATTATCTAATGTACCTTCCAAAGCAACATTGGTCATTTCATTTATTGGTTATCAGACGCAGGAAATCCCCGTAAATAATCAGAAAAAATTTACAATAAACCTACAAGAGGACGCTCAACAATTACAAGAAGTTGTTGTTGTTGCTGTGGGATATGGTGACGTCCGCCGCAAAGACTTAACAGGTTCTATTGCAAAAGCAGACATCAAAGAATTGACCAAAACTCCTGTTAATAATGTTGCAGAATCTTTAGGGGGACGTATTGCTGGTGTACAGGTTTCATCAACGGATGGCGGTTTAGGAGACAACTTTAATATTGTTATCCGTGGTGCTGGCTCTTTAACACAAAGTACAGCTCCCTTATATGTGATTGATGGTTTTCCGCAAGAAACATCCAATATGGGGTCTTTGAATCCTAACGACATTGAGTCCATTGATGTACTAAAAGATGCTTCTGCCACTGCCATTTACGGCTCCCGTGGTGCCAATGGTGTAGTTATTATTACAACAAAGAAAGGTAAAACTGGAAAACCGACCATCTCTTACAATGGAAGCTTCACTGTAGGTCTTGTAAACAATACTCCTGAAATGATGAATGGATATGAGTTCGTCAAGCTTCAACAAGAAATCATGGGTACAGAAGACTTTACGAATATGTATCTAAAAGATGGTATTACTTTGGAGGATTACCGTAATTTTAAATCCTACGATTGGCAGAAAGAAATTTATCGTACAGCATTAAGTCACAACCATCATGTACTTCTGAATGGTAATGCAGGTGATCTGAAATATTCTACATCAGTTTCTTATAACAATCAACAAGGTGTTATTATCAATTCAGATTTAAGCAGATATCAAGCACGTGTCAATCTGAGCCAACAATTTAATGAGAAATTGAAAATCGATGCTAATGCAAACTTTGCCAGTACGGTACAAAATGGACCTAACCCCTCAACAAATACTTCGTCCATGTCTACAGCATTCATGTACAGTGTATGGGCATATCGTCCTGTATCACCCTCTGGTGCCGATTTGATGGATGAAATCTATGACACTGATATTGATATGGCAGAAGACTACCGTTTTAATCCTGTACTATCAGCCAAAAATGAATATCGCAGAAACATCACTAATACACTACAAGCCAATCTTAGTGCAGAATACGAAATTATTAAAAACTTAAAATTCAAAATAGCTGCAGGTTATTCCAGTCGTGACATAAAAAAAGAAGAGTTTAACGGTCCCAATACACGCACTGGTAACTCTCATCCTTCAAACACACAAAGTAAGGGTATTAATGCCAAACTATATCAATATGAATTCAGAAGCTACCTAAATGAAAATACCTTAACTTATCAATTCAATAAGAACCGCCACAGTATGAATGCGCTAGTCGGTTTAAGCTTACAAAAGAACAGTGACTATGCTCATTCCGTGGCAACCGAACATATAAGTAATGAATCTTTTGGTATGGCAGGTTTAGATAAAGGTACTAACCAAACAATAGAAAGTAATCAAGGAGAAAACAAAATGATGTCCTATTTTGGACGTATTAATTATAATTTTGATTCAAGATATTACATTACTGCTTCCATACGTGCAGATGGTTCTTCTAAATTTCCAAAAAATAACCGCTGGGGCTACTTCCCATCTGGATCTGTAGCATGGGCTTTTGGTCGTGAAGCTTTCATCTCTGAAAACGCATCTTGGTTATCCAATGGTAAGTTACGTATTAGCTACGGTCAAACAGGTAATAACCGTGTAGGAGATTTCGATTACATGGCCCAATTAATAACTAGTGATGATGTATACAAATATCCATGGAATAGCTCTTTTACCCCTGGTTTTCATATCGCCAATAAAGCTAATTCACAGCTAAAATGGGAAACTACTGAACAATTTGACTTCGGTATAGACCTAGGTTTTTTTAACGGACGCATAAATCTAACTGCTGATTATTATATAAAAACAACTAAGGACTTACTTCTCCAAGCTGATGTTCCAGGGAGTTCTGGATTTACAAGTGCAACACTTAATGTCGGAAAACTTGAGAATAAAGGTTTTGAAGTTACTTTGGAAACAATCAATATGAAAAATAAAAAATTCTCTTGGAGTTCCAACTTCAACATAGCATTTAATTCTAATAAGATAACTGCTTTGACAGAAGGGAAAGGAGAAATTACCAGCTATGTAAGTTGGGATAATAAATACAAAACAATGCCTGCCTATATCAGTCGCATAGGAGAATCAGCAGGAAAAATGTATGGCTTCATTTACGAAGGTACATACAAAGAGTCTGACTTTGATATAACAACTGGAGAAAATGGAAAGATGATATATACTCTCAAAGAAGGAATTCCCTCTTATGTAAAGAACTGTCAACCTGGTGATCCCAAATATAAGGATATGCCAACTATAGATACCAATGGTGACGGTATTCCGGACACTGGTGATGGTGTTATCACTGATGATGATCGTACTACTATCGGCAACGGACTCCCTAAATGTACTGGTGGTTTTACTAATAGTCTTACCTATAAAAATTGGGACCTCAGTATTTTCTTACAATGGAGTTTAGGAAATGACATCTTAAATGCCAACCGTATGGTCTTTGAGAATCCAGCTAAAAAGAAGAATACTAACATGTTTGCGTCTTATGCAGGGCGTTGGACCCCCGAAAATTCCAATAGCAATATGCCACGCGCTGGAGCTCTTGGTTCTAATGAATACAGTTCTTTATATATAGAAGACGGTTCATTTTTAAAACTAAAAACAATCTCTTTAGGCTATAATTTCCCTACAGAAATGTTAAAGAAGGCACATATCAGTTCCGCTAGAGTATTTGTTTCCGCAGAAAACATAGCAACTATTACAGGATATTCAGGCTCCGATCCAGAAGTTTCCACACGTAATTCCGTATTAACACCTGGATTTGACTGGTCAGCATATCCCCGCTCATTTAACGCATCTATCGGAGTAAACCTTACTTTCTAACTACAAACGTATAAAATAAAAAAACAATTATGGGAAAATTCTATAATATTTTAAAAAAATCCCTTGTAATCATAGGATTATTTTCTATGGCTTCATGTGACTACCTTGAAACTGAACCTTTCGATTTCGTTTCACCCACTACATTCTATAGAAATGAGTCTGAATGCACAATGGCACTAGCCTCAGTGTATTATCCAATGGCTACCGTTTCTCTTTATGGAAATTTCTATTCAACAGAAATGACCAATATTGATGACTTAAGTTATTATACTCGCAATACAAATTTTGCAGGAAAACTATGGGCAAATGACTATACCAGCAGTACCAAAGAGATTTGGGATATTTGGGCTGAATTATACACTGGAATTAAAAATGCTAATGGACTTCTTGAAAATATAGATGGAGCAGATTTTGATGAAACTAGCAAAAACAGAATTAAAGGTGAAGCGAAGTTTCTTCGCGCTTATTATCATTTCTTACTTGTTCAAGCATTTTATGAGGTTCCTATCCGTAAACAATCTTTAGATGATATCAATGCGGCTAGTATAGCAGCTACTTCTCATACAGAAGCCCTAGATTGGATCATAGAAGAAATGGAAGACTGCCTACCTTTAGTTGACAATAAAGAATATGATAAAAGTCCATCTCACGTAAAAGAAAATACTGTATTTGGTATTCTGGCTCGCGTATGCTTATGGAGAGCTGGAGCTACATCTAACGGAGGAGAACCCTTCTACAAAAAAGCGGCTCAATACGCCAATGAAGTCTATAAGTCAAAAAAACATGATTTAAATCCTGACGTGTATGCCATGTGGAAGTGTATGGCAACAGATAAGTATGATACCAAATATAACGAATCTATTTGGGAGGTAGAATTTATAGGTACTCGCCTTGATAATAACTACACCGAGGGTCGTATTGGTAATACTATTGGCAATGCGCAAAGGAATGGAAATGCAACGGGTAAGGGTTACACCTATGCTTTTTATGCAGGTTCACTGGTTCTTTGGGATTTATTTGAAAAAAATAGTACAGATAAACGTCGTGATCTTTCTATGGCACCTTATTATTTAAATGCAAAAGACGTACAAGTAAAATGGAAAGATCATGAAATCACCATGCGCCGTTGTGGTAAGTTCCGTCGCGAATGGGAAACTGCTGAGACTAAAAACAAAAATTGGACTCCGGAAAACTATCCACTTTTACGTTATGCCGACGTATTACTAATGTTGGCAGAAGCAGAAAACGAAGCAAACAAGCAACCTACAGAGTTAGCTTATACAGCCTTAAATTTAGTACGTAAACGTGCCGGTATTCCTGAAGTAGAAAATCTATCTTATAACCAGTTCCAACAAGAAATCCGTGACGAACGTGCACGCGAACTCTGCTTCGAATCTATACGTAAATTCGACTTGGTACGTTGGGGTATTTATACAAATAGAATGCAGAACGTATTAGGAGCTGCAGCAGCTGACAAACGTTGGAATTCACAAACTCAAGATGATGTTAAAGCGGATAAGACAGGTGGTAAATACAACTTTGCTGGAACCGTTGCAGCCAAAACCGAAGAAAAACATCAATTTTATCCCATTCCCAACAAAGAATTATCAGTGAATACAAAACTAGAACAGAACAAATGGTGGAAATAGCAATAAGGAGTTTATTTTTAAACTCTATTATTGCTTAAGCAAATAGACCTTAATCAATTCAAGTGGTGAGGAATCCTTATGATTCCTCACCACATTTCTACCTAAATGGTTTTATTTCTGTTTTTGAACAATCTACTGTCTGTAACAGTACCCCACTATAATTCTTTATATTATATAAATTAACACTACTATAACTATGATACACAGAAGTTATCTATTTTTCTTAATCTTATTTTACTTTAGTTTATCAACTTTTGCACAGTTCATAGGTTTCGAAGAGAAAATTCCGCATAATTTCAAGAGTTCCAAAGAACAAGAGCTAGCTTTATCGTCATTGTATTATAAAGAAGGAAGTAAAAGCCTGGAATGGAAATTTTCCCCGAACAGCATATTGAATATCCCATCCGAATCTGTTTTTACCTTAAATGATAATAGCGGGATTACATTATGGATTTATAATGAGAAACCTCAATCAGATACCCTACGTTTTGAATTCTACTCTCCTATAGGGCAAGTTTCCTATCATTTTGGTTTTCGACTGTATGCAACAGGCTGGCGTGCTTGTTGGATAAGTTTCAAACATATGCAAGGAAACAAAAAAGAAAAAGAAATAGCCGGATACCGTATCGTTGCCCCAAACCGTACCGGACGTATTTTTATAGATCGCTTGACCTTTCCTGTAAAAAAAATTAATGACCGTACTACTCCAGATTTACAGATGCCAACTAATAACTCACTTTCCTACAGAGATCTATGGCATTGGTGCCGTGTTTGGCAATGGGAACAATATCAATACGACCTGCCTCTGAGTAATGCATTAGCCACACCTGAAAAGCAAGAGTTAGCAATCGTAGAAGCACGACTGACAGCAGCACTTGATATAAAAAAAACGTCTCAAAAAGATATAACAAAAGCTTACAGCACATTCAAAACAGCTAATATCCGTCCTTCCGGCAATGGTTTTACAGGTGCTCCTATTGTTGTTCTTGATGAGATAGATCGCCAAAAAGGCGAAATATCTTTAAATGATTTGGAAGATATGTTATCAGGTTTTGCCTACGACTCTTATTACAATCATTCAATCCAATCTACAAAAAATTATTTCCGTGTTTGGGACTACGCCATCAATCAAGGCTTTGCTTTTGGAAGTGGCATGGGTACCAATCATCACTATGGTTACCAAATAAGGAAAATATATACCACAGCATGGCTAATGCGTGATGCTATTTGGAAAAGCCCTAACAGAGATAATATTCTTGCTGCACTTACCTTTTGGTCTGCATTACAAGAAACAAGAATACCTTATCAATATGGAAGAGATGAACTATTAGACACTTGGCACACTCTATTAATGGCAAAAACCATATCGGCTCTTATGTTTGTAGATGAAAAAGAAAGAGCACGTGCCTTAGCCGGACTTTCAAGATGGTTGAGCGGTTCCTTGCAATACAGTCCCGGTACTATAGGCGGTATCAAAGTAGATGGAACAACCTTTCATCATGGAGGTTTTTATCCAGCTTATACAACTGGAGTACTTGCTATGATAGGACAATTTATTGCACTCACCAGCCATACCCGATATGTTCCCACATTAAAAGCTCGTCAAGTGCTTAAATCCGCATTTGTAGCTATGCGAAATTATTGCAACAGTTATGAATGGGGAATTGGTATTAGTGGAAGACATCCTTTCAGAGGTTCCATGAAGGATGATGATATACAAGCATTTGCTTACCTAGCACTTGCAGGTGACTTATCAGAAGAAAATAATACATTCGATCACCATTTAGCTGCCGACTATTTACGACTTTGCAACAAAGTTACTCCAGAAACAGAATATTTCAAAAAAGAGGGTATAACTCCAGCAAAAGCTCCACAAGGTTTTTTTGTATATAATTATGGATCAGCAGGTATTTTTCGTCGTAATAACTGGATGGTAACCTTGAAAGGTTACACTACTGACGTATGGGGAGCTGAAATCTACAAAAAGGATAATAGATACGGACGTTATCAAAGTTACGGTTCCGTTCAAATCATGGGATATCCATCACGCATAGCCAGCGGTTATGATGAAAACGGTTGGGACTGGAACCGCTTGCCGGGGACTACCACTATACATTTACCATTCGACTTATTGGATAGCCCTTTGCCAGGAACCACAATGGCACATTCCAAAGAGAATTTCTCCGGAAGCAGTTCATTGGAAGGGAAAAATGGTATGTTTGCAATGAAACTTATGGAACGTGATCTGAAAAACTTCACACCAGATTTTACAGCTCTAAAATCTGTTTTCTGTTTCGATAACCGTATAATATGCTTAGGTACAAATATCAATAATAGCAATACCAAATTCCCTACTGAGACAACTCTTTTTCAAAGTACCTTTCAGAAAGGAAAAACAGATATCTACGTGAACGGAAAACTGAAAAACAATTCATTCCATCAAGAATTAAACGACGGAAAATACCATTGTATTCAAGACGGATATAATAATTATTATTTAGTCAACGGGCACAATGTACATGTCCAAATAGCTCATCAAATATCACGTCATGAGAAAACCCGGATCCAAACACAAGGAAATTTTGCTTCTGCATATATTAATCATGGAGTAGCTCCGCAGGACGCTCAATATGAATATATGGTATTAATACAACCTACTCCAGAAGAGCTGAATGTTGCCTGTCAAAAAGACGCTTATCAAATACTCCGTAAGGATAGTGTCGCACACATAGTTATGGATAATCAAACTGGTATTACCGCTTATGCAGTCTTTGAAACTTATTGTCCACAAAAAGATAAAATATTCTTTTCTATCCCAGCAGAAACAATGGTTATGCAAAAACAATCAGGAAACAAACTTTTACTTAGTGTATGCGACCCTAACTTAAATATTTCTGAAAAAGCTTATACGACCAAGAAACCAAGCAGACCTATTGAAAAGACATTAATTCTAAAAGGAAAATGGAGAAGTGCAACACCACATGAGAAAGTAACCATACGTTCCAATTTAACAGAAACTGTTCTTTCTGTAAGCTGCCAACATGGACAACCCGTAGAATTTACGTTATCATGCGAGTGATTTCTTTCAGATATTCATTCAATAGGACATCACCTTTATAAAAAGAAAGCATACTTGTCTCTTAATTAAAAGACAAGTATGCTTTCTTTTTATAAAGGTGATATTACATACCCGGAATCAAATGTACTTCAGGGCGTATCTGACTTACATGGTGCAGTTTCATCCACTCATTCAGATAAGTACGATGTTGTAAGAGAATATTCTGATACTTCTTCTCTATGGCTAAATTCCGCATTTCCCCACGATCATTCACCATATCATACAGTTGCTCACGATAAAGTCCTTTGTCATACAACACATATTTATAACGTGAAGTACGCAAAGCCCAACCACGGGCAATTCCTTTATCAAATGTGGTTTCAGTAACAACATAAGGTTGATGTACCTGTTGGGAGTCGGCATTTTCCACTAAGGATTTGAAAGAGACGCCATGCAGACCTTCGGGAAGAGAAACTCCCGCCCAATCGCATACAGAAGCAAAGAAATCAACGCCTTCATTAATAAGTTGGGGCATTTCTTTACCGGCATTCTTCTTGCCGGGAAGAGTAACTATCAGAGGAACATTCACAACTTCTTCGTATAGAGCCGACTTCTGATTCCAATGATGCGCTCCTACACCGTCACCATGATCACTCGTAAAAATAACCACTGTATTTTTCCACAAATCCTTTCTGTCAATGACATCAATAACTTTACCAATCTCGGCATCTACTTTTTCAACCAACCGAAAATAAAGGCTGCGATAACGCCGCCAATCATCGGGAGAATAATGACGGGTAGGATAAGCGGAATAATTCAACGTTTGCTCATAGTCGATTACATCGGCATCATAAGGATTGCGAGCAAAATTCAAAGGCAAACCGGGCCATTCATCCTGAGGAAGTTCGGGCAAATTACCGAACGGAAGATTCTGGCTGCGTGCATACTCACAAATGTTGTGAGGATTGTCAAAACCCACCACAAGAAAGAAAGGCTTGGAATGCTTCCGCTCAAGAAAAGAGACGGAAGCCTCAGCCAGTCCGTTATCATTATGCGGATAAATAGTAGAGAAGCCGAACTCTTTATCAGGCATGGAAGGGGTATGCACATGCCATTTTCCGGCATAAGCGCACTCATAACCGGCACGCTGCATCAACCAACCCAAACTGGCGGTACGCAAAGAATCGGCCATAGGCACATTGTTTCGGGAAAGTCCGATTTCGTGAGAAGTATATCCCGTAAACATGGATGCCCTGGAAGGACCGCTTAACGGAGCGGAGCAATAAGCATTTCTAAACAAGATTCCCGCCTGTGCCAAGCGATCCATATTCGGGGTATGCAAATCCGCATTCCCCATACAGCTCATGGCGGAAGCTGTTTGTTGGTCGGTTACAATATAAATAATATTCGGCAAGTCCTTCGCTCCCAGCAAGGAAGGAGTAAAGGCAGTGGCACACAACATGATATTTTTTAGCTCTACCATAACAAAGAGATTTGATTGAAGTTTATTTACGTAATAACTCTACATCGAAGCTTGCAGCATCCTTGCACGTAAAACGGAGTACCGTTTGCTTTTTATCGGCTGAAATAAGTTTGCAGTAAGGTGTTTCCGCAACTTTCCACAAGCCTTTCAATGTAACGGTTACGGGAATTTCCCCACTATCATTATCAATCCACGGACGGGAGTAGATACTCCGCTCAATCCGTTTACCGTCTTTATCAAAAGCCTCATCACTCGGACCGCGATATAAAGCCAAGTCCGGTTGGGAAACGGTCAGTAACAGTTTATCTTTATTGTCACGAATCATTACCAGACAGGAAGTATCCGCCTTTTGCAGCAAACCGTCCGAAGGAAGCGTTTGCGGAGTCTCAAACAATACATAAGAAGTGAGATTATCCGTCAGCGAACGGACAATATGGGCATTCCGGTCTTGTTGAAGAACCTTATAGGAAGGCTTTTTTGCAAATGATTTTAAGGAAGCGGCATCTGTATGGGGCAATACGGCATATTCGTAAGAAGCGCCTTGCGGAGCCTTGCCATGTTGAAGCGTCAAAGAAACCCAATCACCCGAAGTTGGCTTCGTACTGCGTTCACCCACCGTAATCTGCGGGAAATTCTTTTCATATTTGGCACTTGCCATAGAGGCTTTGGAAAGATAATACCCCACCCCGTTCGGGTCGATATAAGTCCGTCCGTCACTTTTGTAGGCATCCCAGTATTTATGGTTTTCAGGAGTGACAGCCGCCAACTGGAAAACGGTGGTCTCCGTAGGAAATTCCGCATTCGTATTTTCAATGTCCGTACCCAGACACACTATCGTGCCATCAAAGAAATGGAAGGACTTACGGGCACGATGCGAACCGTTGTACTTGTCGTGCTCATGCAGTTTCATGCCGAAATTTCCATTCAGGCGTGCCTGAGACAATCCTCCGGCAAAAGCCTCGTCAGAATAAAGCATTTCTTCCATACCGGAGAAAACATCCACATTCAGTACTTTGGCACGCAACTGTTCAAAAGGCAGATGAATGCCGGTCCCTCCCGGAATACGGTTCCAGTCAAAACCGTTCTCCTGCCAGCCGCTCGTAGCAAAAGTTACCATTTCATCGGGTTTTCCCGTTAATATCTGCATACTTCCATGCGCCAGATAACGGCCATAGAAATTGGCTGGAAGATAATGTTCGGCAGCCCACAGATAGCGGGAATGTCCACGTACTACGGCCGCCCAATTATCCCTACGTTGTACAGAAATACAACCATAGCCTAATGCAAGATTACCTTGCGGATCGGGTTCGGGACGGAATCCCTGTGCTTCAAGCAATTCCTTCATTTTCAATTCCTGCCGGGTAGAAGCCTTCGGCAGATAATCAGGAGCATCTTCATCCGGTGTGTTGGCATAAGCTACCAAACGCAGATAGGCAGCAGCCATGTCAGCATCATATTTCTGTTTGCCGTCCGGCGTACCAGCAATAGCCATAGTGGCATACTGGATAGGTATCAACTCCCCTTTGCCGTTGGGATGGCGGCCGGACATGGAAAGCGACCATTGTTTCAAGTTACAATAGAAACGCATGGTAAGCAACACATTCTTTACCGTTTCATGTGCCAGTTCGGACAACTTGAACTCAGTACCGCTCAGTAAATAAATCATACTGGTAGCCCCGTCCAAGCCTCCTACCGCATAGGCCGGATAATTGTTGCGATGATGAAAACAAGCTCCGTCTTTCTTGAAAGAGCCCGCCAGTCCCGGTGCCGGACGGCAACCGTAGTCCAGCCAGCGGGAGAAAGAACGCAGATATTGCAGTTTTTCCGGGGTATCCTCCATTATCAGAATACTGGCAATACGTCCTTGCAGTTTAGTATTGAAAGTATCTATATCGATACCCGTTTCCGTAGGTTTGGGATATACCTCGTTTGTAATGGCGTACCAATTCAGTGTGCGTTCGGCATCCTCCAACTTACCGGCCTCACGCAGTACATCCTTCATCAGGAAATAAGACACAAAGAGCCCGCGCATACTGTAACCATAATGGTGGATATTTCCCCAGCAACTGCCATATGCAACACCTTGGTCGGTAATATGGTCGTACATAGCAAGAAACTTCTGTTTCAGTTCATCCCTTACGGCAGTATCCAAAGCATTGTTGTAAGCTATGGCAATACGCTTCATCAGGTTAAAATATTCACTCATTTCCATACCCAATCGGGTAAACATATCCTTGTCCCAATTAGGTATCATGCGTTCATAAGCCTCTGCCTGACGAACCATAAAGATAGGTAAACCGGTTACTTTCCCATCCTTATAGGCAATCTTATAGAAATCAAATTTCTTACGAATACCCTCCAACTCTTTATCGGTAAATTTGGAAGGCGTATAAAGCATATCTCTGAAACGTTTCTCTATGACCCGTATTTCCTGTTTCTGCGTATCGCTCACGGGAGCCAAAGCGATATCCGGCTTCCACAAAGAATGCTCGTAAATGACAAGCCAGTGGTTGGTAGTCCCTTTATTGACGAAAGGCACTTGCACATCGGCGGTCTGTTGGCGGGCATCCACTTTGCTGGCAGGTATGATATGGTCCAGATATAACTTGCCTTCAGTATCGGGAGCAATGATACGTATTTCATTCATTCCCTCTTCCGGTGTTCCTTCCATATCACGTTCATAGCACACCCATGCCGCACGCCAACCGGTAAAATTGATTCCGAATGGGAAAGAAGTGCATTTCTTCCCGTCCTTCAAGAACTCAAATTCTATCTTTTTGTCTTGTGCCTCTTCATTGTACACCCATACAATGAAAGCGGAAAGATATGTGTCTTTCCCGGTAGAATCTTTCTTCTCGAACTTCAGGTCTTTCTTGATAGACAACACAGCACCCGGATTAAAAGTCCAGCTCAAGCTGTGCAGCCCGTCTTTATAATGTTCCTCACTGATATCCAAACGGGATTTCGTTCCCGAAATAAACGCCGGTATTTGTTGGTCTTCAAAAGAAAGCAGTTTTTCGTTTTTTACTACTTGAGCTTCCGTATGTACCGGTAACAAAGTTCCGAGGAGTACTCCTACTCCCATTGTCCATTTACTAAATTGCATCATGTTCATTCATTTAAGGTTACTATACCGTTTACAAAGAAAGCCCTCTTTCGGGAAACAAAGAGACATAAATCGTACAGAAGAGGTCTAAAAATGTCATAGTATACGGAGTACAAAGGAATGACAGGATAATAATGAAAAATGTGCGTGTTGACACATTCATTCTCTTTTAATATAGAAACCGGCTAAGCTAAGGGTGAAGTTCTTCGAAAGTTTTATTTTCTTCCTGCATCGTGCGGACGGTCTCCTCCAATTCACTGATAGGTAAATCAAAATTATACCAATCATTATAACAATCGGTGACATACCATTTGCCGTCTACCAACTCGAAAACCACGCGAAGCGACGGTTCCGACTCATCGTATCCCGCTTCAAACTCTTTATGCGCCGGTTCATTACGGGTAAAGCGGGAAATATAGATTCCCCCTTCCTCTTCCGTAATCCGCCCTTCTTTCAGAGTTTCACTATCCAGCAATGCCCATTTATCGCGGGTAAAGGGAAATGTTTGCTCCGTTTCGCCATCGTCTTTCAACAGGACAATGGGAGATTTCAAAGGGAATTTGATACGGGAATACTGAAATGAAGCACTGGACGTGAATTTCTGGAGAAACGTCTTGAAATCCTCCCCGGCTGCCAGACTGTTAAAAGTCGATAGCATAAGCGCCGTACACAGACAAAAAACAAAGTAAATTGCCTTCATATAGATACGAATTATTTCGATTCAGAATGCAAATATACAACAAGTCAAGAATTTACAATGAAAAGCTGACAGGAATTTATACCTACTGTCGCTTACTCCGCAAATACTCATATCCGAAGCGGCAACGCAGGCAATCTTTCTTGTCGCAATACTCCTTCTGAAGCTGGAGCAAGGCTTGTGAATCTGCCGCTGTATAGACGGGCAACCCTGCACCGCTCCATAAGCGGGTAACATGATTATTCTCGGCTTTCAACGCTTCAAGAAAACGGGTGGCACGATCACAAAGCTCCTCATCTGCCTTATGCATTCCGTAAGCATAAAGAAAAGGAATGACGGTGTTGATGAGAATCAGATTCAAAGCATTCTCTCCCAACCGTTTTTCTTGGTGAGGAGAGGACTTTTTAAATGTAAAATGCTCTTCCCAATAAGTTGAGGTCTGTGCCGACAATATTTTCTTTACACTCTCCGGTGTTTCGGCCGCCATGACGCGTGAAAATAAAGACTGTTCTTTATGATACAGCCAGGCAAGCTGGGCCAAACGCACATGAGGGAAATTGCCGGGACGCAGGCGCAGAAAACGCCACAGACTATCGGACATGGGATCAGGCAATGCAAACTTATGCCGCAAATAATGAAATTCTTTCCGAAGTTTCTGATAGTAATCATCCTCTTGCCATTCTTCTTCCAAAAGTCCCGCCTGCCCTAAGAAGAACGCCTCTACCTGAAAAAGGCTGTCCCGATGTTTGTCCACCGCACGGAACGGCAAATGATTGGCCCATGCTTCAAAAGCATCGCCATTCAATCCGAAGCCAAAATTACGGGCAAGAGTAATAAAGAATACGTCCTCCCAATGGTTATTGCAACACTCCAAACGGGCGGCAATGGCCTGTGCTTTCTGTTCAAAACGTTCTACCTGCAAAGCCGACAGCCAAGAATGAACAGTCAGTTTCGGCAGGGAATCAAGGACGGAGTAGCAAGGAGGGTATATTTCTGCCTGTTGCAACTCATTATAACGCTGACGGACATTGTCCGGACAGTGCAATAATAGCTGAGGGACAATATCACCGTTGGCATGATGTACCTCGCAATCCGAATCGCCCACCACATGCAGGATAACATTATCATAGGCTCTATCCCGTTCGTGTCCATGACGAAACCAGTCCGATGCCCGCGTATGTAACTCGACGTTACCTACCCAAAGCGTACCGTCTATTTTTAATTTCGCGTTAAAGAAGTCGGGGCCTGCATTCATATTCGGCAAACCGGGATCTATCACTTCGACCGGCTGTCCGGAGGTCGTCTGGAGTGACATTAAAGGAAATATCTTATGCTTCCAGACGTAATGCAGCAATTGTTCCATTGTTAACAAGACGTTAATGTTGTGCGCAAATGTAAGAAAAAGATTACCTTTGCGACGTATAGTTTGTTGATAAACTGAATAAAAACCAAAGAAACAATGAAAATAGCATTAATCGGTTACGGAAAAATGGGCAAGGAGATTGAGAAAATTGCCTTGAACCGCGGACACGAAATTGTCAGCATCATCGATATTAATAATCAGGAGGATTTTGAATCGGCCGCATTCAAGAGCGCCGACGTCGCCATAGAGTTTACCAATCCAATGGTAGCCTATAACAATTATATGAAAACTTTCAAGGCCGGCGTAAAATTAGTTTCAGGTAGTACGGGCTGGCTGGAGGAGCACGGCGAAGAGGTCAGGAAACTCTGTACCGAAGGCGGCAAAACACTGTTCTGGTCATCAAACTTCAGTTTGGGAGTAGCCATATTCTCGGCTGTCAACAAATATCTGGCAAAAATTATGAACCGTTTCCCCGCTTACGACGTAACGATGAGCGAAACGCACCACATACATAAACTGGATGCCCCAAGCGGAACTGCCATTACCCTTGCCGAGGGAATTTTGGAAAACCTCGACCGCAAAGACCGTTGGGTAAAAGGCACACTGCAAGCACCGGACGGAAGCGTATCGGGTTCTGCCGAATGTGCAACCGATGAACTGCCTGTCAGCTCCATCCGCGAAGGAGAAGTTCCGGGTATTCACTGCATCCGTTATGATTCCGAGGCAGACAGTATCACCATTACCCATGATGCCAAAAACCGCAGCGGCTTTGCCTTAGGAGCTGTATTGGCTGCAGAATATACAGCCGACAAGCAAGGATTCTTAGGTATGAGCGATTTATTCCCATTTTTAAAATAAAGTATTATGAGAAAAGCAACACGCGCCCAATGGATTAAGTTCGGCATAATTACCTTACTCTACCTTGTTTTCCTTGTTTGGGTAAAAAGTTGGTGGGGAGTGATTATTGTTCCTTTCATATTCGACATCTATATCAGTAAGAAGATACCTTGGGGGTTTTGGAAGACATCCAAGAATCCGGCAGTACGCAGCATTATGAGTTGGGTGGATGCCATTGTCTTCGCTTTAGTAGCGGTCTACTTTGTAAACATCTACATATTCCAGAACTATCAGATACCCTCATCTTCACTGGAGAAATCATTGCTGGTAGGCGACTTCCTTTACGTAAGCAAGATGAGTTACGGTCCGCGCGTGCCGAATACCCCGCTCTCCATGCCACTGGCGCAACATACACTGCCGATATTCAACACCAAATCGTACATTGAATGGCCGCAATGGAAATATAAACGTGTACCGGGTTTCGGAAAAGTAAAGCTGAACGATATTGTCGTGTTCAACTTTCCGGCAGGCGATACGGTAGCACTCAACAGGCAGCAAGAAGATTTCTACAGCCTGGCTTATAGGGAAGGACAACGTGTTTATCCCAATAAAATCAATATGGACAGCCTGACGCGTGACCAACAGCGTACCGTCTACGACCTTTACTACAATGCCGGCCGTAATCTGATCCGTACCAACCCGCAAATGTATGGTGATATTGTAGTACGTCCTGTGGACCGCCGCGAGAATTATGTAAAGCGCTGTGTCGGTTTGCCGGGAGACACCCTGCAGATAAAGGATACACAAGTGTACATCGACGGAAAAGCCATTGAGAATCCGGAAGATATGCAGCTCAACTATTTTGTGCAGACCACAGGTCCGTACATACCGGAAGATATGTTCCGCGAACTGGGCATCAGCAATGACGACCAAATACTGATGACCGATGACTTCAATTATGAGGAAGGACTTATGCAGATGGGGCTGGACCGCCGTGATGCCCAAGGCAGGCTGACCCCCGTTTATCACTTGCCTCTTACAAAAAGAATGTACGATACGCTTATCGGTAACAAAAAGCTAATCAGCCGTATTATTATGGAGCCGGAAAACCTGTCAGGACAGATGTATCCGCAAAATCTCTACACCAAGTGGACGCGAGACAACTACGGTCCTATATGGATACCGGAAAAAGGCGCTACCGTTACCTTGACCAAAGACAATTTACCGATTTACGAACGTTGTATCGTTGCCTATGAAGGCAATACACTGGAGCAGAAACCAGACGGCATCTACATCAACGGACAAAAGACGGATACCTACACTTTCAAGCTGGATTATTACTGGATGATGGGCGATAACCGCCACAATTCTCTCGATTCCCGTTATTGGGGCTTTGTACCGGAAGACCACGTGGTAGGCAAACCTATCGTCGTTTGGCTGTCGTTAGACAAGGACCGCGGCTGGTTTGACGGAAAAATCCGTTGGAACCGAATCTTCAAATGGGTACATTAATACAGTGATTAAGGGTTAGCGGTTGGTACACACCATGAGAGGAAGGAACTGGAAGATTGCAGCTACTATAACAGGAGTGATACTGATAGTGGTATTACTCCGGGGCTGTGTTGCGACTTCCTATTTAATACCTTCCTCAGGAATGGAAAATTCACTGTACCGCGGTGAACGTATCTTAGTAAACAAATGGAGCTACGGACTACGGCTTCCTTTCATGAGTTTATGGGGATATCAGCGTTGGGCAGACAAGTCTGTGCACAAGGATGATATTCTTGTATTCAATAATCCCGCCAACCTTTCACAAGCAACAATCGATCAAAGAGAAGTATTTATCAGCCGTTGCTTGGGGATACCGGGAGACACCTTGTTGGTAGATTCTCTTTTTTCCGTAATTCCTTCGGAAAAGAATGCCCCGGACCAGAAGTTCCTTTATACGTATCCACGGAAAAAGGAAAGACAGTTGGACTCCTTGCTCACCATTCTTTCCATCTGCCCCAACGTGTTGCTGGGGCAAGATACAGCAAAGAATGTACGCAGTTTCAGCAGATATGAGTATTATCTATTAGAACAGGCCTTAGGAACCAATAATTGGATAGAGCCAGCCGATACAGAAGATTCTGTTGAAGTACTGAAACCACTCATCATCCCCGGCAAAGGAAAAGCCGTGCGCGTGTACCCCTGGAATATGACACTACTACGAAATACGTTGGTATTGCATGAAAAGAAACAGGCAGAAATCAAAAATGACACATTATATATCGAAGGAAAACCTGTACAGCATTGTTACTTTACGAAAGATTACTATTGGGTTGGCGCCAATAATTCCATAAATCTGTCAGACTCTCGCTTGTTCGGTCTTGTACCGAAAGACCATATTATCGGTAAAGCAGCCGTCATATGGTTTTCTAAAGAACAAGGAACGGGGCTTTTCAATGGATATCGTTGGAATAGAATGTGGAAAAGAGTGAGGTGATTTTTTAATTTTTAATTTTTAATTCTCAATTTAAATGACTGTCTATCTTTCTTCCGCCTATCTGGCTCCGGTTGAGTATTATACAAAATTGCTGGTATATGAGCAAGTGTATATCGAACAACACGACCATTATATCAAGCAAACCTATCGTAACCGCTGCACTATTGCCGCACCGGACGGAGAACTCGCCCTTTCCATTCCCACTGTCAAACCCGACACTCTAAAATGTCCTATGCGCGACATCCGTATCTCCGACCATGGGAATTGGCGCCATCTGCATTGGAATGCCATTGAATCGGCATACAACCATACACCTTTCTTTGAATATTACAAAGATGACTTCCGTCCTTTTTATGAAAAGAAATATGAGTTTTTAGCCGATTTTAACGAAGAACTCTGCCGCCTCATCTGTTCACTGATAGATATACAACCCGTCATAGGACGTACCTCAGAATATAAAACCGAGTTCGATTCCGACGAGAAAGATTTCCGCGAGCGCATTCATCCTAAGAAAGATTTCCGTCTGGAAGATCCGGAATTCTTTCCGCAACCTTACTACCAAGTATTCCAAGAGAGGCTCGGTTTCTTGCCTAACCTCAGTATTATCGATTTACTGTTCAATATGGGACCGGAGAGCTTACTGGTGTTGCAGCAAAGTAACAGACAGAACTATCAATAACTTGACATAATTCATATAACTAACTTTTAATTAATTAACAAACTCAATCATGAAAAACTTATTCGACATTAAAAACAAAGTAATCGTCATTACAGGCGGTTGCGGTATCCTGGGGAGAAACATCGCCAACTATCTGGCCGAACAAGGAGCTAAAATCGTAGTTTTAGATCGTGCGGAAGAAATTGGCAAGGAACTGGAAGCCGAACTTAACCAAAAGTCTGAAGCCTTGTTCCTCGTAACCGACGTACTGAATAAAGAAGTGCTGGAAGAAAATAAGAAAGCCATACTTGAACGCTTCGGCACTATCGACGTACTGTTGAACGCTGCAGGAGGCAATATGCCGGGTGCTACCATTGCTCCGGACAAGACCGTACTCGATCTGGATGTAGACGCATTCCGCAAAGTGGTAGATTTGAACCTTTTCGGTACAGTACTTCCTACCATGGTATTCGTAGATGTCATGGCAAAGAACAAGAAAGGCGCTATCGTTAACTTCTGTTCCGAATCGGCTCTCCGTCCGCTGACGCGTGTAGTAGGTTATGGCTCTGCCAAAGCCGCCATCGGCAACTATACCCGCTATATGGCAACCGAGTTAGCTACCAAATTCAGTCCCGAGCTCCGTGTTAATGCCATTGTTCCGGGCTTTCTGTTGACCAATCAAAACCGTGCGTTGTTGACCAATCCCGACGGCTCGTACACAGACCGTGCAAAGACCATAATCGCCCACACTCCATGCGGACGCTTTGCCGAACCGGAAGAACTCTTCGGAACCATCCACTACCTTATCAGTGATGCTTCCAGCTTCGTTACCGGAGCACTTTCAGTGGTAGACGGAGGCTTCGACGCTTTCTCCATTTAACTATAAAAGAATCAATTGTAAATCGTAAAAGTAATAAATACTATGATACTTTGTGAACAAACATGGCGTTGGTATGGTCCTAACGACCCTATCAGCTTATGGGATATCAAACAAACCGGAGCTACCGGCATCGTGAACGCCTTGCACCACATACCCAACGGCGAAGTATGGACAGTGGAAGAAATCATGAAACGAAAAGAAATGATTGAAGCCGTCGGACTGCGCTGGTCTGTCGTTGAAAGCGTACCCGTACACGAACACATCAAAACCCAAACCGGAGACTTCCAAAAATATATAGATAACTATAAGGAAAGCCTCCGCAACCTTGGCAAATGTGGTGTAAACATCGTTACCTACAACTTTATGCCCGTATTGGACTGGACTCGTACTGACCTTGCCTACGAGCTTCCCGATGGTAGCCGCGCTTTGCGTTTTGAGCGTGCCGCCTTCATTGCTTTCGACCTCTTCCTACTGAAACGTCCCGGTGCGGAAGCCGATTACACCGATGAAGAAAAGGCCAAAGCCAAAGTCCGCTTTGAACAGATGACGGAAGATGACAAGCAATTGCTTGTACGCAATATGATTGCCGGTCTGCCCGGTTCGGAAGAGAGCTTCACACTGGAACAGTTCCAGAAAGAACTGGACCGTTACAAAAACATCACTCCCGAGAAACTGCGCGCCAACCTGATTTATTTCCTCAGCGAGATTTGTCCCGTTGCCGATGAAGCCGGTGTTGAGTTGGTAATTCATCCGGACGATCCCCCCTGTTCAATTCTGGGATTGCCGCGTATCATGAGTTGCGGAGCCGACTTCCAGGCTTTGATTGACGCTGTCCCCAACAAGAGCAACGGCCTGTGCCTGTGTACCGGTTCACTGGGTGTAAGTAGCGCCAATGACTGCGCAGCCTTAATGGAACAATTTGGCGACCGCATCAACTTTGTACATCTCCGTAGTACACAACGTGATGAAGAAGGCAATTTCTATGAAGCCAACCATCTGGAGGGCAACGTTGATATGTATCACGTAATGAAGGCTTTCCTCGAACTGCAGCAACGCCGTAAAGTCTCCATTCCGATGCGTCCCGACCACGGACACCAAATGGTAGACGACTTAAAAAAGAAGACTAATCCGGGATATTCCTGCATCGGCCGTCTCAGGGGGCTGGCAGAACTAAGAGGACTGGAAATGGGTATTGCGAAATCGTTGCTATGAAACTAAAAGTTTAAAGTACTCATTACTATGCTGAAAATTCAAACTCCCAACGGTGAAAACAGAGTTTTGCTACATTCCTGTTGTGCTCCCTGTTCCTCTGCCATCATAGAATGTATGCTGTCAAACGGCATCTGCCCAACTGTGTTTTATTGTAATCCCAACATTTATCCGAAAGAGGAGTATGAAATAAGAAAACAGGAAGCCATTCGCTTTGTAACATCTCAAAACCTCGATTTCATCGATGCAGATTACAACTACACCCATTGGCGGAATACCATGCTGGGGCTGGAAGATGAACCGGAACGTGGCGGCCGTTGCCTGAAGTGCTTCACACTACGCCTGACGGAAACGGCACACTATGCTTCCGAGCATGGCTTTTCTGTTTTTACCACCACCCTTGCATCTTCGCGCTGGAAAAGCCTCGATCAGATAAACGAAGCGGGAAGACGGGCAGCCACCCTTTATCCCGGTACAATCTTTTGGGAACAGAACTGGCGAAAAGGCGGATTACAAGAACGTCGCAACCGTCTCCTCAAAGAGTATGACTTCTATAACCAACTATACTGCGGCTGCGAATTCAGCATGAAACGATTGGAACAACCTGAAGAAAATAAATAGAGAAGATTATCAATCGTAAATAAGTGTCGATAAGTAATCCTCTGCAAACATCTCGTTTGCCACTTCCAACAGATTTTCGGGGGTAAGTCGCTCAATACGCCGGAACACAGCCTCAGAGGTTTCATATTTATTATAGTGCAGGAAAGTCTTTGCCATACCGAGGGCATTGTTCTCGTTATTGTCCGAAGCTACACCTATTTGACCGATAAGCTGTTTCTTGGCAGCGGCAAGCTGGGAAGGAGTCATTCGGGTATCACGCAGACGCTTCAGTTCTTTATACACAAGACGGGTGCAAAGGCCTGTATCCTCAGGATCGCAACCGAAATAAATACAGAAGGTTCCGGTGTCGGTGTAGGAAGTCAGGTTGGACTCTACATTATAGACCAAACCGCGCCGTTCGCGCAAGGCTATATTCAATCGGCTGTTCATACCCGGACCGCCGAGAATGTTGTTCAACAAATAGAGTGCCGTACGCTTGTCCTCGTAGGCGTTGTACCCCCGGCTTCCAATCATGATATGTGCCTGATGAGTATCTTTATGCAAAACCAAATTTTTCGGAACATATAAAGGCGGAGGCGTACGACGGTTATCAACAACCACAACCGGAATATCAGCCAACAGTTTCTCTGCCCAGCGCACCACTTGCCTGAAATCCATATTACCCAAAACAAAGAACACCATATTGCCGGGATGATAAAAGCGTGAAGTAAAAGCGGCAGCATCTTCACTGCGGAATTTCTTCAACAGCTCCGGATTACCGAGGATATTACGCCCTAAAGGATGCTCGCGAAAGATTAGATCCTCAAAATCATCAAAAATCAGTTCAGAGGGATTGTCCTCATACGATTGAATTTCGTCTATAATAACCTCTGTCTCCTTCTCAATCTCCCGTTGCGGAAACGTGGAATGGAATACAATATCTGTCAATAACTCGAAAGCGCGTCCGAAGTGTTCGGTAAGAAATGCAGAATAAATTACGGTTTCTTCCTTATTAGTGTAAGCATTCAAATCACCGCCCACATTCTCCATACGGTTCAAAATATGCCATGCTTTGCGCTTCTTAGTGCCTTTAAAAATAAGGTGCTCTACAAAATGCGCCATACCCTGCTCGTTTTCGAGTTCATCACGCGTTCCGGCATCTATTGCAAAACCACAATAAGCCACCTTTGACAAAGACGGTTCGTGGATTATGCGCAATCCGTTCGGCAATGTGTGCAGATTATGGCGAGACGGTATTTCTTCTGTTAAATTCTTCATTCTTACGTTACAAACAATATGCGGGTACAAAAATACAATAAAACTTATTGCCGTTTATGGAAAATTACGGATATTTGCGGACTTATAATTCATAAATCAAAATTGAGACAATGATAGCATCCATTCAAGAGCTTTTGCAGAAAGAAGCGCAAGCCGTATTGAATATCCCCGTAACGGACGCATACGAAAAAGCGGTAGAACTCATCGTAGAACAAGTACACCGCAAAAAAGGAAAACTAGTAACTTCCGGTATGGGTAAGGCAGGGCAAATAGCTATGAATATTGCTACTACCTTCTGTTCGACCGGCATTCCTTCCGTGTTTCTCCACCCCAGTGAGGCACAGCATGGAGACTTGGGCATTCTGCAGGAGAACGATCTGTTATTGCTCATTTCCAATTCGGGCAAAACGCGTGAAATTGTCGAGTTGACACAATTGGCACATAACCTGAACCCAAAACTGAAATTTATTGTTATCACGGGAAATCCGGACAGTCCGCTGGCGCAGGAATCGGATGTATGCCTCAGCACAGGAAGTCCCAAGGAGGTCTGCACATTGGGTATGACTCCTACCACTTCTACGACGGTAATGACCGTTATAGGAGACATTCTGGTCGTGCAAACCATGCAGAAAACCGGATTTACTATTGAAGACTACTCCAAACGTCACCACGGCGGTTACCTCGGAGAAAAATCAAGATCATTATGCGTAAAGTAATCGGCATCGGAGAAACAATATTAGACATCATTTTCCGTAACGAGCAACCTTCGGCTGCCGTTCCGGGCGGTTCGGTATTCAATGGAATAGTTTCATTGAGCCGTACCGGTGTTCCTATCTGTTTCATCAGTGAGACAGGCAATGACCACGTGGGCAATATCATTCTCCAATTCATGCGCGATAACCATATTTCCACAGACCACGTTAACGTGTTTCCTGACGGGAAATCTCCCGTATCGCTTGCTTTCCTGAATGATAACAGCGACGCTGAGTATATTTTCTATAAGGATTATCCCAAACAACGGCTGGATGTCATCTACCCCAAACTGGAAGAAGACGACATTGTCATCATCGGTTCTTACTACGCATTGAATCCGGTGTTGCGCGAGAAAGTATTGGAACTGCTCGACCAAGCACACGAAAAGAAGGCTATCATTTATTACGATCCCAATTTCCGTTCTTCCCATAAGGAAGAAGCTATAAAATTAGCACCGACTATCATTGAGAATCTGGAATACGCAGACATTGTACGCGGCTCACAGGAAGACTTCTTCTATATGTACAATTTGCGTGACGCAGACAAAATATATAGAGACAAGATAAAATTCTACTGTCCCAATTTCCTGTGTACGGCAGGGGCGGAGAAAATAACGCTCCGCACTGCTTCCGTCTCCAAGGAATATGATATACCACCGCTGAAAGCCGTGAGTACCATTGGGGCGGGTGACAACTTTAATGCGGGCATCATCTACGGCTTGCTGAAATATGACATCCGCTATGACGACTTGAACACCATCAGCGAAGCCAAATGGGATGAAATTATCCGTTACGGTATGGAATTTGCCGCAGAGGTCTGCAAAAGTTACAGTAATTCGGTGTCACACGAGTTTGCGGAGAGATACAAATATTGATAAATCTCTCTAATCCGTACCTAAAAATAAATTATCATTTAAAAATTATAAAAGCTTCATACACGCTGTATAATCTGCAGCGAAAAACTATATATTTGCTGTAAACGACATTTAGAGAGTTTACTAATTATGTATAAGAGTCTGTTGAACTTGCTTGCTCTGGCAGTGTTGCTTCCTTCTTGTAGCGGCACAGCTCCACATATATCCATTGTATGCGAAGAAAACAATGTAGGGAACTGTATCGTTAAATGGGAAATGGTTCCCCTCATCAAAGGGAATGTGAAAGTATATGCTTCGACCGACCCCGATTTCATTCCGGAAGATGCCCCTGTTGCCCTCGCCAATATCTCGGACCTGAAAATGACCATTATCACAAACGACCCTACCAAACGTTACTATTATACCCTTTTGTTTGGGGATAAATACCGTGTAAAGATTGCCACGCGTAATGTCAACATCCCCGGCATACAAAACTTCCGGGATTTAGGCGGTTATCCCTCCTATTCTACCAAAAAACAGACGCGTTGGGGAATGATTTACCGCTCGGCGGAAATAGACAGTCTTGAATGTTCCTCACGCAGGGAACTCAAAAATCTCGGAATCAAAACACTTATTGACTTGCGGGCTTCCTCGGAAATAGACAGGCAGTCCCCGCTACAGAAAGGGTTCAATGTCGTACATATTCCGCTTGCTACCGGAGATATGGAAGATATACTGAAAGGCATACGGGAAGAAAAGATAAAATGTGATACCGTCTATCGTATGGTAGAACGGATGAACCGAGCTTTGATAAACAAATACACAAAAGAATACCGGCAGATATTCGACATCTTATTGGACAAGAACAGCTATCCGGTAGTTATCCACTGTTCTTCCGGCAAAGGACGTACAGGCATCGTTTCCGCATTGGTGCTTGCCTCGCTGGGAGTCAACGAGGACATAATCATGGAAGACTACCGGCTGAGTAATGACTATTTCAACATTCCAAGCGCCTCTAAATACGCCTATCAGCTACCCACACGCTCACAAGAAGCTATCACTACCCTGTTCTCGGCGCGTGAGGACTTCCTGAATGCCGCCAAAGATGAAGCGGAGCGAAAATATGGTGACATTGACACCTACCTGCGAAAAGGCATCGGCTTGAGCAAAGACGAAATAAAGAGGTTACGGAGTATTTTGCTCAGTGATTAGTGATTAATCACCAAAAAACTCTTATCTTTGCACCCGAATATAAAGATATACAAAGATTTAATGAAGACATTTGAAGAGCTCGGTGTGTCGCCGGAGATACGCCGCGCCATTGAAGAAATGGGATATGCGTGTCCCATGCCGGTACAAGAGGAAGTAATCCCTTACCTTTTGGGAGAAAATAATGATGTAGTAGCACTGGCACAAACAGGAACAGGAAAGACCGCAGCGTTCGGTCTGCCGCTTATACAGCAAATTAACGTAAACAATAGAATTCCCCAATCACTCATTCTCTGCCCTACCCGCGAACTTTGTTTGCAGATTGCCGGTGACTTGAATGATTATTCTAAATACATCGACGGCTTGCGAGTACTGCCTGTATACGGCGGTTCGTCCATCGAGAGCCAGATACGCGCCCTGAAACGGGGAGTACACATCATCGTGGCTACTCCCGGACGCCTGCTCGACCTTATGGAGCGCAAAACCGTCTCCCTTTCCACCATACAGAATGTAGTTATGGACGAAGCGGACGAGATGCTGAACATGGGATTCACGGACAGCATCAACGCCATTCTGGCAGATGTGCCTCAAGAGCGTAACACGTTACTGTTCTCCGCTACTATGAGCCCTGAAATTGCACGTATCTCCAAGAAATATCTGCACAACGCAAAGGAAATCACTATCGGACGCAAGAATGAGGGCACAAACAATGTGAAACACGTGGTTTTCACCGTTCACGCCAAAGATAAATACGCCGCTCTGAAGCGTATTGTAGACTATTATCCGCAGATATACGGCATCATTTTCTGCCGTACCCGCAAGGAAACACAGGAAATTGCCGACAAGCTGATGCAGGAAGGTTACAATGCCGATGCCTTGCACGGCGAACTGAGCCAGGCGCAACGCGATGCCGTCATGCAGAAGTTCCGCATACGCAACCTGCAACTGTTGGTAGCCACCGATGTTGCCGCACGCGGCTTGGACGTTGACGATCTTACCCATGTCATCAATTACGGCTTGCCTGATGATACGGAGAGCTACACACACCGCAGCGGGCGTACGGGACGCGCCGGAAAAACAGGTACATCCATCGCCATCATCAACTTGCGTGAAAAAGGGAAAATGCGTGAAATAGAACGTATTATCAGCAAGAAATTCATCCAAGGAGAAATGCCTACCGGTAAACAAATCTGCGAGAAACAGCTGTTGAAGGTTATTGACGAGCTTGAGAAAGTAAAAGTAAATGAGGATGAAATTTGTGATTTCATGCCCGACATTTACCGCAAACTGGACTGGCTGAGCAAAGAAGACCTGATTAAACGTATGGTTTCCCTCGAATTCAACCGTTTCCTGGACTACTATCGCGACCGTGAGGAAATAGAGATTGCCACCGGCAGCGAACGCAGCGCAAAAGGCGGCGAACGCAGTAACAGTACCCGTCAGGCAGCACCGGGTTTTAAACGCCTGTTTATCAATCTCGGCAAAATGGACAATTTCTTCCCGAATGAACTTATCAGTCTCCTGAACAGTAACACTCGCGGGCGTGTTGAGCTGGGCCGTATCGACCTGATGCAGAAATTCTCTTTTTTTGAAGTGGAAGAAAAAGAAGCCAACAACGTTGTGAAAGCCTTAAACCGCGCCAACTGGAACGGTCGTAAAGTTTCCGTAGAAATTGCAGGGGAAGAAGGAAAGGATACCCCCAAAGGAAAACGCAGAACCGAAGGCGGCAATTATGGCAAAAAGGAGTTTGACGGCAAAAAACGCAGTTACAAGGACGACCGCCGCAGCGAATCTGCCGGCAAGCGCAAGGACAAAACCGAATATGCTGCTACCGACAAGAAGAAGGACAAGCCCAGTCGTGAAGAACGCGGTTACACCAAAGCACGCGGTAAAAAAGACGATTGGAAACAGTTCTTCCAAGGCAATAATGAGTTTAAAGATTCAGAACCCGACTTCAGCGAAGAGGGCTGGGCAAGACGGACACCTAAAAAGAAATAAATAAGTGGCGTGAATAAAGTCAATGGTTTTTTATACGGGCTATTATCTTCCGCGAGCTTCGGATTGATTCCGTTGTTCACGATTCCTGCCATGCAGCAAGGAATGGATTTCTGGTCTATCCTATTATACCGTTTTCTTTTTGCTATGCTGGCATTGGCAGGCATATTGCTGCTCGACAAACAATCTTTCCGCATACGCCGTAAGGAGATACTGCCGCTTCTGTTGCTGGCATGCCTTTACGACAGCTCCGCCGTATTCCTCTTTTGGGGATATCAGTTCATGTCGAGCGGTGTGGCTACCACCCTTCATTTTATGTATCCGGTGCTGACCACGCTCATCATGATGATTTTCTTCCATGAGAAAAAATCCATGTGGCGTATGGCGGCTATTGCGCTTGCAATAGCCGGTGTATTCTTTCTATCCGGCGGAGATAGTACGGGAAGTATCACTTGGCTCGGCATATTCATTGTTTTGCTCTCTGCGCTGGGATATGCTCTCTATTTGGTAGCTGTAAGCCAGTTGAAGAATCTTGAAATGAAAGGGCTTAAAATGACGTTTTATGTCTTTTTATTCGGCGGCATCCTGCTATTCACAGGGACAGAAGCTTCCGGCATAGGATTGCAGGCTATTCCGGACCGCACCACATTAGGCAACCTGGTGATGCTGGCATTAGTGCCTACCGTAATATCCAATCTCGCACTGGTACGCGCCATCAAAAACATAGGCTCCACACTGACATCCGTATTGGGAGCTATGGAGCCTGTAACAGCGGTATGCGTCGGCATTACCATTTTTGGAGAACCGCTTACCCGAAGCATAGCGCTGGGTATTCTGCTCATTATCTCAGCCGTAACCGTCATTATTCTAAAAAGGTGATAAGCGAAACGATAAAATTATAGGGTGATAAAACGATGTATCATCACCTTATCACCCTACCAACTTACTACTTTATCCCCTACTTTGTACAGCTCTTAGTGCTGAAAGCAACAAGCATCCAAACCATTTTTTCCTGCTCTTTCAGGTAACTGGTCATTAAGTCGGCGGTGGCGTCATCACCGGCTTCACTGGCCAGTTCAATTACTTTTCTTTCTTCACCGATAAGATAACTATAGGTTTCGAGGATATGGTCAACAGCCTCACCGCCACAAGTAATACCGGAAATTTCTTTTACCTTGGCAGCCTTGAGATATTCGCTGAATTTATTTTCGGGTGTACCGCCTAACATCAGGATACGTTCTGCAATTTCATCCACTTTCTCTGCGGCATCATTGTACATGTCTTCAAACTTGCTGTGCAGCACGAAGAATCCATGTCCTTTAATATCCCAGTGGAAACCGCGTAAGTTGGTATAATGTACCTGAAAGTCTGCCAATAACTGATGTAATGCTGATACAACGTTGGCAACTTTCTTTTCATTCAAATGTAAGTAATCTAAAGTCTTCATAATCTTTCTATTTTAAAAATTCATACTATTTTTCTTTGTTTCTGTTGCAAAGATAATCGGCAAATAAATGCTTGTCAAACAGATAATTTCTATCTTTGCATAGAACGATTCTATATATAATATCCAAAAGCCCTGTTTACTATGACTTTACAACAACTGGAATACATACTTGCTGTCAATCAATTCCGTCATTTTGCCAAAGCTGCTGAATATTGTCGGGTTACACAACCCACTTTGAGCGCCATGATTCAAAAACTGGAAGAAGAACTGGACACTAAGATTTTTGACCGCAGCCAGCAACCTGTATGCCCTACTCCTATCGGTGTTCACATCATAGAACAAGCTCAAAATGTGTTAGTTCAAGCAAATCGTATAAAAAACATTATAGAAGAAGAAAAGCATTCACTCTGCGGAATTTTCAAACTGGGCATACTTCCCACCATAGCTCCCTATCTACTGCCACGTTTCTTCCCACAACTAATGAAGAAATATCCGCAGCTCGACATCAGAGTGGTTGAGATGAAAACAAACGATATCAAAAAGGCTTTGCAAACGGGAGACATAGATGCCGGAATCGTAGCCAGTCTGGCAGGAATGGAAGAATTCCAACAGACACCGCTATTCTACGAACAGTTCTACGCCTATATTGCACGAGAGAACCGTCTTTTCAGCAATGAAGTTATACGAACCTCGGACTTAACGGGAGAACAACTTTGGCTGCTGGATGAAGGGCACTGTTTTCGAGACCAGCTGGAGCGTTTCTGCCAGCTGAAAGCAGCCCGCGCCAGTCAGTTAGCCTACCATCTGGGCAGTATGGAAACCTTTATGCGTATGGTAGAAAGCGGTAAGGGCATCACTTTCATCCCTGAACTGGCCGTTTTGCAACTGGACGGCATGCAGAAAGAGCTGGTACGTCCTTTTGCCATCCCCTGTCCTACCCGGCAAATTATCATGCTGACTAACCAAAGTTTTATCCGCAACACACTCTTAAAAACAATCACCCAAGAGATAACAGCTGCAGTACCTAAGGGAATGCTCTCTCTGAAAGCAGCTCAGGTACTCGTATAGATTTTGTCTATCGGAGCATAAAACTTTTCAATCGGATTTTTTGTTCTACCGAGAAAAAATGCTATATTTTTACATCGGTAAAACAAAAAACTAAACCTTTTAAAAAGTATAATTATGGAACCGATTATCAACTCTCAACTCCCTGAATTCAAAGTTCAGGCTTTCCAGAACGGAAGTTTCAAAACAGTAACCAACGAAGATGTAAAAGGCAAATGGGCCATTTTCTTTTTCTATCCGGCAGACTTTACGTTCGTATGTCCTACTGAATTAGTAGATATTGCAGAAAAATACGACCAATTCCAATCCATGGATGTAGAGGTCTATTCTGTAAGTACAGACTCTCACTTTGTACATAAGGCATGGCATGATGCTTCCGAAAGCATCCGCAAGATTAAATACCCGATGTTGGCAGACCCGACAGGTACATTAAGCCGCGCATTCGGTGTGATGATTGAAGAAGAAGGTATGGCTTATCGCGGTACATTCCTTGTAAATCCTGAAGGTAAAATCAAGATTGCCGAGATTCAGGACAACAACATCGGGCGTAATGCAGACGAACTGCTGCGTAAAGTGGAAGCTGCGCAATTCGTAGCTACTCACGACGGTGAAGTTTGTCCCGCCAAATGGAAGAAAGGCAGTGCGACTTTGAAGCCAAGCATCGATTTGGTCGGTAAGATTTAATCGTACCCCCATACGACGCATATTGTTATGTAAAGACTATCTCTATTTCTTCCTTGCAAAAGCAAAAAAATTACTGTCTTCGAGTTTGCCGATACGCTGAAAGCTGATCAGGTGTTACAGGAAAAGGTCGGAAGCCTTCCTAACGTAGAGATATTCACTTCTTCACAAACTACCCGAGTGATAGGCGACGGAAAGAAAGACGCATCCTGCCGTACTACACTTCCGGGTGTTTATGCTGCCGGAGACGTGTCCGACGTACCCTACAAACAAATTGTCATGGCTATGGGTGAAGGAGCTAAAACAGCATTGCCTGCTTTCGACGACCGCATCAGAGGGATAGTGTAATCGGCTATTTTGCGGGAACAATTTTCAGTTCCCGTATCAAATTCCCGGCTTTACCGTATTTCTCTATCATGAACAAGATGTAGCGTACATCCACCCCGATGCAACGCTGCATCTTCGGTTCATAGAGTATATCGCTGCTCATCGCTTCCCAATTACCGTCAAAAGCCAAGCCGAGAAGTTCGCCTTCCGAATTGAACATAGCACTTCCCGAATTGCCGCCGGTTATATCGTTATTGGAGATAAAGCAAACGCTCATTTCTCCCTTTTCATCGGCATATTTGCCAAAATCACGGTTGGAGAACAAAGAAAGAAGTTCCGGTTGCACCTCAAAATCCACATCGCCTGCATGGGCCTTTACTTTTTCAAGAATACCTTTGGTTGTTGTATAATAATCGTATTCAGCGCCGTCAAACGGAGTATATCCGCATACCGTACCAAAACTCAAACGCATGGTGGAATTGGCGTCCGGATAGAAATTACGGGACGAATACATTCTGCGTATGGCGGCATTCAGCAAACGTTCATTACGGGCAATATTCATGACCGGTTCTCTCGTCTGCATATTAATTTCAAACATCTTGCCAATCAGGTCAATACCCAGACTTATGGCTGGGTCGTCATAGATATGATACGTGGTATCCCGTTCCAAAAAGCGTTTTAGTCCGCGAGGAGTGGTCAATTCCGAAGAAGCATACAAACTATCCACATAGGCCTTGTCATCGCCGCCGTACCGGGTAGCAATCGTACCGTAAAACTCCGGTAAATAGGTAGAATCGACCTTGGAACGATATTCTTTCAGCATGGCCGTAAAGACTTCCTTGTCGATTTCCAAATCCAGATTGGCATATTTTTCTACAATCGCTTTCAGATTGGCCACAACCGTTTTCTGCTCCCCTTCGAAATCAAAATTCAAAATGGACAATGCCAATTGTACCAGCTCGGGACCATTCAGGAAAGATTCGGCAAAATAAGCCAGTGCATGATTGGCTTCGCGGGCATTTTTATAGTCCAGTTCCAAGTCAGGGAACAACCGCAACAGTTTCTCACGTTCTTCAGGTGTCTGTTGTATCCATCGGCGAAGTTCCTGTTCCATTGCACGCTTCTTTTCCAAAATATGCAGTTTCCGGATAGCCCGGTTCACTCCGATACTGTTCTTCCAATAATTGGAACTCTCGTCATATTTGGAAGCATACTTTATGCGGATACTGTCTCTCCTATCCATTTCGCGTTTCCAGATAGCCTGCTTGATGCCCCGGACATCTATTTGCGCCTGATTATCATTATTCATCATCTCTTCAATACCAAACGAAGAGAGATAACGCTCCGTTCTGCCCGGATAACCCAATGTCATGCAAAAAGAACCCTCTTTATACCCGTCCAAAGAAATCGGCGCTACGTATTCGGGGTGATAAGGGACATTGTCCGGCGAATAATCCGCCGGGCGGTTATTCTTATCAGCATAGATACGAAATACGCAGAAATCGCCTGTATGGCGCGGCCACACCCAATTATCCGTATCCCAACCGAACTTACCTACCGAAGAAGGCGGCGCAAACACCAGCCGGACATCGTTATAGTCGCGATAAATGGACAACCAGAATTCATTGCCGCCATAGTAGGCATCTACAATCCCTACCAGAGTAGAGTCTTTATGCGCCACTTCTTCACTGATGGCAAACATCACCGAATCCACCGCACCGGAACGTTCCGATTCGTTCATCTCCGGCTTTACCGCACCAAGCACCCGCTTCGTAACATTTTCCGTCCGCAACAAGAAACGGACATAAAGTTCAGGATTCGGCAATTCTTCGCTACGGTTATGTGCAACAAAACCGTCTTTCAGATAATCATGCTCCACAGAAGAATGTTGCTGGACACAGCTGAAGCCGCAATGGTGATTCGTAAATACCAACCCGTCTGCCGACACGACCACTCCCGAGCAAAAACCGCCGAAACTGACTACTGCATCTTTCAACGAGGGGCGTTTAGAGCTGTATAGTTTGTCTGCCGACATTTGTAAACCAAGCTCTTTCATCGCGCGGCGTGTCTGCTTATTCAGGTTGCCCAACATCCACATTCCCTCATCTGCCTGTACAGCCAATGTAAAAAAGCAACAAACGGCTATAATTACGAATCTCAATTTCATCTTGTTCTTTACTTTATTTTTTTGCTATCTGTCATTCAGAGCGTACATACTCAGTTATCCGAATTTTATTCAGCAATCAGCCTCAACAGTTTGGAACCGGTGCGCGCTTTCAGCCATTCGGTTATTTTCTCCTTTTCATGAGCATCCGGATGCTTGCCGAATTTTAAAACAGCAAGTGTAACGGTATCTATCCGTACTGAATCGACCGTCAGCTCAAGCGCATGAGAAATGGAAACCGATTTAACGGAAGGATACAGCACTTTCAATTCAGGGATAATCTTTTTACCCAATTCATCGTACTTCCGGTATTGTTCCAAATTCTTCTCCAACGAAGATATTTGTTGTTTCTGCTCCACCAGACGTTGTTCGCTGTTCTTGTAGAAATCTTCCATCACCATGGCACGGATAGAAGAAATATCCACCGACTCGTTATTCATACCTTGAAGCACAACCAATTTGGTATTATCCAACTTATAATCTTTCATTTTACTGCGGGCTATGGCAATAGAGGCTTCCGGCACTTCCTGCCCTATCAAGACCACGCGTATCTCATGGCGCTTGCCTTCGTGGTGGATTTTCTTATCCAATACCTGCGTATTCTCAAAAGCAAGCTGTTCGTTTACAAAACGGTTGGCCGCACTTTCAAAGAAAGTGTCCTGAATAATCCCTACCGTAAGGTACACAGCCGGGCACATCGTAAGAACGGCTATCAGTACAATATATTTCCGTACCTTCTTTTCACGGTTCTTGTCTACAAACTCTTTGCGCTGGAAATGCATTACCCGTACACCGATAAAAGTAGCCAAACTGATAAATACGGAATTAATGAAATAAAGGTAGAATGCACCGAGGAAATAAATCAGGTTTCCCGTTGCCAGCCCATAACCTGCCGTACACAGCGGCGGCATCAGCGCCGTAGCAATGGCAACACCCGGGATTACATTACCCTTCTCCTTTGTGGAGAGAGCCACTACCCCTGCAAGACCGCCCATTAATGCGATGAATACGTCATAAATCGTAGGTGAAGTACGCGCCAGCAATTCCGACTGCCCTTCGGCAACAGGGCTGACCAAAAAGAAGATGGTAGCTGTGGTGACACTGAACAGCGTAGTTATCAGGAAGCTTTTCAGTGAGCGTTTCATCAGTTCAAAGTCATTCAGACCGACTGAAAGCCCCACCCCCATGATAGGTCCCATCAGCGGTGAGATAAGCATCGCACCGATAATTACAGCGGTGGAATTAACATTCAGACCGAGTGAAGCCATAAAGATAGCAAATATCAGAATCCACAAATTGGCTCCCTTAAACTCAACACCCTTACGGATGGAATCCACCGTTTCGAGTTCGTTGTCTTTATCTTTGCGTAAATCGAGATACTCTTTCAAAAAGTTCTTGACGGCAAATGTGTTTCTGTTAGGATTGGCCGGTTGTTCCATAAGATTAATCTATTTTCGGATAAAACGATTGATAACAGGTATTTGATTAAGCGGTAAATCACGCTTTATGATATAAGCTATAAACAAGCACAATAACAGTGTACGGAACGCCATACGCAAATAAATATTCTCAATCGGCACATATTCCGCAGCTACATAAAGCACCGCCGCCAACAACACATAGCGTCCTATCGACTTTAAATCATATTGAATCGGATACTTCTTCTGACCGACAAAATAAGAGAGTAGCATTGCGACTCCGTAGCCCGTAAACCCGGCCCATGCACAAGCCATATAACTGAATCTCGGAATTAAAAGAATGTTCATCACCACCAGAATTGTGCAACCTATCAATGAGAAATAAGCCCCCCAACGCGTTTCATCAATCAGCTTATACCAAAAAGAGAGATTAAAATAAATTCCCATAAAGATTTCCGCAGCCATTACGATAGGAACAACACGCAAACCGGGCCAATAGTCACGCCCGATGATGTGCCGGAGAATATCCAGATAGAACATCACTGCCAGAAAAGCGACCAGTGTAAAGATGATAAAGAACTTCATGGCTTGCGCATATACCTGCTTATTATCCTTATCACGACTTTTACCAAACACAAAAGGCTCGTAAGCATAGCGGAAAGCCTGTGTCAGCATCGCCATCACCATTGCAATCTTACTGGCGGCTCCATAGATACCGAGCTGTACGGTTGCTTCCGTCTCGTCAGGATACACAAAGGGAAAGATGATCTTGTCCGCCACCTGATTCAAAATACCCGCAATGCCCAACACCAACAACGGCAAGCTGTAAGCAAGCATCCGCTTCAACAGCTTTTTATCCAGCACATAAGCGAAGCCGCGCAATTCGGGTATCATGCAAAGCATAATGGTGGAGGTGCATATAAGATTGAAGAGGAATGCGTATGCTACATCATCGCCTTTCATCCAGACATAATAAATCAAGTTCAAAGCTATGTTCAGGAAAATGAACAACAACTTGAGCGCCGCAAACTTAATGGGACGTTTCTTATAACGCAAATAAGCGAAAGGAATACTTTGAATAGCATCCATTGCCACTACAATCATCATCATTCCCACATACCAGGGATGTTCTCCATACTCCAGCCAGTTGGCGATAGGTTGAAGAAACAACAGCCCCAGAGCAAGGAATGTCAGCGCACCGATACCCACACTGAGCAAAGTGGTGGAATACACGCGCATCGGATCATCTTCTCCTTTATTGGCAAAGCGAAAAAAGCCCGTCTCCATACCACACGTCAGCAGCACCAGCAACAAAGCCACCCATGCATAAATATTCGTCACAACCCCATAGCCCCCCGACTGTGCAGACAAGGCCATAGTATATACGGGCACCAACAGATAATTGAGGAAACGCCCCACAATACTGCTCAACCCATAAATGGCAGTTTCTTTTGCCAATGATTTTAATCCAGCCACGTTATTTAGTGTTTATTATACTACGTACCAACCATTTATCAGAAAACGTTAATCATTAAATAACGTCTTCTGACTGTTGTAAAGGCTTCGTCCCAAATGTTTGTAGGCCAGTTCCGTCACTTCACGCCCGCGAGGGGTACGCTTCAGAAAGCCTTCTTTTATGAGGAACGGTTCATAAACTTCTTCGATAGTGCCTGCATCTTCACCCAAAGCTGTAGCAATGGTTGTCAAACCTACCGGACCGCCTTTGAACTTATCAATGATGGTACAAAGTATTTTATTGTCTATCTCATCCAGACCGTATTTATCAATATTAAGCGCTTCGAGGGCAAAGTTAGCGATTTTCGTGTCAATACTGCCCGAACCTTTCACCTGTGCAAAGTCTCTTACACGGCGCAGCAAGGCATTGGCAATACGCGGCGTGCCACGACTACGACCTGCAATCTCCGAAGCAGCCCTTGTAGAACACGGCACATCGAGAATGCTTGCCGAACGGCGAATAATACCGCTCAACACATCGTCGTCATAATACTCCAAATGGAGATTGATTCCGAAACGGGCACGCAACGGAGCTGTCAGCAAACCGCTACGGGTGGTAGCGCCCACCAAAGTAAACGGATTCAAATCAATCTGTATGCTTCGTGCCGACGGGCCTTTGTCTATCATAATATCAATACGATAATCTTCCATAGCCGAGTACAGATACTCTTCCACTACGGGACTCAACCGATGTATTTCGTCGATGAAAAGCACATCATTCGGTTCCAAACTGGTAAGGACACCGGCCAAATCACCCGGCTTGTCGAGCACCGGACCGGAAGTAATCTTGAAACCTACCCCCAATTCGTTGGCTATAATATTGGAAAGCGTAGTCTTTCCCAATCCGGGAGGACCATGAAGCAGCACATGATCCAAGGCTTCTCCCCTGAGACGGGCGGCCTTCACAAAAATACGCAAATTGTCAACTACCTTATCCTGCCCGCTGAAATCCTCAAAGTTCAAAGGGCGGAGAGCGTTCTCAAAGTCACGTTCTTTGCTGGTCAGTTGATGCTCGCGTATGTTAAAATCTTCTTGTTCCATTAAAAATCAGTATATACAGCGACAAAGATAAAGAAATCTTTCAACGTTTCATAAACTCCTTCCTTTCTTCTTCCGGGAATTTCTCTATGGCATAACGCAACATTGTTCGCGGCATCACCTTACAATATTTCTCAAGAAACTGTACCAGCAAGTCCCTATCCCTTTTTCCCATCTCACGCAGCATCCATCCCACTGCTTTCCGCATCAAATCGTGCGGATGATGCAACAACCGTTCCGCAAGAGCCAGAATATCGATGAAATCACCATTTTTGATGAGTGTATAAGTAGAAACTACCGCAATGCGCTGATCCCAAAGCAGTTTACTGTCTGCCAAGCGATAAAGGTCTTCGCGGGATTTATCCTTCAGATATTCTCCCACAATACCCGGGGCGGACAAGTCTACCAAATCCCAGTTATTGATACGCGCCGTTTGCGAAAGATAGAAATCATAAATGAGCTTTCTCCCCTTTTCATCGCTTTTCTTAAAACGTTCCACCAACATCAGCAAAGCACAAAGCCTGCACTCGTGCCACTGACTTTGCAGCAGCTCCGCCATTACCTCAAAAGGAGCATCCTTATGCCGCTTGGCCACCAAACGGGTATTCGGAACCACTACCCCTAAAAATTTATCACCCTCTCCATACTGCCCCTTTCCCGTCTTGAAGAAACGGGGAAGATATTCCTTTTTCACCGGGTCGATATATTCTCTTATCTCCCGCTCTATCTCTTTAGCCTGCTGTCTCATATCCTTTATAATTCGTAATCTTATCCGACAAAAATAGCTATTTTTCCACGCTAAATGGAAAGATATTCCTACTTTTGCAGAAAATCAACGCGTTATTTTATGGTTTTAAATTACATCTGGGTAGCATTTTTCGTAATCGCTTTCATTGTGGCGCTCTGCAAACTCCTGTTCATGGGAGATACAGAGATATTTACGGAGCTTGTCAACTCTACATTCGACTCCTCTAAGACAGCATTTGAAATATCATTGGGACTGACGGGTATTCTGTCCTTATGGTTAGGCGTCATGAAAATCGGTGAGAACAGCGGCATGATAAATGCGCTTTCGCGCTGGCTGAGCCCTGTATTCTGCCGTCTCTTTCCGGAGATTCCAAAAGGACATCCCGCCATGGGTTCCATTTTCATGAATCTTTCCGCCAATATGCTGGGACTGGACAATGCCGCTACCCCCATGGGTCTGAAAGCCATGAAAGAACTTCAGGAGCTTAATCCGAAGAAAGATACCGCCACCAACCCGATGATTATGTTTCTGGTAATGAACACATCCGGGCTGATACTGATACCCGTCAGCATCATGATGTACCGTTCGCAAATGGGCGCTGCACAACCTACGGATATTTTCATCCCTACGTTGATTACCACCGCCATCTCCACCGTTGTCGGTGTAACCGCCGTCAGCATCGCACAACGGATAAACTTGCTGAGCAAGCCTATCCTCATTCTGATTGGCTGCATCAGCCTGTTCTTTTCCGGACTTATTTACTTGTTCACTCAAGTAAGCCGCGAAGAAATGGGAGTTTATTCCACATTGGTTGCCAATATCATACTCTTTTCTATCATTCTCCTTTTTATCCTGTGGGGCTTGTGGAGGAAAATTAACGTGTACGATGCCTTTATAGAAGGTGCTAAAGAAGGATTTACAACCGCTATACGCATCATCCCTTATCTGGTGGCTTTCCTCGTTGGAATCGCTGTATTCCGCACTTCAGGAGCAATGGACATCATAGTGGACGGTATCGGTTATATCGTCGGTCTGTTTGGAGTAGATACCAGTTTTGTAGGCGCATTGCCAACGGCATTGATGAAATCGTTAAGCGGCAGTGGAGCCAACGGACTGATGATTGATACAATGAAGGAATACGGAGCCGATTCATTTGTCGGCCGTATGAGTTGCGTGGCACGCGGTGCCTCGGACACTACTTTCTATATCCTTGCCGTTTACTTCGGCAGTGTAGGTATCACGAAAACACGCAATGCCGTTACCTGCGGTCTGATAGCCGACTTTTCCGGTATCATCGCCGCTATCATCATCAGCTATATGTTCTTCTTTTAAAAATACAATAATATGATAAGTTATCAGACAGACGGCGTTGAAATGCCTGCAATCAAGAAGCGCGAAGTTACGGAATGGATTAAAGCCGTTGCCGCCACCTATGAGAAAAAAATCGGTGAAATCGCCTATATTTTCTGTTCGGACGAGAAGATACTCGAAGTAAACCGTCAATATCTCCAACACGATTATTATACGGATATCATCACCTTTGATTATTGCGAAGGAAACCGTCTGAGCGGCGACCTCTTCATCAGCCTTGATACGGTACGCACTAATGCCGAACAGTTTGCCGGCAATGACTACGAACGAGAATTGCATCGTGTCATCATACATGGTATCCTGCATCTTTGCGGTATCAACGATAAAGGCCCGGGCGAACGGGAGATTATGGAGGCTGCCGAAAACAAGGCACTTGCCATGCGGTGAAAAGAGAAGGTTATACTGAGTTTTGAGTTTGCATTATTTCTCGTCACTCGTCACCAATTGCCTTGCATCCCTCTGCAGCAAAGGGTTTGCGGATGTGACGACAAGGGTGACAACGGTGCTGACAAATTATCCTTCGATACCAAAAACAAGCATAAGCCATTATTAATCAAAGCATTACAACAATTACAACTCTTATATAAACAAGCTCTTTTTTGCTAATTCTCCTTTCATTTCCTTGTTTTACCCTATACAAAATACCCTTTTGCTACATACTTTTCTTCGTTTTCCAACTGCGGGCTCTACGGTTGCCAGCTGCGGGCTGTCGGGCACACAGTTGGCAACCGTAGAGCCCGCAGTTGGAAAATGAAGAAAGAAATGTAGTATTAGCACATTTTACATAAAAGAGAAAGAGATTATACAGGCTGCAAGTCTGCATTACACACAAGGAATACGAAAGATTTCAAACGAAGAATTTCCTAAGAATTCACAAGGAAAAGAAAGAAATCGCGGCTACAAAATAACTTTTTAGTAACTTTGCAAGGTTTTAAAAGAGATTGAATGAATGGAGTTTAAGTATGACGTTATTGTAATCGGCGCCGGACATGCCGGTTGTGAAGCCGCTGCCGCTGCCGCAAACTTGGGTTCAAAGACCTGTCTTATTACAATGGACATGAATAAGATAGGTCAAATGAGTTGTAACCCTGCCGTAGGCGGTATTGCCAAAGGACAGATTGTACGCGAAATAGATGCCTTAGGCGGATATATGGGATTGGTGACCGATAAGACAGCTATCCAGTTCCGCATATTGAACCGCTCCAAAGGTCCCGCCATGTGGAGCCCGCGCGCGCAATGCGACCGTAACAAATTCATCTGGGCATGGCGCGAGATTCTGGAGAATACGCCCAACTTGCACATCTGGCAAGACACCGTACGCGAAATTCTCGTTGAAAACGGCGAAGTAGTCGGACTTACCACCCTCTGGGGAGTAACTTTCCGTGCCAAATGCGTTGTGCTGACTGCCGGAACTTTCCTGAACGGACTGATGCACGTGGGACGCACCATGCTTCCGGGAGGACGTATGGCAGAACCCGCATCTTACCAACTGACCGAATCCATCGCCCGACACGGCATCACGTACGGACGAATGAAGACGGGAACTCCCGTACGCATCGACGGACGAAGCGTACACTACGAGGACATGGAGATTCAAGACGGAGAGAACGACTTCCATAAATTCTCTTTTATGAATAACGGCGTACGTCACCTGAAGCAATTGCCATGCTGGACTTGCTTCACCAACGAAGAAGTACACCGCATCCTTCGTGAAGGATTACCGGATTCTCCCCTTTTCAACGGACAGATTCAAAGCATAGGTCCCCGCTATTGCCCCAGTATAGAAACCAAAATCGTAACCTTTCCCGATAAAGGACAGCACCAGCTTTTCTTGGAGCCGGAAGGTGAAACAACTCAGGAACTTTACCTGAACGGCTTCTCTTCTTCCCTGCCCATGAACATACAGATTGAGGCTCTGAAAAAGATTCCGGCATTCCGCGACCTCGTGATTTATCGTCCCGGCTATGCAATAGAATATGATTTCTTCGACCCTACCCAACTAAAACATACGTTGGAAACGAAGAAAATCAAAAACCTCTTCTTTGCCGGACAAGTAAACGGAACAACCGGCTACGAGGAAGCTGCCGGACAAGGAATCATTGCGGGTATCAATGCGCATATCAATTGCCATGGCGGAGAGCCCTTCACCCTTGCACGAGACGAAGCGTATATCGGCGTATTAATCGACGATTTAGTGACCAAAGGCGTTGACGAGCCTTACCGTATGTTTACCTCACGTGCGGAATACCGTATTCTTCTCCGCATGGATGATGCCGACATGAGACTTACCGAAAGAGCATGGAAACTGGGGCTCGCAAAAGAAGACCGCTATGAATTACTAAAGAGCAAACGCGAAGCCATTACAAACATCATAGAGTTCGCACGGAGTTATTCGATGAAACCGGCATTAATTAATCCGGTACTGGAACAGCTCGGCACTACTCCGCTCCGCCAAGGATGCAAGTTGGTAGACTTAATAAACCGCCCGCAAGTAACCCTGGAGAATATGGCAGAGAATGTCAGCGCTTTCCGTCGGGAACTGGATAAAGTTACGGACAGGAAAGATGAAATCATTGAAGCCGCAGAGATACTTATAAAGTACGAGGGTTACATAGGACGCGAGCGAATCATAGCCGACAAACTGGCCCGGCTGGAAAGCATAAAGATAAAAGGGAAATTTGATTATAACTCCATTCAATCCCTTTCTACCGAAGCCCGCCAGAAGTTAGTAAAGATTGACCCGGAAACTATAGCGCAGGCAAGCCGGATTCCGGGAGTGTCGCCAAGCGACATCAACGTACTACTGGTACTTTGCGGGCGATGAGAGCCAACGTTCCACGTGAAACAAAGAATTCAATAAACGTATTAAATAAACTGATTATGAGCAAAGAAACACTTGCTAAGAGCATTCGGGAAATTCCCGATTTCCCAATTCCCGGAATTTTATTCTACGACGTAACTACCTTGTTTAAAAATCCGTCTGCACTGCAAGAGCTTTCAGACACCTTGTATGAAATGTATAAGGACAAAGGTATAACCAAAGTAGTGGGCATAGAATCCAGAGGTTTCATTATGGGCCCCATCCTTGCCACTCGCTTAGGTGCCGGATTCGTCCCCATGCGCAAGCCCGGAAAGCTGCCCGCAGAAACAATCGAAGAAAGTTACGACAAGGAGTATGGCAAAGATACGGTACAAATCCACAAGGATGCCATCGAACCGGATGACGTAGTATTGCTGCACGACGACCTCTTGGCTACCGGCGGAACAATGGAAGCCGCCTGCAAATTGGTAAAGAAGATGAATCCCCAAAAGATATACGTAAACTTCATCATCGAATTGAAAGACCTGCACGGAAAGGATGTATTCGGCAAAGATGTAGACGTAAAATCGGTATTGACGCTGTAAAAAGGCGATAAGGCTGCAAAGTAGTAATGGAAGAACTAAAGACAAATGATTATTTGAAAGGCATCGTCCTGAACCTTCCCGAGAGTCCCGGCATTTATCAATATCTGAATGCCGAAGGGACAATCATATATGTAGGGAAAGCAAAGAATCTGAAACGCCGGGTATCTTCCTATTTCAACAGAGAACATGAACCGGGAAAAACGCGCGTATTGGTAAGCAAAATAGCCGATATCCGGTATATCGTAGTCAATACGGAGGAAGATGCCTTGCTATTGGAGAACAACCTCATCAAGAAATACAAGCCCCGCTACAATGTATTGCTGAAGGACGACAAAACCTATCCGTCCATCTGCGTGCAAAACGAGTATTTCCCACGCGTATTCAAGACACGAAGAATTATACGCAACGGTTCTTCCTACTACGGCCCGTACAGCCACATACCGTCCATGTATGCACTACTCGACCTCATCAAACACCTCTATCCATTACGTACCTGCAACCTGAATCTCTCTCCCGAAAACATCCGGGCGGGAAAGTTCAATGTATGTTTGGAATATCACATCAAGAACTGTGCAGGACCTTGTATCGGCAAACAAAACCAAGAGGAATACCTTAAAAACATCGCTGAAATAAAGGAAATACTCAAAGGGAATACTCAGGAAATAGAGCGGATGCTATATCAGCAGATGCAGGATTTTGCCGCGGAAATGAAATTTGAAGAAGCGCAGAAAATCAAAGAGAAATACCTGCTGTTAGAGAATTATCGCTCTAAATCGGAGGTAGTGAGCAATGTGCTTCACAATATCGATGTGTTCTCCATTGAGGAAGACAGTGACGAAAAGTCCGCATTCATCAATTATCTGCACATTACGAACGGAGCCATCAACCAAGCTTTCACCTTTGAATATAAAAAACGGCTGAACGAAACGAAAGAAGAACTTCTTTCACTGGGCATTATTGAAATGCGCGAACGGTACAAGAGCCTTTCCCGCGAAATCATCGTACCCTTCGAGTTGGATATGGAACTTAAAGATGTCGTCTTTACCATTCCGCAGCGCGGCGACAAGAAAAAGCTGCTTGAGCTCTCCATTCTAAACGTAAAACAATACAAGGCCGACCGGCTGAAACAAGCTGAAAAGCTGAATCCGGAACAACGCACAGTACGCCTCTTGAAGGAGATTCAGCAGGAATTGCACCTCGACCGACTGCCTATGCAGATAGAATGTTTCGACAATTCCAATATTCAAGGCTCAGACCCCGTTGCGGGATGCGTTGTTTTCATCAAAGGAAAACCGTCTAAAAAGGACTACCGGAAGTACAATATCAAGACCGTGGAAGGCCCGGACGACTATGCATCCATGAAAGAAGTCGTAAGACGGCGTTATCAGCGCGCCATTGAAGAGAATACTCCCCTGCCCGACCTCCTTATCACCGACGGCGGAAAGGGGCAAATGAGCGCCGTAAAAGAGGTTATCGACGAGCTGAACCTGAATATCCCCATTGCCGGACTTGCCAAAGACGGAAAACACCGTACCTCGGAACTGTTATACGGATTTCCGCCACAAACAATCGGACTCAAACAAAATTCTCCTCTCTTCCGCCTGCTGACACAGATACAGGACGAAGTACACAGATTTGCCATTACCTTCCATCGGGACAAACGCAGCAAACGGCAGGTAGCATCCGCCTTAGACGAGATAAAAGGCATCGGAGAAAAAACAAAAAATGCCCTGCTAAAGGAATTCAAGAGCGTGAAACGCATCAAAGAAGCCCCTGCAGAAGAGATTGTCAAGGTAATTGGCGAAGCGAAAGCAAAAATCATAAAGGAATACTTTACCGACAAATAGCCCGTCCCTTGTAGATAACAATCACAAATTTATTCGTAACTTTGCAATCTACAAGACTAATTTTAGAACTAAAACATGAGAGTAGTTATACAACGTACCGGATATGCGTCTGTTACCATTAACGGAACTTGTAAGTCCGCCATCCAAAAAGGGTTGATGATATTGGTAGGCATAGAGGAAACGGACGGCAAAGAAGATATTGACTGGTTGTGTAAAAAGATTGTCAACCTGCGTGTCTTTGACGACGAGAATGGCGTTATGAACAAATCCATACTCGATATTAATGGTGAAATACTGGTAATCAGCCAGTTCACACTACACGCATCCACTAAAAAAGGCAATCGCCCCTCTTACATCCGGGCGGCAAAACCGGAAATATCCGTCCCGTTATACGAACAATTCTGCAAAGAATTGAGTTTAGCATTAGGTAAAGAAATAGGCACGGGCGAGTTTGGAGCCGACATGAAAGTGGAATTACTGAACGATGGTCCTGTGACTATTTGCATGGATACAAAAAATAAGGAATAATGACGTTAAAAGAAGCACAACAAGAAGTAGACTCCTGGATAAAAAAATTCGGAGTACGATACTTTAGCGAGCTCACCAATATGGCCGTATTGACCGAAGAAGTAGGCGAGCTGGCGCGAGTTATGGCACGCAAATATGGTGACCAATCTTTCAAAAAAGGAGAAAAAGACAACGTTGAAGAAGAAATTGCAGACGTCCTTTGGGTACTTCTCTGCATTGCAAACCAGACCGGAGTTGACATCACCGAAGCCTTTGCACGCAGCATAGAGAAGAAGACCCGACGTGACCAAACAAGACATATCAATAACCCTAAATTATCTGACCATGGAGAATAATGAATCCACCCAGAACAAGTATGACGCCGCCTTGGCAAAGTACAACACCAATCTGAACGATGCTGAAGTAGCTGCAGAAGTAGCTAAAATAATCGCGGAAAAAGTACCTGCAAACAATACTCCGGAAGTAAAGAAATTCCTGTTCAACTGCATTGACCTCACTACACTCAACAGTACGGACAGCGATGAAAGCGTCATGAAATTTACTCAAAAGGTAAATCAATTTGATGAAGAATTTCCCGACTTGAAGAATGTTGCAGCTATCTGCGTATATCCCAACTTTGCGGAAATAGTAAAGGATACCCTGGAAGTGGAGGATGTAAAGATAGCCTGTGTATCAGCTGGTTTTCCTTCTTCACAGACTTTTATAGAAGTAAAGGTAGCCGAAACCGCCATGGCAATCATGGAAGGAGCCGATGAAATAGACATCGTAATCTCAGTAGGAAAATTCCTGAGCGGAGATTATGAAACCATGTGCGATGAAATACAAGAACTGAAAGCTACTTGCAGAGAAAATCACCTGAAAGTAATTCTGGAAACCGGAGCTTTGAAAACGGCTGCCAACATTAAGAAAGCCTCTATCCTATCCATGTATGCCGGAGCCGATTTCATAAAAACTTCTACCGGAAAACAACAGCCTGCCGCCACCCCGGAAGCTGCATATGTGATGTGCCAAGCCATTAAGGAGTACCATGCACTGACAGGTAATAAGATAGGTTTCAAGCCGGCAGGTGGCATCAACTGCGTAAACGATGCGCTGATTTACTATACCATTGTAAAAGAAGTACTGGGCGAGGAATGGCTGAGCAATGAACTGTTCCGTTTGGGAACCAGCCGCTTGGCAAACCTTCTGCTCTCTGAAATCAAAGGTGAAGAAATGAAGTTCTTTTAAGAACTGACCTTAATCGCCACTCATGAGGATATGACAGAATGATAGAGCTTTTACATTTTGACATATCCTCTTGAATGGCAGAGTGAAATTATTTTTCGCGTTCCACTACATAATCCAGATAACAAATCAGTGCTTTCTTTACGTCCGTATCTTCCATAGAATCCAATAATGAAAGCGCTTTTTCCTTAAATTCCACCATGACTTTCGTGGCATATTCAATGCCGCCATGTTCTTTGGTAAACTCGATCAATCGGGCTATTTCATCAGTTGTAGCCGTTCCGTTCTTCACTTTTACGGCAATCTCCTTCGCCTGTTCATCGCGGGTGGAATTAAGGGCATAAAGTGCAGGTAAAGTCAGCTTTCCTTCCAGCATATCATTGCCGGTAGGCTTACCGATTTCCTTGCTTTCATAATAATCGAATATATCGTCTTTAATCTGAAAGCAAAGGCCGATGTACTCGCCAAAGAGACGTGCATATTCCGCCTTTTCATCGCTGACTCCCACCGAAAGCGCACCTGCCTTCATGCACGCGGCAAACAATACAGCCGTCTTCTTGCGAATGACATCAAAGTAAATATCTTCGGAATATTCGGGGTTACTGACATTAGAAAGCTGCAGCAACTCTCCTTCCGCCAAATCCTGCCCCAAGTTGGAAACAACATCTATAATGGCGTAATTACGCGTCATCCCTACTTCTACTAAAGCCGTTGCCAGCAAATAATCGCCTGTAAGCACTGCTACCTTGTTATTAAAGATAGCATTTACAGAGAGTTGCCCCCGACGTTCGGTACTCTCGTCCACTACATCATCGTGCACCAAGCTCGCCGTATGCAGAAGTTCCAAGGCAACCGCAGCATGAAGCGTTGCCGGACAAATCTCATTGTACAGCTTCGCGGCAAGCAAGACCAAAATAGGGCGCATCATCTTTCCATTCTTCTGCCGTATATGCGCAATTACGCTATTCAGCAAAAGATTAGAACTGGAAAGGCAACTATCAAAATGCTTTTTGAAGTCTTCCAACTCCGCAGAAATCGGGGATTTTATGAGGGATATACTGTCCATACATCGCTATTTGAGCACAAAAATAGTAATAAAACAGTTAATACGGTATTTTTTTGTACTTTTACCATGAAAAAAAGGATAAATCTATGAATTCAACCGATAAACTTTTCTTGCTTGATGCCTACGCACTGATATATCGCTCTTATTATGCGTTCGTCAAGAATCCGCGAATCAACTCCAAAGGATTCAATACTTCAGCCATTTTGGGATTTGTAAATACCCTCGAAGAAGTGCTGAAAAAGGAGAATCCAACACATATAGGAGTAGCTTTTGATCCTTCGGGACCGACATTCCGCCACAAAGCTTACGAACAATATAAGGCGCAACGGGAAGAAACTCCCGAAGCTATCCGTCTTTCCGTACCTATTATAAAAGACATTATCCGCGCTTACCGTATTCCTATCTTGGAAGTTCCCGGTTATGAAGCCGATGATGTGATAGGCACACTTGCCACCGAAGCCGGAAAACAAGGTATCACCACTTATATGATGACCCCCGATAAAGACTACGGTCAACTGGTATCGGACAACGTATTTATGTACCGCCCCAAACATAGCGGCGGATTTGAAATCATGGGCATCGAAGAGATAAAAGCAAAATTCGATATTCAGTCCACAGAGCAAGTCATCGATATGCTGGGACTGATGGGAGACTCTTCCGACAATATCCCCGGCTGTCCGGGCGTGGGAGAGAAAACCGCACAGAAACTGGTAGCGGAATTCGGCAGTATCGAAAACCTGCTTGCCCACACTGACCAACTGAAAGGTGCGCTTAAAACCAAAGTAGAGGCAAACCGGGAAATGATTACTTTCTCCAAATTCCTCGCAACTATCAAAGTAGATGTGCCCATTAAGCTCGACATGAGTACACTCGTTCGCGAAGAACCGGATGAAGAAGAACTCCGCAAGATTTTCGAGGAACTGGAATTCCGTACGCTCATCAACCGTGTCCTGAAAAAGGCGGATACTCCCCTTCCCTCTTCTTCCGGCTCCGCCGCACCCGATCCTTATGCCGGAACTTTGTTTGCCCGGCCAACCGATAGCGCAGCTTCCGAAAACAACGCTCCCGCTCAAGGCGATTTGTTTGCAAATTTTGCAGACAACGGGGCGGGCGATGCAAAAAATTCAAATCTCACGCGATTAGAAATGCTCGATGTAGACTATCAACTCATTGATACAGAAGAAAAAAGAAAGGAAATTATTCAAAAGTTACTTACAACAGAAATTCTCTCAATAGATACCGAGACTACCGGAACCGAACCAATGGAAGCCGAATTGGTGGGAATGAGCTTCAGTGACACCGAAAACCGGGCCTACTATGTTCCTGTTCCGGCAAATCGCGACGAAGCGCTAAAAATCGTAAATGAATTCCGCCCTCTTTATGAAAATGAAAACTCCATGAAAGTAGGACAGAATATCAAATACGATATGATTATTCTTCAAAATTACGGAGTACAGGTGAAGGGAAAACTTTTCGACACTATGCTCGCCCATTATGTATTGCAACCGGAACTTCGGCACAACATGGACTACCTTGCCGAAATTTATCTGCACTATCAGACCATTCACATCGATGAACTCATTGGAAGCAGAGGAAAGAACCAAAAGAGTATGCGAGACCTTCCGCCGGAAGATGTGTATCGTTACGCCTGCGAAGATGCGGACGTTACACTGAAACTGAAGAACATCCTCGAAAAAGAATTGAAAGAACAGTCTGTCGAGCATCTCTTTTATGAAATTGAAATGCCGCTTGTGCCTGTGCTCGTCAATATCGAAAGCAACGGAGTGCGTATTGATACGGAAGCCCTCAAACAATCGTCCGAACATTTCACGCTTCGCCTGCAGGAGATTGAAAAAGAAATCTATGCACTGGCGGGTGACGAAACCTTCAACATCTCCTCCCCTAAGCAGGTGGGCGAAGTGCTGTTTGACAAACTCAAAATCGTAGAAAAAGCAAAAAAGACTAAAACCGGCCAGTATGTTACTTCCGAAGAAGTACTTGAAAGCCTTCGGAACAAACACGAAATCATCGGCAAGATACTTGAGTACCGCGGACTAAAGAAACTGTTAAGCACCTATATCGACGCGCTGCCCCAACTGATAAATCCACGTACGGGGCACATCCATACCTCCTTCAACCAAGCGGTAACCGCTACCGGACGGCTCAGTTCCAGCAACCCGAACCTGCAGAACATCCCCATCCGTGACGAAGACGGCAAGGAAATCCGCAAAGCTTTCATCCCCGATGACGGATGCGAATTCTTCTCCGCCGACTACTCACAGATTGAACTGCGCATCATGGCCCATCTGAGTCAAGACAAGAATATGGTTGATGCCTTCCTCAGCGGTTATGACATCCATGCCTCCACTGCCGCTAAAATATATAAGGTAGATATTAACGATGTAACCGCCGATATGCGTCGCAAAGCCAAAACAGCCAACTTCGGTATCATCTACGGCATCTCCGTATTCGGACTGGCAGAACGCATGAATGTTCCCCGCCAAGAAGCCAAAGAACTGATTGACGGATATTTCGAGACCTATCCGCAAGTCAAAGAATACATGGACAGAAGCATACAGGTGGCACGCGAAAACGGATATGTAGAAACCATCTTCCACCGCAAACGCTTCCTGCCCGACATCAACTCCCGCAATGCCGTAGTACGCGGTTATGCAGAGCGCAATGCCATCAACGCCCCTATTCAAGGAAGTGCTGCCGACATCATCAAAGTAGCTATGGCACTCATCTATCAGCGCCTTCAAAGTAACAATCTGAAAGCAAAGATGATTTTGCAGGTCCACGATGAGCTGAATTTCAGCGTTCCTGAGGCAGAAAAAGAGATTATACAGAAAATTGTAATCGAAGAAATGGAACGGGCATATCATATGCTGGTACCTCTAAAAGCTGATTTTGGCTGGGGAAAGAACTGGTTGGAAGCACACTAATCCGTTTATAACTTTATTTAACTTACAATCAGAAAGCAACGGAAGTAATCGCTTTAAAATACAGTTTGCTCATCAGAATATCCGGCATCTTCACTGTCGGATATTTTTTGTTCATTAATCTTTCCAAAAAGAAAGCATATAAACCTATCACTGTTTGACATATTGATAAAATAAATCCCAAATATTTTATTTATGTCAAAGTATTGCGTACATTTGCAGCGTAATCAATGACATATTGATAGAAAATAGCAAGTACAACTCTAAAAACATAAAGCCATGAAAACTTTAAAAACTTTGATTTTATTCTCTTTTCTTTTTGTATGTGGAATGAGCGCATCAGCAGACAACAAAAGTAACCTTATTTACAATTCGGAAGAAGTAAATGGAGTAAAGGTCGCTGAAACTGTTTATAAAATGGACGGCAGCACACTTGCCAACTATATGAAGTACAATTATAAGTACGATGACCAGAACCGCATGACAGAAAGCGAAGCCCTGAAATGGAACGCTGTTAAGAACACATGGACCAATGATATGTGCATCCGTTATGCCTATCAAGGCAAGTCGGTTACCACTACTTATTACAAATGGAACAATAGAAAGAATACATACGTCCTTATCCCTGAAATGACAGTGACAATGGATAACCCTAATATGTAATCTATCCATTCTCTCTTAAATACTCTAATTGCTAACAATAACCCAAAACCTTTCTATATAAAAAGGGGGTTGTCAAAATGTAAAAGTCCCATCATTCTGTCATTCTGAACGCAGTGAAGAATCTCTTCTCTGCATACATTAGAGAGAAGATTCTTCGTCGCAAGCTCCTCTGAATGACAGAATGATAGGACTTTTACATTTTGACACACCTCTTTTTTTTGTACTTTTGCCTTCCAATAAAGAATATAGAAGCATGATACCTCAAACACTTACCCGCTACATCGAGACAGAAATCATCCCCCGATACGAACACTTTGACAAGGCACACAGCCTCTCGCATGTACAAACAGTCATTGAGGAAAGCCTTGCTCTTGCCAGACTCTATCCCCAAGCAGATGAACGTCTTGTCTACGCCATAGCAGCCTACCACGATACAGGACTATGCCGAGACCGTGCCACGCATCACCTCGTTTCGGGAGAAATCATAGCGGCAGACACCAGCCTTCTACAATGGTTCAGCAAAGAAGAGATAAAGATTATGCGCGAAGCCGTAGAAGATCACCGGGCATCCACCGACCATGAGCCACGCAGTATTTACGGCAAAATCGTAGCTGAAGCCGACCGTATCATCGACTCTGACATCACCCTGCGCCGTACCGTACAATACGGATTGAAGCAAAATCCAACGGCAGACGAAGCATGGCACTACCGGCGTTTCCACAAACATCTGATGGAGAAGTACGCTCCCGGCGGCTATCTGAAACTCTGGTTTCCTAATTCCAAGAATGCGGAACGGCTGAAAGAACTGCAAGCCATCATTGCTGATGAAAAACAACTGAAGTCCGTTTTCCACCGACTGTATACTGAGGAAAGACAATAGAAAAATCCGCTGTATACCATTTTGTACGACACAATGATGCCCATTCCTTTGATTTATTTCAGATTCTTATTGAAAAAACTTTCTATTTTATCAAAAGGAATGACGCTAAGTCCGTCATACAAATCTGTATGGTTTGCACCTGCGACAACGACAAACTCCTTATTATCCCCTTTCAAAAGAGCGTACACATCTTTACCAAAATAGAACGAATGCGCCTTGTCGCCATGCACAATCATCACTGCGTTTTCCAATTCACCGGCATAATCAAAGAATTTGAAATTAAGAAAAGGAAGATTGGAGGTAACGTTCCAGCCGTTGTTTGAATTGAGCGAACGTTTGTGATAGCCACGTGGAGTTTTGTAGTAGGCGTAATAGTCTTTCACGAACTGGGGTACATCATCAGGCAGAGGGTCAACAACTCCACCTCCCGACTTGTAAAAGCCGTTTTTATAATCTTCGGTACGCTGCGCAGCCATTGCCGCGCGTTTGGAATTGCGTTGTTCTGCCGTGTTTTCAGAGTCAAAATATCCGTTGGCATTTACACGCGTCATGTCATACATGGTGGATGCCACAGTAGCTTTTATACGTGGGTCGTTGATAGCTGCCTGTATGGCTATTCCTCCCCAACCGCAAATACCTAAGATACCTATTTTCGCGGAATCCACGTCCTCACGGTTCATCAGATAGTCAACGGCTGCACTGAAATCTTCCGTGTTAATGTCGGGAGAAGCCACATAGCGCGGTTCCCCTCCGCTTTCTCCGGTATACGAAGGATCGAAGGCAATCGTAAGGAAACCTCTTTCAGCAAGCTGCTGGGCATACAGTCCGGAAGACTGCTCCTTGACAGCTCCAAATGGTCCGCTGACAGCGATTGCCGGAAGTTTCCCTGAAGCATTTACAGGCGCATAAAGGTCTGCCACCAGCGTAATACCATAACGATTATGGAAAGTTATCTTACTATGGTTTACTTTGTCGCTTTTGGGAAAAGTCTTGTCCCATTCTGAAGTTAGATTAAGTGTATTCATTTGATTTGCTGAATTTGTTTCGTTGTTTGTTCTGCTATTATTACAGCCCATAAGTATGCAGGAACTTATGGAGAAAGCAATGACTGCTGATTTGAAGATTTTGGTGTTCATTGTTAATCGGATTTTATATTATCAATATACTTAATTACTTTTGCAGGGACCCCTCCCACTACGGCATATGCAGGTACATCTTTGTTTACCACTGCGCCTGCGGCAATGACAGCGTCATCACCAATGGTTATACCTGCCAAAATGGTGGCATGCGCACCAATCCACACACCTTTACCTATTCGGATAGGTGCATGATACAGATTCTGCCGATCTTCGGGAGCAAAACCGTGGTTTAGTGTAGCCAACACCACACTGTGTCCTATCAATGTACCGTCACCGATAAATATGCCGCCTTGGTCTTGAAACTGGCAGCAAGAATTGATGAAGACATTCCTCCCTACATGAATATTCTTCCCAAAATCAGTATAAAACGGAGGAAACAAACGGAATGACTCATGCACCTCGCTGTTTGTGATCTGACCGAACAGGGAAACAATTTCTTCCGAGGTATGGAAAGTATTGTTCAAGTCGAACAACAAGCGACGGGTGTTGTCGCTCTGCTCACGCATGAAAGCAATCATTTTTTCGCCTGCCAACGGTTCGCCCGCTGCAATCATCTGTTGGAAATATTCTACATTCATATCATTTAGCGGTTTTTACTCATATCTATTCTATTATTAGTCTGTCTTTAAGTGCAAAAATAGTGGGAAACATTTTACGGCATAGTAGATGAATTACGGATATTATAACCCCAATTACATATTCTAAAATTGGTAAGTGGCACAGCCCCGGCATTGAAAGAATGAATTTGAGAAAGCTTAAAAACTGATATTCCGTAGACGTTCCGGTACCCGATAAAAAGAGAAAGTATAAGAAGATTACTGCGTTAGCTTAAAATTAATTATCTTTGCACCTCAAAACGAGATAAAAAAGAATAATATAACTGATTGATAATAATAAAAATACTATAGCACTATGGCATTAAAAGCTGGTATCGTAGGACTTCCCAACGTAGGGAAATCCACTCTTTTCAATTGCTTGAGCAGCGCAAAAGCACAGGCTGCAAACTTTCCGTTCTGTACTATCGACGCCCAAATGGGGCAAGTATCCGTACCCGACGAGCGACTGACGAAACTCGCCGAAATCGTTCATCCGGGACGTATCGTACCCGCCGTATGCGATATTGTCGATATTGCCGGACTGGTGAAAGGCGCCAGCAAAGGTGAGGGATTGGGTAATCAGTTTCTGGGCAACATCCGCGAGTGCGACGCCATTATCCACGTACTGCGTTGCTTCGACAATGGTAATATCGTACACGTGGACGGCAGTGTAGACCCTGTGCGCGACAAGGAAATCATCGACACCGAACTTCAGCTGAAAGACCTCGATACCGTGGAAAACCGTATCAAGCGCGTGGAAAAGATAGCCAAAGTAGGCGGAGACAAAATGGCAAAGGTGGAGTACGAACTCCTGCTGCGCTATAAAGATGCACTGGAGCAAGGACAGAGCGCCCGCACCGTAATTCCTCAGAACGACGATGAAGAACAGTGTGCCAAACAGATGTTCCTGCTCACAACGAAACCGGTGCTTTACGTCTGCAACGTAGATGATACCAGCGCCGCCGACGGTAATCAATACGTAGAACAAGTACGCGAAGCCATCAAAGGCGAAGATGCCGAACTCATCATCATCTCCGCACAGACCGAAGCCGACATTGCCGAACTGGAGACTTATGAAGAAAAACAAATGTTCCTCGAAGACCTCGGTTTGAAAGAAAGCGGCTGCAACAGACTTATTAAAGCCATCTACAGCCTGCTGAACCTCGAAACGTTCATCACTGCCGGCGAAATGGAAGTAAAGGCATGGACCTATCGCAAAGGTTGGAAAGCTCCGCAATGCGCCGGCGTTATCCACACTGATTTTGAGAAAGGTTTTATCCGCGCAGAAGTCATCAAGTACGAAGACTACATCAAATATGGCAGCGAAGCCGCCGTGCGCGAAGCCGGAAAACTGGGTGTGGAAGGTAAAGAATATGTGGTGCAGGACGGAGATATCATGCACTTCCGCTTCAACGTATAAAGACACGGATCACACCAATACACTATACAAATGGCAAATAACAATCTGAGATATCTCATTGCCGGCACAGGCGGCGTAGGCGGAAGTATTGCAGGTTTCCTTGCACTGGCAGGAAAAGACGTTACGTGCATTGCACGCGGCGAGCACCTTGCCGCCATGCGTGAGCACGGTTTGCGGTTGCATTCCGACTTAAAGGGTGAACACGCATTGAAGATACCCGCTTATACGGCAGAAGAATATACTTCCTTAGCGGAGAAGTCAGCCCGGTACAAAGCAGACGTTATCTTCGTATGCGTCAAAGGCTATTCCGTAGACTCCATTACAGAACTAATCAAACGTGCCGCACATAAAAATACGGTAGTAATCCCCATTCTGAACGTCTATGGCACAGGACCTCGCATACAGCGGTTGGTTCCCGGCGTTACGGTACTGGACGGCTGCATCTACATCGTAGGTTTCGTTTCCGGCAAAGGCGAAATCACGCAGATGGGAAAGATATTCCGTTTGGTTTACGGAGCGCACAAAGACACCATTGTTTCCCGTGAAACATTAGAAGCCATACAACAGGATTTGCAGGAAAGCGGCATCAAGGCAGAAATATCTCCCGACATCAACCGCGACACCTTCGTAAAATGGTCTTTCATTTCGGCCATGGCTGTAACCGGCGCCTACTACGACGTGCCTATGGGCGAAGTACAAAAGCCCGGCAAAGTACGTGACACCTTTATCGGACTCTCACAAGAAAGCGCCGCATTGGGACGGAAACTGGGCATCGAGTTCAAGGAAGGCATCGTAGAGTACAATCTCAAGGTAATAGACAAACTTGCGCCCGAAAGTACCGCTTCCATGCAAAAAGACATGGCGCGCGGACATCAAAGCGAAGTGCAGGGATTGCTGTTCGACATGATTGCGGCAGCCCAAGAGCAAGGAGTTGACATCCCTACATACAAGATGGTAGCCGAAAAATTCAGCTGACTTTATACCTTTACTCAATTATTTTATGCTACTTTTGTCATTCAGAGCGAATGTGGGTGTGTCAAAATACACTTGAACATTTCTTTTAGGCACGGATTTCACGGAAAAAGAATAAAGAAAATCTGTGAAATCCGTGTAATCCGTGCCTAAAAAGAAACAAGCAGTAAGCGAGTTTTTGTTTTGACACATTCCCATTCCAACATTTACTTACTAATTTTAATTACTTATGAATATGCCGACTCTCCTCTCCATCAACTGGAATCCTAATCCCGAACTGTTCAACCTTTTCGGTATCTCCATCCGATACTATGGATTATTATGGATTATCGGACTGGCCTTTGCCTATTTCATCGTACGCCAGCAATATCGCGACCGCAAGATAAGCGATGAAAAATTCGACCCGCTGTTCTTCTATTGCTTCTTCGGCATCCTGATAGGGGCGAGATTAGGGCATTGCCTGTTCTATCAGCCGGATTATTACCTGAACCATTTTTGGGAGATGATACTCCCTGTAAAATTCCTGCCGGACGGAGGTTGGAAATTTACAGGCTATGAAGGACTTGCCAGTCACGGAGGTACGTTAGGATTGATTATCGCCCTTTGGATGTACTGCCGTAAGACAAAGATGCACTATATGGACGTGCTGGACATGATAGCCGTTGCTACGCCCATCACTGCCTGCTGCATCCGCCTTGCCAACTTGATGAATTCCGAGATTGTCGGCAAACCCGCCGATGTACCCTGGGCATTTGTCTTCGAACGGGTGGATATGCTGCCCCGCCATCCGGCACAGCTATACGAAGCAATTGCTTACTTCATTTTCTTCTTAGGAATGGTTTATCTTTATAAACGCGGACAGAAAAAGCAGGAAAGCAAGCTGGAAACAGACTTCAGCACCACAAAAGCAAAGTCCACCGCAGTGCAAGCCGGAGCTTCCCTACCCTATCACCGCGGATTTTTCTTCGGTCTTTGCCTGACGGAAATATTTATCTTCCGCTTCTTCATTGAGTTCCTGAAAGAAGAACAAGTGGATTTTGAAAAGACAATGGCGCTGAACATGGGCCAATGGCTCAGCGTTCCGTTCATAATCATCGGAATTTACTTCATGTTCTTCTACGGCAAAAAAGCGGCAGTAAGATAATTACTTTCCTTTTACTATCCGTTTAATGTCATTCAGCTTGTTCAGCGCTTCGAGCGGTGTCAGGTTGTTCACGTCCAGATTCAGTATTTCGTCACGTATCTGGCATAATATCGGGTCGTCAAGCTGGAAGAAACTGAGCTGCATACCGCCGCGTGTTTCTCCCACTTCGACCATCGGTTTGCCCGATATGCCTTGCTGGCGGTTATCCGTCTCAAGTTGCTTCAATATATCATCGGCGCGTTTCACAATACTTTTGGGCATACCGGCCATCTTGGCTACGTGAATACCGAAAGAGTGCTCACTGCCGCCGCGCTCCAATTTGCGCAGAAAAATAACCTTGTTATCAACCTCCTTTACCGACACATTATAATTCTTGATACGCTTGAAGGACTTTTCCATCTCATTCAGTTCGTGATAGTGCGTGGCAAAGAGTGTACGCGCCTTGGCACGCGGATGCTCGTGGATATACTCCACAATAGCCCATGCAATGGAAATGCCGTCATAAGTAGAAGTACCGCGTCCCAATTCATCAAAGAGCACCAGACTGCGGGAAGAAAGGTTGTTCAATATATCAGCCGCTTCGTTCATCTCTACCATAAACGTAGATTCGCCTACGGAAATGTTGTCGCTGGCTCCCACACGGGTAAATATCTTGTCCACCAAACCGATATGCGCGCTTTCTGCCGGAACAAAGCTGCCGATTTGCGCCATAAGCGTAATCAAAGCAGTCTGACGAAGCAATGCAGACTTACCCGCCATATTGGGACCGGTGATAATGATTATCTGCTGCGTGCTGCTGTCCAGCATTACATCGTTAGCAATGTACTTCTCTCCTATCGGAAGCTGCTTCTCAATAACCGGATGCCGTCCCTGATGTATTTCCAACACCTCATCGTCGGAAATTACGGGACGGATATAATTATTTTCGCGGGCTGCGGTGGCAAAGGAAAGCAAGCAGTCCAGACGGGCTATCTGGTTTGCGTCAATCTGAATGGCGGGAATAAACTCGCTCAGAGACTGCACCAGCTCTGTGTAAAGCTGTGTTTCCAACACCAGTATCTTGTCCTCGGCACCGAGTATCTTCTCTTCATACTCCTTCAATTCCTGCGTAATGTAACGCTCGGCATTCACCAGCGTCTGCTTGCGAATCCACTCTTGCGGCACTTTATCTTTGTGCACGTTACGTACTTCGATGTAATAACCGAAAACATTGTTATACCCTATCTTCAAACTGGGAATGCCCGTCAGTTCACTTTCCCGCTGCTGCACCTGCAAAAGATAGTCCTTGCCGGAATAAGCTATCCGGCGCAATTCGTCCAACTCGGCATTCACACCGGGCTTTATCACACCGCCTTTATTAATGAGCAACGGGGGATCATTATTGATTTCCTTGTCGATACGGTCACGGATGGACCGGCAGATATTCAGTTGTTCGCCAATGTGGTTCAAGCTGGCATTATCAGCATCCATACAGGCTTCCTTAATCGGTTCGATTGCCTGCAAAGCTACCTTTAAAGCAACCACCTCACGAGGAGAAACGCGCCCTACGGCCACTTTGGAGATAATACGTTCCAAGTCGCCTATCAAATGCAACTGTTCTTCAATCAGTTCTTTGAAGTCGGGCTTACGGAAGAAATACTCTACCACGTTCAGTCGCTCATTAATGGGCTGCACATCTTTCAGAGGAAACACCATCCAGCGCTTCAACAGACGGGCTCCCATCGGACTGATTGTTTTATCTATCACGTTCAATAAGCTGCTGCCGCCGTCGTTCATACTGCCCATCAGCTCCAGACTGCGCACCGTAAACTTATCCAGACGGACATACTTATCTTCTTCTATGCGTGCCAAAGAGGTGATATGTCCTATCTGCGTATGCTGTGTCATAATGAGGTACTGCAAGACAGCCCCCGAAGCAATAATCCCGTTTTTGAGATGTTCTACGCCGAATCCCTTCAAATTCTTCACTTCAAAATGTTTCAGCAACTTCTCGCGTGCGGTAGTTTCCGTAAACACCCAGTCTTCCAGTTCGAAGGTAAAAAACTTGCTGCCGAAGTTACCCTCAAACATTCCCCGGCGGCCACGCTCAAAAAGCACTTCTTTCGGGGCAAAGTTATTCAACAGCTTGTCCACATAGTCGAAAGGACCTTCGGCTGTCAGGAACTCACCCGTAGAAATATCCAAGAATGCTACCCCGCAAGCCCCCTTGCCGAAATGAACGGCAGCAAGAAAGTTGTTTTCCCGGTAGTTCAGCACATTGTCGTTAATGGATACGCCCGGCGTTACCAATTCAGTGATGCCGCGTTTCACCAGTTTCTTGGTGAGCTTCGGATCTTCCAACTGGTCGCAAATGGCTACACGCTTGCCCGCGCGTATCAGCTTGGGCAGATATGTATCGAGCGCATGATGAGGAAAACCAGCCATTTCAATCGTTTTCCCTTTTCCATTGGCACGTTTTGTCAGAGTAATGCCCAGTATTTCAGCGGCCACAATAGCATCGGTGGAGTAAGTTTCATAGAAGTCTCCGCAACGAAACAGCATGACGGCATCGGGGTGTTTTGCCTTTAAATCAAGAAACTGTTTCATCATCGGGGTAAGGACAATATCTTCGTTCACAGCGGTATTTCTTTAGAGTTTACTAATAAGTAGGGCAAAGATAATCCTTTTTTAGAAAATACACACGGAGGTGGTCTAAATCCTTAGCAAGCCTTAACAAAGTGAGTATTTTTGCTAATTCATGTTATAAAACACACTTTTTTATTTGCTTTATTTGGAGATTTCCCAAAAGTCCGTACCTTTGCAATGTGTTTTTCATAGTATTAGATTTAAGGTTAACAAAGGTTGGAGTACAGCGGTACTCCTTTTTTTATGCCCATACGCCTTATTTCATGCTTGCCAACATCAAAGTGGCGTCATTATTGTTCAATTCGTAGACACAAGTTTCAACATCATTATTGTAAGCATGATCTTTGGAATTCCAACGGGCATAGTTCAAAGCAACTTCATTCTCGGTATATTCAATATTCAGTTTGAAGTAAGGAACCCATGCTTCTTGTACATTGTCCCATTTGGAAGCTTCCTTGCTGATTACACGGTTTTCATTGTCGTAACTGTAGGTATAACGCAGGTGACGGAATAAATAACCACCTTCATTACGGAAGATTGTCTTGGCTGTCAACAGCTCGCCGCTCATTTCTTCGTTTTTCACATAATCCGTAGGATTCATTGCGCTTGCAGAGAAGTTAAGTACACTTGCCATTACTACTGCTACCATTACCACTGCTTTAAGAATTACATTTGTCTTCATAATCGTTATGTTTTTATTGTTATTATTAGTTTGAATTATTGAGGATTCTTTTCTTGAACGCCTTCGACTATATATAGTCAATTGCTGTGCCAAACTAATAAACATCTGAAAATCAACGATTAATAAAAACAAAGATATGTTCGTTTCCGAACAACTGTCCGCACAAAAGCGAACAATCAGCTTTCTACCTTCACTACACTTTCCTCCCCGCCCAATACACTCCCGATAATATCAGCAATGCGCCTACAAGTCCCATCACAGTGAGTTGTTCACCCAAAAGAACGGCAGAACCTATCAACGTGAAAAGCGGATTGAGATAGATATAATTGGAAGCCTGCAACGTACCGAGCCGCTTCAATACCACGTTCCACACCACGAAGCAGACGAGCGAAGCCAATATACCGAGAAAGATAAGATTCGTCCACACAGCCGGATGAAGGAAGCCCTGAAGCGGAAACTGCCAAGGACGGAAAAAGAATGCGGGAAGTATACTCAGCAGACCGTAAAAGAATACCTTACGGGTAATAAAAGTGGTACGGTAACGCCCGAAAAGCTTCTTCATTATCAAACTGTAGAACGCCCAAGAAAAAGCGGCAAGCAACGTAAGGAAATCGCCCAACGGAGAAATCTTCAGCACAAAATGACCGTTATAAACCACTAATGCCACTCCCGCCAAAGCAAGCAACGAACCGCCTATCAACCCCACAGTTGCCTTCTCCTTCTTATAAATCAGCAAAGACAGAATGGTGGTGAGCAACGGAGCCGTACAGACTATGAACGATACATTGGTGGCCAACGTGATTTCCAACGCCGTATTCTCCGTCAGAAAGTAGAACGAACCGCCCGTAACGCCACCCAACAACAGCCAAAGTTCATCCCGCCAATTATCGGCAAACAGCTTGCGCGGAGAAATGAACCAAATGCCCAGATAGGCCATCAGAAAACGAAGCACAAATATTTCCTGCGGAGAGAGCCCGTACCCTATCAATACTTTCGTAGAGATGAACGTCAACCCCCAAATCCCCACCGTAAGAATGGCTATAAGATGATAAGCATAATTTTTCGTTGTAAACATACACCTGTTTATAAATTGTGCACAAAGATAACGCTTTCCTCTTTCTACACAATGAGACGAGCTTTTATAATATCCGAAGGATGATTTACTAAAACCCTCGCAGAGATTTACTAAAACGAGAGGGAAGATTTACTAAATCTCCGCCCGAATTTTAGTAAATCTCCGGAAACACTTTTAGAAGGGCATTTGAAGCGAGTCTGCCTTTTTATCAGAAAAATAAACAAAAAGGGACGCAATCTTCACAGATTACATCCCCTGAAATATCCTAAAAAATCTTTCTTATAAAATCCTATTGAATTAATTTAGCCATTATTTGTATTACAAACAAAAAATTAGTTTTAAAAGCACATCACAAATATAAGCAATAAAAAGCGTATCATCAAGTATTTCATACTGTTTTTTTACACCACTTCGCTACAAATCTGAAAATAAAGACTTAACTTTGCACCGTTTAATTAACAGGATATAAACCGAATTAAGCAAACTATCAACAAGTTTTAGTAAGTATATCAACAAGTTTTCAACAATATAATTAAAACCATTATGGAATACAATTTCAGAGAGATTGAAAAGAAATGGCAGAAACGATGGGTAGAGAACAAAACCTACCAAGTGACGGAAGACGAAACAAAGCAAAAATATTATGTACTGAATATGTTCCCCTACCCCAGCGGCGCAGGTCTGCACGTGGGACATCCGTTGGGATACATCGCTTCGGACATTTATGCCCGTTACAAACGTCTGCAAGGTTTCAATGTCCTGAATCCCATGGGATATGACGCTTACGGCTTGCCTGCAGAACAATATGCCATACAAACGGGACAACATCCGGCTATCACCACCGTCAACAACATCAACCGCTATCGCGAACAATTGGACAAGATAGGTTTCTCTTTCGACTGGAACCGCGAAATCCGCACCTGCGACCCTGAATACTATCATTGGACACAATGGGCTTTCCAAAAGATGTTCAACAGCTATTATTGCAATGACGAAAAACAGGCGCGTCCCATTGAAGAGCTGATAGAAGCATTCGCCAAATATGGCAACGAAGGGCTGAACGCCGCATGCAGCGAAGAACTGCACTTCACTGCCGATGAGTGGAACGCCATGAGCGAAAAAGAACAACAGGAAGTCCTGATGAACTACCGTATCGCCTATCTGGGTGAAACAATGGTGAACTGGTGTCCGCAACTCGGCACCGTACTTGCCAACGATGAAGTGGTGGACGGAGTGTCCGAACGCGGCGGTTTCCCCGTAGTTCAGAAAAAAATGCGCCAGTGGTGTCTCCGCGTATCTGCCTATGCACAACGCTTGCTGGACGGACTGGATACGATTGACTGGACCGAATCTCTGAAAGAAACACAGAAGAACTGGATAGGCCGCAGCGAAGGCGCCGAAATCCAATTCAAGGTGAAAGACAGTGATTTGGAATTTACCATTTTCACCACCCGTGCCGATACCATGTTCGGTGTTACCTTTATGGTGCTGGCTCCCGAAAGCGAATTGGTAGCCCAACTCACCACCCCGGAACAAAAAGCCGACGTGGATGCCTATCTGGAACGTACCAAGAAACGCACCGAACGCGAACGCATTGCCGACCGCAGCGTAACGGGCGTGTTCTCCGGAAGCTATGCCGTCAATCCTTTTACGGGCGAAGCGGTACCCGTGTGGATTAGCGACTATGTACTGGCAGGATACGGAACAGGCGCCATCATGGCGGTACCTGCACATGACAGCCGCGACTATGCTTTTGCCAAACACTTCAACCTGCCCATCATTCCGTTGGTGGAAGGTTGCGATGTGAGCGAAGAGAGTTTCGATGCTAAGGAAGGCATTGTATGCAATTCTCCGAAAACCGGTGTAACGCCTTACTGCGAACTGAACCTGAACGGGCTGACTATTAAGGAAGCCATTGCAGCTACTAAAAAATACGTAAAAGAACATAACTTGGGACGCGTAAAAGTAAACTTCCGCTTGCGCGATGCCATCTTCTCACGCCAGCGTTACTGGGGCGAACCGTTCCCCGTTTACTACAAGGACGGCATGCCTTATATGATTGATGAAAGCTGTCTGCCGCTGGAACTGCCGGAAGTAGCCAAATTCTTGCCTACCGAAACCGGTGAACCGCCGTTGGGACACGCCACTAAATGGGCTTGGGACACTGTTAACAAATGCGTTACTGACAACGATAAGATAGACAATATCACAATTTTCCCATTAGAACTCAATACGATGCCGGGATTTGCAGGTTCAAGCGCTTATTACTTGCGTTATATGAATCCTCGTAACCATACTGCACTGGTAGACAAGAAAGTGGATGAATACTGGCGTAACGTCGACCTCTATGTGGGTGGTACGGAACACGCTACCGGTCACTTGATTTACTCCCGTTTCTGGAACAAATTCCTGCACGACCTCGGTGTTTCCGCTGTCGAAGAGCCGTTCCAAAAATTAGTGAACCAAGGCATGATTCAGGGAAGAAGCAACTTTGTATATCGCATCAAAGATACCAATACATTCGTATCGCTGAACCTGAAAGACCAATACGACACTACCCCACTCCATGTAGATGTCAACATCGTATCAAACGACGTTCTCGATACGGAAGCCTTCAAGGCATGGCGTCCCGAATACGAAACGGCAGAGTTTATCCTTGAAGACGGAAAATACATCTGCGGATGGGCTGTCGAGAAGATGAGCAAATCCATGTTCAATGTCGTCAATCCCGATATGATTGTAGAGAAATACGGTGCGGACACGCTTCGTATGTACGAAATGTTCCTCGGCCCCGTAGAACAGTCCAAACCTTGGGATACGAACGGCATCGACGGTGTGCATCGTTTCATCAAGAAATTCTGGTCTTTGTTCTACGACCGCAACGACAATTATCTGGTGACTGATGAACCCGCCAACAAAGAAGAACTGAAATCTTTGCACAAACTCATCAAGAAGGTTACGGGAGACATCGAACAGTTCTCTTACAATACAAGCATCAGCGCCTTTATGATTTGCGTAAACGAACTGTTCGCAATGAAATGCAGCAAGAAAGAGATATTGAACCAACTCACTGTCACGCTGGCTCCTTTCGCTCCGCACGTATGCGAGGAATTGTGGGAAACATTAGGCAATACAGGTTCGGTATGCGACGCTCAATGGCCCGCATACAATGAAGAATATCTGGTGGAAAATACGGTGAACTACACCATTTCATTCAACGGAAAGGCACGTTTCAATATGGAGTTCCCTGCCGATGCCGCATCGGACGCTATTCAGGAAACAGTATTAGCAGACGAACGTTCCATTAAATGGATAGACGGAAAGAACATCATCAAGGTAATCGTAGTGCCCAAGAAGATTGTAAACATTGTTATCAAATAACAAATATGCAAATTACAAAACTAACCAAAACGGAAGTAATGAGAGAGTTGAAAGACTATATCTTCATCACTTTCGGATTAATCTCGTACGCGATGGGATGGGCCGCGTTCCTTATCCCCTATCAGATTACAACCGGCGGTACTACAGGTATCGGAGCCATCATCTATTATGCCACGGGATTTCCCATCCAGTGGTCATATTTCATCATCAATGCGGTTTTAATGACGTTTGCCATTAAAATCCTCGGGCCGAAATTCAGTATCAAGACCACATTCGCCATCTTCGGACTGACGTTCTTTCTGTGGTTCTTCCAAGTATTGGTGAACGGACCGAACGGAGTGCCTCCGCAAATCCTCGGACCCGGACAAGACTTCATGGCTTGCCTGATAGGCGCTGCCATGTGCGGTGTAGGTCTGGGCGTAGTGTTCAATTGCAACGGAAGCACAGGCGGTACGGATATTATTGCAGCCATTATCCACAAATATCGCGATGTCACTTTAGGCCGTATGATTATGATTTGCGACGTAGTCATCATCAGCTCCTGTTACTTCATATTCAACGACTGGAGACGGGTTATTTTTGGTTTTGTAACGCTGTTCATTATCGGTATCGTATTGGATTACATCGTGAACGGTGCACGACAATCGGTGCAATTCTTCATCTTTTCCAAAGATTATGAGAAGATTGCCGACCGCATCACCAAAGAGACCCACCGGGGTGTGACAGTGCTCGACGGTATAGGCTGGTACAGCAAACGTAATGTGAAAGTATTGGTTGTATTGGCTTATAAGCGTCAGTCTGTCGAGATATTCCGCTTGGTCAAGGACATTGATCCGAATGCTTTTATCTCTCAAAGTTCCGTTATCGGTGTGTATGGAGAAGGTTTCGATAAATTAAAAGGAAAATGAAAAAGAAATTTGTATTTGCAACCAACAATGCTCATAAGCTGGAAGAAGTAACTGCCATTTTAGGAAATAAAATAGAACTTCTCAGCATGAAAGACATTCACTGTCATGCAGATATTCCTGAAACTGCAGATACACTTGAAGGAAATGCCTTGCTGAAGGCAAGATATATCTTTGAAAACTATCAGTTGGATTGTTTTGCCGATGATACCGGTCTGGAAGTGGAAGCCTTGAATGGTGCTCCGGGAGTATATTCCGCACGTTATGCCGGCGACGCGCACAATTCGGAAGCCAATATGAAGAAGTTATTGCAGGATATGGAAGGTATGGAGAACCGTAAAGCGCAATTCCGTACCGTTTTTGCCCTTATCGTCAATGGAAAGGAACATCTGTTCGAAGGTATCGTAAAAGGCGAAATAACGAAGCACAGGCACGGCACTTCCGGCTTTGGATACGACCCTGTTTTTATTCCCGAAGGATATACGCAAACGTATGCCGAAATGGGTAATGAGTTGAAGAATAAAATCAGCCACCGGGCACTGGCTACGAATAAGCTTTGCAATTTCCTTTCAAAGTAGATACTATCTGTCATTCAAAACGAGGCAGATACTATCTGTCATTCAGAGCGAAGCGAAGAATCTCTTCTCTATATTACACATTGAAATGTAAAGGAGAGTAGATTCTTCGCTTCGCTCTGAATGACAGATACTCTTGATATAAATTAATTCTCAATATTTACTTATTAAAAAAATACTTTATTTTCAATTATCCATTCCACTGTAAATAACTACCTAAATCCTCTAATCGGGGATTTTTTTCTCTTATCAAATTATCTTTTTTACTTCTACTCCACCCTTTAAGAGATTTCTCTCTGGCAATAGCATATTCAATATTTTGAAATTCCTCATAATAGAGTAAAATATGACAACTGTATTTTTTAGTAAATCCTTCTATCTTACCTGATTTATGTTCATTATATCGACGATACAGATTATTAGTCACACCTATATAAAGTACTGTTCTATTAGAGTTAGACATAATATAAATACAGTATTTTTCCATATTTTACAGAATTAATCTTCCTGTCATTCAGAGCGAAGCGAAGAATCTACTCCCTTTTACATTTCAATGTGTAATATAGAGAGTAGATTCTTCGTCGCAAGCTCCTCTGAATGACAGACTATACCTTAGCGTAAAAATCAAAAAATGTTTTGAGCGAAGCTAATGATAGGGCTTTTACATTTTAATAACCCCCTATAACTCCTAAATCTACAACCCCAGTTTTGCAGAAATTTCCAACATCTTCTTGATTGGTTTCACTGCCTTTTCTGCAATTTCGGCATCTACCTTAATTTCGGGAGACTCGTCTTTCAGACAGTTATAGAGTTTTTCCAACGTGTTTAGCCGCATGAAGTTACATTCATTGCAGGCGCAAGTGCTATCATTGGGTGGAGCCGGAATAAATTTAGTCTGCGGACACTTCTTTTGCATCTCGTGCAGAATGCCGGATTCCGTAGCAACGATATATTCCTTTTCGGGATGGGCAACCGCATACTTCAATAAAGCTGCCGTAGAGCCTACTACATCCGCCAGCTTCAGAACCGTACTCTTGCATTCGGGATGTGCCAGTACCACTGCACCGGGATGTTGGCGCTTTAATTCAACAATCTTTTCAACCGAGAATTGTTCGTGTACATGGCACGCACCGTCCCATAATAACATATTTCTGCCGGTGACGGAGTTAATATAATTTCCTAAGTTTCTGTCCGGACCGAATATTATTTTCTCATCTTTGGGAAAGCTTTCAACGATTTGCTTGGCGTTGGTGGATGTTACCACTACGTCTGTAACAGCCTTTACGGCAGCTGTCGTATTCACATAGGATATAACCGTATATCCGGGATGCTCTTTGACAAACTGTGCAAACTCGTCTGCCGGGCAACTGTCGGCAAGCGAACAACCTGCCGCCATATCGGGTACCAATACCTTTTTGTCGGGACAAAGTACCTTTGCCGTTTCACCCATGAAGTGAACACCGCACATCACAATAATGTCGGCTTCCGTTTTTGCCGCCCATTGCGCCAAAGCCAGACTGTCGCCAACGTAGTCGGCTATGTCTTGTATCTCACCCTTCTGGTAGTAGTGACCCAGAATGATTGCATTCTTCTCTTTCTTCAGCTGTTTAATAGCTTCTATCAGATTATTCATAATAATAATTTTTATTTCTCTTCTTTCTTTAAAAATCCTTTGATAGTAATGATAGGCTGTTAATAGTGTGGACAAATTAATATGGTTTTTCTTGCCCATGAAGTTATTAGTATCGGATAAAACTTTATTCTTAGGTTATTAACGTAAGAAATTCAGGTTATATCTCTTGATAATAAGCTCCCTACTCTCTCATTACTTCACTTCATTAACATCTTGTTGATAAACCGCAAAGTTAATAACTTTAGGGAGATTAATCAGTGAAATAAGACTTAAAAATGTGTTTATACAGCCTTTGAAAATTAAGCTTAACTTTTTTGGTTTGTTCGTTATGCTTATGTAATATGCGTTACTTTGAATAATGCAAGTATTATTTCTAAAAATCTTTCCCTGTACTATTGACACCTTTTCAACGGTTATTAACAGGGATGTGAACGGAAAGAATTATCTTTGCACAGTGTGAATTGGCACATAGTACACAGATTGATGCAAAGTATATGATTATGAATAGAAAACTGAAGATAACCGAACTGAATCGTATTAGTACAGAGGAGTTTAAAGAAGCGGAAAAGTTGCCGTTGATAGTTGTGTTGGATAATATTCGCAGTTTGCATAATATAGGTTCCGTATTCCGTACTTCGGATGCTTTTCGCATCGAATGTATCTATCTGTGTGGAATTACGGCTACTCCACCCCATCCCGAAATGCACAAAACGGCTTTGGGAGCCGAATTTACGGTTGACTGGAAGTATGTTAATAACGCTGTTGAAGCTGTTGATAACCTCAGGAATGATGGATATACGGTCTATTCCGTGGAACAGGCAGAAGGCAGTATCATGCTGAATGAGTTGACTTTAGATAAAAATAAGAAGTATGCCGTAGTAATGGGAAATGAAGTGAAAGGTGTTCAACAGGAAGTTATAGACCATTCTCACGGCTGTATTGAAATTCCGCAATACGGTACGAAGCACTCTCTGAATGTATCGGTTACGGCAGGTATTGTTATTTGGGATTTATTCAATAAATTGAAATAAGTGTCGTCATATACTATCTGTTATCAACATACTATGAACCGGATTTAAAGTTGTCCATTCTCTACCATTAGAATAACTCTTTCGGTAAGTGCATCTTCTCCGGAAGGGTCGTATTGTTTTTTCAGACTGGCGCCGAACAATGCAGCGAAAGTTTGATAGAATCCGGCTTTGAAAGGTCCCATGAACGCTTTGACCAGTTCATAGGAAGTTGAATTGGTCTGCCTGTCCACTAACTTTATCAACAGCTTTCCTTGAGCAAAAGACAGTTTTTTCATGCGGGGAGTATATTGTTCTTTCAATCCTTTCTCCACAGCTTTCAAATGCTTTTGCCGTTCTTTTTCGGTAGGGATGGTTTGCAGATATTCGTAAGTTTCAATGATGGCACGGTTGATTTCTTTGGAAATAGGCAATACCTTTTTCACATCACGGATGAGTTTATAGTATTTCGTTATTTCACGCTTGTTTTTGAATTTGAGCGGTTTAAAGATATAGACGGTAGGAAGTTTTACGTATGGAATCGTATCACCGTTATAAACGCACATAGGAGTGAGGTAGATACTTTTGGACATATCGGTTCGGGGTTGTTGCTGGGCATGGCAAACCAAGCTTCCCGATGAGAGAAACACAATGAGTATTACTATATTAAGCCGTATGTTCATGCCGCAAAAGTACACCATTCTGTGTAATGTTGTTGCATTGCTTCCGTTTTTCCTTGTTCAATTAACTAATTTAAGGTAACTTCGCTGTCCGTAAATTTGGAAATATCCTATTATCAATGACAATAATCAAGGTAGGAGTTTTTATAAGTATGCTGTTGATAACTCCTATGCTTGTAGCTCAGAACACATCTGTTTCTCTGTGGGAAGAAAATCTGGAACAGCTTTCCATGGATGGGGAAGAGAACAATTGGGAAGACGAACTGGAAGAACTTTCCAACCGCTTGCACGAACCGGTTAATATTAATGTCGCCACCAAACGGCAATTGGAAGAATTTCCTTTCCTGACAGAACTCCAAATAGAAAATATCTTGGCATATGTATATATACACGGACAGATGCAGACTGTTTATGAGTTGCAACTGGTGGAAGCAATGGATAAACGGACTATTGAATTGTTGCTGCCTTTTGTTTGTGTAAAGGTTGTTGAAGACGCTTTCCGCTATCCTTCTTTAAAGACGATATTGAAATATGGCAGACAGGAAGTATTGACACGTATGGATGTTCCTTTCTATACCCGTAAAGGATATGAGAAATACTATCAGGGACCTGCCATTTATCATTCTTTGCGTTATAATTTTCGTTATGGAGACTATTTTCAGGCGGGGATAGTGGGAGAGAAGGATGCAGGAGAGCCGTTCTTTGCTTTACAGGATAAAAAAGGGTATGATTACTATTCTTTCTACTGTTTGTTTAAGAACTTGGGTAAATTGAAATCGTTGGCATTGGGCAATTATAAGTTGAGTTTCGGGCAGGGACTGGTGCTCAGTACCGATTTTCGGTTGGGGAAAACTTTTTCCATGTCTACATCGGAGTACCGTACAGGAGGAATCAGGAAGCATGGTTCTACGGATGAATATAATTATTTTCGCGGAGCGGCGGCAACAGTGGAACTTCTTCGTTTTTTGGAACTTTCCGTTTTCTACTCACATCGTTCTATGGACGGGGTGATAAAAGACGGGGAAATCACTTCTGTCTATAAAACCGGACTGCATCGTACGGAAAAAGAAGCGGATAAAATGAATGCTTTTACCATGCAATTGATGGGCGGTAACTTGACTTATGAGAAGAATAAGTTGAAAGTAGGCGTAACAGGCGTTTATTACTTTTTCAATCATCCTTATGAACCGGATTTAAAGAAGTATGTAAAATACAACTTACATGGAAATGATTTTTATAATCTGGGCGTAGACTATAAATACCGTTTGGGAAAACTGGTATGGGTGGGAGAGGGGGCTGTGGGAAAGCAAGGTTATGCTTTGCTGAACCAACTGAAATATAAACTATTAACAGGTTATCAACTGCTGTTAATTCATCGTTATTATTCACATGATTACTGGTCTTTCTTCGGCCGTTCATTCGGAGAAGGCAGTACGCCTCAAAATGAGAATGGCTGGTACCTTGCTGCGGAGGCAACTCCGCTGGCGCACTGGAAGTTTTTCGCTGCATTGGATATGTTTTCTTTCCCGTATTGGAAATATCGTATCAGCAAACCTTCACAAGGAATAGACGGGATGTTTCAGGTTGTTTATTCTCCTCGCAGGAACTTGACGGCATATCTTAATTATCGCTACAAACGGAAGGAGAGGGATGTTTCGGGAACAGAAGGGAAGATTACATTGCCTGTCTGCCATCATAAGTTGCGGTGCAGGTTTACTTATATGCCGGGCGGTTTTGTGTATCGCACTACGATTGATTATAATCATTTTCGTCAGCAAGACGGTGCAGGCTATAGTTTTAAGGGAAAACAAGGCTGGCAATGTACACAATCCTGTGCTTATACATTTTCCGGTTTTCCGTTGGGTGTATCCGTACAAGGCACTTATTTTGATACGGATGATTATGATTCCCGTGTTTATTCTTCTGAAAAGGGGTTGCTTTATACGTTTTATACCCCTTCTTATTATGGTGAAGGTTTTCGTTATTCCGCCCATGTGCGCTGTGATATGAACAAAACTTTTATGTTTCTCGTTAAGTTCGGGCAAACTGTTTATCGGAATCGTGAGAGTATCGGTTCGGGTAACGACTTGATAGCGGGAAATAAAAAAACGGATTTGCAAATGCAGCTCCGTATCAAGTTTTGAGTAAAAAGTAATAAGTAAAAAGTAATCAGTAAGTGTGCATAATTAGTTTATACTATCTGTCATTCAGAGCGAAGCGAAGAATCTACTCCCTTTTTTCGCATTCATAGAGGAAAGAGATTCTTCGCTTCGCTCTGAATGACAGATAGTATAAACTAATTTTCAACATTTACTTAATTGTATTGTTTTTGGAAGTACCTATATGTTTATTTTCTATATTTGCGGCATTAATTATAAATCATAATTATAAATCATAATCATAAATCATTAATTATAAATCGCTAATCATAAATAAGATGACTGTCATTTATCCGTCTCCCATATTCGGTCCTGTTCATTCCCGCCGTCTGGGAGTATCTTTGGGAATCAATCTGTTACCGGAAGACGGTAAGGTGTGTAGCTTCGATTGTATTTACTGTGAATGTGGATTTAACTCCGATCATCGTCCTAAAAAGCCGTTGCCTACACGTGAGGAAGTGCGTAAGGCATTGGAAGCACGGCTACAGGATATGCAAAAGAACGGTCCTGTTCCCGATGTACTGACCTTTGCCGGAAACGGAGAACCGACTGCACATCCGCATTTTCCTGAAATTATAGAAGATACGCTTGCTTTGCGTGATAAATATTTTCCGAAAGCGAAAGTAAGCGTGCTTACCAACTCCACTTTCATTCATCGTCCGGCTGTGTTTGAAGCCTTGAACAAGATAGATAACAATATTCTGAAATTAGATACGGTGGATGAAGCATATATCCGTGAGCTTGACCGTCCGACAGGCCATTATTCCGTGCGTGAAATAATAGAGGGGATAAAGGCTTTTAAGGGTAATTGCATTATTCAAACCATGTTCTTGAAAGGCGGTTTTAGGGACAAGGATATGGATAATACTTCCGATAAATATGTTTTGCCTTGGTTAGAGGCCGTAAAAGAGATTTCTCCCCGTCAGGTAATGATTTATACTATCGACCGGGAAACACCCGACCATGACTTGCAAAAGGCCACTCATGAGGAATTAGACCGTATTGCAGCATTGGTGAAGGAGGTGGGGATAGCGGTGAGCGTCTCTTATTAAGCAGTTATTTGTTATGCCATAAGTTTAAATTGCAGGTAGCTTCCACCTGTTTTTCAATATTATCGGGCAGAGCTGGGAAGAAATCGATACTTGTAATGCGTTCCACCTCGTCTACACTGTTGACGTAAGCATCCAACGGGTGGTTTCCTGATGTGTTTTTATAAATGAAGCCGATGGCTTTGGGAGGATTACTGTTTGTACAGAGTATAACTTTGAAAAAAGCTTCAGGTACAGTTATTTTGTGCTTTTTGCCAATGGTGCGGTGTTTTTGCCGATAAAGGACAGGACCGCAGACAATGTAGATTTTTCCCTCTTTTTTTGCCCACAGGCGGCAGGCTTCTTCCAGTTCTTTCCAGTCACCTCGGTTCAGGTTGTGGTTTTGGGGGCAGATATTGGTCATGTAGAAACTCTCCTGCATAGCTTTCCAATGCCAACGGTTGTCGCCGGCAGGACACATATGCCCTCTATCCATGCCGGAACGCTTGTAGTCGTCGGTGGTTACAGCTTGGTTCTCAGGCAGGTCGGGGTCGGGCAGGAACTTGTCTGTGCGGCTCTCGCGTTCTATCAATTTCTCGGGAGTTAGTTCCCATGCTACCCAGTTAGGTATCTTTAAATCTTTGTTGTAAGATACTGTGTAGCCTTTTCGATGCAGTATTTGTTCGGGTGTGTGTGTTAGGGGGGCGGGGTAGAGCACATCCTTTACGGCAACAGGAAGGTTAATGCGCAAAGCCTTCGTTATGGGTTCATAACAAATGAAGGCGATGCACATTAATACTATTAAATAGAATAACCCTTTGGACTGCTTCTGTTTTTTTCCTTTTCTTGCCATAATGTATCTTCTGTGGTGAAAGTCTTTATAACAGTTGCTTCGCTTTTTCCAATGCTACATTAATATTGGGACAAATGTTGTCTTTTCCAAGCAATTCATAGAAACCGGATTTCTCAAGGACATTATGTACTTTTTCGTTGACGCCTGACAATACAATTGTGATTTTCTCTTTTTGCGACATCTTACAAAGGCTTTCCAGATTATGAATACCTGTTGAATCGATGAAAGGAACCTTACGCATACGTATGATACGTACTTTGGGGCGGTCGCCAAGTTGCGCCATTACTTCCTCAAACTTTGTTGCGATGCCGAAGAAGTAGGGACCGTTGATTTCATATACTTCCACACCTTGGGGAATGATTAGATGTTCTTCGCTCGTAGCGATATCCGATTCGGCATTCGGGTCTATCTCGTCTTTGATAACCGATATTTCGGTTGTTTCCATGACGCGGCGCATAAAGAGTACGCAGGCAATGACCAAGCCCACTTCGATAGCGATTGTCAAGTCGAAGATAACCGTCAGAAAGAAAGTTATCAATAATACGGTAACATCCGATTTGGGGTTCTTCATCAATGCCCTGAATACGCGCCAGCCACTCATGTTGTAGGATACGACAACGAGCACACCTGCCAGGCATCCCATCGGAATGTATTGAGCCAGCGGCATAAGCAACAGAAGAATCAAAAGCAGCACTACCGCATGCACTATACCGGCTACGGGCGACTTACCGCCATTATTGATGTTAGCCATTGTACGGGCAATGGCGCCTGTGGCGGGAATACCTCCGAAAAGCGGAGTCGCCATATTGGCAACGCCCTGTGCTATCAATTCGGTATTGGAATCGTGCTTATCGCCGATGACACCGTCGGCTACGGTAGCCGAAAGCAAAGATTCTATGGCTCCCAATACAGCAATCGTAATGGCAACGGGAAACAGGTTCTTTATCGCTTCCCAGTCCAGTGCAGGCATTACAGCATCAGGAAGTTCGGCTTTGATGCTGAAACGGTCGCCAATGGTGTCGATACAGTCGATGCCGCCGTACATCTTCATCAGATAAACGGCTACGGTCACTACGATAATGGCAATGAGCGAGCCGGGAATCTTCTTGGAGAATTTCGGAGTAATGGCAATGATAAAGATGCTGGCAATGCTGACAACCGTATTCCACCAGTTGACAGTGTCGAAGTGGCGGAAGTAAATAATCCATTTGCCTACGAAATCGCCCGGAACTTTTTCTCCGCCGAAGTTCAGTCCGAATATGTCTGCAATCTGAGTGGTAAAGATAGTAACGGCGATACCGCTCGTGAAGCCTACGATAATGGGATAGGGGATAAACTTGATGACCGCTCCCAGCTTGAATACTCCCAGAAGAATGAGGATAACGCCCGCCATTAATGTGGCTACAATCAGTCCCGCTTCTCCGTATTGTTGGATAATGCCGTAAATAATAACGATGAACGCACCGGTAGGTCCGCCAATCTGGACTTTGCTACCTCCTAACAGGGAGATGATAAACCCGGCAATGATAGCCGTGATGATACCTTTCTCAGGCGATACGCCTGATGCAATACCGAACGCAATGGCAAGCGGCAAGGCAACGATACCTACAATGATACCGGCCATAAGGTCTGCCATGAAGAGTTCTTTTGAGTAATTTTTTAAAGCCGTGTACAGTTTTGGCTTGAATTCGAACGCTTTCATTTTTTATTTTAGAAGTTTTGTTTTACTTGCTTTTTAGGCACGGATTACACGGATTTCACGGAAAAAGGAATAAAGAAAATCCATACTTTCCGTGTAATCCGTGCCTAAAAATCCTCCTCTTTTTGAAAAGAGATTGCAAAATTAAGTAAAATAAAGCAAATAGCTATAACTATTCCATTTGTTTTTTGTTGATTTTGTCTATGAGGTGATAGATAAATCCGATGAGATAAAATACCGTTTTATTAAACTAAATGACTATTTTTGTGCTATCAAAAAAGGAAATACCAACAATCTATACGTAATTACATTAACTAATAAAAAAGAAACTATGAGCAAGAGTATCAAAGGAACTCAGACAGAAAAGAATCTGTTGACTTCATTCGCCGGTGAATCACAAGCAAGAATGCGTTACACTTATTTTGCAAGCGCAGCAAAAAAGGAAGGTTACGAACAAATTTCAGCTATCTTTACCGAAACAGCTGATCAGGAAAAAGAACATGCAAAACGTATGTTTAAGTTCTTGGAAGGCGGAATGGTAGAAATTACCGCTTCTTATCCGGCAGGCGTCATCGGTACTACATTGGAGAATTTGCAGGCTGCCGCTGCAGGCGAGCACGAAGAATGGTCATTGGACTATCCTCACTTTGCCGATGTTGCCGAACAAGAAGGTTTCCCTGCAATTGCCGCTATGTATCGCAATATTGCCATTGCCGAGAAAGGACACGAAGAACGTTACCGCGCTTTCGTGCAGAACATTGAAAACGCCGCTGTTTTCGCTAAAGAAGGTGAAGTAGTATGGCAATGCCGCAACTGCGGTTTCATTTATACCGGCAAGGAGGCTCCTCAAGTATGTCCCGCTTGTTTACATCCGCAGGCTTACTTCGAGGTGAAGAAAGAAAATTGGTAAAACGACCTTTACTGTATAAAACAAGGAGAGTGTGTCAAAACGGATGATAGTTTTGATACACTCTCTTATTTTTAACAGTTGTGCCACCAAGCTGGCACAACTTTGCCACTTTGATGGCATAAGTGTGCCAATACGGTGACAAATTTGTGCCAACTTGGTGGCACAAATTGAGATTATCGGTTTATTTCTTTTCTGCGTGCGGATAGTCTATCGTATAGTGCAGACCGCGGCTTTCCTTGCGTTCCATGGCTTGGCGGGTAATCAGATAGCCTACATTAATCATATTGCGCAGTTCGCAAAGTTCACGGGTTGCCTTGCTGCTCTTGAACAGCTTTTCCGTCTCCTCATAAAGAATATCCAATCGGTTCCATGCGCGGGTGAGGCGGGTGTTGCTGCGGACGATACCTACATAAGATTCCATAATCTGGTTCACCTCCTTCATGCTTTGCGTAATCAGCACACGCTCTTCGTTGGAGATAGTTCCTTCATCGTTCCATTCGGGAATATCCTCATTGAAGTCATAGCGTTCCAATACGCTCAGTGCGTGCTTGGCGGCTGCGTCGGCATAGACCACCGCTTCAATCAGTGAGTTGGAAGCCAAACGGTTTCCGCCGTGAAGACCGGTGCACGAACATTCGCCGATGGCATACAGGCGGCGGATGCTGGATTGTCCGTCCAAATCTACCTTGATGCCGCCGCAAAGGTAGTGTGCGGCAGGTGCTACGGGGATGTAGTCTTTGGTAATATCAATGCCGATGCTGAGGCATTTCTTATAGATATTCGGGAAGTGCTTCTTGGTTTCTTCGGGATTTTTGTGGGTAACGTCCAGATAGACGTGCTCGTCGCCGCGCTGTTTCATTTCGTTGTCAATGGCACGCGCCACGATGTCGCGCGGGGCAAGTGAAAGGCGCGGGTCATACTTCTGCATGAATTCCTTTCCGTCCATGGTACGGAGCACGCCGCCGTATCCGCGCATGGCTTCCGTTATCAGGAAACAAGGGCGGTCGCCCGGATGATAGAGGGCGGTGGGGTGGAATTGGATGAATTCCATATCCTTTACGGCGCCTTTGGCACGGTAGACCATGGCAATGCCGTCGCCTGTGGCAACCAACGGGTTGGTAGTGTTACGATATACGGCTTCGCAACCGCCGGTTGCCATAATGGTCATTTTGGAAAGGAATGTATCCACTTCTCCGGTATTCTCGTTCAGCACGTAAGCGCCATAGCATTTGATGCCCGGAGTATAGCGGGTTACGATAATGCCCAAATGGTGCTGGGTGATGATTTCCACTGCGAAGAAGTTGGTGAATACGGTGATGTTGGGATGTTGCTTTACGGCTTCAATCAGGCTGTCTTGTATTTCCGCGCCGGTATTGTCCTTGTGGTGCAGGATACGGAATTCCGAGTGTCCGCCTTCTTTGTGCAGGTCGAATTCTCCGCTATCTTTTTTGTCGAAGTTCACTCCCCATTTAATAAGCTCATTGATTTGTTCGGGGGCGTTGCGCACCACTTTTTCCACAGCTTCACGGTCGCTTATCCAGTCTCCGGCAATCATGGTGTCTTCGATGTGCTTATCGAAATTATCTACTGCCAAGTTGGTGACGGAAGCGATGCCGCCTTGTGCAAAATAAGTGTTTGCCTCTTCCAGACCGGCTTTGCAGATGAGGGCTACTGTTCCTTTATGCGCCACCTTAAGCGCAAAACTCATACCGGCAATTCCGGAGCCGATAACGAGGAAATCGAACTTTCTTACCATAGTTATGTGTATTTAGCACTGCAAAACTACAAAATAAGTACGTTCCTTGTCTCCCTTGCAAGCATTAATTCATAAAAATACCTACCTTAGCGGCAAAAACCGGATAAAATGAATCGAATTTTTCATGCACGTATCGCTGCCGGACAGTATTTGTTTATCCTCTTGGCAGGTGCAATGGCTGTTTACGGTCTTTGGGAGAAGCACATTCTTGTTGCTGTTCTGTTTATGCTTTTGTTGGTTGTCAGCATCGAGAAGTTGATTCATACTACCTATACCGTTACTGCCGATAATAAGCTGTTGTTGTTCTTCGGCCGCTTTTCGCGGGGGCAGGAGATTCTGTTGAAGGATATTACATCGGTAGAACGTACTTCTTCCATGCGGATAGGCAGATTTGCCGTTATGCGCTATGTACTGATAAGGTATGGAGAGGGCAAGTGCGTAGCGCTTCTTCCCGTTAAAGAGGAGGAGTTTATCCGGCTGTTGGAAGAACGTATATCATCTGCCGGTGATAATTAAGTGGGTTATCATGCCTTTTTTCTGAATTTCTTGTTGTATCTTGCATGCAGAAATCTATAAATGCAAGAACTATGAAATATCAAGTTGCCATTATCGGTGGAGGTCCTGCGGGATATACGGCTGCGGAAACAGCCGGAAAAGCCGGTCTGAGCGTTGTGCTTTTCGAGAAACAAAGCCTTGGCGGAGTGTGCCTGAATGAAGGGTGTATTCCTACCAAGACTTTATTGTATTCGGCAAAAACATATGATAGTGCGCGCCACGCATCCAAATATGCGGTCAATGTGGCGGAGGTATCATTCGACTTGTCCAAAATTATAGCCCGCAAACAGAAAGTAGTGCGAAAGCTGGTGTTGGGGGTCAAAGGAAAACTGACTGCCAATAATGTGACTATTGTGAATGGAGAGGCTTCAATCATAGATAAGAATCATATTCTGTGTGGCGACGAAACGTATGAATGTGACAATTTATTGCTTTGCACAGGGTCGGAAACATTTATTCCGCCTATTCCCGGAGTAGATGCGGTGCCTTATTGGACGCATCGTGACGCATTGGATAATAAAGAACTTCCTGAATCGCTGGCTGTCATCGGCGGCGGGGTAATCGGTATGGAGTTCGCCTCATTCTTCAATAGTCTGGGGGTAGAGGTCACTGTCATTGAGATGCTGGATGAAATATTGGGCGGAATGGACAAGGAACTGTCTGCCATGCTGCGTGCGGAATATGCCAAGCGCGGTATTAAATTCATGCTGGGTACGAAGGTAGTGTCACTGAACGAAAGTCTGTCGGAGGAACGGCAGGCGCAGGTAGAAGTGAGTTATGAGAATGCCGAGAGTGCAGGTTCTGTAACCGCAGATAAATTATTGATGAGTGTGGGACGCCGCCCTGTAATGAAAGGCTTCGGACTGGAGAATCTGAATCCGGAAAAAACGGAACGCGGCAGCATACGGGTTGACGGACAGATGCGGACTTCCGTTCCGGGTGTGTATGCGTGCGGAGACTTGACCGGATTTTCTTTATTGGCCCATACTGCCGTACGCGAGGCGGAAGTGGCGGTACATACTATATTGGGCGAGAAAGACTGTATGAGTTACAAGGCTATCCCCGGCGTGGTATATACCAATCCGGAGATTGCGGGTGTGGGAGATACGGAAGAGTCTTTACAAAAAAAAGGCGTTTCCTATCGTACGGTGAAGTTGCCTATGGCTTATTCCGGTCGTTTTGTAGCGGAGAATGAAGGTGTCAACGGTATGTGTAAGTTGCTGTTGGCAGAAGACGATACTGTTTTGGGAGCACATTTGCTGGGCAATCCGGCTTCGGAGATTGTCACGTTGGCAGGTATGGCTGTCGAACTTGGATTGACGGCGGCAGAATGGAAGAGGATTGTATTTCCGCATCCTACGGTGGGTGAAATCTTTAAGGAAGCTCTTTAACTAAATACGCTCTGAATGACAGATAGTATAAACTAATTATGCACATTTACTTATTCACTTAAATGAAATACGCTATATCATGAAAATCGTAAAGTTGATGACTTGCGATTCTGCAACTCAAGCCCATATTATTCAGGGAGCGTTGCAGAACGAAGGAATTGATTCTATGTTACGGAATGAGAATATGTCCACACTGCTGGCGGGATTGCAGGTAAGTAATCTGACAGGTGTAGACATACTGGTGAACGAAGAAAACTATGAAGCGGCAATCAATCTGTTGGAACAAAACCAGATGATTCCCGAACAATTGAGGTACTGTCCTTTCTGCGGCTCTTCCGACATTAAATTTGTCCTTAGAAAAGGACATCGGCTAAGAGCTGTTGCGGCAGCTGTCGCCTCTTTGCTGGCGGGTGCTGCTCCGGGTACTAACCATTGGGAGTATGTTTGTAATCAATGTAAAGGAAGATTTGAGAAGCCGGTTGCTAAAAAGCATCAGGTAATAGTTGAATCTAAATGATAGCTTGTGAGAAGATGAGAAAATGCAGCTTGTTACCGATTGTGTTCATTTTGACACTGATTCCTTGTATATTGCCTGCACAGGGAGTATCGACAGAAATAAACTCCCTTTCTTCGCAACTGGATACACTGATAAAATATAAACTGCCCGAAGGTTCCAATGTATCTGTTTCGGTGTACGATTTGAGCGCTAATGAAACGCTGTATGCTTATCAGGCTGACAAACTTTCCCGTCCGGCTTCTACAATGAAGTTACTGACTACGATTACGGCGCTTGCACGCCCTGAGGCAAACGAGCCTTTTTGTACGGAGGTTTGGTATAAGGGAGTGATTGAACGTGATACGCTGAAAGGAGATATATACGTTGTCGGAGGTTTTGATCCGGAGTTTGATGATGAAGCGTTGGACTCTTTGGTCAGTAGGGTGGCGCGTCTGCCTTTTTCTGTGCTTCAGGGCAAGATATATGGCGATGTTTCCATGAAAGACTCTTTGTATTGGGGAAGCGGCTGGTTATGGGATGATACGCCTCATTCCTTTCAGCCATATTTGTCGCCGCTGATGCTCGGCAAGGGAGCGGTTACGGTAACAGCTTTTCCCGGCGTACAGGGAGATACGGCACGCTTGGAATGTACTCCCGCTTCGTCTTATTATACACTGGCCAATACAACGAAAACCCGTACTCCCTCTGCCGGGCGTTTCCGTGTATCCCGCAACTGGCTGGAGAACGGCAATGACATAACGGTATCGGGTAATGTGGACGGGAAGCGTACCGGTACGGTGAATATCTATTCTTCACAGGACTTTTTTATGCATACGTTCTTGGAACGTTTGCAGGCAAAAGGCATCCGTTGTCTGTCCGATTATTCTTTCAATGAATTTCAAAAAGACAGTATTTCTGTGCGAATGGCATCTTATAATACTTCCGTGCAGGCAGTAGTCAATCAAATTATGAAAGAGAGCGACAACTTGAATGCCGAGGCTATGCTGTGCCGTTTAGGTGCACAGTCCACGGGCAACAGGCATATCTCTGCCGAAGACGGACTTTCGGCTATCCGCCGGTTGATAAAAAAACTGGGTCATGCTCCCGACCGCTATAATCTGGCAGACGGTTGCGGGCTTTCCAACTATAACTATATCTCATCGGAACTTTTAGTAGCTTTCTTGAAGTTTGCTTATTCGCGTACGGATGTGTTCCAAAAACTATATAAGGCATTGCCCATCGGCGGAGTGGACGGAACACTGAAAAACCGTATGAGGAAAGGAACACCTTCTTATAAGAATGTACATGCCAAAACCGGTTCCTTTACCGCTATAAATTGTTTGGCAGGTTATCTGACGGCAAGCAACGGACATCAGATTGCTTTTGCCATTATGAATCAGAATGTGCTTTCCGGCAGGGAGGCACGTAAATTCCAAGATACTGTCTGTGATATACTTATCCGATGAATTTTCGGTTGGTATGAATTGATAAGAGGTATACACCAAAACTTACTTGCTGATTTTTTCAGGCACGGATTACACGGATTTCACGGATTAAAAATACAGCATTAAATTAAAAAATCCGTGAAATCCGCGTAATCCGTGCCTAAAAAATCTTTTTGATTGAAGGGATTGCCTTTATTTGTACTGTGCCCAGTCAATATTCTTCATATCCCCGCTTTTCGCCAGTTCGGCGTGCATAGCCAAAGCGGCACGCATGGCATGAGGAGTCTGAGCCTTGCCGTCGGTCAGTTTCAGATAATCCCATAGGATATTCTTGTAGTCCGGATGAACACAGTTCTCAATGATGGCTTGGGCACGTTCTTTCGGGCTCTTGCCGCGCAGGTCGGCAACACCTTGTTCGGTAACGATGATGTTGACATCATGCTCGCTGTGGTCCACATGGGAAACCATAGGTACGATAGCGCTGATTTTGCCTTCTTTGGCAACAGACGGGCAAGTAAAGATAGAGATATAAGCGTTGCGCGTAAAGTCGCCCGAACCGCCGATACCGTTCATCATCTTCGTACCGCCGATATGGGTGGAGTTTACGTTTCCGTAGAGGTCGGCTTCGATGGCAGTGTTGATAGAGATGATACCTAAACGGCGCACCACCTCGGGGCTGTTGGAAATTTCCGACGGACGGAGAACCAGCTTGTCGCGGAAGAAGTCCATATCCTCGTATATGCCGTTCAGGCAGTCGTTGGTTACGGTCAGTGAACAAGCGCTGCCAAACTTCACGCGGCCTTCGCGAATCAGTCCGATAACGGAGTTCTGGATAACCTCTGTGTACATTTCGAATGCCGGAATTGTTTTGTCACGTCCTAAAGCGCCTAACACTGCGTTGGCGATGTTTCCTACGCCCGACTGCAACGGCAGGAAGGTAGAAGGAATAATACCGCGTTTCATGTCTGCGGCAAGGAAGTCGGCTACGTTCTGCCCGATTTTGTCAGTCAGCGGGTCGGCGGCGGCAAATGAGCGGGCTTCATCCGGCCAGTTGGTTTCTACGACACCTACAATCTTCTTCGGGTCTACCTGAATGTAAGGCTGTCCGATACGGTCGCTCGGTTTGAAGATAGGTATTTCGCGACGGTAGGGCGGGTCAAGCGGTTCGTAAACGTCGTGCAGACCCATAGCGTTTTTGCTGTGTGCGGCATTCAGTTCGATAATAATCCGGTCGGCAAGGCGGCAGATAGTAGGAGCGATACCGCCGGCAGCGGTCAGATAGATTTTACCGTCGGGAGTCACCTCACAGGCTTCGATGATGGCTACATTTACTTTTCCCATAAAGCCGTAGCGTACTTCTTGCGCCATTTGCGACAAATGGATGTCGTTGTAGGCAATCTCGCCATTGTTTACCGCTTTACGGAAATCGGGGTTGGTTGTGTAAGGAGCACGGTAGCGGATAGCTTTGACGCGTGAAAGGATACCGTCGCAGGAGTCGCCGGTTGAGGCTCCTGTAAAAATGCCTATCTGGAAAGGATTTCCTTTGGCATGTTCCGCTTCTGCGATTTTTGCCAGTTCAGCCGTAACGGCTTTGGCTGTTCCTGCGGGAGTAAATCCGCTCAAGCCGATATTGTAGCCATGTTTAATCAGGCTTGCAGCTTCTGCTGCTGAAATGTAATTAAATGCCATAATGTATAGTTATTTTTTTCGTGTAAGGAATCAATTCAACTTTCAATTGCATTAATACTTTCGTTGTAATATCTCTCCCCAGATAATAGCCTTGCGTGCTTCTTCCGCCGAGTGTATTTCAAATTCGGATGAGGCGTCGGCCGGTTCGGGAAGTGTATTGTCGGTGTTCTGATGAATGAAAGACTGTTTTGGGGCAGGTTTCTGCTGTTTTTCTGTTTTCTTTCGTGTTGCAATAGCTTCGGGCTTGGGCCCTTCCGGTATATATCCGCCGTAAGTTCCGTCGTTCCAACTTTCAGGAAGGGGATTCTCTTCATCGGGCACAGGCATGGCAGGACTGTTGCCAGCTTTCTTTTTCGCTCCTTTTTTTGCTTGGCTGACAAAACTTATAACAATAACGCCCACAACCAACAGAAATTTGAAGATGTCTTCCATAAGCCTTTCTTTATTTTTTCATCGCCAAAGGTAATTATTTAATCTGATTGTAACCAACAAATTGGCATTAAAAAAGGGCAGCTTCACAGCTCCCCTTATTTTTTTAACCTAAACCTTAACTATGAAAAAATCTAATGTTTCTTTCATTCCACAAAATTGGAAATTTATTTCAACAATGCCAAATTAACACTCGGAAAATGTTTAGTCGCTTAACATAAATTAGTAGAAACGTGTCGAGAATCAGTAGAAACATATCGAGTAGAGAGAGCTTATGTATGATTTTTCCGTAGTTTCACCACTTTATTGAGAGTGAAGATGTATCTTTGCACTCTGTCATTCAGAGCGTAGCGAAGAATCCTTTCCCTCTGACTACATAAAGGGAGCAGATTCTTCGCTACGCTCTGAATGACAAGATGTAAATAATGTAACTTGATTTTAAACGAACTGATTATGGAAAATGTGACGGGAGCAGACTTTAAATCTGCAACTGCTGATGAAAACAAAAAGTTGTTCATCGAAACCTATGGCTGCCAGATGAATGTGGCAGATAGTGAAGTGATAGCCTCTGTGATGCAGATGGCAGGATATTCGGTGGCCGAAACGCTGGAAGAAGCGGATGCGGTGTTCATGAATACCTGTTCTATCCGTGATAATGCCGAACAAAAGATTTTAAACCGTCTGGAGTTTTTCCATTCGCTTAAGAAGAAGAAAAAGAATCTGATTGTCGGTGTGTTGGGGTGTATGGCAGAGCGTGTCAAGGATGACCTGATTACGAATCATCATGTCGACTTGGTGGTAGGTCCGGATGCTTATCTCACTTTGCCCGATTTGATAGCTGCCGTGGAGGCCGGAGAGAAAGCTATTAACGTGGAGCTGTCCACAACGGAAACTTATCGTGATGTGATACCTTCGCGCATTTGCGGAAATCACATTTCGGGTTTTGTTTCCATTATGCGGGGCTGCAATAATTTTTGTACTTATTGCATCGTTCCTTATACCCGCGGACGGGAGCGTAGCCGGGATGTGGAAAGCATTTTGAATGAAGTTGCCGATTTGGTGGCTAAGGGTTATAAGGAAGTGACCCTGTTGGGGCAGAACGTCAACTCCTATCGTTTTGAGAAAGAGGATGGAGAAGTGATAACTTTCCCTATGCTGCTGCGTATTGTAGCCGAGTCGGCTCCGGGTGTCCGTGTCCGTTTCACCACCTCTCATCCCAAAGATATGAGCGATGAAACCCTGCAAGTCATTGCGGAAGTTCCCAATGTATGTAAGCATATACACTTGCCTGTACAGAGCGGAAGCAGCCGTATCTTGAAGTTGATGAACCGTAAATATACTCGCGAATGGTATTTGGAGCGTGTAGACGCTATTCGCCGCATCATTCCGGATTGTGGCTTGTCTACGGATATTTTCTCCGGTTTCCATTCGGAAACGGAGGAGGACCACCAACTTTCCCTCTCCTTGATGGAAGCGTGTGGTTATGATGCCGCCTTTATGTTTAAGTATTCCGAACGTCCGGGTACGTATGCCAGCAAACATTTGCCGGATGATGTACCTGAGGAAGTGAAGATTCGCCGTTTGAACGAGATTATCGCTTTACAAAACCGTCTTTCTGCAGAGGCCAATGCACGTTGTGTAGGAAAAACTTATGAAGTGTTGGTAGAAGGTGTTTCCAAACGCTCACGCGACCAGCTTTTCGGACGCACCGAGCAGAACCGTGTAGTTGTCTTTGACCGGGGAACGCACCGGATAGGTGATTTTGTGACGGTTAAGATTACAGAAAGCAGTTCGGCAACACTAAAAGGAGAGGAAATTTGATTCTGCGGAAAGCAGTAAGATTTTGCGGAAACTTTACCGGTAAAGTTTCCGCAAGTGATATAATATATATATAATAATATATAATCTTACTTCGTAAGAATCACTTTTAATAAAATCTCTTGAGTTAACTCTTGAAACGCCATGATTTTTGATAGTTAATGCCTGAGTTTTGTTCTTGAAACACTCGGTGTTTACTTCTGAAACGCGTGGCGTTAATTTGAAATACGAACGAGTTAAAAAGCAAAAGGGCACGATTCTCACGAACCATGCCCTTTTTTATTAATGTATTGTTAACTTTAATTTTCTGTTATTCCGCCATTGCCGGCAGGTTTTCCGTATGGCCTATGCGGTTGGCACATTCTCTTCGTTCATTTCATATACGCTTTTCTCCATATCTTTGTCGTAAGCCTTGTGAGCATTGTTCCAACGTGCATATGACATGATGATTTCATTATTTTCGTATTGGTACGACATTTTGAAGTAAGGTGTCCATTGGCTTTTCAGGCTGTCCCATTTGGAGGCGGTTTTGCCGGTCAGACGGTTTTCGTTGTCGTATGTAAATTCATAACGCATATGGTTGTAAAGGTATGTACCGTCTTGCTTGAAGATTGTTTTTGCTACTACCAAGTCATTCTTTACTTCTTCATTGGTAATGAAGTTGTCCTGAGCCTTTACTTCTGAGTTCATTACGCTTACGATAATCATTGCTACGAATGCGATTGCTTTGAATAAATTTGTAGTTTTCATAATCTTTATTTTTTTATTGTTACTATTTCCGTTTTACCTTTAGACGCTGTTTCCGATATAAAAAGTTGCCTTTCCGGATTATCTTTTTTCGAACGCCTTCGCCTAATAAAATTCAAATCCTGTGCCAAAGATGTAAGCTGTTGATTATCAATGGTTATTATATTCTCGTATATGTTCATTATCGGACACTTGTCCGCTCAAGAACGAACACAATGCTTTCTATCTTTTGCCATATTTTTGAAGTTATACGCTTTGCAGATAAGAAACAGAAAAAAACTATTGCTACATTATGGCGTAGGGGATAAATAAAATTATGATAAACAGAAGAATTAGGAAAAAGAGGATAATGGAATGCCGTAATATCACTATTTTTGCTGTATAAAATGAAGCGATAGGAGAACTCTATGAAAAACACAATTGTTGCGATTACTTTGCTTGTCATTATTTTATCAGCTTGTACGTTCCGACGCAGTTATAGTATTCGGCTTGTGCAAATAGATTCGCTGATGTCTTTATCTCCTGATAGTGCTCTTCTTATTTTGGAGAATATTCCAATTCAAGCACTGAAAACAAAGAGTGATAGTGCTTATTATGCCTTACTGCTGATACAGGCGAGAGACAAAAACTTTATTACTCAGACAGATGACTCACTGATACGTTCAGTTGTAGAATATTATGATGTACACGGTAATACAGCAATGCAGGCACGGGCACATTATTTACTGGGAAGTATTTACAGGGATTCCAATAAGCATGGTATGGCAGTGAAAGAATATCTTAAAGCCGCTTTGCTGGGAGAAGAAATCCATAATTATGAGTTGATTGGCAATATTTATGTAAATGCCGGCTACTTGTATTATTTGCAAGATATGCCCGCTAAAGCTGATTCTCTTTTTCGGCTGGGAGAACGGATAGGAAGGTGTTTAAATGATACTTGTATGTGGGTGAACGGTCTTTTGTGGCAAGGTAAGGTGGATTTTCGATGTAAGCGCTATGTTGAGGCGGAGCAGAAGTATTTGGATGTTAATCGAGCATTGGGAAATTTTGGGGATAACAGAACTCGGGCTGTTGTAGCTGGTTCACTGAGTTCTCTTTATAGTAGAATGGGAAAAAAAGAGAAAGCACTTGAATATGCACGTTTGAAGTTTTTTTTAGAAGCAGGTGAGGGGCAGGATTATTCGGATTTTCTGATGTTTGGGGATGCTTTTTATCAAATGGAGCAGTACGATTCAGCAATCTTTTATATTAATAAATGCCTTGATGCAAAGGATTTGTCCATTAAAGCAGGGGGCTATACTCGTTTGGCGGATATAGCATTGTTGTGCGGTGATTCTGTTGAATCACTCAAAATGGAGAGATTACGTTCCATCTATATGGATAGTTTGAATAATTTGTCACAAAGTAATGATATACTTACAGCAGAAAAAGAAGTCTGGATGCAACAGCAGCAGGTACGATACAGAGATTTTTTGAGTCGGTATAAATATGTGCTTTTTGCTGTTATTGTGTTTGGATGTATGGCTATTTATTGTTTCAGAAAATATTATAAATGTAAATATCATAAAAATAGAAAAGTTTTATTGGAGTTGCAGACAGCTTCTTATAGGCAATATGCATTATTTCAAGAGCAGTTAAGGCGGAAAGAGAAGGAAATAGAATTGTTGAAAAATAAGATTAATAACCGATATATAGATGAGAAACAACAGGTGATTTTATCGGAAGAATTACAGGTTAATAAGGGTGAGCATGCAGCTTTGGCAAAAGAAACATTGCTGCATTCTCCAGTGTATGTCAAGTTAAACCTTATCATTACTGATTTTAAATGGAAGGATAAATCGGATAATGTACTGAGTGATAACGAGTGGAAGCAGTTGATTATGGGAGTTAATAGTTATACTAATAATTTGGTATCTCGTGTGTCACTTCAATATAATTTATCTCCTAAGCATACTTGTCTCTGTTGCTTGTTACTTCTTAATTTTCCAGTTACTCATATAGCTTACGTAATGCACTGTACACGCCCTACGGTTTATAACTCTGAACACGATATACTAATGAAGATGGGCGAAAAATATGAAAAAGGAAAGCTAAGAGAATTGCTAAATAATGTTAAATAGTACTATTTGGGAGCTTATTTTTATATGTAAACTTTCTTTTTTACACTTGCTTTACACTATTCTGCAAGGGAATCGGTCTACCTTTGTTATCAAATCATAAAAAATAATGGTATGAAACGAATTCTATGTTTAGTGATGTTATTTGCTGTAATAGGTAGTACGACTTTCTTAAATGCCCAGATTCCAAGATTAGTGTATAAGGTGATTCCTTTGATTTATGGGTTTAGTGATAATAGATGCCTACTTATACGACTCTACAGTAAATATTGATTTAAGTGGAAACAGTAGTGGTGAGTATTTAATTGAAATAACTTCAGATGGAGTGTTACTGGAGGGTGGTTTTATTTTGTAACATCATAAATTGAAAAACACAATGAAAAAACAAATAATGGCATTTAATATATAATCCAGATTCTTTGAACTATACAGATCATTACTCCATTAAGTGGTCTATTAATAAAACAATAAATTATCCAGAAGAGGATAAATGTATGCTTATTCCTTAAATAAAATAATATTTATATGAAACAAATATCAATTATGAAAGTGAATTTATCATTTTTCTATTATATTTTTTTATTGAGCATTTTAGGTGGTTGTTCAGATGACGAATCCAATGAAGCAACCTGTTATCCGAATAGTGAGAGTGGCTATGAACTTATAGATAATATAATAGGAACACAAGAGCTTTCTGAACGTCCCTATTGTAAATCTCCTGATTCGTATGTTTATCTGTATTTAGCTTTAAATGATGATGATTTACGCTTTATACGTTCTCTTCCTACTTATCTAAGCATATTGAATAAGGATGAAACCGAAACTCATTATTTAAGTCACTTTGATCCGTTTGATGTTCTTATAAATCCTACAAGTTGGGGTGAGAAAGCTTATCATTATTGGGATATAACTGAGCATCCTTACGAATCAGAACTTTATAAAAGTAAATATATAACCTATGGTATGCGTATTCGTGTTTCAGAAGTTAGTGGGGAGTATAAGTTTGCTATTCGCCTTACACAACCTTCAACTAATACGTTTCGTATAACAAGAACATATTCATTGAAAATACTTCCGGTTGTGGATGAGGCAGGAGATATAACTTGGGGATATATTGTAAGTCTTGTAAAATGATAAATTGGGTAATTAAAAAATGAAAGGAATGAATAGGCTATATTTTTATAGTATACTTTTTAGTATGCTTGCAGGAGTTTGTGCCTGTTCGGATGATGATAATATATCTGAAACTTCTGATTATAATATGAAGTATTTGGAGAGCTATATTTACCCATCAAACCATGAAAGTAATATAGGCGTTTCGGGGCTTAGCGGGCAGATTCAATTATATATGGATTTCACAGAAGAAGAATATAAGATGTTGTCTTCTGCCCCTGTATATGGGCGTATTTTTCAGCCTGATTATGTTTATTACCTATTGAGCTTTTATACTCCGGGGTTTACCACTGAGTATGGGTATCGTATGTCTATAGGGAAAATAAATAATGCGGAAAACAGGGAGACTTATGTATCTTTCTTAGGTGTGTATTATCCGCCTGTGAAAGGTGAGTACTCTTTTGCTATATTGTTGACACAGCCGCAGACAAATACTATATATGTTACCAAGTTGCATGAATTTTCTGTTTCTCAGAAAGTGGATGAGGCGGGAGAAACAAAGTGGTACATAAGCACGAAGAAAGGTGATGTGTGGCCAACTTTTCTTTAAGAATGGGCTATATCTTATCAATGTGGGTGAAAGAAATAGAGAATATGAGTACTTTGAATATTGCCTGTTCTTTTTTGTGGTATACGCTATATTTCTATGATGATTGCATTGTGTCGTCATGAATAGGATGAATACTCCCATAACTTATAAATATTTGATTATTAATGACTATATTCATTTTTAATTCCGTATATTTGGAGGACACCAAATCTGATAAGTTATGAAAACAAGAACTTTGCTATTTACATTAGTGCTTTGTGCTTTTTTCAGTTGTGATGATGATGAAGATTCTAACTTTTATAAACCTCGGCCTTTGCAGGCCAATTCTCCCATGGAGTTTTGTGCTGTGCCGGATAAAGAACCTATTTTTAAGATTTATCCTCATAAAGATATTCAGCTACTTGGAGCGGGGTATGATATTACAAAAGATTATTTGAGTTTTGAGGCTGTAAGAGCCCCGGTCTTTGATTTGCAGTTAGTAGAGGAAAGTGAGCATACATCAATACGGATTCTTCCGTCTCGGAGCGGTTTCCCCACTAATCTTATGGGAGAAAATCCGCTGAAGTTTTTGGAGCGGGTAGCTGATATTTCTCGTGTAGAAACCTATGAGTTTTCAGATCCCCTGTTTACGGGGGCTTTGCTTAAACATCCGGAATTTCAGGCAGACTATGCGCATTCATCACAATTTTCTTTTGTCAGTTGCCAACAAACCTATACTAAATATGGCATGGGATTTGATAGTATGTTTTGGGCTCTTGATTACCAATCAGAACCTTGTTTTACCACTGATTTCAGGAATGATATTCAAAATTTGGCACCGGAAGAAATTGTCAAGAAGTATGGTACACATATTTTGAAACGTACAGGATTGGGAATGCGCTATAAGAGTTTGTTCCGTACCACCATTCCGGAATTGCTTTCATTTGGAGATAAATCTCAAAGCGTTTTATTATATTATACACTTAATAAAATGGCGGAGATAGGAATTGGGACGGGGACTATTCCAATAACAGATGAGAGACTGCCTAAAGGAGCAGGCGGGCAATTAATCATGGAATTTTGTGGGGGGAATACATCTCTGCTTTCTTTACCTCCCGTAGAAAAAGAACTTATAGAATGGTTCGGTACCGATCCGGATGAGACAAACTATGCGCTTACCTATATAGAAACGATTCCTATTTACAGAGTAATAAGTGATAAGACTAAAAAGGCACAGCTACAAGAGGCTGTGAAAGCATATATCGCTGAAAATACACTGAAAGTAGTAGCCACCGTACCTTTAATTCAGGCTTGGAGTGGGTATAATTATGCTTATTTCAATTCTTATGAGGCTTGTTCGGCAAGAAGTGAATGTAAATATGAAGGGGCTATCTGTTCCCTGTACCAAAATCAGGAAGAAAATACCGCCCCGCTCTATACTTATAAGCAGGGAATTCTTCAAAGGCTCTCTATGAATAGTGAGAAAGCGGGTAGTGATAAAGTGATGATAGGCTATATTTACGATTCACCTCAAAAGGGAAGCGTCCCTTTGTTTGAGGCTACTGACGGTAAAGGATATTATTATACTGTGGCGGATAAAGCAAGTTATGATAAACGAGGTGATTGGAGAAAAATCGGAATCGTAGGGTATGTAATGCCATTATAGGGCATCATTTATTAAATCTCCTTAATGAAAACCTTGTAAATCACTTTTTATTTGTTATTTTGCACCAAATTTAGGATAAGTGCGGTCTGTTCGGTTCAGACTGCACTTCCTTATTGGTAAACGTTCGATGAATAAACTCACTATTAAAGCTTGTCCGGTATGTGGTGGAACGCATTTGGAGCGTATCCTGACCTGCGTAGACCATTATGCTTCGGGTGAAGTATTCCACTTGTGCCGTTGCAGGGACTGTGGTTTTATATTGACTCAGGATTTTCCCGTAGAAGCGGAAATTGGACGCTATTATGAAACTCCCGATTATATATCCCATTCAGATACGAAAAAAGGGGTGATGAACTCCGTATACCATTGGGTGCGCAGCTATATGTTGAAGCGCAAAGCCCGTTTGGTGACGCATGAGGCACATCGTAAAACAGGACGTTTGCTGGACATCGGTACGGGAACCGGTTATTTTGCCGATACAATGAGGCGTTGCGGCTGGCAGGTGGAAGCTATTGAGAAGAATGCCCGTGCACGTGCTTTTGCCAAAGAGCATTTCGGCTTGGAGGTAAAGCCTGATACGGCGTTGAAAGATTTTGAACCGGATAGTTTTGATGTCATTACCCTGTGGCACGTAATGGAGCACCTTGAATCGCTGAATGAGACTTGGGAAGCGCTGAATTCGTTGCTGACGGAAAAAGGAGTGCTGATTGTAGCCGTACCCAACTGCTCTTCGTACGACGCCAAGAAATACGGAGCTTATTGGGCTGCCTACGATGTGCCCCGGCATTTGTGGCATTTCACTCCCGGCACTATCCAACGGTTGGGTTCCAAGCATGGCTTTATTTTGGCGGAACGTCATCCCATGCCGTTTGACGCGTTCTACGTGTCCATGTTGACAGAGAAAAATATGCGCCGTTCGTGCCCGTTCATGCGGGGTATGATTACCGGTACATTGGCATGGTTCCATGCGTTGGTAAAGAAAGAGCGCAGCAGTTCCATGATTTATGTGTTTCGTAAAAAAAGGTGATTTAATGAAAGCTAAACGTAATTCGGTATCCTATTTTGATATGCAGTTCATCACATCCAGCATAAGTACTACATTGGTATTGCTGTTGTTGGGCTTGGTGGTGTTCTTTGTATTGGGGGCTCACAATCTTTCCGTGTACGTAAAGGAGAATATCAACTTCTCTATTCTTATCAGTGATGATATGAAAGAGAGCGATATTCTGAAACTGCAGAAGAAGTTGGATAAAGAGCCGTTTGTGAAGGAGACTGAATATATCTCCAAGAAACAGGCGCTTCGCGAACAAACCGAGGCGATGGGGACAGACCCGCAGGAGTTCCTCGGCTATAATCCTTTTACGGCGTCCATCGAGATTAAGCTGCATTCGGATTATGCCAATTCGGACAGCATTGCCAAGATAGAGAAGAAAATCAAGAAAAATACGAATATTCAGGAAGTGCTTTATCAGAAAGACCTGATAGATGCGGTGAATGATAATATCCGCAATATCAGCCTGATGCTGTTGGGGCTGGCTGTCATTCTTACTTTCATTTCCTTTGCGTTGATAAACAATACAATCCGTCTGACTATCTATTCCAAACGCTTCCTTATTCATACAATGAAGCTGGTGGGGGCAAGCTGGAGCTTTATCAGGCGTCCGTTCTTGCGGCGTAATTTCTGGATAGGCGTGTTGTCGGCTGTCATTGCCGATGCTGTCCTGTGGGGAGCCGCCTATTGGCTGGTTTCTTATGAGCCGGAATTAATCAGGGTGATTACGCCTGAGGTGATGTTGCTGGTTTCCGTTGCCGTACTGGTGTTTGGAGTGCTCATTACTTGGCTGTGTGCGTTGCTTTCTATCAATAAGTATCTGAGGATGAAAGCGAGCACGTTATATTATATATAGGAGTTTAATAATAAATGTAAATAGATGAGTAAACAGAAGTTCGCTTTTGACAAGACCAATTTTATTTTGCTTGCTGTCGGTATGGCGGTGGTAATACTTGGTTTTATTTTAATGACCGGTCCCGTATCTACACCGACACACTTTGAACCGGACATTTTTAGTGTAAGACGCATTAAAGTGGCTCCATTGGTCTGCCTGTTGGGGTTTGTATTCATGATATATGCCGTATTGCGTAAACCGAAAACAAAAGAAGAAACAAAAGAGTGATTATGGGAGATTTGAGTACGCTTGAAGTGATTATTATAGCTATCGTAGAGGGATTGACGGAGTTCTTGCCGGTTTCTTCTACGGGACACATGATTATTGCACAGAATCTGTTGGGCATAGAGAGTACGGAATTTGTAAAAGCCTTTACGGTGATTATACAGTTCGGTGCAATCCTTTCGGTAGTTTGGTTGTATTGGAAGCGTTTTTTCCGTTTAAACCATACTCCGGTTCCGGCAGGAGCTTCTGCATTGAAGCGTTTTCTGCATAAGTTCGACTTTTACTGGAAGTTGCTGGTGGCATTTGTTCCGGCGGCTGTATTGGGATTCCTGTTCAGTGACAAGATTGACGAGATGCTGGAAAGTGTGACTGTGGTGGCTGTAATGCTTGTGATTGGCGGTGTGTTCATGCTGTTCTGCGACAAGATATTCTCTAAAGGCAGTGAAGATACTGTCCTGACGGAGAAGAAGGCTTTTAATATCGGTCTGTTCCAGTGTATTGCAATGATACCGGGCGTGTCTCGTTCCATGGCGACGATTGTCGGCGGTATGGCACAGAAAATGACTCGCAAGGCTGCGGCAGAGTTCTCTTTCTTCCTGGCTGTTCCCACGATGTTTGCGGCTACGGTCTATAAAATGTTGAAACTCTTTCTGGACGGTGGAACGGAGATTATCGTGAATAATATGCCGGCATTGATACTTGGCAATGTGGTGGCTTTCGTGGTGGCTTTGCTTGCTATTAAGTTCTTTATCAGCTTCGTGACGAAATATGGTTTCAAGGCATTCGGCTGGTATCGCATCATCGTAGGAGGGATTATCCTTCTGTTGTTGCTTACAGGACATAATTTAGAAGTAGTGTGATGATGAATTTTAAAGAAGGAGAAGTTCTGTATTTCAACAAGCCGTTGGGATGGACATCGTTCAAGGTCGTAGGCCATGCGCGCTATCATATCTGCCGGCGGATGAAAGTAAAGAAATTGAAAGTTGGCCATGCGGGCACACTCGACCCTCTCGCTACGGGAGTGATGATAGTGTGTACGGGCAAGGCTACAAAGCGGATTGAAGAATTCCAGTATCACACCAAGGAGTATGTTGCCACCATCCGGTTGGGTGCTACCACTCCTTCCTATGATTTGGAGCATGAGATAGATGCTACCTATCCTACGGAACACATCACGAGGGAGCTGGTAGAGGAGACTCTGAAAAAATTTATCGGTGAGATACAGCAAGTGCCCCCCGCTTTCTCGGCCTGCATGGTGAACGGAAAGCGTGCCTACGACCTTGCCCGCAAAGGCGAAGAAGTGGAGTTGAAGCCCAAGTTGCTGGTGATTGACGAGATTGAATTGCTGGAATGCAACCTGCCGGAAATCAAGGTTCGGGTGGTGTGCAGCAAGGGCACTTACATCCGCGCTTTGGCGCGTGACATCGGTGAGGCGTTGAATAGCGGCGCCCACCTCACGGCTTTGGAGCGTACCCGTGTAGGGGAAGTCCGTATAGAAGATTGCCTTAACCCGCTTGATTTCAAAGAGTGGATAGACGGACAAGAAGTTGTAATAGAAGAAAATTGATTATTAACATCGTGCTGTTGTCTTGCGCTTCGTCGGCACATTGGCACATCAGCATATTAGCACATTATAATTATGAAACTGTCGCAATTTAAATTTAAACTTCCTGAAGAGAAGATTGCCTTACATCCTACAAGGTATAGAGATGAGTCACGCTTGATGGTACTACACAGAAAGACGGGCGAAATCGAACACCGTATGTTCAAGGATATATTGGAGTATTTCGATGATAAGGATGTATTTATCTTTAATGATACGAAGGTGTTTCCGGCCCGTTTGTACGGTAACAAGGAAAAGACCGGCGCCCGTATTGAGGTTTTTCTGTTGCGTGAGTTGAATGAAGAGTTGCGTTTATGGGATGTGCTGGTAGATCCTGCCCGTAAAATCCGTATCGGAAATAAACTCTATTTTGGTGAAGACGATTCCATGGTGGCTGAGGTGATTGACAATACTACCTCACGCGGACGTACCCTTCGCTTCCTTTATGACGGGCCGCATGATGAGTTCAAGAAAGCCCTGTACGCATTGGGCGAAACGCCGCTGCCGCACAGCATCATCAACCGTCCCGTGGAACCGGAAGATTCGGAACGCTTCCAGTCCATCTTTGCCCGTAACGAAGGTGCTGTAACAGCCCCGACGGCAAGTCTCCATTTCAGCCGTGAACTGATGAAGCGCATGGAGATTAAGGGGATAGACTTTGCTTACATTACGCTGCATGCCGGCTTGGGTAACTTCCGCGATATCGATGTGGAGGACCTCACTAAACATAAAACGGATTCCGAACAAATGATTGTCACGGAAGAAGCTGTAAAGGTTGTGAACCGTGCCAAGGACTTTAACAGACAGGTATGTGCCGTAGGTACTACGGTGATGCGTGCGATAGAGAGCACTGTCAGCACAGACGGCCATTTGAAGGAATACGAGGGTTGGACAAATAAGTTCATCTTCCCGCCGTATGACTTTACGGTTGCCAATGCAATGGTGTCCAACTTCCATATGCCGCTTTCCACCCTGTTGATGATTGTTGCCGCCTTCGGCGGTTACGACCAGGTGATGGAAGCCTACAATGTGGCGTTGAAGGAAGATTACCGCTTCGGTACGTATGGCGATGCGATGCTGATTACAGATAAATAATTAAGTAATGAAGAATTCTTCATTCTTGATATTCTTCGGTCTGGGGACTAATCTTGGCGACAAGGAGCATAATCTTCGTCTCGCCGTCCGGAAAATAGAAGAGCGGGTAGGGAAAGTGATTTCCCTGTCCGCTTTTTACGCTACTGCCCCGTGGGGGTTCTCCTCGGAGAATACGTTTCTGAATGCGGTAGTCTGCGCGGAGACGCTTCTTCCGCCGCTGCCTGTCCTGCATCTCACCCAAGAGATAGAGCGTGAAATAGGACGTACGCGGAAATCCGCCGGGGGAGTATACAGTGATAGGCTGATAGATATAGACTTATTGCTCTGTTTTACAATTGGCGGAACTCTTGTCCGCCTTGATGCGCCCGAACTGAAATTGCCGCATCCGCTGATGTGTGAACGTGATTTTGTGATGCGTCCGCTAAAGGAAATTTATCCACCGGGGTCGGAAATTGCATTGCCTGTATGGACCGACTTGGAAGAAATGCTGCAGGGGAAGTAATAAATCTGTGTTAATCTGTGTAATCTGTTGTGGAGTATACGGAATTTCTCTTTATCTTTGCAGCCGAAAATGATATGTGGAAAGATTTGAGTAGCTTGCAACCACAGAAAAAAATGCTAAAACACATCCTTTTCTGACGGTACTACACTGTACCGGGACTTGCATACCTACTCATTGATGACGCTTCCCCCTCATTTCCGTTTTTAATTGTTCATTCTTAATTTTTAATTGAAATGGGATATTTATTCACATCCGAATCGGTGTCTGAAGGACACCCCGACAAAGTGGCCGATCAAATATCGGACGCTGTGCTTGACAAACTGTTGGCTTACGACCCCAGTTCGAAAGTAGCTTGCGAAACTCTGGTTACTACCGGACAGGTGGTGCTGGCTGGAGAAGTGAAAACCAAGGCGTATGTTGATCTTCAACTCATTGCGCGTGAAGTAATTAAGAAAATCGGCTATACCAAAGGCGAGTATATGTTCGAGAGTAATTCGTGCGGCGTGCTTTCCGCCATCCACGAACAGAGTCCCGATATCAACCGGGGTGTGGAACGCCAAGATCCTATGGAACAAGGTGCGGGCGATCAGGGTATGATGTTCGGTTACGCCACCAATGAGACGGAAAATTATATGCCGCTTTCATTGGATCTTGCTCATCGCATTCTGCAAGTATTGGCGGACATCCGTCGAGAAGGAGAGGTAATGACTTATCTCCGCCCGGACTCCAAAAGCCAGGTAACCATTGAATATGACGATAATGGCAATCCCGTACGTATCGATACAATCGTAGTTTCCACTCAGCATGATGATTTCATTCTGCCTGCCGACGACAGCGACGCTGCCCGGTTGAAGGCGGATGAGGAGATGCTGGGTATCATCCGTAATGATGTCATTAATATTCTGATGCCCCGCGTCATTGCTTCTATTCACCATGAGAAGGTATTGTTGTTGTTTAACGATAATATCAAATATCACGTTAACCCTACGGGCAAGTTTGTAATCGGCGGTCCTCATGGAGATACCGGCTTGACCGGACGCAAGATTATTGTAGACACTTACGGCGGTAAGGGTGCACATGGCGGTGGCGCCTTCTCCGGTAAAGACCCTAGCAAAGTAGACCGTAGCGCTGCATACGCTGCCCGTCATATAGCCAAGAATCTGGTTGCTGCCGGTGTAGCGGACGAAATGTTGGTGCAGGTGTCTTATGCCATCGGTGTGGCGCGTCCTATCAATATATATGTAAACACTTACGGTCGCGCTCATGTAAATATGAGCGACGGTGAGATAGCCAAGAAGATTGATGAAATCTTCGACCTTCGTCCGAAAGCTATCGAAGACCGTTTGAAGTTGCGTAATCCTATCTATCAGGAAACTGCCGCCTACGGTCATATGGGACGCGAGCCGCAAGTCATCACCAAGCGTTTCAAGTCTCGTTATGAAGGCGACAAGGATGTGACTGTTGAGCTTTTCACATGGGAAAAATTGGATTACGTTGATAAAGTGAAAACCGCCTTCGGTATCTAATTCTTCGTTCTTCATTTTTCATTCTTCATTAAACAGTAATCAGCATAGCTTTACAAGCTATTTATTATAGAAAGCTGCCTTTCTGCCTCCGGAATATTCCGAAGCAGAATGAGCAGCTTCTTTTTTCAAATCTCCTTAAAATCATATACCTTTGCAACAAGTATAATTGATATAGCTAAAAGACGATGAATAAAATAACCTCCGTATGTGTGTACAGCGCTTCAAGTACCAAGATTGACCCGGTTTATTTCGATGCGGCCCATGAGTTGGGAACGTTGCTGGGGCAGCGGCATATCCGTTTGATTAATGGTGCAGGCAATATGGGACTTATGTCTGCCGTTTCGGATGCGGCACTTGCTGCGGGAGGTGAAGTTACCGGAGTGATACCCCGTTTTATGGTCGAACAGGGATGGCATCATACGGGATTGACTGAACTTGTGGAGGTGGAAAGTATGCACGAGCGCAAGAAAATGATGGCGGATTTGAGTGATGCCGTGATAGCGCTGCCCGGTGGTTGCGGTACTCTGGAAGAATTGCTTGAAGTCATAACTTGGAAACAATTGGGACTTTATCTGAATCCGATAGTTATACTGAATGTAAAAGGCTATTTCGACCCGTTGCTCGCCATGCTCCGGAAAGCCGTAGAAGAGAATTTTATGCGTGCGCAGCATGGCGCTATCTGGCATGTGGCGGAAACAGCGGGGGAAGCTGTTGAATTGGTACATACCACTCCTTTGTGGGATGCCTCCATTCGTAAGTTTGCAGCAATATGATAAACCTGTTGATGACATGGGCGACAGGAGGAGCTGAAGGGATTCCCATTCCTTATTCTCCAAGAATGGACGATGGTCTTACCATTGTCTTGTTGTGCTGTTTTTTTCTTTCGGCCTATGTCCTTTCACGCAGCCGCCGGTTCTTGTTGCAACTGGTAAAGGATTTCTTGCTGCATCGTGAGCGCACCAGTATATTTGCCACTTCGACGGCAGGTGATATGCGCTATCTGTTGCTGTTGATTCTACAAACCTGTGTTCTTGTCGGTGTCTGTATTTTTAATTATTGCAATGATATTCAGCCGGAGTTGGTACACCATGTCCCGCCCTTTATGTTACTGGTAATTTATATCGGGGTCGGTATGCTGTATCTATTTTTGAAGTGGATTGTCTATTCCGTACTGGGTTGGATTTTTTTTGACGAAAGTGTCACGGCGCTTTGGCTCGAATCGTATTCTACCCTACTTTATTACCTCGGATTTGCCCTTTTTCCATTCGCTCTATTTATTGTCTATTTCGATTTAAGTCTGCAACTTACAGTGATAATTGGATTGATTTTAGCCTTTTTTACTAAAATATTGATGTTATATAAGTGGTTAAAGCTTTTTTGTAACAATTTACATGGCAGTTTCCTTTTAATTTTGTACTTTTGTGCCCTTGAAATCATGCCTTGTTTCATGTTATATCAGGGGATGATGCAACTAAACGATTATTTGATAATAAAATTTTAGGACGTTGAAAATTAAGAAAGTACTTGTGTCGCAGCCGAAACCGGCATCAGAGAAATCTCCTTACTACGACATTGCAGAGAAGTACGGTGTGAAGATCGATTTTCGCCCGTTTATCAAAGTAGAGAGCCTTTCAGCGAAAGAGTTCAGACAGCAAAAAGTGTCTATATTGGACCATACTGCCGTGATTTTCACTTCGCGTCATGCAATCGATCACTTTTTTCATCTTTGTACGGAATTGCGTGTGACAATCCCCGAAACCATGAAATATTTCTGTGTAACGGAGACGATTGCCTTGTACATCCAGAAGTATGTACAATACCGCAAGCGTAAGATTTTCTTTGGAAATACCGGAAAGTTTGACGATTTGTTGCCTTCGATTGTAAAGCATAAGACTGAAAAGTACTTAGTGCCAATGTCGGATGTGCATACAGAAGAAATTAAGAATTTGCTGGATAAAAGCAAGATTCAGCATACGGAAGTAGTTATGTATCGTACGGTAAGTAATGACTTTACTTCGGACGAGAAGTTTGATTACGATATGTTGGTGTTCTTTAGTCCTGCAGGTGTGTCTTCTTTGAAGAAGAATTTCCCGGATTTCGAACAGAAAGAAATTAAGATCGGAACCTTCGGTTCTACAACAGCGCAAGCTGTGCGTGACGCCGGACTTCGTTTGGATTTGGAAGCTCCCAGCGTACAGGCGCCCTCTATGACGGCAGCGCTCGATATGTTCATTAAGGAGAACAACAAAGGAAAGTGAAAGGAAGTATGAGTTATGAATTATAAGTTATAAGTCCGTTGGCTTGTGGCTTGTAGTTGTAACAATAGAAATTACGGGCTACAGGTGTGGTATTTTAGATGTCGCAAACCTTGTAGCTCGTTTTTTATAATTCTTCATTTTTCATTCCTAATTTTATAGTTTATTCATGGCAAATACCTTACATAAAGTCGAAAGACTGGATAAAAAAAAGATTATAGAGAAGATGTTTGCGGGCGGTTCGCGCTCGTTCTCGGTCTTCCCGTTGCGTGTGGTGTATTTGCCGGTAGAGGAGTTGGAGGCGGATGCTTCCATCCTCATCAGTGTTTCAAAGCGGCGTTTCAAACGTGCGGTGAAGCGTAACCGTGTGAAGCGTCAGATACGCGAAGCGTATCGTGTAAACAAGCACGGGTTGCTGAGTGTGTTGGCGGAAAAGAAATGCCGGCTGGCGATTGCCTTTATTTACCTCTCCGACCAGTTGGTAGAATCTTCCGTAATAGAGGACAGGGTGAAGACAGCCTTGGCACGTATTGCCGAGAAAGTGGCGGTACAAGATACAGATGCAGCCGTAACCCTTCCTAAACCATGAAACGCTTGCTCTCATATCTGTTGTTGCTTCCTATTTATTTTTACCGGAAGTGCATTTCACCCATGACTTCCCCGTCGTGCAGATTTACTCCTACCTGTTCTCAATACGCAGTTGAGGCCATTAAGAAGCACGGTCCTTTTAAGGGGCTTTATCTGGCGATAAAACGTATTTTACGTTGTCATCCTTGGGGTGGCTCCGGATATGACCCTGTCCCATGAAGTCTCTTGTTGACATACACGCGCATCGGTCGCCGCAAATGCCCGGAACGGCTATTGTGAACTGTTATCCCGACGTTTTTGCTCCGAAGACGGGGGAATGGTATTCGGTGGGCATACATCCCTGGCATATCCCGGCAACTGTTACTCCGGCTATTCGGCATGAAATGGATATTCTGGCTTTTTTAGCCGGGCATCCGCAGGTTCTTGCCATAGGAGAAGCCGGTCTGGATAAATTGGCTGGCGTCCCGCAGGCTGTACAGGTAGAGGTTTTTGAATATCAGGCGCGGCTGTCTATGGAACTGGGCAAGCCTTTGGTCATTCACTTGGTAAAGGCTGTGGATGAATTGCTGAAACTGAAACAGCAGATACGGCCGGCCAACCCCTGGATTATTCATGGCTTTCGCGGAAAGGCGGTCCTTGCGAAAGAATACCTGAGGCACGGGTTTTATCTCTCTTTCGGGGAGAAGTATCAGGAAGAAGCCTTGCGGATTACTCCTTCCGACCGTTTGTTTTTAGAGACTGACGAGAGCGATGTGCCAATTGCGGATTTGTATAGCCGGGCAGCTCAAGCCCGTTGCGTTTCTTTGTCCGAACTTACGGAAGCGGTGCAGGAAAATATCGCCAAAGTCTTTTTTAAACAATAAGAGTTGTTTGTTAGGATAAAGAGTCGTACTTTTGTCGCAGACAAAGTATAAATCAAATAATTAATAGTTAATCATTCGATGAATTTTGTAGAAGAATTAAAATGGCGTGGCATGCTCCACGATATGATGCCGGGTACGGAAGAACTGTTGGCAAAGGAACAAGTGACTGCATATATCGGTTTCGACCCTACGGCGGACTCTCTGCATATCGGACACCTATGCAGTGTAATGATATTGCGCCACTTCCAACGCTGCGGCCATAAGCCGTTGGCACTGATTGGCGGCGCTACGGGTATGATTGGCGACCCTTCCGGTAAGTCGGCGGAACGCAATCTGCTTACTGAAGAAACACTGCAACGCAATATGGCGGGCATGAAGAAACAGCTGAGCAAGTTCTTGGATTTTGACTCGGATGCCCCTAACCGTGCGGAGTTGGTGAACAACTACGATTGGATGAAGGATTTCAGCTTCCTTGACTTCGCTCGCGAAGTGGGCAAGCATATCACTGTAAACTATATGATGGCTAAGGACTCGGTGAAGAAGCGTCTGAACGGTGAGGCCCGTGACGGTCTTTCTTTCACTGAATTTACTTACCAGCTGTTGCAAGGCTACGACTTCCTGCACTTGTACGAAACCAAAGGCTGCAAGCTGCAAATGGGCGGTTCGGACCAATGGGGTAACATCACTACGGGAGCAGAGCTGATTCGCCGTACCAATGGCGGCGAGGTATTTGCCTTGACAAGCCCTCTGATTACAAAGGCGGACGGCGGTAAATTCGGTAAGACGGAATCCGGTAATATATGGCTTGACCCCCGTTATACATCTCCTTATAAGTTCTACCAGTTCTGGCTGAATGTGAGCGATGCCGATGCAGCCCGTTACATCAAGATATTTACTTCTCTGACTAAGGAAGAAATCGAGGCTTTGACAGCCGAGCACGAAGCTGCTCCGCATTTGCGTGTTCTGCAGAAGCGTCTGGCTAAGGAAGTTACCATTATGGTACACTCCGAAGAAGACTACAATGCAGCTGTCGATGCTTCCAATATCCTTTTCGGTAATGCTACTTCGGAAGCATTGAAGAAGTTGGATGAAGATACCTTGCTGGCAGTATTTGAGGGTGTGCCTCAGTTTGAGGTATCTCGTGATGCACTGGCAGCGGGTGTGAAGGCGGTTGATTTGTTTGTAGACAATGCAGCCGTATTTGCGTCCAAAGGCGAAATGCGTAAGCTGGTACAGGGCGGTGGTGTATCTTTGAACAAAGAAAAGCTGGCAGCTTTCGATCAGGTTGTTACAACCGCTGATTTACTGGATGATAAGTATCTGCTGGTACAACGCGGCAAGAAGAATTATTATCTGATTATTGCAAAATAATATATGGATATGAAAAAATGTCCCGAAATATTTGCATATTTCGGGACATACTTCTATCTTTGCACCGCTTTTTAACAGAAAGCACATATGTTTGGACTATGGTGTAATGGTAGCACAACAGGTTTTGGTTCTGTTTGTCCAAGTTCGAATCTTGGTAGTCCAACAAAAAAGCTCTGACAGTCTATGATTGTCGGAGCTTTTTTTATTGGTCGCATTCTTTCTTTTAAATTATTCATCAAATGTTAGGACGTTTCTAATGATTTTTTCTTTCTTTGTACAATATTGATAGATAATTGGGACAAAATAGTAATGTTTTGCCGTTTTCTTTTGCTACATTTGCAATCGTGTACGTAAACGACGTACCGCTCGGCTATTTACTTGATAACTTAAAAACGTAATAAATCATGAGAACGAACTATGAAATTCGCTACGCTGCACATCCGGAAGATGCGAAAAGCTATGATACAAAAAGAATCCGTCGCGATTTCCTTATAGAGAAGGTATTCTCTCCGAACGAAGTAAATATGGTATATTCCATGTATGATCGTATGGTAGTGGGTGGCGCTATGCCGGTGGGTGAAGTACTGCCATTGGAAGCTATCGACCCGTTGAAAGCACCTTACTTCCTGACCCGTCGTGAAATGGGTATCTTCAACGTTGGCGGACCGGGTGTAGTGAGAGCGGGTGGTGCCGTATTTGAGATGGACTATAAAGAAGCCCTCTACTTGGGTTCGGGCGACCGTGAAGTTACTTTTGAGAGTAAGGATGCAGCCCGTCCGGCTAAGTTCTACTTCAATTCCGTAACGGCCCATCGCAACTATCCCGATAAGAAAGTGACGAAAAAAGACGCGGTGGTGGCTGAAATGGGTTCTTTGGAAGGCTCCAATCACCGTAATATCAATAAGATGTTGGTTAATCAGGTATTGCCCACTTGCCAACTGCAAATGGGTATGACGGAACTTGCTCCGGGCAGTGTGTGGAACACGATGCCTGCGCACGTTCACAGCCGTCGTATGGAAGCCTATTTCTACTTTGAGATTCCGGAAGATCATGCTATTTGCCACTTTATGGGCGAAGTAGACGAAACCCGTCATGTGTGGATGAAGGGCGACCAAGCCGTCCTCTCTCCCGAATGGTCTATCCACTCGGCTGCGGCTACACATAATTATACCTTTATATGGGGTATGGGTGGCGAGAATCTGGATTACGGAGACCAAGATTTCTCTTTGATTACAGACTTGAAATAAGAGTTAGAACAGACAATCACATTTTTCAACCTAAATAAATAAACATCATGAATCAGTATTTGAATTTTTCTTTGGAAGGTAAAGTAGCCCTCGTTACAGGTGCTTCTTATGGTATCGGTTTTGCTATCGCTTCGGCTTTTGCTGAACAAGGCGCAAAAATCTGTTTTAACGATATCAACCAAGAATTGGTGGATAAAGGTATGGCTGCTTACGCCGAAAAGGGTATCCAAGCACATGGCTATGTATGCGACGTAACTAATGAACCTGCTGTTCAGGCTATGGTGGCAACAATTGAAAAAGAAGTAGGTACTATCGATATTTTGGTTAACAACGCAGGTATCATCCGTCGTGTTCCTATGCACGAAATGGAAGCTGCCGACTTCCGTCGCGTTATCGATATTGACCTGAACGCTCCGTTTATCGTTTCTAAGGCTGTTCTGCCTGCAATGATGAAGAAGGGTCATGGTAAAATCATCAATATCTGTTCTATGATGTCCGAACTGGGCCGTGAGACTGTATCTGCATACGCTGCCGCTAAGGGTGGTTTGAAGATGCTGACTCGTAACATCTGCTCTGAATATGGTGAATACAACATTCAATGTAATGGTATCGGTCCGGGTTACATCGCTACTCCGCAGACCGCTCCGTTGCGTGAAAAGCAAGCTGACGGCAGCCGTCACCCGTTCGATTCATTCATTTGCGCTAAGACTCCCGCCGGTCGTTGGTTGGATCCGGAAGAACTCACAGGTCCTGCTGTATTCTTGGCTTCTGAGGCTTCTAACGCAGTTAACGGACATATCCTGTACGTTGACGGTGGTATCTTGGCTTACATCGGAAAACAACCGAAATAATAAGGTAATTAAAGGTGGTAAGGCGGTAGGTGATAGAGGAATATTACTTTACCGCCTTTATCATATTATTTATTCAGTATGAAGAAACTTCTTTTATTATGTATGACGGTTTTGTTTTGCTTCGCTTGTAACGAGAGCAAAACGCTGACCGTTACGGTAACCAATCCGTTGGCCATGGAGCGCTCTAATGAGATGGTAGAGGTGTCTATGGAGACTGTTACAAACCGTTTGGGCTTGGCAGATACGGCGCAGATTGTCGTATTGAACGCTGACGGGCAGCAAGTGCCTTATCAGATTACGTATGATGACAAGGTTATATTTCCCGCTACGGTAGCTGCCAACGGCATCGCTACTTATACCATACAGACCGGTACGCCTGAGGCTTTTGATGTAAAGGCTTGCGGTAAATGTTACCCCGAACGTATGGATGATATGGCTTGGGAGAATGATTTGGTGGCTTTTCGTGCGTATGGTCCTGCTTTGCAGGCAAAGGGTGAGCGTGGCTTCGGCTACGACTTGTTTACAAAGCGCGATACCTCCGAGCCCATATTGGAAGCTATGTATGCCAAGGAAACTGATAGGGAAACTCGTGCCAAGCTGAGAGAATTAAAGAAAACGGATCCGGAGAAAGCTGATGCGTTACTGAAAGAAATGTCTTACCATATTGACCATGGGCATGGTATGGACTGCTATGCAGTAGGTCCCACATTGGGAGCCGGTGTAGCCGCATTGATGGTAGATGACAACATTATCTATCCGTGGTGCTATAAGAATCAGGAGATTCTGGATAACGGCCCGCTGCGCTTTACAGTGAAGTTGGAGTTCAATCCTCTGACTGTAAAGGGTGATTCGACTGTGGTAGAAACACGTTTGATTACATTGGATGCAGGTTCGCACTTGAACAGGACAGCCGTATCATACAGCAATCTGAAAGAAACATTGCCTATCGTTACAGGTATTGTATTGCATGAACCGGATGGGGCTGTCGTTGCCGACGCTGCTAACGGTTACATTACCTATGTAGATCCTACTACCGGTCCTGATAATGGCAAAATTTTTATGGGTGCTGCTGTACCTACCGTTGTCAAGGATGCTAAAACTGTACTTTTCTCCGAAAAGGAAAAGAAGGAACGTAATAATGCCGATGGTCATGTGCTTGCTGTCAGTGATTACGAACCGGGTTCGGAATATGTATATTATTGGGGATTTGCATGGGATAGAGCGGACATCAAGACCGCCGATGCTTGGAACCTGTATATGGCTGATTTCGCTCAGAAAGTACGCAATCCGTTGACGGTAAAAGTAAACTGAGAAAGCTGAAAGAGTTAAAAGTTGAGAGTTGAAAGTTAAGCTGCACGATTATGCTGTATAGCAAACTTTCAACTCTCAACTTTTAACTTTCAATTCCCATAACTCTATAGCTGTTTAAACTCGTATCCTTCTTCTTTCAGAAATTCTATTGCCCGTGGCAATGCGTATTGCAGGTTGCCGTTATTCCAAGACTTTAAGGAATCATGAAATGTAATGATAGAACCGTTGCGTGCGTATCTCATTACGTTGGCAAGCACCTGGGGACCGCGTAGCTTCTTGCTATAATCGCGCGTTACCAAGTCCCACATTATTATCTTATAGCGGCGTTTCAGTATCATATACTGTGTCCATCCCATATGTCCGTGCGGAGGACGGAATAAGTCCGTTTTCATCACTTCATTTGCTTTCTCTGCATTGGCCAGATAGTCTTTGAAGTTATATTCAAATCCCCTTAAATGGTTGAAAGTATGGTTGCCGATACGATGTCCCCGCTCCACAACCATTTGAAACTCATCGGGATGCTTACGGATATTGTCACCTACCATAAAGAAGGTGGCCTTTATACTGTATTTGTCAAGTAAATCAAGAACCCAGGGAGTAACTTCGGGGATAGGTCCGTCGTCAAAAGTCAGGTAAATGGCTCTCTCATTCGGGTCCATTCGCCAGACGGCGCTGGGATATAACTTACGAACGAACTCGGGAGGCTGTTCTATAAACACGATTAATTAGCGGTTAACGGTTATTGATTAGTGATAAGCGTGCAGTGGTGAGTGGTTAGCAAACTGTTATTTACTAATCACTCACCACTGCCCGTTTATCGCTGTTTAAGTCTTTCTACATATAAATTGTACAACTCTTCTACTTTCGGTTCGTAGATTTCCGCCAGTTTGGAATTGTATTTCTTCATAATCTTTACTTCGGCATCGAGCACTGCCCAGTGGTATTCAAACTCACGGGTAGAGATAACGAAGCGGCTGTCGTCCATGCTTAGATACCAAGTGAGATATTCCACAGCTTTGTTGGCAAGCGCTTTCATCATTTCGTCAGCCTTTGCGGAGTCGCCTAACTGATAGTATGCTTCGGCCATTTGTACGGCGCCGTTTTGCCAGTCATATGGTACGTTGTAGGCAGGAATCATTTTTTCGGCATAGTCCAGTGCGGCTTTAGCCTTATCCTTCTTGCCTTCGCGTATCAACTGCTGTACAAGTTGGGAGAAGATACGGCGATGTGAGTGGCACATACGCATCGTATTCTCATCAATGTAGATACCCGGTTTGTCGATACCGCCGAACTTGAACTTGTTCATCAGGTTGTCATACATCTTTTCGCTGTCAATCTTCACACCCAGTTTGTCTGTATCGAACGGAGTGAAACGGTAGGTAAGACCTTCCTGAATGAAGTGATTACTCATGTTCAATTGGTTTTCCGGCCCTACACTGACTGCAATATAGATAGGACGTTCCCAATTGGCTTCCGCTAGCATCTCGAGCATCATGAGTTCGCTTTTGTAGAGGGCGCGTTTACCTTTCAGCGAGATGTGCATATAGTCGGGAATGGAATCACCCGGTATCATCATGCCGCTGCGGCGTACGGCCTCTTTATCCACTTTCATTACGATGCTGTCGGTAGGAATTACTTTCAAGTCCTCATTCTTGCTGCGTATCCAGTATTTCAGGATGTTTTTAAGTTCGTAAGGATTGTCACCGAATTCTTTCTTCACGTTTATCAATGCTTCGGTATTACCGCTCAGGGCTTGTTTCTCTGCTTCGGCATACAAGGCGTCGATACTCTTCTTGTATTCGGGGCGTACCGGAATATATTCGTTGGTACCTTCCACGTACTCCATACGGTCCCACGTGATGGGCAGGGAAGGAGAGTCGTAGGCGGGACGCTTCATTTGGTCGATGTACCAGTCGGTCTGCAGGTAGCTGAGGTTACAAGTACGGGCATCGGTACGGAAGCCTTCCGTCTCTTGGTTGTACCACAAGGGGAAGGTATCGTTATCGCCGTTGGTATAGATGATGGGATTGCCCGTTTCTTGCAATGACATCAGGTAGTTCTGACCGAAGTCACGTGCCACATAACGGCCGCTACGATCGTGGTCGTCCCAAGTCTGGCTCGCCATCTGTATGGGAACAAAAAGGCAGGCTACTGAAACGATGGCTGCGGCGGGAAGCTCCTTCATCTTGGCATAATGCTGCAACAGGCGGATAATACCTGCCACACCCATACCTATCCAGATGGCGAAAGCATAGAACGAGCCCGCATACGCATAGTCGCGTTCACGCGGCTGGCTTGGCGTCTGGTTCAGGTAGAGCACAATCGCTATACCGGTCATGAAGAAAAGGAAGAACACTACCCAGAACTGCTGGATACCTTTCTGTCCGCGGTAAGCCTGCCACAACAGGCCGATAATTCCGAGCAACAGCGGCAGGCAGTAGAATACGTTATGTCCTTTGTTCTCTTGCAGCTCTTTCGGCAGCAAGTCCTGATTGCCTACGAGCATATTGTCAATGAACTTGATACCGGTAATCCAGTTGCCATGTTCTATTTCTCCGCTACCCTGCAAGTCATTCTGACGTCCGGTGAAGTTCCACATAAAGTAGCGCCAGTACATCCAGTTGAGCTGGTAGGAGAAGAAGAACTTGATGTTTTCCCATTGCGTAGGCATGGTCACCATAATCATCTCACCGCATTTGTCATAGGGCACATCATATCCTTTGATATCTTGCCAAGCTTGATATTGGTTGGCATGGGCGCTGCTGTACATACGCGGGAAAAGCATATTCTGTGCGTACTCGTACTCGATGCGTCCCGGAATTTCGATGTAGCTGTCCTTTTCGTCGTCAGTGGCTTTCTCCTTGCGGATATATTTGGTTCCGTTGTAGGAGATGCGCGGTTCGCAATATCCGTCTTTCACGTCCAAAGCTACTTGTGAGGAGTAAGCCGGACCGTAGAACAGCGGACGTGTTCCGTATTGCTCGCGTCCCAGATATTCGCCCAGTGTGAAAATGTCTTCCGGTGAGTTCTGGTCCATCGGGGTGTTGGCGGTAGAACGGATTACGATAAGTGCATAAGATGAATAGCCGATGACAATCATCATGGTGCACAACAGCGATGTGTTCAGCGTACGTGCCGATACACGGTATTTCTCTTTAATCTTCTCCTGTGTGCCCGGTTTGAGGTAGAACCATAACAGCGCGATGACGATGATGCCGATAATCACGGAACTGCCGCCATGACCGTAGAAAGGAATACCCAGCATGGCTATGGTCAGTATGAAGGAGAGCGCCATACGCGATTTGCTCTTTTCATTGTAACTTTCGTATACACCCCAAATAAGGCAAGCTGCCAGTAAGATGATATATACGATGACGCCGCTGTTGAATGACATACCGAGTGTGTTGACAAAGAACAGCTCGAACCAGCCGCCCACTTTTACAATGCCCGGAACGATGCCGTACAGCACAACCGCTACCAGCACCATAGAGGCGAGAAGCGCCAACAGAGAACCTTTTGCATTGGCATTGGGCACTTTCTTGTAATAATATACCAACACGATAGCCGGGAGACAGAGCAAGTTCAGCAAGTGAACGCCGATACTCAATCCGGTGAGATAGGCGATGAGAATCAGCCAACGGTCGGAATGCGGCTCGTCTGCTACATCTTCCCATTTCAATATCAGCCAGAATACCACCGCTGTAAACAGTGAGGAGAAGGCATATACTTCACCTTCTACGGCGCTGAACCAGAATGTGTCACTGAATGTGTATGCCAATGCGCCTACCAGGCCGCTGCCCATGACAGTAATCAGTTGTCCTTTGGTGATGTTATTCTCATCGGTGATAACCAGTTTGCGTACCAAGTGAGTGATACTCCAGAATAAGAACAGGATACAAGCGCCGCTCATCAGTGCACTCATGTAGTTCACCATTTTGGCAACGGTAGTGGCATCGGAAGCAAACTGAGAAAATAGATTGGCTACTAACATAAAGAACGGTGCGCCGGGCGGGTGTCCTACTTCCAGCTTATAGCCGGTGGTAATGAACTCCGGGCAGTCCCAAAAACTTGCAGTCGGCTCAATAGTCATGCAATAAACCGTTGCTGCAATGATAAATGTAATCCAACCAATCAGGTTGTTTACGGTTTTGTACTGTTTCATTCGGATGAAATTCGTTTTTTATTATAGACGGGCGCAAAGATAATGATTTCAGTTCTAAATAAGTGACAATAAGCCGGATTATTAGGATTGGTTTAGAGATATAGGGAGAATTTTCAGAAAAAACAAAACTTTCTGTATCATGCTGTATCACACACGATTTATCCTAATGGTGATGGTGTTCTCCTAATATCCGATGCGGCAATGTGCCATGTCCCAATAGTTCTATGGGGCAGTTGAAATTACGTTCCAGCCATTCGCCGGTGATGCCTGTATCGGGATGATAATCCAGTGTCTCGTTGACGCAGGCAATGGATTTTACTTGCTGCAACACCGTACCTATGTCGTGGCTGACGAGTATGATGGCACAGTCTTTATTGATTTCGGCCAATAATTGATACAGGCGCGCTTCAAAACGCTTGTCAATGTAAGTGCTGGGTTCGTCAAGGATGACTACTTCGGGGTCGGAGATAATAGCGCGTCCCAACAAGGCGCGTTGAAGTTGTCCGCCGCTCAGTGCGCCGATTGCACGTTCTTCCAGTCCTTCCAGTCCCATACGTACTATGACTTGACGTGCTTTTTCTCTGTGCTCCTTAGTGAAGCGTGAGGTGAGCGACTTCTTGCTGCTGAGTCCTGATAAAATAACTTCCTCGACGGTGATAGGGAATTTGCGGTCTATACTGTTGTATTGGGGCAGGTAGCCCATGGTGAGCGGAGAGTTGCCTGTCAGATGGGGAGATGCAAAAGATATGTCACCGGAAATAGGTTTGAGTAATCCCAAAATACATTTGATAAGCGTGGTCTTACCGCCTCCGTTCGGACCGATAATACCCAAAAAGTCCCTGTCGTAAACGGTGAGGTTTACGTCACGAAGTACCGTACGGTCGTCGTATCCGGCATTGAGGTTTCTTATTTCGATAATGGGAGTTGGCATGATTTCTTTTCTTGTTAAGTAGATGTTGAAATTTAGTTTATATCCGAATGACAGATAGTATAAGTTAATTATGTATATTTACTTATTTTAAAACGTTTATCTGTGAGTCTTTATAAGCCGGTTTTTAATCCGTTTAATGCTTTCGCTATATCCAGCATCTCCGCCTCCCAATCGTAGGACAGGGGATTGATGTCAACAATCCGGGTTCCGGTTTGTTTGGCAATGAGTTCGGCATTGCGGCGGTCGAATTCCGGTTGTACAAAGATTACGTGTACTTTTTCACTCTTGCAGGTATCAATCAATGCTTTCAGATGTGCGGGGGACGGCTCTTTACCTCCGGCTTCGATAGGAATCTGATGCAGTCCGTAGTCGCGGGCGAAATAGGAAAGCGCAGGGTGGTAAATCATAAAGGCACGATCTGCCCCCGGTGCGGAGAGCTGTTTGCGGATGAGGCTGTCCGTGCGTTCAATCCGTTCGCAGAGTTGCTTGTAGCGATCTATGTAGGCCATCTTGTTGGATTGGTCGAGGGCAATCAGGGCGTGAAGTATATTACGTGCGATGACTTGAGCGTTGGCGGTAGAGTTCCAAATGTGGGGTTCTACACCGTCAATGTGATGGTGTTCTTGTCCGGATGTTTCCGAGGCGTATGGCGGATGATGGGGGTGGGCATCCCCATCGATGAGTTCCACCCACTCCGACATATCGTAGAATTGCAGATGTGGTGCGTTTTCCGAGAGTTTCTCCATCCACACCTGCTCGAATCCGATGTAGCCGATGCGGAAGTATGCCTTACTTTTGGTAAGTTCGATGAGCTGCTGCGGTGTAGGGTCGTAGGTTTCCGGACTTGCACCTTTGGGAACCATACTGACTACTGTAAACAGGTCACCGGCAATGGCCTCGGTGAAGTATCGCAGAGGTTCGAGCGTAACAGTGATAACAGGTTTATCACCGGCTTTATTGCTTTGATTGCTTTTGGGCTTGCAGGAGGCTATGAGTATAGTTGCGAGTAGTAAAAAATATATCTTTTTCATCTATCTTATTTATGGCTTTTATAAATGTAATTCAGAGTAACTGTTGCTTTGTTTGTCTTCTTTCTGCGGCTTATTCCTTTGTTTTGCCGGCTCGGAGTATCTCACGTTTGCCGCCCGGCGGGCCGGGAAGGCGCTCTACCGTAAACCCAACGGCTTGTAATAGCCGGCGGATAACGCCTTTGGCGCAATAGGTGGTCAGTATGCCATTGTAGTTCATGCAGGAATATATGTTTCGGAAAAGCTCTTCGCTCCACAATTCAGGCTGCTTCTCGGGGGCGAATGCATCGAAATAAACAAGGTCGAAACTGTAATTGGCAGGCGGTTCACCAATAACCGCTAACTGTTTGTCACTAATCACTCTATTTACGTCTCCTTTTATTTTGTGTAACGTAAAGCATGGTGTAATGTTCACATCTTTATTCCATGATGCCGTATGTAACTCCTTAAATAGGGGATTGTTGCTATAATTTAATATATCAACTTCTTCCCAAGACAGAGGATAGAGTTCGATGCCGGTATAATGAACAGGTCTTTTCTCTTGTTCGGCTGTCTCCAAAGTGAGTAAGGCATTGAGTCCCGTACCGAATCCTATTTCAAGAATATGAGGTTGGATAGCGGTGGATGCCTTCAGCCCCATATCAATGAAGATATGTTGCGATTCGGTACGTGCTCCTTTTACCGAATGATAATGCTCATTCAGTTCCGGCACAAATAGTGTGGCGCTTCCGTCTTCCGTCCGTTCTATAATTCGTTTCATAGCTCTAAACACTCATCACTGATAATGCTCCCTGTAAGGCCAATAACATAGCAATATATCGTATCAGCTTGCCTGCAAACATAGAAGAAGTAGTCAGCATGACATTGCTGCGCATAAAGCCCAATGCTATGGCAATGGCTTCCCCTATAAAAGGCAGAAAGGCAAAAAAAGCCATGAGGGCTCCTTTCCCTTGCAGAAAACGTTGCATCTTGTCAATCTTCTCTTTCTTTACTTTGAAATATTTCTCTATCCAGTCTGTCTTGCCAAGTCGCCCCATATAGTAACAGGTCATGCCGCCGGCCGTATTTCCCAATGTTGCGGCAAGGACACAAATGGCAGGGCTCAGTCCTACTTTAATGAGCGCCAGCATCACCAATTCGGAGCTGAACGGAATGATACTTCCCGCCAGTAAGGCTGAGATAAAAAGCCCTACATATCCCCAGTCAATGAGAAGTTGTATCAGTGTATCTATAAAAGCGTCCATAAATTGAATCCGAATAAAGTAAATAGTCCGATGAGCATAATTATAAAGAACAGGTTGGAACTCCGACTATTGGTCAACACGAATAAATGTCCAATCAGAATGCTGGTACCGATTAACAGCAGGGATAGCAAATGAGGATATAGAGCGGGTTGTAGCCCCATATAGACAAAAATGCAGAAGTTCAGGAATATCAGAAAGTGCAGATAGCTGCGTGTACGTATCTTGTCCTCATATCCGGCAACCAAACAATGGCTTGAACTTACTATATATAAAAGGAGCAGATACCCGGCCGTAGCCAATTCCCAAGGTTGGAAACTGAATTGGACAGAATGGAAACTCACCAGTTCCAAAAACGGTTGGTAGAATAAATCCATATGTCCGGAAATGTAAGTGTAGCCCAATAGAAACCAATAAGGTACGCTCCAGCCGATGAGCGAAGCGAAAAAACTTTTAGGTTGGAGAGATTGGAAGCTATACGCCCCTATCCAAAATACGGGAACAAAGAATATCAGTTGTGGAAAAAGCAGGCTTCCCATGCCTATAAATACGAATGCATGGAATAGATGGCTTGCCGGTTTAGCTTGTTGGTAGCTTCTGAACAGAAAATACAGCGCTATCAGAAAAGTGACCGCTACCAAGTCTCCGGCATATAATATATGCATACTCGGACAGACGGAAACCAGCAGGAAATAAATGGCTGTTTGTACAGACGCCCGCATACGGATGATGGCGAATGCATTGTTCAGCCCGATAAGAAAATATCCTATGATAGAGTATAGGATAAAGCTGAAAAGACGAGTGCCCCACATCGGGATACATGAGTCACAGAATATGTTCCACAGGGGGTAATTGTCTTTTCGTATCTCCAAATCGGGTAATAGGATAGCGCTCAGTATCCAGCAGGTTACTGATATAAGGATGGCGGCGGGAAGCGTAAAGTGTCCCACCGTAACCCGATTTTGGAATCTTTGGCTTCTCATTGATAGTTAAAGGTCGAATCCGATGTCGCGACGGAAGTACTTACCCTCGAAACTTAACATATCGGCTACTTTATAACTCTTCTCCAAAGCCTCTTCTTTTGTTTCTCCATAGGAGCAAACGGCTATCACACGGCCGCCATTAGTGACGATATGACCATCCTTTACGGCAGTACCGGCATGGAACAGGATGCTGTCCGTAGCTTCGGCGAGGTTGAAGCCGGTAATGGGATATCCTTTTTGGTATGCTTCGGGATAACCGCCGCTGACCAGCATTACACAAGCTGCCGTGCGCGGGTCGAGTTCCATTGTCTTGGTATCGAGGTTTACTTTGTGTACACCTTCGAAAAGTTCCACGATATCGCTCTTAATACGCAGCATAACGCTTTCTGTCTCAGGGTCTCCCATGCGGACATTGTATTCTATCACCATGGGTTCGTTCTGTATATTGATAAGTCCCAGGAAGATAAAACCTTTGTACAGGATGCCTTCTTCGCGCAAGCCGTTGATGGTGGGCTCTATAATGCGTTCGCGCACCTTTTCCATAAACTCGTCGTTGGCGAAAGGAACGGGTGTCACGCTGCCCATACCGCCGGTATTCAGTCCTTTATCACCTTCTCCGATGCGTTTATAATCTTTGGCCACAGGCAATACTTTATAATGCTCGCCATCGCTCAGGACGAAAACCGAGCATTCTATTCCGCTCAGGAACTCCTCGATAACCACTGTTGCGCTGGCATCGCCGAACATACCGCTGAGCATCTCTTTCAGTTCTTTCCGGGCTTCTTCCAGCGTCGGGAGAATCAGTACGCCTTTACCTGCACACAAGCCATCGGCCTTCAGCACATAAGGAGCGGTGAGAGTTTCAAGAAAAGCAAGCCCTTCCTCCAGTGTTTCGGCTGTTACGCTTTTGTAGCGGGCGGTAGGAATGTTGTGGCGCAACATGAACTCTTTGGCGAATTCTTTACTGCCTTCCAACTGTGCACCCTTTGCAGAAGGGCCGATAATGGCGATGTGCCGGGTAGCGGCATCTCCTTTGAAGCAATCGAAAATACCTTGTACCAGCGGATCTTCGGGACCCACTACAATCATGTCAATCTTATGCTCAAGGGCAAAAGCCTTGAGAGCGGGGAAGTCAGTAGCTTTGATGTCTACATTCTCGCCCACTGCGCTTGTTCCCGCATTGCCGGGAGCGATATACAGTTTTTCTATTTTAGGGCTTTGTGCAATCTTCCAAGCCAAAGCGTGTTCGCGGCCACCTGAGCCAAGCAATAATACTTTCATTTTATAGATACGTTTAATTGTTTACTGTTGAAAATGCGTCCGGTTTATAAATAATCCTCGAAATATCGGGTTATCTTCTCGTGCAGATGTACACGGTCACGTCCCAATACATTGTGTTTATGCCCGGGATAGATAAACAGATCGGGATAGGTTCGTGCATCCACGCAGGCTTTCATGAAAGAAAGCGTATGTTGGGGTACACATGTATCGTCGTGGTCATCGTGGATGATAAGCAGATGTCCTTTCAGCTGCCCTGCAAGGTTCTTCAAGTCACATTGTTCGTAACCTTCGGGGTTGGTCTGAGGGGTGTCCATATAGCGTTCGCCATACATTATTTCATAATACTTCCAGTCGATAACCGGTCCGCCGGCCACGCCTACTTTGAAAATCTCCGGATAGCGTAGCATGAGGGCGGTGGTCATATGCCCGCCGAAGCTCCAGCCGTGCACGCCGATGCGGTTACCGTCCACATAAGGCAGGCTTTTCAGGTAGTCCACCCCTTTTACTTGGTCTTTACCCTCTTCAACGCCTAAGTGTCTGAAGGTGACGTTCTCGAATTCCAGTCCACGGTTATTGCTGCCGCGGTTGTCGAGTGTGAACATGATATAGCCCTTGTTGGCCATATAGATATCCCAGCCGCGTGCATCGTTCATCCAGCCGTTGGTAATCATCTGGGCATGAGGACCGCCGTATACGTAGACGATTGCGGGGTATTTCTTGTTCGGGTCGAAGTCGGCAGGCTTGACAAGGCGGTAATATAAGTCGGTCTTGCCGTCGGCAGCCTTTATCGTACCTGTCTCTATTGCAGGCATAACAAAGCCTTCATAAGGATTCTTCGCTGTCAGCAGGGAGATGCTTTTCTTGTTTTGGGTATTGACTATCTCTATCTTGCGGGGAGTATTCGGAGTGGAATACCGGTCGATGATATAATTGCCCGAAGCGGAAAGTATCCCGTTGTGTACCCCCTCGCTATTGTCCAGTGGAGTACGTTTGTTTGTATTTACATTTACTTTATATAAATTACTTTGCAAGGGAGATATTTCCGTGGAAGCGATGATGACCTCTTTCTTCTTGGCGTTGAATCCTAAAACCTTCTGCACCAGCCAGTCTCCTTTTGTTAGTTGCTTGATAAGCTTACCGTCCGTATTGTAGAGATACAGATGGTTGTAGCCGTCTTTCTGGCTCTGATAGATAAACTGGGTATGATTCCAAGGCAGGAACAGGATTGGTTGTTGGGGCTCTACATATTTGGAATGTGTCTCCTCGATAAGGGTGGACATCAATTCTCCGGTCTCGCTGTTGTATTGGCAAAGTTTTGCATGATTCTGATCACGGTTCAACTCTATGAGATAAAGGCTCTTCCCGTCGGGCGCCCAGCTGATATTGGTGAAATAACGGTTGGTAGGGTCACCGATATTCAAATAAACGGTCTTTTGAGTGTCCGGATTATAGATGCCTACGGTAACTTGGTGGCTGAGCATCCCTGCCATCGGGTAGCGTATCTTGTCCACTAAAGCTATTCTGGGAGTAATATCCACCAGCGGATAAGGGGTTACCATACTTTCGTTCATACGGTAAAAGGCCAGCAGGTTTCCTTGGGGACTCCAGAAAGTACCCTTGCTGATTCCGAATTCATTGCGGTGTACGCTCTGCCCGCACACAATTCCTTCGGGTTCTTTGGTGACGGCTTTGTTGTCTACAAAGAGATTATTCTTTACGGTATAAGCTATGTGCCCGCCTTCTGGGGTATAGTCAATGTTGGCACCGTTTCTCTCTCCGGCTTGCGGCAGACCTTTAACGAATTCATCTTTCTCGAAATCATAGATGATGTATCTCGCAGGCAACTTAATAAGCATATACGGTTTGTCCGGCCATGGAAACTCGGTATTGTAGAAATGTTGTACCTTATTTCCTTTATACTTTGATATTGCGGTTGTTTCCGTAGGAGTTATCAGTGAATTGAGCACCTGATTTACCTTTTCCCGGGTCGTGAGCAATGTCTCCTTTCCGTTTTTGGGATTGACGGCAAACAATGAATCGATGCCGGGCTTTATACATACATCTCCCCACCACTGTAAACCCGGTAAATTCTCAGCGATACGATAGGTAGCGCCACCGGGAAGAAGGTCTTCCAGAGTGGGCTTTCTCAAATCTTGTGCCATAAGCTCCATTGAAAATAAGGCGGTTGTTGCCAGTAGCAACGCCATGACTGCCTTACCGATTCTCTTTACGTTCATAGCTTCTTGCTTTTTTCGGTTTCCATTCTCCGTCTGTCGGTTTTCTGTATTCACGAGGCTTGAACTCCCGTTTATCATCCGACTTGAACTCCCTTCTTTCTCTCGGTTTAAATTCCCTTTTCTCTCCGGATTTAAACTCTCTTCTCTCCCCGGGCTTGAATTCCTTTTTCTCTCTTGGTGTGTAAGGTCTGTACTCTTTGTCACCTTCTTCACTATCCTGTTTTTTGAATTCTTTGTATTTTCCATCAAAGATTTCATATTTGCGGAATTCACATTCCAAAGCACCGTTGAACAAAGGTATCTTGGCAGTAGCTTTCAAGCCTATTTGATCGAAACATTCTTCACGGTAAGAAAGTATCCATGCGGTATTGCCTGTAAATGCGTGCTTCAGTCGTTCGCCAATCATGGAGTATAGTCCTAAAAGGTCGTTCGTTGATATACGCTCTCCATACGGCGGGTTGGTAATAATGACGGCCTTTTCCTTAGGCTGTTCAAACTGTTGGAAGGGTTGCAATTTCAACGTTACATCTTTGGACACACCTGCCGCTTTTATGTTGTGGGTTGCGATTTCGTTGGCTTTCGGGTTATTGTCGTATCCGTATATCTTATGAGCGAATTCACGTTCCTGGCTGTCATCATTATAAATCTTGTCAAACAGTTCCTGGTCGAAATCAATCCATTTTTCAAAAGCAAATTCTTTGCGGAATACGCCCGGTGCGATGTTCCGGGCTATCAGGGCCGCTTCAATGGGGATTGTACCCGAACCGCACATAGGGTCTATCAGGTCGCATTCTCCATGCCAGCCGCTCATTAATATCATGCCGGCAGCCAGCACTTCGTTCAGCGGAGCTTCTACGGCCTCTTGGCGATAACCGCGGCGGTGCAAGGACTCGCCGGATGAATCGAGAGAGAGCGTACACTTGGTTTCAGCAATATGGATGTTCAATAGTACGTCGGGCTTATTGATACGTACAGACGGGCGTTTGTTGTAGGCATCCCGGAAGTAGTCCACAATAGCGTCTTTCACTTTGTAGGAAACAAACTTTGAATGACGGAATTCCTCGCTGAACACAACTGCGTCTACAGCGAAAGTCTTGTCAACATCCAGATAATCTTCCCAGTGGATTGCTTTGATTTGCTCGTACACCTCATCGGCATTTTTTGCTACAAACTGTTTGATAGGCTTCAGGATGCGGATAGCTGTTCGCAGGCAGAAGTTAGCCTTGTACATCATTTCCTTATCTCCACAGAATGATACCATACGACGTCCTATCTGTATCTCGTTTGCCCCTAAGGAGGTCAATTCTTGTGCCAATGTTTCTTCCAGTCCCTGGAAAGTTTTGGCAATCATTTCAAATGATTGTTCGCTCATCTATTTATTTATGATTTATAATTTATGATTCATGATTTGTTTCGGTATGATTTCATCTTTACTATATGCCGCATGGCATAAATTATAACTCTGAAATCATAAGTCTTCCTACTTTTTTGCTTTGGTTTGTACTATTCTTGCACCTGCCGGCACATCTTCCGTTACCCAGATGTTGCCGCCTACGGTAGCATCCTTCCCGATGGTGATACGTCCTAATATGGTAGCATTGGAATAGACAATGACATTATCTTCCAATATGGGGTGGCGGGGAATGCCTTTGATGGGTTTGCCGTCTTCGTCCAGCGGGAAGCTTTTGGCACCGAGGGTCACACCCTGATATAGTTTTACGTTATTGCCGATGATACAGGTTTCGCCGATTACCACACCTGTGCCATGGTCTATGGTGAAATGACTGCCTATGGCGGCTCCCGGATGAATGTCGATGCCGGTTTCGCTATGCGCCATTTCGGTGATGATACGCGGAATGAGGGGCACGCCGAGCATCAGCAGTTCATGCGCTATGCGGTAGTTGCTGATGGCACGGATGGCGGGATAGCAACTGATAACTTCGCCGAACGAGTGGGCGGCAGGGTCACCGTTGTAAGCGGCTTCAACGTCTGTTGCCAGTATGCGGCGCAATTCCGGCAAATGGCTGATGAACTCGGCGGCAATGGATGCCGCCTCTTCACGTTGAAGTTCGGTGCAGCAGCTGCCTTCATCGTCACTGCCGAAGCAGAGGCCTGCCAATATTTGCTCGGTCAGCAGGTCGAACAGTCTTTCTACATTGACTCCGATATGGTAAGTTACCGTACGGCTGTTGACCGTTGAATTTCCGAAATATCCGGGGAAGATAATGGCGCGTGCAAGTTCGATAATATCGCACAATGCCTTAGCTGAAGGCAATGGATTGCCGTCTGTGTGCTGGTGAAACAGTCCTTTGTATGATTCGCTTTCCGATAGCTCATCGACTGCCTGTGTCAGGATGTGAGTAAAATTGAGTGGACTCATTATGATATCCTTTATTAATAAAGTGGCTACAAAGGTATAAAATACTCACCAATTTTCCTACATATCCCTCATTTATAGTATGGATTTACCACATTTATGGTATTTTGAATGAGCGAGCTGCGTCGTATCTTTGTCTTATCAATCATTCACTGTAAGTTATGAAAAAAATAGCACAACGCCTTACTGACTTAGTAGGCAACACTCCTCTGTTGGAGTTGAACAATTATAGTAAAAATAAGGGTCTGAGGGCTCATGTGATAGTCAAGCTGGAATACTTTAATCCCGCAGGCAGTGTAAAGGACCGCGTTGCGCTGGCTATGATAGAAGATGCGGAAACGAAAGGACTGTTGACACCTGGTGCAACGATTATCGAGCCGACCAGTGGGAATACCGGGGTGGGACTTGCCTTTGTGGCGGCTGCCAAAGGTTATAAATTGGTTTTGACCATGCCGGATACCATGAGTATGGAACGTCGCAATCTATTGAAGGCTCTTGGCGCGGAACTTGTCTTGACACCCGGTGCCGACGGTATGAAAGGCGCTATAGCCCGTGCCGAAGAATTAAAATCAGGCACACCCGGTTCATTGATTTTGCAGCAGTTTGATAATCAAGCTAATCCTGCCGTTCATGAGCGCACTACCGGACAGGAAATCTGGCAGGATACGGACGGGAAAGTCGATGTATTCGTAGCCGGCGTTGGGACCGGCGGGACGGTGAGCGGTGTGGGTACGGCTTTGAAGAAGCATAACCCCAAGATACAAGTAGTAGCCGTAGAGCCGGAAGACTCTCCGGTGTTGTCAGGCGGAAAACCGGGGCCGCACAAGATTCAAGGTATCGGTGCCGGCTTCATCCCCAAAAACTATAATAGTGCGGTAGTAGACGGAATTCTGCAGGTATCCAATGATGACGCTATCCGTACCGGTCGGGAACTGGCGAAGTACGAAGGCCTGTTGGTCGGTATCTCTTCGGGGGCGGCCGTCAGCGCCGCAACCCGATTAGCGCAGTTGCCGGAGAATGAGGGTAAAAACATAGTGGTGTTACTGCCTGATACGGGAGAACGCTATTTGTCGACGTTGCTTTATGCCTTTGAGGAATATCCTTTGTAGTGTCTTGTATATATTTATGAACGGAAACAGGCTAATTAAATATGCTTTTGCAATTTGTTGATAATCAATGGCGTAAAATTTAGGGTGTCTCAGTCGTATACTGAGACACCCTAAATATACGGGTTAGCGATAATCAAATTCCGATGCGGAAGTTTTTGTTTAGATTATTTTATTTCACTCGGTCGTAGTCCGAACGATTTGCAACTTATTTCATCCACCTTCACTTCCCAGATTTTCACGTTGCGTACAGCCGGTTCAGCATAACTGCACGCATTGTCTGTATATTGTTTCATGAGAATATCGAGTATCCGGCGTTTCTCATCCATATCTTCTATGAAGCGCACTTTGCCTTTACAGATAACACTGCGGGATTTCATGCTGTAACTGCAAGCTATCTGTTTGTGCATATACACCAGTTCGTGCCCTTCACAAAAGTTGATGCAGACCTGCGGATGCCGTGCCACCATTTCTACTTTGCTTCCTTCGGGACCCGAATGTAAATAAACGGTATCATTATCCCAAGCGAAGTTCATGGGGACTACATACGGGTTGCCCTCTTCGTCGGTAATTCCGACCGTACAATAGGGGCATTTACGGATAATATCTTCTATTTGCCCACGGTCTGTAATAGTAATTGTCTTCATGTATGTGTATGCAAGCGTTTATAACGGTGATTGTTTTTTATTCAACCAATGCGAAGTCCAATTGCTTTTTCTCCAGATTGGCACGCGCCACCTTGATGGTGATAGCGTCACCGAGGCTGTATGTACGGTTCTTCCGACGTCCGCGCAGGCAATAGTTCTTTTCATCGAATTCGTAGTAATCATCATCGAGGTCGCGAATAGGTATCATTCCCTCACATTTATTCTCGTTCAGTTCCACGTACAGTCCCCATTCGGTAACGCCGGAAATAACACCGTCGTAAGTCTGTCCCAGACGTTCCGTCATGTATTCCACTTGCTTGTACTTGATAGAGGCGCGTTCCGCATTGGCGGCAATCTGTTCCATGCCGCTGGAATGTTCGCAGAGCGCTTCGTATTTCTGTTCGGAAACGCTTCGTCCGCCCAAATCCAAGTACTTGGTCAGCAACCGGTGCACCATCATGTCCGGATAGCGGCGGATGGGAGAGGTGAAGTGGGTATAATAGTCGAATGCCAGTCCGTAGTGCCCGATGTTGTGCACGGAATAGCGCGCTTTTTGCATGGCGCGGATAGATACGGTTTCGATGAGATTCTCCTCTTTCTTCCCTTGAATATCATCCAGCAGGTGGTTGATGGACTTGGATACATCCGTTTTGGTTCCGCCGGTGCGCAGCTTGTAGCCGAAGCGGGCGATGAACTGTGACAGGTTATCCAGTTTCTCAGGGTCCGGAAGGTCGTGAATACGATAGGGGAATACTTTCGGCTTTTTGCTTTTGGGTACGCGTCCTATCTTTTCGGCCACAGTGCGGTTGGCGAGTAGCATGAACTCCTCTACCAGCTTGTTGGCGTCTTTGGATTCTTTGAAATATACGCTGACGGGCTTGCCCTTCTCATCAATTTCGAATTTCACTTCATAGCGGTCGAAGTTGATGGCGCCGGCGGCAAACCGCTTTTCGCGCAATATCTTGGCAAGTGAATCCAGCTTGAGGATTTCCTCTTTAAAATCTCCCTCTTTGGTTTCGATAATCTGTTGCGCCTCCTCGTATGTGAAGCGGCGGTCGGACTTGATAACCGTATGTACAATGCGTGAGTTTTTTACTTCTCCTTTGTCCGTCATTTCGAAGACGGCGGAATAAGCCAGTTTCTCTTCATCGGGACGCAGGGAGCAGATGAAGTTGCACAGCCGTTCGGGCAGCATCGGAATGGTGCGGTCTACAAGATAAACGGATGTCGCCCGTTTCTCCGCTTCCTTGTCGATGATGCTGCCTTCCGTTACATAATGTGTCACGTCGGCAATGTGCACGCCTACTTCCCAAAGGTTGTCCTTCAGTTTGCGGATGGACAGGGCATCGTCAAAGTCTTTGGCGTCTTTGGGGTCTATGGTAAAGGTGGTTATATGGCGGAAATCTTCACGTTTGGCATACTCCTCTGCGGGAATTTCTGCGGGAATCTTGTCCGCGGCTTTTTCCACGGATGCGGGGTAGACATACGGCAGTCCGAATTCGGCAAGGATAGCGTGCATTTCGGTGGTGTTGTCTCCGGCTTTTCCCAAGATGTCAATGACCTGGCCGATGGGGTTCTTTGCCTTGTCGGGCCACTCCACCACCTTGACGATGGCTTTGTCGCCTGTTTTTCCACCTTTCAGTTTCTCTTTGGGGATAAAGATGTCGTTGGCGAGCGTACGGTTTTCCGTGACAAGGAAAGCGTATGACTTGGCAACTTCCAGCGTTCCTACGAAGGTGTCGTTGGCGCGTTCCAGTATTTCGATGACTTCGCCTTCGGCTTCACGTCCGCGGCGTTTGGCATAGAAAGCGATGCGTACTTTGTCGCCTGCCATGGCGTGCGCCGAATTCCGTTCGGCTACGAAAATGGGGTCGCCGCCGCCTTCGGGTATAAATGAGTTCTTTCCGTTGCTCTTGCGCTGGAAAGTACCGGTCATTTCCACGCCATGATTATTCAGCTTGTATTTATGCTTGTCCACTTCGGTGATATAATCGTCATCCGACAATTCGGACAGGATATCCATACACAGCATTTTCAGCGGATGTGTGGTGAGGTGCAGTTGTTCGAAAATGTATTTCAGGGACAGTACTTCGTCTTGTTTTATGTGGAAGAAGTCCAACAGCGTTTTGACGAGTTCTTTCTTCTTCATTCGCTTGCCGGCTTTTTTCTCTTTCTTTTCTTTCTTTGTCTTAGCCATAATTTGATGTCTTTTTATCTTTCTTGCAAAGTAAACAAATAAATGTATTCACTCGTTCACTCTGCCTTCAAAATCTTTCTGTCTTACTGAAAATTATAAGGGAACGACCGGTCATAATAGATTTATGTACTATATTTGCAACGACTTAGAAAAAAAGAGCATGGCAGTACAACCTATGGATAAAGAAGATGTTGCGAGGGAAAAAGGCATTTACCGCGTAACGATTGTGGGGAGTGTAGTGAACTTCCTGTTGCTTCTGTTTAAGTTCTTTGCGGGAATCGCGGGGCATAGCGCCGCCATGCTGGCGGATGCCGTACACTCGCTGTCGGACTTTGTTACAGACATCATTGTCATTGTTTTTGTGCGCATCTCTTCCAAACCGGAAGATGAAGGACACGATTACGGGCATGGCAAATATGAGACCTTGGCAACCGCCATTATCGGTATTGTATTGCTTTTTGTCGGGTTCGGGATTTTCTGGAACGGCGCTTCATCTATCTATCGGTTTCTTCACGGCGGTTCTTTGCAGGAGCCGGGAATGCTGGCATTGATAGCGGCGTTGGTGTCCATCGCTTTTAAGGAGGCACTCTACCGTTATACGGTGTTTAAGGGAAAGAAACTGAATTCCCAGGCAGTGGTAGCCAATGCGTGGCATCATCGGAGTGACGCTCTTTCTTCCATAGGAACCGCCATAGGTATCGGCGGGGCTATTCTTTTGGGAAATCACTGGCGGGTACTCGACCCGATAGCTGCGGTTATCGTCAGTTTCTTCATTATGAAGGTGGCCATAAAACTATTGGTTCCTTGCGTGGATGAGTTGCTGGAGAAATCGTTGCCTGCCGATGTGGAAAATGAAATACAGAAGATTATCCTGTCTTTCCCCGGAGTAAGTTCGCCGCATCATCTACGCACCCGCCGCATAGGCAACTATTATGCGATAGAGGTGCACGTGCGCATGGACGGCAAAATAACACTGGAAGAAGCGCACCGTACAGCAACGGCCATTGAGAATACCTTGAAAGCGCAGTTTGGCAAGGGCACTCATGTAGGTATCCATGTAGAGCCGCTGAAATAGCGGGGAGAAGTAATTCGTAATTATCAAAATTTGCAATAAATAAAAAGTGGAGTCGGTTTTAGTAACAGGAGCAAGCGGGTTTATCGGAAGTTTCATCGTGGAAGAAGCGTTGAGGCGGGGATTCGGTGTATGGGCAGGCGTACGTTCGTCCAGTAGCCGGGAGTATTTGCAGGATAGGAAGATACATTTTCTTGAACTCGACTTTGCACATCCCAACGAACTGCGGGCGCAACTTTCCGGCCATAAAGGGACTTACAACAAGTTCGATTATATTATCCATTGCGCCGGAGCCACCAAATGTGTGGATAAGAAAGACTTTGAACGTGTAAACTATCTGCAGACCAAATACTTTGTGGATACGTTGCGTGAGTTGAACATGATTCCCAAGCAATTTATCTTTATCAGCACTTTGAGCGTATTCGGGCCGATACGCGAAAAGACATATACTCCGATAACGGGAAAAGACACTCCTATGCCCAATACGGCTTACGGTCTTAGCAAGCTGAAAGCGGAGATTTATCTGCAAAGCATACCGGGTTTCCCCTACGTCATCTATCGTCCTACGGGTGTCTACGGTCCGCGTGAGAAGGATTATTTCCTGATGGCAAAGTCCATCCGGCAGCACACGGACTTCTCCGTAGGCTTCCGCCGGCAAGATTTGACATTTGTCTACGTCAAGGATATTGTGCAGGCCGTTTTCTTGGGAATAGAGAAACAAATATCCTGCCGCGCCTATTTCTTGGCAGACGGCAAGGTCTATCGAAGCCGTGCTTTTTCCGATTTGATACGGAAAGAATTGGGGAATCCGTTTGTAATTCGTCTGAGATGTCCGTTAATTATATTGAAAGTTGTATCTTTGCTCGCCGAATATTGGGCGAAGCGCCGGAACACTACCAGTACGCTCAATTCGGACAAGTATAGAATAATGAAACAACGCAACTGGCAATGCGACATTACTCCGACCATTAAGGAACTGGGCTACAGCCCCGAGTACGATTTGGAACGGGGAGTAAAGGAGACCATTGCCTGGTATAAAGATAAAGGATGGCTTTAGACTTATTCAAGAGAGTAGAAACCCGTAACGGGCTTTTTGCGGTAGAGAAGATAACACTGATATATAACCTGTTGACTTCCATTCTTATACTGTTTCTTTTCCAAGAAATGGATCATCCGGTACAGATGCTTGCAGACCGCGCTATGATTGCGGGCATGACGTTCCTGCTGATGTATCTTTATCGGCTCGCCCCTTGCAAGTTTTCCGCTTTTATCCGTATAGCCATCCAGATGTCGCTGCTTTCTTACTGGTATCCCGATACATTTGAATTCAACCGTATCTTCCCTAATCTGGACCATGTTTTCGCATCGGCGGAACAATGGATATTCGGAGGGCAGCCTGCCGTATGGTTTTCTTTGCGGTTTCCGCAGATGTGGGTCAGCGAGCCGTTCAATATGGGCTACTTCTTCTATTATCCGATGATTCTTCTGGTGGTGGTATGGTATTTCCTCTACCGTTTTGAGCTTTTTGAGAAAGTATCGTTCGTGATAGTCACCGCTTTCTTTATCTATTACCTGTTTTATATCTTCGTGCCGGTGGCAGGACCGCAATTCTATTTCCCCGCTATCGGCAACGATAATGTGGCGCAGGGAATATTCCCTTCCATCGGAGATTATTTCAATCATAATCAAGAGTTGCTGCCCGGTCCGGGATACGAACATGGATTTTTCTACAATCTGGTGGAGGGTTCTCAGCAAGTGGGTGAGCGTCCGACGGCGGCTTTCCCCAGTTCCCATGTCGGTATGTCCACTATCCTGATGATTATGGCATGGCGGGGCAGCAAACGTTTATTTGCTTGTCTGCTCCCTTTCTATTTGCTGCTGTGCGGAGCCACGGTATATATTCAGGCGCATTACCTGATTGATGCTATTGTCGGTTTCTTTTCTGCCATTGTTCTTTATGTGGCGGTGACGTGGATGTTCAAGCGGTGGTTTGCACAGCCGATGTTCAGATGATACTGAAATCATATGCTTATGAAATACATACTCAAGCTGGTTGCCGGCTTTTATTTTTTCTTATTTGCAAGTCCTGCTTTCTCGACGGAGACTTCCATGCCCGTTTATGATAGAGAATGGTGAAGTTGCGGATGTCTTTTCCCAATGTTTATCGAAAGGATACCGGCAGGCGCTTAAGGAGAGAAATGCAGAGTCTATCTGACCCGTATGCAATCTTATGCCCGGAAGCACATTGCTGAAGCCTCTTACCATATCATGCTTTCTTGTCTGGCGCAGGCCTATTCTGATATCGGTTGTATCTATCAGCGGGAAGGAATGGATGGGGAAGCGGGCTTATATCTGAAAAGAGCTTTGGCATAGGCTGAGAAATTGGAGAAACTTGCTAAGGCAGAGAATCCTGATGTGGCAGAAATAGCTAAGTTGGCAGAGAAAAAACAGCAACTGGACAAGGATAGCGAAACGAAACTGGGGGCGGCTGCCAAGAAGTTGGTAGGTATGGAACTGCCTTATGAACTCTCCGAAGGATTGTTCTATTCTATTGCTTCCCAACCTATGGTAACTGAGGCGAAAGCTAATGGTACTGAGGATGTTACTGTTTCTGTCTCTTTCCGTATTAAAATAAATGTTCCTCTGACAATAGGCAAAGGGGAAAGTGCGGACTATCCTATCTGCTATAAGTATATGGATGCCGGAGGAAAGGTTGTAGGAGTAAGTTTGCAATATCCCTTCGGAAGTTTTCCGAATCGTGAAGCTATAGAATTGCAGGCGGAACAAGTGTTGGACAAAGATTTGAAGCTTTCTTATGACCAACCTAAATATAACGGTGTAACCAAAGTTGTCTTTATTTCTAAAGAAGAATATGATACGTTGAAGAAATAATCGTTAAGTAAATGTGCATAATTAGTTTATACTATCTGTCATTCAGAGCGAAGCGAAGAATCTCTTCTCTATGTATACATAAAGAGAGTAGATTCTTCGCTTCGCTCTGAATGACAGATGCTCTTGATATAAATTAAAATTCAACACTTACTTATTATAAATAATCATGAGTATAAGACGACTTTTAGTAATGTTCGTCGTTGTACTGACCAATTGCAATTGTTGGTAGAGGTCATGTTGCTTTCATGCCACCCCCTTCCACCCTTCCGAACCCTCCTGTTTATACGGGGTAGCGGGTGAAACCCCTGCACATTCCGGCAATTCCAATGACGCATCTCAGCTCCCTAAACCACACACCTCAGCTCCTCAAACGCCTGTGGTTTGCAGGACAAATGCCCGTGGTTTAGGGAGCTGAGGTGTGTCATTGGGGGAGTAAAAAGCGGGTTCCACCCGTTACCCCGTATAAACAGGAGGGTTCGGAAGGGTGGAAGGGGTACAGGTGTAAATTGAAATCCAAGAATATTCCCTGTTTTGATGTATATCATAATCCGTTTTGACGTATATCAAAATGAATTATGATGTACATCAAAGTATGTATGTGAGGCTGTTAAATTCCATTGAGAATCATTGCGAACGAATATGATTCACTTAAGAACTGAATGGCTTTTAGTTGAATATTTATGGCCTGTCGATAAAAAGGTGTGGGTTATGTGTTAATTATGGCCTTTGTTGGCAGGCATATGGAAATATTAACCGGGACTTAAGGAAGTAAGGGGGCTATGTCGTCAAAGATACGGTATAGTTCCTCTTTCGTTTCTGCCCGCAACATGGCGATGCGTGTATCCCGGAAGTTGGGAATACCTTTGAACAAAGGACTTGCTGCCAAGTGACGGCGTACATGCAGGATGCCTCTTCGTTCGTCCAACAGTTTTACGCTGTCTTCTACTTCCCGGCGGAGCACATTGAGCTTCCACTCCGGACTGAGGGGCGGCATCTCCTCACCCGTTTCCAGATAATGTTTCACTTCCTTGAATATCCAGGGGCGGCCAAAGCTGGCGCGGCCTATCATAATGGCATCCACGCCATAGCGGTCAAAGCATTCTTTCGCCCTTTGGGGAGTGGTTACGTCACCATTGCCGATGACGGGAATATGCATACGGGGATTATTCTTGACTTCGCCAATCAGAGTCCAGTCCGCCTCACCTGTATACATTTGGGCACGGGTGCGGCCGTGGATGGTAAGGGCGGCAATACCGCAGTCTTGCAGTTGCTCCGCCAACTCTACGATAATCTTGCTGTTGGCATCCCAGCCGAGACGGGTTTTTACGGTGACGGGTATCTGTACGGCATCTACCACGGCACGGGTTATCTCCAGCATTTTGGGGATATTCTGCAACATTCCCGCTCCGGCTCCTTTGCCGGCTACACGTTTTACGGGGCAACCGAAGTTTATATCCAGTATATCCGGACGTGCCTGTTCCACAATGCGTGCCGCTTCTACCATTGTGTCGGTATCTTTGCCGTATATTTGTATGGCTACGGGGCGTTCTTCGTCGCTGATGTTCAGCTTCTGCTCGGTCTTGCTGACAGAGCGTATCAGTGCGTCGCTCGACACGAACTCGGTGTATACCATATCCGCTCCGAAACTTTTGCACATCAGTCGGAAGGCCGGGTCGGTCACATCCTCCATAGGGGCAAGCACTACGGGATACTTGCCGAGGTCTATATCTTTAATCTTCATATTCTAACTGGATTTGCCTGCAAAAATACGGAAAAAAGCCTACCTTTGCGAAAATAAATGTGCGAATATAATAATACAAATAAATTTGTTATGCCCTCTATCAGTGATTTTGAAATTATGGCGCCGGTAGGTTCACGCGAATCTTTAGCGGCTGCTATCCAAGCAGGTGCGGATTCTATTTATTTCGGTATCGAGAATCTGAATATGCGTGCCCGTTCGGCGAATACGTTTACAATAGATGACCTGCGCGAGATAGCCCGTACCTGCGACGAGCACGGCATGAAAAGCTATCTTACGGTGAATACCATTATATACGATAATGACATTCCCTTGATGCGCACCATTGTGGATGCGGCAAAAGCGGCAGGCATTTCGGCGGTGATTGCAGCAGATGTGGCGGTGATGAGCTATGCCCGGCAGATAGGTCAGGAGGTGCATTTGTCTACGCAGCTGAATATCTCAAATGTGGAGGCTTTGCGTTTCTATGCCCGGTTTGCCGATGTAGTGGTGCTGGCGCGTGAGCTGAACCTGGAACAGGTGGCGGAAATCTATCGCCATATCTGCGAAGAGAATATTTGCGGTCCGGGCGGTGAACAGATACGTATCGAGATGTTCTGTCACGGTGCTTTGTGCATGGCGGTATCGGGCAAGTGCTACCTCTCGCTGCACGAGATGAATCATTCTGCCAACCGGGGAGCATGTATGCAGGTGTGCCGCCGTTCCTATACGGTGCGCGACAAGGAAACGGATGTGGAATTGGATATTGACAACCAATATATTATGTCACCCAAAGACCTGAAAACCATCCATTTCATGAACAAGATGCTGGATGCAGGTGTACGCGTGTTTAAGATTGAGGGACGTGCCCGCGGTCCCGAGTACGTGCGTACCGTAGTGGAATGCTATAAAGAGGCTATCCGCTCTTATGTGGACGGCACATTCACCGATGAAAAGATAGCGGTTTGGGATGAACGTCTGAAAACTGTCTTTAACCGCGGCTTTTGGGACGGCTATTACTTGGGACAACGTTTGGGCGAATGGACCCGGAATTACGGTTCTGCAGCTACCGAACGCAAGATTTATGTCGGTAAGGGCATCCGGTATTTCTCAAATATCGGTGTGGCGGAGTTCTTGGTGGAAGCTGCCGAAGTCAATGTTGGCGATAAACTGCTGATAACGGGGCCCACAACAGGAGCCGTCTTTACCACATTGGAAGAGGCGCGCGTGGATTTGAAACCCGTACAGACCGTGAAGAAGGGACGGCACTTCTCGATGAAGGCCGATAAAATACGTCCCAGCGACAAACTCTACAAACTGGTTTCCGTAGAGGAGCTCAAGAAGTTTAAAGGCTTGGATATAGAGAATAAACGCGGTTGACTATCAAATGGTAAATCGTAAACTGTTAAATAGTAAATATCCTAATGAACTATATTTATGAACTGAAGATGAAGGTTCGCGACTATGAATGCGACCTTCAAGGTATTGTCAACAATGCCAATTATCAGCATTATCTGGAGCATACGAGGCACGAGTTCCTGTTGAGCACGGGTGTCAGCTTTGCAGCGCTCCACGAACAGGGAGTAGACCCGGTGGTGGCACGAATCAATATGGCTTTCAAAACGCCGTTGAAGAGCGGTGATGAGTTCGTGTCGAAACTGGCGATGAAGAAGGAAGGCATCAAATACGTGTTCTATCAGGATATTTTCAGAGCAAGTGATAATAAGGTAGCCATTAAGGCGGTGGTTGAAACGGTATGTGTGGTGAACGGACGTTTAAGCGACAGCGAATTATTCGATAACGTCTTTGCCCCCTACCTCGACCATGAATAACGACGAACGTCTTTGCTGTATAGCTCTTACGCTTTGCCCCGGTATAGGACATATCGGGGCAAAGCGTTTAATAGACGGCATAGGTAGTGCCGTCGACGTTTTCGGGCGGCGTAAAGAGTTGCCGGAACTCCTGCCCGGCGTGAATCCTTCCATAATTGTGGCTCTTGATTGCCCCGCCGCTTTTCTCCGTGCCGAGCGCGAAATGGAGTTTGTGGAAAAGAACCGCCTGACTTGTCTCACTTTGCAGGATGAGGCCTATCCTTCCCGCTTGAGGGAGTGTGAGGACGCCCCGATTGTTTTGTTCTTCAAAGGAAACGCTGATTTTAATCGACTACATATTATTAATATGGTAGGTACGCGTCGGGCAACGGAGTACGGCAAACAGTTTTGTGCCGACTTCATACACGATTTGTCTGTGCTTCTTCCCGATGTTCTGGTAGTGAGCGGCCTTGCTTATGGCATTGATATTCATGCGCATCGTGCCGCACTTGCCGATAATATTTCCACAGTTGCTGTTCTGGCCCATGGCTTGGACCGTATTTATCCTTTTGTGCATCGTAAAACGGCTGTCGATATGCTGGCAAATGGCGGCTTGCTTACCGAGTTTCTTACCGAGACTAATCCGGACAAACATAACTTCGTCAGTCGTAACCGTATTGTGGCGGGGATGTGTGACGCAACGATTGTGGTGGAATCTGCCGCTAAAGGCGGTTCTTTGATTACGGCGGATTTGGCTGACGGCTATCATCGTGATTGCTTTGCCGTACCCGGGCGGGTGACGGACACCGCTTCTATCGGTTGCAATCAGTTGATACGGGATAATAAGGCGGCACTTGTGCAAAGCGCCGAGGAATTTGTAAGAACAATGGGATGGGGCAGTGCGGAATCTGCACTCAAGGCGGAGGGTATTCAGCGCAATTTGTTTCCGGAGCTGGCCGCTGAGGAGGAGTTGGTGGTGCGCATACTGACCCGCCAGGGAGATTCGCATATCAATACGCTTGTAGTAGAAGCGGATATACCGGTAAATCGTATGAGCGCCCTGCTTTTTGAATTGGAGATGAAAGGGGTGGTAAAAACATTGGTGGGAGGAGTGTATCACTTATTGGCATAAAAAAAAGGAGTACCGCTGTACTCCAACCTTTGTTAACCTTAAATCTAATACTATGAAAAAAATCACGTGACAAATGTATGGTTTCTTCTTATATCTTCCAAACATTTACTCTTTTTCTGAAATTCTTTTAGTTTTATTTTACGAATATTTACTGTTTTCGTACACGCTTGACTTCTTGACTCGAATAGATGGACAAATGCTGACGATATGATAATTCCTTTGAAGAGGAAGAGTTGTACGGCTCTTGATTTTCATGGAATATTCCATTTCTTATTTGTATGGAAAGTTGACAAGTTGCAAAAAGCTTCCAATCGTTTCACAAAGCCTTCCAATCGTTTAAATGAGTTAGTCTTTCTGTATTTTCTTTAACTTTAATAGCTTACTTTTGCTTTCATATAACGTAAGGTTATGGTGAATCGCGTCAATATAATTATTCTTATGATACTCTTTTTACTTTTGGTGGGGAGAGAGTATATGCGGGCTAATACATTGATGATTGTAAATAATTCGGTGAATAATTCAATGATAGAACCGGATAAGTGGGAAGAAGTCTATCAGTGGGTAACCGCTGATAAGAATGTGCCGGACAGAGAAGAAGTATTAATGTTGATTCAGTATCATTACGGAAGTTTTGACAGATTGACGGAGTTGTTGCGCTATTTAAACGGCGGTAGAGCTTATAGATATTTGTCGCAAGTTATTTTTCCGAGGATTGGCAGATGTATGATAAAGTCGGAGGAACTGCCCATAGCAGATATACGGATGCCGGAGAAGATGCTGCCTATGGTATACATAAGTGCAGAACGGATTGTTCCATCGGCTGTGTTGATGACGCAAGAGAAAAAAACGGATACATCGCGTAAGGTTATTGTGGCTCTGAAGAATAATATATTATATGATTTAGTATTGGCCCCGAATGTGGAAGTAGAGCTTTCGATAGGGCGGAAGTGGTCTTTGAATACCGAATATAAATGTCCCTGGTGGTTGAACAGCCGACATAGCTTTTGCTATCAGCTTCTCTCGGGAGGTATGGAAGTTCGTTATTGGCTGGGCAACAGAAATATGCGTGACAAGCTGACTGGTCATTTCTTGGGGGGATATACAGAAGGCGGAGTATATGATTTTCAATTGAAGGAAGAGAACGGCATTCGCGGCAAATATTACGCAGCTTCGGGGCTGACCTACGGATATGCACGCCGGATAGCCGGACGTTTGGCGATTGAGTGTAGTTTGGGGATAGGTTATTTAATGACGGAGTATCGTAAATATACCTCTTATAAAGGGGATTTAGTCTGGACGAATGGTGGACGCTATCATTTCATTGGTCCTACAAAGGCGAAAGTTTCTTTAGTGTGGCATATAACGGCAGGACGATGAATGTGATAGGAAATGCCAGATATAGTTTACTGATAGCTCTGTTCTGCCTATTTATAACTCTGTCGGGATGTAGTTTCAGAGGGGTGTTGGATGATTACCCTGTCAGTGGCGTACAGATAACGTTGGACTGGACGGAGGTGGCAGAGGAGTTACCGGAAACGATGCGGGTAATATTTTATCCGAAAGATGCCGAAGGACGGAAGGTGGAAAGTTATCTGCCGGCTGTTGGAGGGGAGGTAAAAGTGCCGCCCGGTAATTATGCAATGATAGTTTATAACTATAATACGGAGGTGGTCTGTATAGATGGTGATGGAAGTTACGAGACTATCAGGGCATATACAGAGCAGTGTATAGGTATGAATGGCGGGGAAGATATGGTCTGGTCACCGGATAACCTTTATGTTGTGGCATTGGACGATGTGGAGATAACAAAGAGTGAAACGGCCCGTGTGATGAAACTGAAACCGGAACGGGTGGTGAATAACTATTCGTTTGATATAAAGGTGAGTGGTGTGGAAAATATATCGGCTGTTGTGTGTCATGTGAGCGGGTTGAATGGCGGTTACTATCTTGGTAAAAGAATGTGTGAACCTGCCGAGATGCCTGTCTGTGTGGAGACAGATTGTAAAAATGGATTGCTATGGGGATATTTTTCACATTTCATGCTTCCGAAAGGTGTTGATACACGTATTGATAATCCAATGGTACTGACCATTAAAATTGTCAAAGTGGATAAACAGGTACAGGAAGTACAGGTGGATATTAAAGATTTGGTAGCACCTCCGATTCCTGATGAGGGAGAAGAAACACCGTCTGTTCCCGATGAGGAAATACACATTGAAGTACCTGTCCCTGATGGACAGATTACGGTAGAGGTAGATAAAGGGGAAGGTGGAAATGGTGGTATTGACGGAGATGTGAACGATTGGGATGATGAAACTAATGTAGATATTATTGTGTAAAAACAAGATAAGGAAATTAATATATTAACTAAAAAACAAGTAGTTATGAAGAAAATTTTATTGGTAGCTTTAGCTGCCGTAGCAATGGCAAGTTGCTCTGAGAATGAAGAGTTTGAGAATGTAAGCACAACAAACCAAATTAAATTTGGAACAGTGGTGAAGGCCGGAACAAAAGCGGAGGTGATTACTGCCGGTAACCTTAAAACGTTTACTGTAAATGCTTATAAAACGACAGATGCAATGGGACCGGCTGTACAGTTGAGTACAGGTTTTATGGATAATGTAGAAGTTACTAAGCCGTCTTCGGAATGGCAATATACAGGAAACTACTATTGGCCGTCTTCCGGTAAATTACAATTCTTTGCTACTTCACCGGCACAAACTTTGGATATCACTGCCGCAGGTTATCCGAAGTTTGAATATACAGTAAAAGCTGTTACTGGTCAAGAAGATTTGGTTGCTGCCAATGTAATGAATCAGATAAAGTCTGAATCAGCTATAACTCTTCCTTTTCAGCATCTTTTGACACAGGTGAATTTCTCCATTAAGGGAAGTACTCCGGATTTTACTTATACCGTATCGAAATTAGTGATTAAAGGTGCAAAAGATAAAGCTACTTTTACTTTTGATGGAAGTGCTACGGTAGGTGCTTGGAGTAGTTTGGTAGAGTCTGTTTCAGGTGTGACTTATGAATATGCAGGTACTGTAACAGTTACTCCGACTACTGCTGATCCCAATGCATCTGCATCATTTGAGACTGCCGGTAATGCCTTATTTATGTTGATGCCTCAAGATAACTTAACGGGTGTGACTGTAGAGGTTACTTATACTGCTGCGCCGAAAAATGGAGAGAAATTAGGTGAACCTACTTTTGACGGCACTAAAACAGTTAACCTCACAGGTAGCTGGGGAATGGGTAAGAACATCCGTTATACATTGACATTGACGAGTGACGCGACTTCTATCAAATTTATTCCGGAGACTGGTAAATGGACAGATGAAAATGGTACATTTACTGGACTATAAAGTTTTGATGTAAAAGTTCCAATTCTTTCATAATACATTAATATATCCCCGAAAACTTTAAAAGCATAAGTTTTCGGGGAATATTTTTTTTGTTAGATGTTTATGTTTATTTTTGCGAAAGCAAACAAACAAAACATTCTGTCCTGCTATGCATGACTCTTCCGCTTGTGGAGCGGTTAATACTGATTGTCTCAAGTGTCCCAAAGCTGTGGATAACCTCATTCTGCATGCTTCTCATAGTAGGGGATTTCATTTTGTCATGCCCAGATGTGATGACAATATCATTATATTTCTTTTGAAAGGTGAAGTCCTTATTAATAGTAAAGAGTACGCAGGAGTGACATTGCATGCGGGCGAATTTCTTCTTCAGGCTATCGGTTCAAAGTATGAAGTGCTTGCAATGACGGATGTGGAATGTATATGCTATCGGTTTTCACAACCGGAATTCTTTTGCGAGGGACGCTATCAGCATATCGTAGATAATGTGATTCCGCCTCTTATATTTTATCCTTTAAAGATTTGTTCCGAACTAAATTTCTTCTTGGAAGCTTCGAAGGCTTATTTAGTCGGAGAGAAAATCTGTAGAGAGTTGCTGCAATTTAAGCAAAAGGAACTTGCATTCATTTTGTGGCATTACTATTCGGATTACGAGCTTTCCATGTTGGTGCACTCACTGTCGAAATATACTACCAGTTTTCAGTATTTTGTGCTTAAGAACTATGATAAGGTCAAGACGGTTGAGGAACTTGCCAAATTAGGAGGATATACAACCACGACTTTCCGCCGCATATTTACTTCGGTATTCCATCAGCCTGTGTATGAGTGGATGCAGGAACGCAGAAAAGAAGGCATTCTTTATGAGCTTCAGCATACAAATTTTACAATCTCTGAGATTTGCTATAAGTATGGCTTTGAATCTTTGCCCCACTTCTCTAACTTCTGCAAGAAGAACTTCGGATTGTCTCCTCGCAGTTTAAGGAAAGAGGCTGCGAGCTCGTCATACTCTTCGGTTCAGAACTCTGTGCTTTTGCCCGTTTAAGGTTGCTTCTCAGCTTGGATAAGGGCTTTTGTTCTTGTTTCTATAATAAAAAACTCCTCTACCGGTTTCCCGATAGAAGAGTTCTTTGTGATATTAATCAAATGTAGAAAGTACGGTTAGTCTTTCAGTTTTGCGATGATGAAGTCGCGGTTCAGACGTGCGATGTTGCTGATGGAAACATTCTTCGGACATTCAGCTTCACAAGCACGAGTGTTTGTACAGTTACCGAAACCGAGTTCATCCATTTTGCTCAACATGGCTTTGGCACGGCGCAATGCTTCCGGTTTGCCTTGAGGCAACAGGTTCAACTGGCTTACTTTGGCAGAAACGAACAGCATGGCAGAACCGTTCTTACAAGCAGCTACACAAGCACCGCAACCGATGCAGGAAGCGGCATCCATAGCTTCGTCAGCGATGGGCTTCGGAATCAGGATAGCGTTGGCATCCTGAGGAGCGCCTGTGCGTACACTAACATAACCGCCGGCTTGCATAATCTTGTCGTATGCCGTACGGTCTACCATTAAGTCTTTGATAACCGGGAAACCGGCAGAACGCCAAGGTTCCACGGTGATAGTATCACCGTCGTTGAATCGGCGCATATAGATCTGGCAGGTAGTGGCACCTGTTGCAGGTCCATGCGGATGTCCGTTGATGTAGAGAGAACACATACCGCAGATACCTTCGCGGCAGTCATGGTCGAATACAACCGGTTCTTTACCTTCACTGATGAGCTGTTCGTTCAGAATATCCAGCATTTCGAGGAATGAAGTATCGCCCGGAATATCTTTCATTTGGTATGTTTCAAAAGCGCCTTTTGCTTTCGGACCCTTCTGGCGCCATACCTTGAGCGTAAATGATATATTTTTATCCATTTTCTTTAATTCTTTAAATGTTCAACTTCCCGATTAGCTCTTATAGTTACGAGTCTGTACTTTGATTGCTTCGTAAACCAGCGGTTCTTTCAGCAATACCGGAGCTTTTTCGTCAGAGCCTTGGTATTCCCAGCAAGCAACGTAGAAGAAGTTTTCATCATCACGTTTAGCTTCGCCTTCCTCAGTCTGGTATTCTTCGCGGAAGTGACCGCCACAGCTTTCGTCACGGTTCAGGGCATCGTAAGCTACTAATTCACCCATTATGATGAAGTCGTACAGACGGATGGCCTTGTCGAGTTCTACGTTCATGCCTTCTTTGTCGCCCGGAATGAAGAGGTTAGTTTCAAATTCCTTGCGGATTTCTTTCATCTTCTTCAATCCTTCTTTCAAACCTTCGGCAGTACGTCCCATGCCGACATATTCCCACATTACATGACCCAGTTCCTTGTGGATGGAATCTACAGACTTCTTACCCTTGATGTTCATCATCCAGTCAATCTTGTCTTGGATAGCCTTTTCTGCAGCGGCAAATTCAGGCAAATCGGTAGAGAAGCGGGGAACGGTAATCTGGTCGGCCAGATAGTTCTGGATAGTGTAAGGCAATACGAAATAGCCGTCGGCCAGACCTTGCATCAATGCAGAAGCACCGAGGCGGTTTGCGCCGTGGTCGGAGAAGTTACATTCGCCGATAGCGAACAGACCCTTGATGGAAGTCTGCAGTTCGTAATCAACCCAGATACCGCCCATTGTATAGTGGATGGCAGGATAAATCATCATCGGGTTCTCGTACGGGCTTACGTCGGTGATTTCTTCGTACATATCGAAGAGGTTACCGTAACGTTGAGCTACTACATCCTTGCCCAGACGGTTGATTGCATCGCTGAAGTCGAGGAATACGGCCAGGCCGGTATTGTTTACGCCGAAGCCCTTGTCGCAACGTTCTTTGGCTGCACGGCTGGCAACGTCGCGCGGAACGAGGTTACCGAATGCCGGATAACGGCGTTCCAAGTAGTAGTCGCGGTCTTCTTCGGGAATATCTTTTCCTTGCAGAGTGCCTTCTTGTAGTTTCTTGGCATCTTCCAGTTTCTTCGGAACCCAGATGCGACCGTCGTTACGCAGTGATTCGGACATCAGAGTCAGTTTAGACTGTTTGTCACCGTGTACAGGAATACAAGTCGGGTGAATCTGTACGTAAGCTGGGTTAGCCATCCATGCACCCTTGCGGTAGCAAGAAATAGCTGCCGTACAGTTACAAGTCATTGCATTGGTAGAAAGGAAGTATGCGTTTCCGTAACCGCCGGTAGCGATAACCACTGCATGAGCGGCAAAGCGTTCCAACTTACCGGTTACGAGGTTCTTTGCGATGATACCGCGGGCGCGTCCTTCAACGAGCACAACGTCCTGCATTTCATAGCGGGTAAACAGTTTTACAGTACCTACGTTTACCTGACGGCTCAATGCAGAGTATGCACCCAGCAGCAGCTGTTGACCTGTTTGGCCTTTAGCGTAGAATGTACGTGAAACTTGTGCGCCACCGAAAGAACGGTTGTCGAGCAGACCGCCGTATTCGCGAGCGAAAGGAACACCTTGTGCAACGCATTGGTCGATGATGGCGTTTGATACTTCAGCTAAACGGTAAACGTTTGCTTCGCGGGCACGATAGTCGCCACCCTTTACAGTATCGTAGAATAAGCGGTAAACGGAGTCACCGTCGTTTTGATAATTCTTTGCAGCATTGATACCACCTTGTGCAGCGATAGAATGTGCGCGGCGCGGAGAGTCTTGAATGCAGAAATTGAATACTCTGAAACCCATTTCACCGAGAGAAGCGGCAGCAGAAGCGCCGGCAAGTCCGGTTCCTACTACGATGATGTCCAAACGGCGTTTGTTGGCAGGGTTCACTAATTTTTGGTGAGCTTTATAGTTAGTCCATTTCTCAGCTACCGGTCCTTCCGGTATTTTAGAATCTATCTTAGTCATAATGCTATTACAATTTAATCATTTACAATAATTTATTAGCAAGCGCCGCTACACATCATTGATTTGATGAAGAATGCGACAACTACCAGAGCGAAGCATACAACAACGATAGTGGAATAGATGTTGGAGATACATTTCCAACGGTTGATCCATACTTTGTTGTTCCAGCCCAAAGACTGCATGGAGCTCCAGAAACCGTGAGTCAGGTGGAACCACAATGCACCCAGCCAAATGAGGTAAAGCACTACGAATACCGGGTTAGAGAAGGTGTTCTGGATGTGATAAACGCCGTTGGCTGCATAAGCCAAAGTAAGTGTGTCAGCATGCATACCCATGTTGTGCATTAGTTCGGGGAGCTGCATTTTAGCCCAGAAGTTTACCAAGTGCAGACCGAGACCTACAATTACGATGATACCCAGCACAAGCATGTTTTGAGAAGCCCATTCCACAGTTTTAGGCTTGTCTACTACGGCATAACGTTCGTTACCGCGTGCCTTGCGGTTCTGCATAGTCAGCCAGAAAGCGTAGATGATGTGGATGATGAACAAAGCAGCCAAACCTACGGTAGCTACCAATGCATACCAGTTTGCTCCCAGGAACTCACAAACCATGTTGTAGCCGTTGGCCGAAACCAATGCAACAAGGTTCATCGCCATGTGAAATGTCAGAAACAGGACAAGGGCGATACCGGTAACGCTCATCACCACTTTCCTTCCTACAGATGAATTACTTAACCACATAAATGATTGAATTTAAATTATTTAATAGTTAGAAAATATATTCTTTAAATACGGTCTTACTAATTTCTCGCAAAAATAGAGGAAATACCTTGATTAAACAAGGAATTAAAGAAATAATTCCGTAATCGGTAGGCAATGAAGTTTGCGGACAAGTAAGCTGTGCTACTCGTCCTCTTGTTCTTTATTGTGTTCTTTGCAGATTATAGTGATGTTTTCGCCGTTGGCGGCACGTTTTCGCAAGGCACGGGGAGTATCGCCAAAAGAGTCTTTGCAGAAGTGGGCGAAGTGTGATAATGAATCGAATCCATATCGGGTGCTGATTGCAGAAATGCGTTGTTTGGTATATCGCAGGTCATTTAAAATGCCCTCACGTTTCTTATCCAGAATCCATTCGTATACGGGTACGCCATACATATTTTTGAATAACCGCCGGAAAGTGGTTGTGGTATATCCGCCAAGGTGGGCAAACTCTTCTACGTTTTTCACTTTATCGTAGTTCTGCATGACGAAATAGTGGAAACTTTCCGTATACGTGCTGATTGGATAGAAGAAAGTGGAGATTTGCTGAATCGGGTAGTAGCAGGTCAGTATATAAATTATTTCCTGGCATTTGATGTCGAGATACTTGCTGCAGGCGTTCGGTTGTTCTTTGAAATATTCTGTTAAGTCATCAAGTAACCGTTCCAACTTGGGAATGGCTACCAAAGGAGTATAGGTCAGCGGAGCGTGTGCTGTTTCAAGTATTTCTTTGTAGCGTTCTTCACAGAGGAGGGGAAGTTCCGTAAACCAATAGGTAAGGTATTCAACATCGGTCAGCGCCAGTAATTCTACTTTGGAGCCGATAGCTTGCAAAATACATTGGCGGGCTTGTAAAGTAGTGCCGGGATATTCCTCACTGTTGACAAGCAATTCACCTTTCAATATGAATATTATGCAGTTTTGCGTACACTTTTCGGCAGAGAAATGCTGTCCTTTAGAGTATTGGCTATATATCAATGCTCCTTGAGGTGTTTGGGGACATAGTGCACAATCAATTTGCCGAGCGCAACAACTATTTAATGTCATGAATGGATATGTGAATTGTATTAATATGTAAATTGTGGCAACAAAGATAAGATAATTTTGCGAATACTCTAAGGATTTCGGCTATCTTTGCGTCAAACTAATAGACAGGTTTTATGAAAAGAACCATTTTTTTTGTATTTTTTGTATCCTTTGTTGTATCAAATCTCTCTGCGCAGAATTGGGATATTAATACATTGCATCGGATTAATAGTTGGGATAATAAGTTTGTCCGTAATTATAATAAATTCATTTCACGTTCGGAGCCCTATGTAGCCATTGGCGTTCCGGTGGCTATGGCGCTGACGGCATGGGCTAAAAAGGATAAGGATTTATTGAAGGATGCCATATATGTAGGGACAAGTGTGGCGGGTGCATTTGTAGTGACGTATGGCATGAAATATCTTATTGACCGCGAACGTCCGTATGACCGCTACCCGGATAGAGTGCATCCGTATAGTTACGAGAGCAGCCCCTCTTTCCCGTCGGGGCATACTGCATCCGCTTTCGCACTTGCTACCTCTTTATGTATAAAATATCCCAAGTGGTATGTGATAGCTCCTTCCGCTTTGTGGGCTTGCTCCGTCGGAGTGTCCCGTATGAACGAGGGGGTACATTATCCTTCGGATGTGCTGGCGGGTGCGGCTATCGGTGCGGGCTGTGCGGTTGTGAATATCTACGTAAACCGCTGGCTGAACCGCTGGTTGTTTGGAAAGTGATAAGGCAATCACCTTACCACTTTCTCATATGCTCCTTCATTTAGAACTTTCAAGGCTTGCAGTACGCTGTTGTTTGCAGTGTTCATTATTTGGAAGTATTCGTTCATGTCCCATAGGTCGCGGGCAATTAGCGCCTTTAGTTGGGTCTTGATGAGCGGCAGGGACTTTTGGTATTGCCCTTCATCAAACTTAATCTTCTCTTGGTCTGCGAGGGTACGCATATTCGCTAACATTTCATCGCTGATTTCAAACTTGTCATTGAACGCCTCGAACTTCTTGTACTTGCTTTGCAGCTCTTTCCGGTGATTCTCTATAAACTTCATCGTTGTTTTGATAACTACACCTTTAGCTACAAGGTTACGGTGGTAATCGGTATATTGAGTAGTGTCTATAGGGACGAAGAAATCCGGCATGATACCACCGCCGCCATAAACGGTACGCGCTAATTTCTTTGTCTGATATTTCAGGGAATCGGGGAAATGTATGCTGTCGGCATGCATCAACTCGCCATGATTAAAGCGGTCTATCAATTCTTGGTTGTACCTTTCCTGATTGTCCTCTTCGCTGAGCGTGCCGTCCGGGTTGGCGGTCTTGTCATATGGCTTCTGTATGCAGCGGCCGGAAGGAGTATAGTAGCGGGCGATGGTCAGGCGTATCATAGAGCCGTCCGGCAGGTCGATAGGACGTTGCACCAGTCCTTTGCCGAAAGTGCGGCGGCCTACAACCACTCCTCTGTCCCAGTCTTGAATGGCTCCGGTCACGATTTCACTGGCAGATGCGGAATATTCATCCACTAAAACGATGAGACGGCCGTCTTTGAAGTTTCCGTTTCCTTTTGCATAGAAATTGCTGCGGCGTGCTGCCCTGCCTTCGGTATAAACGATAAGGTCTTTTTGCTGCAGGAACTCATTGGCGAGGTCGATGGCGGCATTCAGATAGCCACCGCCGTTCCCTTGCAGGTCGAGAATCAAGTCTTTCATTCCCTTTTTCTGCAAGCCTTTCAAGGCTTTAAGGAACTCCTCGGGGGTGGTTGCTCCAAAGCGGTTGATGCGGATATAGCCTGTCCCGGGTTGTATCATATATGCGGCATCCAAGCTGAGGATAGGTATCTTATCCCGTTTCACAGTGAAGAACAAGGGTTCATTTACTCCGCGACGTACGATGGTGAGTTTGACCTCCGAGCCTTTTGCTCCGCGCAGTCGGCGCATGATGTCCTCCGTACTCATTTTCACTCCGGCGATGGCGGAGTCGTTAACGGCTATGATGCGGTCACCGGCAAGAATACCCACTTTCTCCGAGGGACCGTTGCTGACGGGCTGCACCACAAGCAGCGTATCTTCTATCATTTGGAACTGTACGCCGATACCTTCGAAGTTACCTTGCAGGGGTTCATTCATTTTCTTCACTTCTTCGGCATTGTTGTAGGTGGAGTGTGGGTCCAGTTGCGCCAGCATCTTGATGATAGCCTCTTCCACCAACTTATTCTCATCAACGGAGTCCACGTAAAGGTTGGCTATGGCAAATTCTGCCATTTGCAACTTGCGGATAGCTTCGTTGCCCATTTTCTGAGCCTGCGCCATGACGGCGCACATACATAATATAACAGCAAAAATCTTTTTCATTATCCTCGTCACTAATCACTAATCATTTCATCACTCATCTCCATTCCTTCCGGAAGGAACATGCTTATATCTTTCCCGAACTGCAACAGTTCGCGTACGGTGGTGGAGCTTACGCAGGTCAGCTCCGGTTCCGTAAAGAGCAGAATGGTCTCGATTCCTGTCAGTTTGCGGTTTATATCTGCAATGGTTTCCTCGTACTCGAAGTCCTTCACCGTACGTATTCCGCGTATAATCAGGTTGGCGTCCACTTCCTTGGCAAAGTCAATGGTCAGGCAGTTGTATGACTGCACTTTGATGCGCGGCTCATCCCGGTAGTAATCCCGTATCATCTTTTCGCGCTTCTCAATGGGGAAATGCGTATTCTTGTTCTCGTTGATACCTATTCCTATGACGATTTCGTCTATGAAAGTCAGCGCGCGGCGCACTACTGAGGAGTGGCCGATAGTAAACGGGTCGAATGTACCCGGAAAGATTGCTCTTCTCATGATGCTAAATCTTCTTCTATAACCAAGTTGTCGATGATAAAGTTTTGCCGTTCCATGGTGTTTTTGCCCATGTAAAACTCCAATAACTCTTTTACTAAGTCTGTTTTGCGTAGCGATACCTGTTCCAGACGCATATCTTTACCGATGAAATGCTTGAATTCATCCGGTGAAATCTCTCCCAATCCTTTGAATCGGGTGATTTCCGGGTTCGGACCTAACTCTTCAATCGCTTTCACCCGTTCGTCTTCTGTGTAGCAATAGTTTGTTTTCTTCTTGTTGCGCACACGGAACAACGGGGTCTGCAAGATATATACATGTCCTTTCTTTATCAGGTCGGGGAAGAACTGCAGGAAGAACGTGATGATGAGCAGGCGGATGTGCATACCGTCCACATCGGCATCGGTGGCAACAATCACTTTGTTATAACGCAGTCCTTCGATACCGTCTTCAATGTTCAGCGCGGCTTGCAGCAGGTTGAACTCTTCGTTCTCATAAACCACTTTTTTGGTCAGTCCGTACGAGTTGAGAGGCTTGCCGCGTAGGCTGAATACCGCCTGCGTGTTTACGTCGCGGCTTTTGGTGATAGAGCCGCTGGCGGAGTCGCCCTCGGTGATGAAGATGCACGACTCAGCCTCTTGGTCTTTGCCTTTTCCGTCACTCAGGTGGAAGCGGCAGTCGCGTAGCTTGCGGTTATGCAGGTTTGCTTTTTTAGCCCGTTCGCGGGCCAGCTTGGTAACTCCGGCAATGGCTTTGCGCTCTTTCTCGGAGTCCTGTATCTTTTGCAGCATGATTTCGGACATCAACGGGTTCTTGTGGAGATAGTTGTCCACTTCCGTTTTGATGAAATCGCCTACATATTTGTTTACGGTCGGGCCTTCGGGCCACATATTGTTGGAGCCTAACTTCGTTTTGGTCTGGCTCTCGAACATCGGCTCCTCCACATCGATGGCAATGGCGGCTACCAGTCCGTTGCGGATGTCGGCATACTCCTGATTCTTATTAAAGAACTCCTTGATGGTGCGGGCAATATGCTCCTTCAAAGCCGTTTGATGCGTACCGCCCTGTGTGGTGTGCTGTCCGTTTACGAAAGAATAGTACTCTTCTCCATACTGGTTGGTGTGCGTAAAGGCTATTTCGATGTCTTCTCCTTTCAGGTGGACGATGTCATAAAGTCCCTCACTGGTCATATTATCTTTCAGGAGGTCTTCCAGGCCATGACGGGAGATGATTCGCTGTCCGTTGTAGATGAATGTCAGCCCTGTATTGAGATAAGTATAATTGCGCAGCAGCGTCTCTACAAACTGGTTCTGAAAGGAGTAATTCAGGAAGAGGGTATTGTCCGGCTCAAAGAAGATGTAAGTACCGTTTTCTTCCGTGCTGCTTTGCGTTATATCGCTTTGCAGCACACCTTTTTCAAAAATCACCGCACGTACTTTTCCGTCACGATAACTGCGTACTTCGAAACGGCTGCTGAGCGCGTTGACGGCTTTGATGCCGACACCGTTCAGACCGACGCTCTTTTTGAACGCCTTGCTGTCGTATTTACCGCCGGTATTCAGCTTGCTGACCGCTTCCACCAGCTTTCCTTGCGGAATACCCCGTCCGTAGTCACGTACGCTTACGCGGAGATTCTCTTCTATATTGACTTCAATACGTTTGCCGGCTCCCATCTTGAATTCGTCGATGCTGTTGTCCATTACTTCTTTCAGCAACACGTAGATACCATCGTCGTTTTGCGAACCGTCGCCAAGACGGCCTATGTACATACCCGAACGGACACGGATATGCTCCATGTCGTCCAAGTGGCGAATGTTATCTTCGTTATATTCAACTTCACTGTTGCCGGTATTTGCACCGGTTATCTTTTCTTCGTAATCGGCGGAACTTTCCAATGGTAAAGTCATATTATTATCTTCCATAGAAAAACATCTTGTATTGTAAGCACTGATATTTCGCAAAGTTAATAAGAAAATCAATACAAAACACCTATGCAAACAAATATATGCCCTGAAACTTTTTTCAGTTTGCTTGATGGTTAATGGAGAAAAGTACGATTGAAAAGGCCGTTAGGCTACAAGTTTTTCCTCGTTTTCCAGTTGCGGGCTCGACGGTTGCCAACTGCGGGCTGTCGGGCACACAGCTGGCAACCGTCGAGCCCGCAACTGGAAAACGAGGAAAAGATACAAGCAAAAGAGGCTTATCTCCTATGGATTGCTACATTTGGAATGAAGGAAACGGATGTTTATCAATAAGGAAAGGAGAGTTTACATTATATCATAGCGATTCTATATAGCTTTGACAAACGCTCTCCTACGCTTATGCTGCTCGGTCTTGAAGTATTCCCACTGTGCTTGTACCTTGCCGTTCAGTTCCAGTTCCGGATTGCTTTCCGCAAACACGAAGCCCAACTTTTGATAGACAGGGATTAAGTCTGAGAATAGCAATGCGTTTACGCCCTTGTTCTGATACTCGGGCTTCACGGCTACCAGTAGCAAGTCCAGCATCTTGGCGCGACGTTTCATGAACAATGCTTTCAGCAGGTGATACCAACCAAAGGGCAACAGACGTCCATGAGACTTTTGCAAGGCTTCTGACAAAGAAGGCATGGAGATGCCTACGGCTATCAGCTTATCTTCGGCATCTGTAATCAGCGTCACCATACGCAGGTCCAGAATGGGCAGATACATTTTGACATATTGGTCAATCTGGCGTTGCGACAGGGCGGAATAGCCATACAGCGGGCTGTATGCTTCGTTCATCAGTTCAAAAATAGCCTGTCCGTAGTCACGGGCAATCTTCTTGGCAGAAGAATATTTCTTGATTTTAAGGTTATATTTACGTTGGATAAGGTCTGAAATGCGCTTGTGCTTGTCGGGTATGGCATCCGGGATGTAAATCTTGTATTCTACCCAGTCGGCGTCTTTTTCAAACCCCATACGTTCCATATGCTGCGGATAGTAAGGATAGTTGTAAGTGGTTGCCATTGTGCTGAGCTGGTCATAACCCTCGATAAGCATACCTTCCGCATCGAAATCGGTAAAGCCTAACGGGCCTTGTATGTGGGTCATGCCCCGTTCTTTGCCCCATTCTTCGACGGTGCGGATAAGCGCTTCCGATACTTCGGGGTCGTCGATAAAGTCAATCCAGCCGAAGCGTACCTCTTTCTTGTTCCAAGTCTGGTTGGCCTTATTGTTGATGATGGCGGCTACACGTCCTACGATTTGATTCTCCTTATAAGCAAGAAAATAGTCGGCTTCGCAAAACTCGAAAGCGGCGTTTTTCTTCTTGTTGAAAGTGTTGAGCATATCATCGTAGAGGTCGGGTACTGAATACGGATTGTTTTTGTACAGTTTGTAGTTGAAGCGGATAAATTGTTTCAGTTCCTTTTTCGTGGAAACCTTTTTAATTGTAATTGCCATAGTTGTATGTTGTTATGAGTGGGCAAAGATACATGAAAAACTTTAAAATATACGGTCTTACAGGCTATAAATGAGGAATGCCGTATATGCAATGTAGCAAAGTACCATGATACTTCCTTCAATGTGGGTGATGGTGCGCTTGGCAAAGAACAGCCCGAAGAACCAAAGCAGGATGCCCGACCCTACCAGCACCCATAAGTCCAAATTGGTAATACCCGTCAGATGCAACGGTGTGATGGATGCGCTGCAACCCAATACAAAGAATACATTGAACAGGTTACTGCCTACTACGTTGCCGATGGCTATTTCCGGATTCTTCTTTAAAGCTGCCACAATGGATGTGGCAAGTTCGGGCAGTGAGGTGCCGCCTGCCACCAACGTCAGTCCGATAACAGATTCACTCACTCCCAGGCTGCGTGCGATGCCGCTTGCGCCGTCCACAAAGAAACTGCCGCCGGCAATAAGCGCACCAAGACCGCCCAAGATGTAAAGAACGGATTTCCAAAGCGGCAGCTGCTTGATGCTCTCTTCGCCACCTGCCGCTTCTTCGGGGGTATGTGAGGCAATGGCAAAAGTGTAGCTCAAGAATATGGCGAAGAAGCACAACAATAGCAAGCCGTCAGTGATACTGAGTATATTGGCTCCGTCTCCATTCAAGAATACATCGTTGGCACAGACCAGTAAGGCTATGGAGGAGAGGATGCACAAAGGTATTTCTTTCTGCAAAGTGTTCCGGGTGATGGCAATCGGGGCAAACAGTGCGGTGCAACCTACAATCACCAGTGTGTTGAAGATATTGCTTCCCACCACGTTGCCGATAGCGATGTCTGCACTGCCTTTCAGTGCGGAAGACACGCTGACCGTCAACTCCGGGGCGGATGTTCCGAAGGCCACGATTGTCAGCCCGATAACAATGTTGGGTATATGAAAGCGTTTGGCAACGGAGGCAGCCCCGTCAGTCAGTCCGTTTGCACCTAATAAGATGAGGAGGAGTCCCCCTACGAGTAGTAGAATGTTCATGGAATATCTTTTTTGCGGACAAAGATAATGCAAACCGATAGCAGAATAAAACGAACAGGTTCATTTTTTATGAAATATGAAAAACATTCTGTATGTTTGAAGTTTTATTTAGAATAGCTATATTATAACAACAACCGATAAAAAGATATTGAAATGAAAGGGACTCGCGCCTTGTGCTTGATGCTGATGCTACTGATAGTAAACGGAGCATCCGCACAATTGGTAGAAAAAGTGCTTCGTGCCATAGAGGGAGACAGCTTGGCTCCGGTTTTAACGGTAAGGGCCGATTCCGACTCTGCGGTGTCACTGTCGGCGATAAAGCAGGAACTGGAGGCTGCCCGGCTGAACGAAGCCAATCTGCGTATGGAAATGGAGCAGCTGAAACTTGCCAGCTATGCGGCCGATTCTGTGAAACATTTGCAGCAGAGACAGCGCATCGACTCTTTGCGTAAGGTGACTCCCGGTGTTCCGGTAGTGGTGGAGGGAGATACGTTGTTCTATCTCTATGCCAAGCGTGGCGGTCATACTCCTCAGCAACGTGCCGAAATGGATGCCGCTGCCATATTGGAGCTGGGCAAGCGCTTCAACTTGCGCCCCGACTCATTATATATGGAGAGCAGCGATATTGTTACCGACCTCATGTATGGCAACAAGGTTATAGCCTCGTTTATTGACCAAGACGGCTTGTGGGAAAACTGCACCCGTGACCAGTTGGCTGCCCATAACCGAAAGGTTATTGTCGATAAGCTGAAAGAAATGAAAGATGAGCACAGTCTTTGGCAGTTGGGTAAGCGCATCCTTTACTTTATCTTGGTATTGGTGGGACAGTATTTCTTGTTCAGACTCACTATCTGGCTGTTCAAGAAACTGAAAGTGCGGATACAAAAGTTGAAAGATACCAAACTGAAGCCGTTCTCTATCCAAGATTACGAATTGCTGGACACGCAGAAACAGGTTAACTTGCTTATCTTCCTCTCGAATCTGCTGCGTTATGTCATCATGCTTCTTCAATTGCTGCTGACGGTTCCGTTGTTGTTTTCCATCTTCCCGCAGACCAAGAGCTTGGCATATCAGTTGTTCTCTTATATTTGGATTCCGGTGAAGAGTATCTTCACCTCGGTCATAGAGTATATACCCAATCTGTTTACTATTTTTGTGATATGGTATGCGGTGAAGTATCTGGTGCGCTTTGTTCATTACCTCGCCAATGAGGTGAAGTCCGAACGCTTGAAGATACGCGGCTTTTATTCCGATTGGGCGGAACCTACTTTCCACATCATCCGCTTTTTGCTTTATGCTTTTATGATTGCAATGATTTATCCCTATCTGCCCGGTTCCAAGTCCGGAGTGTTTCAGGGTATTTCGGTTTTTGTCGGATTGATAGTATCGCTTGGGTCGAGTACCGTTATCGGGAATATTATTGCAGGTTTGGTTATTACTTATATGCGTCCTTTTAAGTTGGGCGACCGCATACAACTGAATGAAACAACGGGTAACGTTATCGAAAAGACTCCGCTTGTCACCCGTATCCGCACGCCGAAGAATGAGGTGGTGACTATTCCGAACTCTTTTATCATGTCCTCTCATACCGTAAATTACAGCGCTTCTGCCCGTGAATATGGTTTAATCATTCATTCTGAAGTAAGCATTGGTTATGATGTCCCTTGGCGGCAGACGCATCAATTACTGATAGAGGCGGCGCTGAATACGCCCGGTGTGGTAGATGATCCGCGTCCTTTTGTACTGGAGACTTCGCTCAGTGACTGGTATCCGGTGTATCAGGTGAATGCGTATATAAAGGAAGCTGACCGTTTGGCACAGATTTATTCGGATTTGCATCAGAATATCCAAGATAGATTTAATGAGGCGGGCATAGAGATTATGTCTCCGCACTATATAGCCACGCGTGACGGAAGCGAGAGTACGATTCCTAAAGACGATTTGCGGGAAAAGAAATAATGATGTCTCAAAATAAAGACTCGCTTACTATTTATTTCTTTTAGGCATGGGTTACACGGGATATCACGGTTCTCTTTAATTTTATCCGTGAAATCCCGTGTAATCCATGCCTAAAAAGAAATCATCAAGTGTTTTTGCCTTTTGTAGATGGGGCTTATCTCTAAAAAGGATTATTTACTGCGTGTCACAGTGTGCAGTACATTGCCTTTCTTGTCAATCATGCGCAGTTCCAGTATTTTCTTATTGGCGGACACAATGGAGAAACCGGGTTCGGGACTGCAGAATACAGTGCCTTCAATAGGCTTGACCTTGCGACTGAGCGAGCCGGAAGTATTGGTTATATAATCTATGTCGCTGCCCGGTACGCGAACGTGCTGGAAGTTATGGATATGTCCGCAGATGTACATATCTACTTTGTGCTTGCGGAGTATCGGGTCGAGGCGTGACTGCATATCTTGGCGTTCGCTTTCGTCTTTCGGTGTCTCGGCATAAATGGGGTGGTGTCCGGCAACGATTACCCAGTCTTCTTTAGCGGCAGTCAGGACGGAGTCAATCCATGCAAGTTGCTGCTTGTAGTCTTGCTTACAGGCATCCGGGTAGGTCTCTTTTTCATTGCGGTATTTGTCTATCATCGGGGCAGTATCTACCCAAACCACCCTGATAGTCATGCCTTTGTCCGCAAAGACTTTGGTGTAATAGCGTGCAGGCATAGTCCAGCGGCGGCTGATATTTGAGTAGTCTTGTACGGCTTGCGTGTTGCCGCGGTATTCGTGGTTGCCCAGCAAGGGAAACCAGTCTATCATCAGTTCAGGGTGACTGTATATTAACTCGTAATTAGTCATCCACAGCGGGTCGTTGACAGACCGTACACCTTCAAAGTGATGTATGTCTCCTGTAGCGAGCACGAATTCCGGATCTGTACCGTTCTCTGCCATTACTCCCATGAGTTCGGCAATAGGCTTCTGGTCATAGTAGCCGTTGCGTCCCAAGTCGTTGGCCACGTAGAAGTTGAACTTGCTGTCGAATACGGAATAATCGGTGATTTGGGCAGTTGCCATATTGCCCAATAGGGCGACGAGTAATAAAAGGAATATTTTCTTCATTGCTTTTAGTATTATTCAATTTGAATTAGTGTTTAGAAATTGATTTTCACTCCTGCGTTCACTCTTACACCGTAGTACTCGGCTTGCATGGTACGGTCCTTTGTGCCTTGGTAGTAGCGGAGCGGTTGGTTCAACAGGTTGTTGGCTTCGGCATAGAAAGTTGTCTTGATTTTCTTTCCAAAGGTGTAGCTTGCGTTGAGGTCCATATAGTTCACTGCATCGTAGTAACGGTCGTAGAAAGCGGATTCACCCATTTCATCCATAAAAGCCGATGCGTAGTTGTAGCTCCAGCGGATGTTGAAACCTGCTTTCTCGAAGAAGAGTGAAGCATTGGCCGTATGTTCGGGAGACCCCGGCATACGCAGATCCTTCTCGTTTTCGCGACCTTCAAAGTTGAAGTTGTTCACGCGGCTGTAAGTATATGTGTAGTTTCCATAGAAACCGATGCACTTCAGGGCGGGAGCAATAAACCCGAAGTCACGTTGATATGCTACTTCCACTCCGAACAGATTGGCGTCGCCGGCATTGCGGGGTTGGGTAAGTACGTCGTATTTGTGATTGTTGTATGTGTAGTTGGTGATGCGCTGGTCTACGATGAAGTCATTGATTTTTTTGTAGAACAGACCGGCGCTTACCAAACCGATGCTTTTGAAATAATACTCACCACTCAAGTCGAAGTTGTAAGAAAGTGTGGGGGTCAGGTTGGGATTGCCCATTTCAATTTCATTGTCTTTGCTCTTGACCACTACATTGGGGATGAGGTTGGAGTATTTGGGACGTGCAATGGTGTTGGTGAATGAGGCGCGAAGCTTGAAATCACTGTTGACGTCATACTTCACGAGAAGAGAAGGAAGTACATTCAGGTAACTGTCGGTAATATCTCCTGTCGGGGTGAGACTTTCTTTGATGCCGTTGTCTTTGTCTTTTTCCACATATTGGTATCCGCTGTATTTCAAGTGGGTGTTTTCCAAACGAAGTCCCGCCATTATATTCCATTTCTTGCCCAGTTGCTGGTCGAAGCGCAGGTAACCGGCTGTTACAGTTTCGTGTGCCTTGAAGTTTCCGCCTTCCTCTTCCAGATTCTCTTCACCTTCAAAGTTGTCATTGTTGGTGAAGTCGAGGCGTCCGAGGTATTCTTTGGTTACGAAGTTACCGGCTTTGTAATCACCTGCCATATACCCGTTACGGTCTTGGTTTTGCAGATTGGCCATTGCATCGGCAAGGAAAGTACTTTCATAATCTTCTGTCGGTTCGTAATCATAGAAAGTGATAGTTTTCTTTTTGTCTTTGTCTACCACTTTGGCTCCGAATTTCAATTTATTGGAGAACTTGCCTTTGGCGAGCGGAAGTTCGAAGTTTGCGCTGAATTTGAGGTCTTTCTCTTTGATGTCCTCAAAGCTTTCGGTAAGTTCGTCCAGCCCGAAGTCATCGCTGTTCAGTACGATTTGGTCGGCTTTTACCGGGCGCATATAAGGCTTGCGTAAATCACTGAAGTCTGTTGTCATTTCTACACCTTCGCGGTTGAAGCCGATGTAGCGTTCATTAGGACGTTCTTCTCCGGCTTGTGCATACGATGCTTTCCAGTCAAAGCGGAGTTTACCGAAGAGGTGCTCTCCACCCAAAGTGTAGTCCATGGTGCGCTGGCGTTCCAGACGAGCGTTGCGGTTGTTCGGAGAACCGCCTTTGGTCTGGTAAATCACTTCGTATTCATTGGCGGTATCATCATCCCACTTATATGTTTTACGATAGCGGTTTTCCCAGTCGTTACGGTTGTTGAAGATTCCTTTGAAGTCCAATCGGTGATTGGCGTTGATTTCCCAGTCCAATGCCAGTGAGTAGCTTTGGCGTTCGCGGGTAACGTAGTATTGGCGCACTTCATATTCATCGATTACTATTTCGTCATTGTCGTTTTTCTCATAAGCCATTTCTACATCGTCACTTCCGGCAGGGTTGTTCTGGTAGGAAGCTGAAAGCATGACACCCAGCTTGTCATTGAAGAAACGGTCACCATAGGTAAAACCGAGATTGAGCTGTGCTTTGTCGCTTACCCAGTTGTAGCCGGTTCCGGCTGTGGCGCTGATGAAACGTTTGTAGGGAGAGTTCTTTGTTACCAGATTGATACTGCCTCCAATGGCATCGGCGTCCATATCCGGAGTGACCACTTTGTTTACTTCGATAGTCTGAATCATATCTGCGGGAATTAGGTCGAGCTGTACGTTACGGGTTTCACCTTCGGCAGAGGGTACACGGTTACCGTTGATAGTTACGGAACTTAGATCGGCGCTCGTTCCGCGGACTTGCCCGAAACGGGCTTCTCCTTGGTCGTATTGTACATTGATGCCGGAGATACGTTTCAGGGCATCACCGATGTTGGAGTCGGGGAATTTACCTACTTGGTCGGCAGATACTACATTGGTTACTCCCAAATTGCTCTTCTGAGCGTTGATGGCGCGGCGTTGTCCTTGAAAAGCGCCGCCTACAACTACTTCTTGCAGTTCGACACCTTCGTTCAGTACTACGTCTTTCTCTAAAGTGCGTCCGGCAGGAATAGTGATTTTCAGTTCTACAGGCGAGTAGCCTACATAACTCACCTTCACTGTATAAGTTCCCGGGTCGAGGTTGGGAAATGTGTAGAAGCCGTTGACGTCACTCGTCACGCCAGTGTGTAGTTTCTCGATATAGATTGAAGCACCCGGGAGAGTTTGTTTTGCCACGTCAATGATACGGCCACGTACCGTACCTTGTTTAACAACGTTTGCTTTTTCTTCAGCCATGGTCATATTGCCGGCTGTTGCGAATAGGAGCAAAAATAAGAATGCTCTTACAATTTGTTTCATACCTGTTATTATCTGTTAATAATTTGCGGCAAAAGTACAGGTATGGGGTTACGTCTGTTTTACGGGATTTTGAAGAAGGCGTAACAATACGGTTACAATTCAGTTACTTGAGGTAGCGGCTATGCCCGTTTGCCAATATACCTCAGGGTTGTTTGCCGGCAATCAATAGCTTCTTTTCATCGGCAAGGGTGGTGGCAAACAGGTAGGTGTCTCCGCCTTCCGCCAGCTTCAACCGTTTTCGCAGTTCGGCTACACTGGCGGGGAAGTTGCGCACTGTGAGGTTGGCCTTCTTTTCAGTACCTATCAGTTCTTTAAACTCTTTCTTGTTGAGACCGCTGCTACCGGTGATGTGAAATTTACGTCCGGGGAAGTCCAGTATATACTCGTCGGAGGTATAAAGATGGCTGTTAGGGTGCAGTTTTTCTACATTATATATAGATGAAATGCTGCGGAACGCCCCGGCTTTCAGAATGGATGCGTTAGGTTCGTATAAATATGCTTTCAGTGTGGAAGTGTACGGGCATGAATGCTCTTTTTCTTGCTGCCGGGTGAACAGGAGGTGTTGAGTCTTTTGTGAGGCTGTGAGATTGACGCAATGAATAGGAGTTTCCTCGGAGGATAAATTTGTTTTATGCCCTAATACAAGGAGGAGCTCTTTGCATTCATTATTAACGGAAACGATATGGGCGGCTTGCACATGTTTCAAATCATGTAATGCAAGAGCCAGGTCCAACATGGGAGACAGTTTAACCAAAACGTGCGATGCCTTCTCAAGCAGTAAGTCTTCCAAAGCGGAAACGTCGGGTTCGCAGTCGCTGATAGCGATTGTTTTTCCTCCATGTCCATCGCGTCGGGCAGGGTCTATGAATATCCAGTCAACAGGGGACATTGTTTGAAGATATCGGATACTGTCTTCATGGCAGACTGCGATGTGCTTAAGCCCTAAAAGCGGAAAATTATGAGCTGCAATTTCGCATAATGCTTCCTGACGTTCCACATAGGCAGCTTGCTTGAAGCAAGTAGACAGGAAAGCACAGTCAATACCGAAACCGCCTGTCAGGTCGGTAAAGGTTTTGCGATTGTTGTCTTCTGGTTTTAAGATTATCTCCATCTTGTAGCGTGCCGTAATCTCCGACGAACACTGTTCCATAGAAAGATGTGCCGGATAGAGAATATCTTCCCGCTCTGCCCAAGTGGGTATTTTCCCTTCAGCTGCTCGACGTCCTGCAATCTGGATGATGGCGGCAGGTATGTCTATTGTCGGATATTTGCGTGCCTGCAAGGCGAGGTTGCGTACATCGTCTTTGCGGTGTTCGCGGATAAAACGGAGGGTTTCTTCAGTCAGTGTCATGGCATTGTTTGAGTAGCGGTGCAAAGATAAAGATAATCTACAGAATTATGTGGTATTTCTCTTTGGCTATCTGCCGGCTGACGCGGTTGAAGTGCCACCATTCGCTGGGGAGCGGGTGGAAACCTGCATCTCTCATCACTTTACGCAAGAGTTGGCGATTCTTCAGTTCTTGTATGGTAATTTTGCCGGTTTGCACTAATTGTTCTTCTCCGGTGATATGGGCTTCCTTGCCGAAATAATCTACCGGAGTACCCATTGGCAGCGGTTGCCCTTGGGCATCAATGATGCTGATGTCAACAGCCAGTCCGTAGTTGTGCAGTCCGCCACCCCGTACAGGATTGGATACATATATGTATTTGGGTGTTCCTTTTACGGTATTCCACATCTTTTGCTGGACGGACATAGGACGTGCTGCATCATAAACGATGAGACTGTAATCGGACTGTATTCCTTTTAAAAGTTTTTGGGCTTGCAGCAAGCTTTCCATTGCTTCGGGATGAAGGTAAGCCTCGTGCAAATCCTCATATAATATCTGCCCGGTGAAATTATCGGTACGAGTGTACATCAGGTCTATAGCGATACTAGTATCAGCTTCGGCAATATTGATGAAACCGAGCGAATCCAAATAAGCAGCTATTTTACTCTTGCTATTGGCAGGGGATATGGAGGGTGTGGTGTCTGTACGAACCGTCTCTGTCGCAATAGTTTGTAAGGAGGATTGATGGTGACATCCGCTCAAGGTTATAGCCGATATCCAGGCAAGGAATAGGTATCTTATAAACTTTATCATATTTCAATTATTCTTGTGTGGACAAAGATAATTGAAATATGATAAAGCTGGTCTTATTATAGGTAGGGAATTATAGTGATGTAAATATCGGTGATAATGACAGAGGTAAGACTTTTGATATAAAGCATCTCCTAACATGAAATATGTTATTTTTATTTGCCAATTTTTGATAGATTTTAGATATTGTAGGTACATAACTGACTATCACAATACTGATAACTAGATTATTATTACCCTGAGAAATAATGAGAAAAATAGTGGTGAAGCCACTGGAAAAAAACATAATATTCACATACTATAGTCGAGAAGGCTAACTTTACTTTAGTGCTATAATTCTTTGCAAGTTTCTTATTTATTATTTTGATAGTACGCAGACGTTTTGGAGTTAATTATATTACGAGGTAAAGATAATTGTATAAGCCAATATAAGTTGCTGTTGTTATCGGAGCGAACAGATGTTTTACCAAAATGAGTAGAACAGAGTAGTATCATAGGTCCATCTGCGTTTTCTGCCATTATTATGGAAATACTTTTCTTTAAAGATAGTTCTGAGACGGAAGTGATAGGAATTGTTAGGAATATTTCAGTTCGGTACATTAAATAAAGAAGATATTGGCAAACGTTTTTTTCAGCAAGAAACCTATGTCACGCAATGCGTTCCCACTGTATTAGATTTAAAGTTAATAAAGGCTGAAATTGGTGATAGAGTTTATATTTTCTATATTTTTCTTATATATCTCTTGTTTAATATAAACGTGGTTTGTAAGTATTTAATTTGCAAATGCTTGTGATTTTGGTGTGTTATGTATAGAATAAGAAATGTAACATAAATAAGAAATATGTAATATTATCAAAGAAATATGTAATATATATTTTTTTATCATATAAACATATTTCATATTATTGCAATCAAAATACTATTTTAACTATTTGAGTGAAGAAGAAAATTGGGTATTGCTATGTAGAAATGCTTATGATAATAACTTCTGTATTGTTATGGTTGGCGAATTTGTGGGTAGCATGATAGGGTTGTATGCTACTATAATTGCATTTAATAATTATGTGGTACAAAATCTCTACATATGAGATTTTGCTTGTTCTTTGATAATATTATTAGTTCAGTTAGTATTTATATAGAAATATATCCCTAAGAACGCTTAATAATAATATTGTCTTCTCTATTTCTTCGATAAACGATGGTTTATCACGGGAAGGTTGTAATATTTTTATCACAAATATTACAAAATACATATTGTTATATTAACTAAGTTTTTTTTAATGATGAAAAACACTATTTTTTATTTTAAACAATTGATGTTGCCATTTTTGCTTTGTTTTGTAGCAATATGGGCGAATGCACAAAATCAAGTTGTAAAAGGTACAGTAAAAGACGTCTTAGGAGAGGCCGTGATTGGCGCTAACGTAACAGAAGTTGGTACTACTAATGGTACTATTACAGACATTAACGGTGATTTCTCTTTGAATGTTTCTCCAAAAGGAAAACTTCGAATTTCTTTCATTGGCTATCAAGTACAAACAGTGGATATTGCCGGACGAAAGAATTTAGAAATAATATTGAAAGAAGATACTGAAACTTTGGATGAAGTAGTAGTAGTAGGTTATGGTACTGCAAAAAAACGTGATCTTACAGGAGCTATTACTCAAGTAAAAGCTGAGAATTTGATGGCTACTGCACCTACTAATATACAAGAAGCTTTGCGAGGTAAGGCTGCGGGTGTTATGGTAGCCGGTGGAGGGTTGAATGATACACCTATGATTCGTATTCGTGGAAATCGTTCTATTTCAGCTAGCAATGAACCTTTGTTTGTTATAGATGGTGTACCTGTAAATGGAGGATCTGATGTGTTAAACCCCTCAGATGTTGCATCTATTGAGATTTTAAAAGATGCTTCTGCTACAGCAATCTATGGAGCGCGCGGTGCCAATGGTGTTATTTTGGTTACTACTAAAAAAGGTGAAGTTGGTAAAGTGAATGTTGAGTATAATGGATATCTTTCTATAGGTAAAGTGGATGAATATCGACGTGTGCGCAATGGAGCAGAATATTTGGAATATTTACGTGAGGCAGACCGCAATTATATATATGATGGAGAAGGCGGTTATTCTATAGATCCTAGTTGTACTTATCCTTCTATGACCCCTAATTGGGAATATGATCAAAGATTGGAATATGTAGGTTCACGTGATATTTCTGGATATGTTTTGGAGTCTGTAAAACGTGCTTGGGAAGGTGGAACATATGATCCCTCAAAATTACGTACTTTTGACTGGCAAGGTGCTGGTATGCGTGATGAAACAATTTCACATAACCATAATATTAGTATCCGTGGCGGGAACGAGAATACCAAAGTTTTCATTTCAGGTTCTTTTATGGATAATAAGGGTATCACACCACGCTCTTATCGTAAACGCTATACGCTACGTATGAATTTGGATCAAAATTTGGGTAAATATATTACCATGGGAGCTACAACTAACTTTGCTTATTGGGAATATTTCAATGGTACTGGGGTTGGTGGTAATTGGAATCCTCTTGGTACTCCGTACTATTCTCCAGGAGGTAGTGGCGATTATGGTGTAGGTGGTGATGTAACTCAAGATGGTGATCCCGCGTTAGGATTGGTTCCTCATCCAACTGGTGAAGGAATGTTATGGAATCCTTTTTATGATTTTACTGGAACAGAAGGCAAAACCAAAAGAAACCGTATTGATGCTACTCTTTATGCCATGATTAAACTGAACAATGGTCTGTCTTATCGTGTTAATTTTGGTACTGATTATTATAGTGGACAAGAACAAATGTTCTATGCTAAAGCATCAACTTCACAAGGATTTGGTAATGCTAAGGCTGAGCAAAAAGCTGTTTTTGATAGAGGTTGGACCTTGGAACATATTCTTTCATATGCTAAAACCTTTGGACAACATAGCCTGAATCTGACAGCTGTACAATCAACTCAAAAGTTTACGCAAGAACCTCTTACCGCTAGTGGTGTAGGTATTCCTTTAGAATCGCAATTATATTATAATTTGGGTAGTGCTACGACACAAGGTGTTACCAGCAATTTTACCCAATGGACCTTGATGTCATGGATGGGGCGTGCAATTTATGGTTTTAAAGATAATAGATATATGGTAACGGCTTCTTTACGTTATGATGGCTCTTCTCGATTAGCTGATGGGCATAAATGGGTAGCTTTTCCATCAGTAGCCGTTGCATGGCGTATTTCCGATGAATCATTTATTAAAGATAATATTAGTAATATTAGTAACTTAAAACTTCGTTTTGGTTATGGTAAGACTGGTAACTCAGCTGTTAATCCTTATGAAACAGTTGGGAAAATCAGTAGTAGTCGTTATACCTGGGGTAACATAGGAGCTTTAGGCTATGCACCAAGTTCACTTTCTAATAAGGTATTAGGTTGGGAAACAACCGGACAGTATAATGTAGGTCTAGATTTTGGATTTTTCAATGGGCGTATTTCTGGTAGTATTGAGTGGTATAAGCAAAATACATATGATTTGTTGATGCCACGTGCTCTTCCAGAAGTCTCAGGCTTTGGTAGTATTACAGAAAATGTTGGAGAGACTGAAAATAAGGGTCTTGAAGTTACATTAGAAACTGTAAATTTTCAAACAAAAGATTTTAGCTGGACTACTTCATTGCAATTTGCTACCAATAAAGAAAAAATTGTAAAATTAGCTAGTGGATTAAAAGAAGATGTTGCCAATATGTGGTTTGTTGGTCATCCTGTAGATACTTTTTATGATTATGTAAACACGAAATACGTGTGGGGGTATTCTAAAGAAGATATGGCAGAGATGGCAAAATTCAATGCTAATGGACATTCTTATAAGCCAGGTGATTTACGTTTTGTTGATTTAGATGGTAATTATAAAATTGATGCTTATGACCGAACTTTCCGTGGGCAGAAAATGCCTAAATGGACAGCTGGTATGGGAAATACATTCCGTTATAAAGACTTTGATCTCTATATTTTTATGTATGGTATGTTTGGACATACTATTTATTGTGATCCGGGAGTAGGTCATGATGGCCGTATGAATACTCGTTATGCAGATTATTGGACGCCAGAGAATACTCAGACTCAATTCAGAAAACCGTCTAAGGGGGATGCTGATCAACCTAATAGAGAGGCCTATTGGTATAATAAAGGAGATTTTGTTCGTATTTCAGACATAACTTTGGGTTATAGCCTTCCGAAAAATATCATTAAATATGCAGGATTGGAAAGGGCGCGTTTCTATGTACAGTTACAAAACCCTTTTACTATAACAGGTTATCCTAATAATGACCCGGAAGGTTCTGTTAAGGCGGGACGCACGTGGGATCGTAAACAAGAAGCATATAACGATCCAATGACAATGAGAAATTATATATTTGGTGTTAATCTAACTTTTTAATCAATAAATAATAAATATGAAAACTCATTTCAAGCATATATTCATTGTAGGTCTGTTAGGATTTAGCCTAACTTCCTGTTCGGATTTCCTAGATGAAAAGGGTTATAATGCAGACTACAGTCATTATGAGACAGCTGCAGGTGTAGAGTCTCTTGTTGCATCATGTTATCAGAATGGACGTGGTATGTTCTCAACATCCAATACGCCTTCGGGTATTATTTTCCAAGAGATAGGTACGGATATGTATACTATTGGTGGTGATGGAGGTACAGATTTTGCTCTTTATACCTCTACGATGAATCCCTCAAATGAAACTTTTTCAGCTTTTTGGACCGATTGTTATAATGGGGTAGCACGTGTCAATTTGGGATTACAATATCTTGCTTCAAATACGGAAATGAAAGAAGATATAAAAAATATCCGTGAAGGAGAATTAAAATTCTTACGTGCGTATTACTATTCGGTATTGGCGATTCATTATGGCGATTGTCCATTGGTGTTAGAACCGGTAGATAAACCAACATTTAATTTTACACGTGCACCTCAAAAAGATGTGTGGAAGCAAATTATAGACGACGCTACTGATGCTTATAATTTGTTACCTTGGGCGGATGCTGAAGGTAAGGTAACGGGAGATTATGGACGTGCAAGTAAAGGTGCAGCAGGTCATTTGCTAGCAAAAGCTTATATGTTTCGCTATAGCCAGAAATGGGCAGGTAATCAGTCTGATACTCATATGAATGAAGAACGAGGAGGGGAGAATACTGATCTTGATAAGGTGATTGAATATGCAAGTGCCGTGTGTCATTTCGGTGCTGGAGCTGGAAGTGGAAGTTTGCATAACTTAGCTCCGGATTATTCTGACTTATGGCGTTTTGATCCTAAAACAGGAGGTCCTACTCCTGATGATTATGCAGGTTCTGAAGTATTATTTAATATTCAATTTTCTACTGATCATTTCTATAATAATCAATTAGCTACGGATGTGAATACAGGAGGAAACTGGCTCCATATGATGTTTACTAGTCAGGCAGAAGGTATGCCTTTGAATACCGTAAACGGAAGGGGCTCTGAAACAGTAAAATGGGGTGTAAGCAATGGTATTGGACGAGATCTTATAACAGGACGCCCTTGGAGAAGAGCTTCACCTACTCCCTTTTTATATGAGGATGACGGTTTGTATGGTCCTCAATATTATATGAGTAATAAGCATGGAAAACTAATAGATGCACGCTTATATAAATCACATATTTGGGTATATTATTGTAATTCTGAGCCAAATGTCCCTTGGGAAAGTTTTTCTAATGCGGTTGGTAATTTTGATCCTACTAATATTGGAAAAATAGAAGGTAAAAATCGTTATACTATAGGAGATACTGCAATTGTATTTTCCATGGAAGACGTAGATAAGCGTTTTTCAACAGGAACAAAATCTGAGAAATTAGCTTATGCACGCGCTATAGAGCCATATTGGTATATACCGATGCAATCAATTAATAGACCAGGACTGAATGAGAGAGGAGATCGTGATGGCATTAGAAATACTTATCCTTCATTGATTAAATATTTAGACAGCCGACGCACATCGGCTAATGATCAAAGTGGTTATCGCGATTATTTCTGTTATCGTTTGGCTGAAACATATATCATATTGGCAGAGGCGTTTGCTTTGAAAGGAGATTATACCAATTCAGCTGCTGCTTTGAATGTAGTACGTGAACGTGCAGCATGGAAAGATGGGGAAATGAAAACGCCTAATTTTTATAAATATGATGGTGGAAATCTTGCAGACATTAGTAAATCTACTATTGAGGAAATGAAAGTATCGGCTGATTTTATAAGCCAAATGGATGAAGAAGAAAAACTTATATTTTTCTTAGATGAATATGGTCGTGAAATGGAAGGTGAATTGCATCGTTTTGAACAATTAGTCCGTAATGGTGCGGATTTCTTTGTGGAAAGAATAAAAGAACGTAATGAACTTGCTAGAGAAAACATTAAACCTTTTCATCGTTTTCGTCCTATTCCACAGAAACATATAGATCGTTTGGAACCGGCGGATCCTAATCCTCAGAATTATGGTTATTAATTATGTGTGATAAAATGTGTATTTAGAGTTTGTGTATTTTTGAGTATACGACTCTAAATACATATCAAATATTAGCTAAAATGGCATTTCATACCGTTTTAGCTAATATTTATTAAAGGATTGTCAGGTGTGAATAAAAGAGTTGTAATGATGTTAAGTTTGTTTTGCTCTGTATTTGGGGTAAGGCTTAATAGTTCTTCCCCGGATTTCATACTTGTCCTAGTGCTTGCTGCGTAGAAAATAATTTTTACTTAGTAAATAGTGTTTTTCTGTATTTTCCAGGAGTTTCGTTTTTTATATAGTAAGGATTTAATTTTTTGTTCAAATATTAAATTCTTTCAAAGAAGTATATTATGAGAATTGACTGTTCAAAAATATTAGGTGGAGTTATCATATAAATAAATATATTTTTTTTGATATTTTTGTAGAGTAATTGTATTCTACTAATGTTGTACAGTAAAATTGGTTTTTGATATAATTACTTGTATAACCTTATTTGCAGATGGTTTAATTATGAAAGATACATTGATTAGCCGACGTGATTTTTTGAGAAATTTGGGAATGATAGGAGCGGGAACTTTGTTGTCAGTGAGCCCATGGCTTTCGGCTTTTTCGGAAGTTGTGGAAACATCCAATGAAAAGTGCCGTTTAGCAATTGTTGGTCCTGGATCAAGAGGGCGTTTCTTAATGAGTTTCTTATTACAAAATCCCAAGGTAGAGATTGTGGCGTTATGTGATATTTATCAGCCTTCTATAGAAAAAGCATTAGTTTTAGTTCCACATGCCAAGGTATATACCGATTATCGGAAGGTATTAGAAGATAACACCATTGATGCGGTATTGGTGGCCACTCCTCTTAATTCCCATTGTCGGATAGTGTTGGATGCTTTCGATGCTGGTAAGCATGTGTTTTGTGAGAAGTCTATAGGCTTTACAATGGAAGAATGTTTTCGCATTTATAAAAAACATATTAGTACAAATAAAGTGTTTTTTACAGGGCAACAACGACTGTTCGATCCACGATATATTAAAGCAATGGAAATGATTCATGCCGGGATCTTTGGTGAAATAAATGCGATCCGTACGTTTTGGTATCGGAATGGAGATTGGCGGAGGGAAGTTCCTTCACCCGATTTAGAACGATTAATCAATTGGCGTTTATATCGTGAATATTCTAAAGGGCTGATGACAGAGTTAGCTTGTCACCAGTTGCAGATAGGAAGTTGGGCTTTGCAAGAATTACCGGATAAGGTTATGGGACATGGGGCAATAACTTATTGGAAAGATGGTCGGGAAGTATATGATAATGTAAGCTGTATATATGTATTTGAGAATGGAGTTAAACTGACATTTGATTCTGTTATATCCAACAAATTTTATGGTTTGGAGGAGCAAATAATGGGTAGTTTGGGAACGGTAGAACCTGAAAAGGGTAAATATTATTTTGAAAATATTCCTCCGGCACCTGGATTTTTGCAGATGATAAATGAATGGGAGAATAAAGTGTTTGATTCTTTGCCTTTTGCCGGAACAAGTTGGGCTCCGGAAACAGCTAATGAGAACAGTGGGGAATTTATTTTGGGTGAAAGACCTAAATCAGATGGTACATCTTTATTGCTGGAAGCTTTTATTGAAGCTGTTATTACCCAAAAACAGCCTAAGCATATAGCTGAAGAAGGCTATTATGCAAGTATGCTTTGCTTATTAGGTGATCAAGCCTTGCAAGAACAACGGACTCTTAGTTTTCCGGATGAGTACAAAATAGATTATTTAAATCACCATTCTAAAATAAGCTGACAAACTATGAAAGATACACTTATTACCGCACGTCGAAAAAAAAATGAATTATTTACTTGGCTGATATGTTTTGCGATAGCCAATTTACTGAACTTGTATGCCATAATTGCTTATAAGACTTCTTTTCAGGAACTGTTGACTTCTTTTTTTTATGTCATTACATTTTCGTGTGCGCTTTATGTACTATGGACTGTATTACGCCTCTTTTTTTATGGAGTGAGAATCTTGTTTATATTTTTTTTTAAAAAGAAAATATGCAATAAATAACTTATAAATACTGGAAAAATATGGCAACACGAAGAGATTTTTTAAAGACAATGACAATGGCTTCTGCAGGATTAGCGTTAGGAGCAGGGGATATATTGGGGGCTCAAACTTTTACATCACAAAGAAAGATTGCAGATAAAGTGAAGATTGCCTATATTGGTATTGGAAATCGTGGAGAGCAAATTATTGGAGATTTTGCTCGTACCGGTATGGTAGAAGTGGTAGCTTTATGTGATGTTGATATGGGAGCTCCTCATACTCAGAAAGTAATGAATATGTATCCGAAAGCGAAGCGTTTTCGTGATTTTCGTCAAATGTTTGATAAAGCTGGTAACGATTTTGACGCAGTAGCTATTGCTACTCCCGATCACTCTCATTTTCCCATTAGTATGTTAGCCTTGGCATCAGGCAAGCATGTTTATGTGGAGAAGCCTTTGGCGCGTACATTCTATGAGGCGGAACTACTTATGCAAGCAGCACTGAAACGTCCTAATTTGGCTACTCAGGTAGGAAATCAAGGACATTCGGAAGCTAATTATTTTCAGTTTAAGGCATGGATGGATGCAGGTATAATTAAAGATGTGACAGCTGTTACAGCGCATATGAATAACCCGCGTCGCTGGCATGGTTGGGATACCGGTATTTATAAACTTCCGGTAGGGCAGCAATTACCTAATGATATGGATTGGGATGCATGGTTGGGGGTGACTCCGTATCATGAATATAATAAAGATTATCATTTAGGACAGTGGCGCTGTTGGTATGATTTTGGAATGGGATGTTTAGGTGATTGGGGAGCTCACATTTTGGATACGGTTCATGAATTCTTAGAGTTAGGATTGCCGTATGAGGTATCAATGCAATACGCTAATGGACATAATGATTACTTCTTTCCTTATTCTTCTACTATTTTATTCCGTTTTCCACAGCGTAAAGGGATGCCTCCGGTTGATATTACTTGGTATGATGGCTTAGATAACCTGCCTCCTCTCCCTATTGGTTATGGTGTATCTGGCTTGGATCCGAATATTCCTAAAACTAATCAAGGAGATACACCGGCTTCCAAATTGAATCCGGGTAAGATTATTTATACTAAGGATCTGATTTTTAAAGGAGGAAGCCATGGTAGCACTCTTTCTATTATACCGAAAGAGAAGGCTAAAGAGATGGCTAATAAGCTTCCGGACGTACCTAAAAGCCCGTCTAACCATTTTGAAAACTTCTTATTGGCTTGTATGGGGCAGGAAAAGACCCGTTCTCCATTTGAAATTAATGGAGTATTAAGCCAGGTTTTTTCTTTAGGGGTGATAGCACAGCGCTTGAATACTCAATTGTTCTTTGACTCGCGTATGAAGCAAATTACAAATAATGAATTTGCTAATGCGATGCTGGTTGGAGTGCCACCTCGTAAAGGCTGGGATGAATATTATAGATTATAGTGGCTAATTTAATAAATGTAACCAATATGAAAAGAATTTATTTATTGTTTTTGTGTCTATTTTGTGCTTTGGCTATGCAAGCACAGAATTGGGAATATATTTTTAATGGTAAAAATTTGAGGGGTTGGAAAAGATTGAATGGAAAAGCTGAGTATAAAGTTATAGATGGTACAATTGTGGGTACCTCGAAGTTAGGGACACCCAATACTTTTTTGGCTACCCAAAAAAAATATGACAATTTTATCTTAGAGTTTGAATTTAAGATTGATGAGGGGTTGAATTCCGGAGTACAATTGCGTAGTGAAAGTAAGAAAGATTATCAAAGCGGTCGTGTGCATGGTTATCAGTTTGAAATAGACCCCTCTGCACGTGCTTGGTCTGGTGGCATTTATGATGAGGCTCGCCGCAATTGGCTTTATCCGTTGACTCAAAACCCGTTGGCCAAAACAGCTTTTAAAAATAAGGAATGGAATAAAGCTCGTATTGAAGCGATTGGCAACTCTATTGCTACATGGATAAATGGAATTCCTTGTGCTAATATTTGGGATGATATGACCCCTTCCGGTTTTATCGCTTTGCAAGTACACGCTATTGTAAATGTCGCTGATGAAGGAAAAACTGTCTGTTGGAAGAATATACGCATTTGTACTACAGATGTAGAGCGTTATGCGACAACTGTCAAAGCACCGGAAATAAATGTGATTTCTAATACTCTTTCTCCAAATGAGACGAAAGATGGTTGGCAGCTTCTTTGGGATGGTAAAACATCAGAAGGTTGGAGAGGTGCAAAATTGGATGCTTTCCCAGAGAAAGGCTGGGTAATGGAGAATGGTATTCTTAAAGTCCTAAAAAGTGCTGGTGCAGAGTCTGCAAATGGTGGTGATATAATAACAAAGCAGAAGTATAAAAATTTCATTCTTAAAGTGGACTTTAAGATTACTGAGGGTGCTAATAGTGGTATAAAGTACTTTGTTAATCCGGATATGAATAAAGGGGCGGGGTCAGCTATCGGTTGCGAATTCCAGATTTTAGATGATGATAAGCACCCTGATGCCAAATTAGGAGTAAAAGGTAATCGAAAATTAGGTTCACTCTATGATTTAATTCCTGCTCCATCAAATAAACTTTTTAACAAGAAGGATTTTAATACGGCTATGATTATTGTGAAAGATAATCGTGTAGAACATTGGCTGAATGGAGTAAAACTGTTGGAATATACTCGTCAGAATGAAATGTGGAATGCTTTGGTTGCGTATAGTAAGTATAGGAATTGGGAGAACTTTGGTAATTCGGAATATGGGAATATTCTATTACAAGACCATGGTGATGAGGTTTGGTTTAAAAATATTAAAATCAGAGTACTGTAATTAATTTTATATTTAAGAGGGTATATCTAAGAATAAGTAAAAGTTTTCTGATATACTCTCTTTTATTGTCTTAATAGAGGCATGAAGCAGAAAACTATTGGTATTATTCAGAATTATTATAAATATTCTCCTGCTTATGGTGGTATATTTTATGCCTGGTTTTCATCTATGCATACACGTACTGATATTGTACTATGCGGTCACCAGAGTAAGAAACAGTTTTTAGTTGTGGTAAATGAGATTTATGAACGGTTATGCCATATAGAAAAGTTAGGTAATTGTTATGACACAAGCAGTGAGTTGGCACGGCTAAATCAGATGGCTGCTATATATCCGCAATCGGTTAGTGATGAACTTTACAATATACTTGCATTTTGTATGGATTGTAATACCCGCACTAATGGTCTTTTTGATGTCACTGTTCATTCAGCAGATTATACTTCGGATACGATTTTAGGGGTTCAATTGTTTCCGGAGAGTCATATGCTGTTTCTTCAACATCCTGGAATCAATATTAATCTTTCTGGCTTTTTGAAGGGGTATGCTTTGGAGAATATACGTGGGATTTTGCAATTTTATGGGGTGCAGGATGCTTTAGTGAATATGGGTAACAGTTCTGTTCTTGCTTTGGGAAAACCTCCTTTGACGGATGGTTGGAAGGTCGGTTTTGGGCAGGATGTTGTTCCGCAAAAAGAAAAACAAGAGATTTTGCTTCAAAATGAATGTTTAACAGTTTCAGGTAACAATTCCTTTAAACGAAAACATATTATTACTCCTAATTCCGGAAAGTTGGTAGAAGGTAAATGGGCTGTTGCAGTAGTTACAAAAAGTGGAACAGTGGGGGAAGTGCTGTCTACAGCCTTATTTGCTGCTGATGATAGCCAATGGGGACTTTTGGAAACAGAGTTTTGTCCTCGTTTAGTATTGAAGGTGGTTTAATGGAGAGATGACGTTGGTCTATACTGATTTAGTAAAATGTAGTAACAGAACTAATATTTTTCAAGGATATAATTTATTATTTAATTAAGATATTATTATATAAAAACGAAGATTTTTCTTTAAGTTTGCAAAAAACACATCGACTATGAGATATCTTCTGCTGTTCATTTTATATGTTTGTTGTTGCCTATATGGTTACGCCCAGCCAATTATAATGTATGATGATGATAATCTATCGTGTAGTCGTATTCTTTCTTTAGAGCAAGATGCGTATGGATTTATATGGATTGCAACAGAAGACGGCTTAAATAAATTTGATGGCTATACATTTACTAACTATTATCATGATGCAAATGATTCTACATCTATAGCTTGCAATTATATAAATAAGGTCTTTTCTGATTCTCATAAACGGCTTTGGGTAGCAAGTAACAAAGGTATTCAGTATTATTTACCACAACAAAATACTTTCCGAACCATTAACCTTCCTGTCCAGTCCAATCCTAATGTTACATCAATCATCGAATTACATAATGGTAATATTTGGATTGCTGCTTCTGGATCAGGCTTGTATACTATTGATCCTCATACAGATCGGGCTGAACAACTAACTTGGATAGGAAAACATTGTGATTATTTATACGTAAATTGCATTTATGAAGATACAAAACATGATGTTTGGATTACTTATCTTGATAATCAAATAGCTCGTATTTCTCCCGAGAGCAAAGAAATAGTTACTTATACGTTGCCATATACACCTTTTCCGAAAGTATATGGTATGAAAGAAGATGCTCAAGGGAATTTGTATATTGTCACTTATAATGATGTGTTGGTAAAAACTCCGGAATCTAGTCATTTTCACTCTGTACGTACTGCAGATAATCGAAGTGTAGTAGCTCGAGGTATTACTAGAACTAAAGATGGTAAGTTATGTATAAATACAGTAAACAATGGATTGATGTTCATTGATACAAAACAGAAAAGATTATATTCAGAAGATTTCTCTAAAAATGCATTCAATGAATCAATGTATGGAGAAATCATTTGCTTTTTGGAAGATACTGAAGGCAATAAATGGTTAGCTTATCGCCGAAAAGGATTGGTGATGATACCCGATGAAGATACGCTTTTTTTAACTCTAAATTTTGCGACTTCACCGATTCAAGGTTTTCCAACTACTATTTATCAAAGTCGTGACAATCATTTATGGGTAGGTAATTGGGATGGTTTTCTCCAACAATTAGATGAAAATGGAAAACAGCTTAGCCAATATAGCCTTCCTCATTATCCTAGAGCTATTTATGAAAGTAAAGATAAAATTCTTTGGATAGGGAGTAATGATGGGGGGATTTCTCAGATTAATTTGCATACAGGTAATATTTTTCAGACTTCTTTGTTTGCTAATAAAAGTATCAATAGGATTATTGAGGGAAGTAATAATACTCTCTATCTGTCCTGTCCTGGTAATGGATTAGGTATTTACAATCTTACTACTAATGAAAGCACGCTCATTTCCTATCAAACTCCTATGAAAAATCAAGTTACATTAGGTAACGATTGGATAAATGACTTGTTATGTGATAAAGATAGCCTTATCTGGATTGCTCACTTCTTGGGAATAAGATGTTATGATAGTTCTAAGAAGATATTTCTTGATCTTCCTATTAATCAGAGTTTGAAAGACTATGTCTGTTATGTACTTCTAGAAAGTGAGGACGGATATTTATGGATCGGTACTAATAATGGTATTTATATTTATAATAAAAAAGAACAAACTCTTCAACATATTGGGAAAAAGGAAGGTATATCCAGCAATGTCATCTGTGGCTTAGAAAAAGATAAACAAGGGAATATTTGGTGTAGTACTTACAAGGGTATCTGTCGTATTGAGAAAGAAACTTATAGGATAACGACCTATTATTCAGGGAATGGGTTAAGAGATAAGGGATACATTACTGGCATATCTTTGAAAGATAAAAATGGATATATTTATTTTGGTGGACCTTACGGTATTACTCGTTTTATGCCTGATAGTATTCAATTTAGCAAACCGTTGCATATCCCGGTTCTAACAGGTCTATATGTAGATAATGTTCCACTAAATGCTTCACAATCAACGTTACATCCAGAAGACTTAATAGATACTTCGTCTGTTTATACAAATAATCTATATTTTTATCCCAAAAGCAATACTTATTCTTTTGAGTTTTCTACATTTAATTTTCATAATCAGAGGAATACTTATTTCAAGTATCGTTTGAAAGAATTGGATACTAAGTGGAATCATACGTTACTTGGAGAAAACCGGATTACTTATAATTATCTTCCATCTGGGCAATATACTCTTGAAGTGCAAGCTTATGAGAATAATATTTCATCTCCAGCGCGTAGTATTTTGATTTATATTGCTTCACCTTGGTATCTTACTCCATGGGCATGGACTACCTATTGTGCTGGGATTATTTTGACTATCATTGGGCTTGTATGTGTATATCTTCGTCATGAAAACCATAAAAAAAGAGATGAGATTAATGAAGAAAAAATTCGTTTTTTTATTAATATAGCTCATGAAATACGTTCTCCATTAACATTAATTATTAATCCGTTAAATGAACTGCTTAAGAAAAGTACAGATTCTGATATATTAAGAACGTTGAGAATGATGGAGCAGAATACTAATCGTATTATGAATTTAATAAATCAACTTCTTGATATCCGGCGTATTGATCAAGGACAAATGAAAATAAAATGTAGAGAAATAGATCTAGTTAGTTTTATTGATGAGATTTATAAAATATTCAATTATCAAGCGGCTAAACGAAATATAAGTTTAATTTTCACTCATTCATCAGAAAAACTTCTAGTTTGGATTGATGTAAAGAATTTCGACAAAGTAATTATTAATTTATTATCAAATGCATTTAAATATACACCTGATGGTGGAGAAATAGAGATAGTGCTTACTGAGGTGGAAGATCGGAAGAAAGATGCGTCATTAAAGAGTTATGCTGAAATTTGTGTACGAGATACAGGTAAAGGTCTTAATAAAAAAGATATAGAAAGAATATTTGAACGTTTTTATCAGTCGCCTTCCGACTCAATTCGTAATATAGGCTTTGGAATAGGATTGAATTTGACTAAAATGTTAGTTGAGCTTCATCATGGTACTATTAAAGCTGACAATCGCTCTGACAAGCCGGGAAGCTGTTTTACTATACAAATTCCGTTGGGAAATGGCTTTTTAGCCCAAGAAGAACGGGAAGAAATAGCAGAAGAAAGAACCCCTATTCATGATATTTCTATGGAAGAATGGGAAATGGAAACAAAGAGTATTATATCTAACAAGAAAAGCAAGTATCGAATCCTTCTTGTAGATGACGATACTGTTTTGTGTGGATATTTGCAAGATAAATTGGGAGATATCTACAAGATCACTGTCTGCCATAACGGACAAGAGGCACTTCAAATTGCAATGAGCTCAACCTTTGATTTGGTTATCTCAGATATTGTTATGCCCATAATGAATGGATTTGAATTATTACATAAAATTAAGCGAACGCCACAGATAGGATATTTGCCTGTTATTTTACTGACATCACAAACTGAACTAGAGAATAAAATTAAAGGTTACAAAGAAAGAGCAGATGCTTTTCTTCCTAAACCTTTCAACATCGATGAGTTAATCATACTTTGTACTAATTTAATTGAAAATCGTATTCTTATAAAAAGTAGATATAATAATCTGGAAAAAGACATAAAACCTATTGATATTAAAGCCAATGATGAATTATTCCTTGAGCGTCTCGTGAAAGTCATTAATGAGAATTTATCAGATGTTGATTTTACTATTGAAAACTTGGCAGAGGAAATAGGGATAAGTCGGGTACAACTTCATCGTAAATTAAAGGATCTTATGGGTGTATCGACCAGTGAATTCATACGTAACTTACGATTAAAACAAGCAACTATTTTGTTAAAAGAAAATAAAGTAAATATATCTCAGATTGCTTATGCTGTAGGTTTCTCAAACCCGATTTTATTTTCTTCAGCGTTCAAGAAAACATATGGATGTACTCCTAAAGAGTATAGAGAGCGGAATATGTAACAAAGTAGGATGTAAAATGTAACACCTGTTTACAAATAAATAAGTAACATGTAACAATAATCTATAACGTTTCATAGCTGTATAATTACTTTTGGAAGGTAATTCTAAAATTTAATTAGTTATGAAAAATGCTTTTAATTTTAAGTCATGGATAGTTCTGACTATTCTGCTGACGTATTCGTTGGGAACATGGGCTCAATCCATTACGTTAAAAGGGGTCGTAAAAGACGATTTTGGCGAAAGTATCATCGGAGCCAGTGTTTTGCAAAAAGGAACAACGAATGGTACAGTTACCGATTTAAATGGTAGTTTTACCTTAACTGTACTAGGTAAAGATGCTGTATTATCTATTTCATTCTTAGGTTATCTTACGCAAGAAATAACTGTGGGCAACCAAACGCACTTCAATATCCTTCTAAAAGAAGATACACAAAAGCTGGATGAAGTAATTGTTATTGGTTATGGTACAGCAAAAAAAAGTGATTTGACAGGGGCTGTTACTCGTGCTGATATGGGTGTGTTGGAGAAATCACCTAATGTAAATGTGTTGCAAGGCTTGAAGGGGGTTGTTCCAGGGCTAAATATCGGTATAGCAACAAAAGCAGGAGATTCACCTACTGTATCTATTCGCGGTCGTAACTCAATTTCCGGTTCTACTGAACCATTAGTAGTATTGGATGGGGTCATTTATCGTGGTAATATTTCCGATATTAACCCGAGTGATATTGCAGCTATTGACGTATTAAAGGATGCTAGTAGTACAGCAATTTATGGTTCACAAGCAGCTAATGGTGTATTAATGATTACGACTAAAACAGCTAAAAATGTTTCTAAGCCTATTATTGAATATAGTGGTTCGTTTACTTTACAGGGATTGATTAATAATGATATGAAACGCCTTGACCGGGACGGCTTTGCCACTCAAGTAGCTGATATTAAATTAGCCGAGAGTCGCATGGGGGCTGATATGTTACAGCGTAATCCAGATTTTAATCCTGCTACTTATTTTAAAGATGGAGAAGTGATTACTGGTTATAATAATGGTGTGAATACCGATTGGTGGGATTTATTAACAGAGGATATGCCATATATTCAGAATCATAATATTAGCATTCGTGGAAAAACAGAAAAGAATAGCTATTTTGTTTCTTTTGGATTTACTGACCAACAAAATTTGGTTGTTAACGATACGTACAAACGTTATAATGTACGTATGAACTTAGATAGTAAAATAACAGATTGGCTGAAGGTTGGAACTTCTTCCTATTTTAATGTAAGTGATTTTTCTGGTGTTAATACTTCTTTTAGTAGTTTGTTTAGTATTCCGGCTTCTGCCACTCCATATGAGGAAGACGGTAATACTTTGAAAATACAGCCTTTGGTAAGTACTGTAAATCCTTTATTGACAATGAATAACCCAAATAAAGATATACGTTATAATTTGTCTGGTAATGTATATGCTGATGTTAGTATTCCTTGGGTAAAAGGATTGAGCTACCGTATCAATTATGCTAATAACTGGACTATTTATAATTATTATAATTTTGATCCGTATGGTAATACATTATTGGGGCAAGCAGAGAAGAAACATACAAACCAGAACGAATGGACATTAGATAATATTATTACCTACCAAAATACGTTCGGGAAGCATTCTGTTAATGCTACATTTGTATATGGTGTTGAAAAACGTGCATACGAGTCAACTGATGCCATTGCCAAAACATTTAATGACAAAACTTTGGGCTATAATAATATGGCAATGGGACAAGCTGATTTAAATACGATTAACTCAAATGCTTGGGAGGAAAGCAGTTTATATAATATGTTACGTATAGTTTACACGTACAATGATCGTTATATTTTTACTGGAACTATTCGTCGGGATGGTTTTTCAGGTTTTAGTAGTGGTAATAAGTTTGGCTGTTTTCCTTCGGTAGCGGCAGCATGGAGACTTTCAGAGGAATCTTTTATTAAAGATAACATTAAATGGATTGATAATTTGAAGTTACGTCTGTCTTATGGTACTAGCGGGAATAGGACTAGTGGTCGCTATGCTACTATGGCACAAATGCAAAATACTAACACGTCCTATAATAGTGCAGGTTATGTATATGGTGATGGTTCAACAGGTGGTTTGATGCAACTGATGAAAACCTTACCGAATCCTGACTTGAAATGGGAAACAACTAAATCAGTCAACTTAGGTCTTGATTTCAGTGTATTAGGCGGACGCGTGTTTGGTAACTATGAATTTTATGTATCTAAAACCAGCGATTTGATATACGATGTTGAGATTCCTCATATGAATGGTATGGTTACTAATAGTATTCCTACCAATATCGGTAAGTTGCGCAATATTGGACATGAATTTAGTATTACAGGTATTCCTATTGTTAACAAGGACTTTCAATGGACTATTACCGCTAACTTCTCACTAAATAAAAATAAAGTGGAGAGTATATTGGGTATTGATGCCAATAAAGATGGTAGAGAAGATGATTTGATAGCAAGTAATATTTTTATTGGTGAACCTTTAGATCCGGTTTACGATTATAATATTATCGGTATGTGGCAAGTGGAGGATTATAATAAGGGTATTATTCCTGATGGCTTTTTATATGGTACTTACAAAATAGAAGATGTCAATCATGACAATGAATACACTGCAGAAAAAGATCGGAAAATTCTTGGCTATAAGGACCCTTTGTACCGTTTTAGTATCCAAAACAACTTTGCTTATAAAGACTTTGAACTGAATGTTTTTATAAATTCCGTACAGGGAGGTAAAAATTACTATTTAGGACAACCAGCTGGAGATTTAGCTATTCCGGATCATTTGTTGAGCAGTAGTTTTATGAAGTTTGATTATTGGACACCGGAAAATCCGAATGCCCGATATCGTCAATTGGGATTTTATACAAACTCATTGGGGCAAGGATTTTCACCTTATATCTCACGTAGCTTTGTTCGTTTGCAGGAATTATCTTTAGCATATAATCTGCCTAAAAAGTTCTTAAATAAGATTCATGTAAATCGTGCGAAAGTGTTTATCAGTGCATCTAACCTTTTTACTATAACAGGTTGGGATGGATGGGATCCGGAAGCTGGACAAGGTATTAGCTATGATTTGGATGGAGGTTATCCTACTATGAAGAGTTATACGCTGGGATTAAACTTTGAATTTTAATAAATAAAATACGTATCACAATGAAAACTTTGAAATATATATTTGCGGCTGCAACATTATCATGTTTAGGTACAGCTTGTAATGAAAGTAGTTGGCTGAGGGAGACCCCTTATGATTTCTATACACCGGAAAACTCCTATAACACAACTTCTCAATTTCAACAAGCGTTAAATTATATGTATGACCAAGTGCGTGGAATGCATTGGAAGCTAGGTGATCAACATATGGCTTTAATTTGTAGTGATCTTGCTTCTGGAGGAACCGATACTAATCCTGTTGCTAAATTTAATGATTACAAAACATTTATCACTCCCTATACTTATGTGGCTAGTTCGTTTTGGGATATAGCTTATGCAGTCATAGCTAATGCTAATACTATTATCAATCGTATTGATTTGGAGAATGAAACAGGTGAAGCAGACAAAAAAGTAATTAAAGGGCAAGCTCTCTTTTTTCGGGCTTATTTTTACAATTTCTTAGCTAACCTGTATGGTGGTGTTCCCTTGGTGTTAGAAGAGGCCACAGAACCGCGTAAAGATTATGTTCGAGCAACGCGTGGAGATACGTACGATCGAGCACGTCAGGATTTGGAAGATGCCATTAAATTGCTAAATGATATTACGAAGGCAAAGGAAGGTGAAGTGAATATTCAGGCAGCTCAACACTTGCTGGCTGAAGTTTATATCTCTCTCGGAAATTATCCAAAAGCTATTGAAGCTGCTACAGCTGTTATTACTCACCAAAGTATGGGATTGATGAAAACACGATTTGGCTCTCGTAAGGAAGAGACGGGCGATCCTTATTGGGATTTATTTCAGTTAAATAACCAAAATCGCTCAAGTGGTAATACTGAAACTATTTGGGCTTTGCAATATGAATATAAAAATTCTGGCTCTCCGTATAGTAATGAAATGCCACGTTGGTTGCTCCCTTATTATGAGGGTTTGAATGTGCCAGGCAAAGAAGGTAAAAATGTAAAAGCGTTTACTCTCAATACAATGGAAAAGGGGGGGAGAGGTATTGGAACCATTCGCCCTACCGACCATTTTCTCAAAGAAATCTGGGAAACAGGAGATATTCGTAATTCTGAACTTATGATTATACGAGATTCTCGGGTTGATAACCCTGAAGCAAAAGATTTTGGAAAATGGGTTATGGCTGATGGATTATATGATGGTTTTAATAAGGAGCAGCAAACTCGTCAATTCTATCCGTTTATTATGAAATTCAGTCAAGTGGGAACTTTAGAGGAAGATAACTATCAAAAAAATGGTGATGGTACGTACAAAACTACAGCATTGGGTGAACATGGGATAGTATATGCTTGGGGAAGTTTAAGTGCTAATACTTCTATGAAAGATGAATATATGTATCGTTTGGCAGGAACTTATCTTCTGAGGGCGGAGGCTTATTTTTGGAATAATGAGCCCAAGAAAGCTATGGAGGACTTGAATGAACTTAGAAGTCGTGCACAGACTCGCCAGATCACTGATCCAGGTGAGGTTACACTTGATTTTATTTTGGATGAGCAAATGCGTGAACTATATTTTGAGGATTTTCGTGTACCTACTTTGTGTCGTCTAGGTAAGATGGTGGAACGTTCCAGGAAATATAATCCATTTGGAATGAACGTAGGTGATCATCAAAACCTCTTTCCTATTCCATATAGCGAAATAGAAAAAAATATATTTGGTAAAATAGATCAGAATCCACAATATGAAGGATTTTAGAAATATATGTAATTTCTTTAATCTTTGATAGTGCTTCATGATGCAAGAAGCTATGTCTGCCTAAATATCAAACTCTAAAAAACATTATAACAAGTATTGTTATGAAGAAATTATTATTATTGTGTTATTTTGCAATAACGGGAATTATCGGGATATTTGCTCAGGGAGAAAGTCGGTTGAAAGATAACTTTGACTTCGATTGGAAATTCTCATTAACTGATAGCCATCAGTATGCCGATCCGACATACAATGACCAGTCTTGGGAAAATATTCAGTTACCGCATGATTGGAGTATTAAATTAAATTTTGCCCCGTCGGTTAGTGGCTCGGCGGCCCATTTACCTGGTGGTATCGGCTGGTATCGTAAAGCATTTATTGTACCAGTTTCTTATAGAAATAAATCTGTATCAATTTTATTTGATGGTATTTTTCATCAAAGTGATGTTTATATTAATGGTAAGCATTTAGGATTCCGTCCGTATGGGTTTTGTAGTATCGAGTACGATTTGACTCCGTATCTAAAGTATGGCGAAAAGAATATCATTTCTGTTCGCGTTGATCGCTCGGGAAAAGATAATATTGCTCGTTGGTACACGGGGTCAGGTATTTATCGTCATGCGTGGTTGATTGTAACTAATCCTATGCATGTAATTAATAATGGTACTTATATTACTACACCCGAAATCAGTACCAAACAGGCAAGTGTAGATGTTGTGACGAGTGTTACTAATTACTCTTCTCAAGCAGAAACCGCTACGCTTTTGCAATATATTCTGAATGAGGAAGGAAAAATTGTTGCTAAAAGTGATAACCAAAAAGTAACAATTCAGTCTAAAGATACAGTTAATATTGCGCAGCAATTAGCATTGGAGTTTCCGGTACTGTGGTCAATTGACAATCCGTTTATGTATACTATGAAAACCGTAGTGAAAATTGGACGAAAAACGGTTGATGAGTATTGTACCCCTTTTGGAGTACGTACAGTAGAGTTTACAGCTGATAGGGGTTTTCTTTTGAACGGTCAGCAAACCAAGCTTAAAGGTTTGTGTTTGCATCAGGATGCCGGCGCATTAGGGACGGCTGTGCCTGACCGAAGTAGTGAACGGCGTTTGGAGATTTTAAAAGAATATGGTTGTAATGCCATCCGCTGTGCACACAATCAGCCCTCACCGGAATTTCTGGATATGTGTGACCGTATGGGATTTATTGTGATTGATGAGGCATTCGATAAGTGGAAATCTGGATATTATGCAAAATATTTTGATGAATGGTGGCAAAGAGATCTGGAAGACATGCTATTACGTGACCGCAATCATCCATCGGTAGTTTTGTGGAGTATCGGAAATGAATTGCAGGAGGCATGGGAAAGTTCTGATGAAGGGGTGGAGCGTGCCAAAATGTTGCAAGATTTTGTTCACCGGAAAGAACCGAGCCGTATGGTAATTCTTTCAGCACAAAATAACCATCAGGAGAAATTCTCTGGTGTAACAGACGTTATCGGGTATAATTATTTGGAAGCGCGCATGTTGAGTGACCATAAGAAGTTTCCGGAGCGCCGTTTTATGATTACTGAAGAGTTGCCTTATTACAGTGGTGAAGAGGGAAATATTCGTAGCTATACTCCGTATAATCCGTGGAATATCATTGCTGAAAACGAATTTGTTGCCGGTGGATTTATTTGGTCGGGAGTAGATTACTTGGGTGAAGCAGCTAGTAGAGAGAGTCATGGATGGCCGAATGGATTGTTTGATGTTTGTATGTTTGAAAAACCTCGTGCAGCTTATCATCGTGCCATGTGGAACAACAAACCATTGGTGAGTATTGCTTTTCTAGACCCTTCTCTTGATATTGATCATGGAAGAGATTTGTGGCAATGGCCTAAGATGGCCTCACATTGGAATTTACCGAGAACGTATGTAGGACAGGTCATCCAAGTATGTACAATTACTAACTGTGAAGAAGTTGAAATGTTTATGAATGGTAAATCCATGGGGAAACAAAAGGTAGCTGACTTTACAAACAATATTATTATGTGGAACATTCCTTATCGTCCGGGAACATTGGAAGCAAAGGGATATAATGGCGGGAAAGAGGTGGCAATTTCTAAACTTACTACATCGAAAGATACAGATCACCTGACTTTAACACCCGATCGGACAATGCTTAAAGCTGATGGGCAGGATTTGTCGCATATCGCTATTCAGCTGTACGATAAAGATGGAAATCCGGTACAGACAGATGATAAAGAACTGACTGTTACAGTGGAGGGTGCTGGAAAATTTTTGGGTATTGATAACGGGGATTTGAGACGCCAGCATTCATTTAGCGGAAATACATTGAAAACCTATTTCGGTAAAGCACTGGTTGTGGTGCAATCGTTGCGTAAAGTTGGTACAATGATAGTAAGTGTGAAACTGGAAGGAAAAGAAATTCCTTACACAGTTACCATTCAGTCCAACTGATAGAAATCAAATAAATCATTAAAAGAGTGTATCTGCAAAGGTACACTCTTTTAATATCATATACGTGTCTTGTTTATAGAAAGAGAGTATTAAATGTATACGAAATATATCAGACTGCCTTTACTCGGGTAATTTAGGTAATAGGCTTACTTAGACTAACATTTATTCAGTTTCTTTTTGGGGTGAGATAGCCAGAATTGCTTTCATTTGTGCAATGTCCGAGAGAACCTCCCCTTGCATTAGGTATTTCTCTTTTTGTTGGCAGACAGTGGTATAGATTTCTTTAGCTTTGGTATAATCCTTTTCCCGATAAAGTGCTAAGGCGCAAAGTATCCGTTGCTTGGATGACATTACATTCTTGTACTGGTTGATGTATTCCTTTAGCTCATCGGTATATGCTTTTTCAGCCTGTTCCATCCGTCCGGTTACCAATGACATGAATAACAATTCGCATTTTACTTCACATATCAAAAGGCCGCCTACCTCTTTCTCGTGCTGTGCTACTTCCTGCAGTGCTTCGTATGCTTCTTCCCATTTCTTTTGGTCTTGCAGGCGGGCAATGTGTATCAATAATGTGGCAACTTGCAAGGTATCTTTGTATTGAATGCCTTCTGGTGGTCGAAACCATTCTTCGGACATATCTTTGGGGCGCATACCTTCTTGCACCAGGGCATTGATACGTAGCTGGGTGATTAGTGCCTGTTTACTTTTCTTGTTTTTGAGAAGTAAGCGTATATTGCCAGCATCATTGCAGATACCGTTTATCCTCATGGGGATACCGTTCATCATTACCATTATCAGACCTATGATAGTAACCAAGGTGAGTCCGAACTTTGGAAAAAAGGGCATTCCGTTTATGGTAATTAGAAGAGAAAGGGCAATGATGCTAGTCAATAGATTGGTAAGTACACCACCTAGATTGTATAGGATGGTTGGCACTCTTTCCAGAGGTTTTTCGGGGGGGACAAGCAGGCATTGTCCGCCTGTACCGGCAATGCTAAAACGTTTGATGCATAGTTTGTTGTCCTTCCGGATAAAAGTAAGGTTGAAGATGCGAAAAGATACGAAACGATAGCCGGTGGCCAATCCGAAGACTAAATGACCACCTTCATGCAGAATGACTTGTAGGAAAAGAGCCAACAGTAAAAGTAGTATAGACATCAGAAATATGCCTACTATTTCCCAACAGCTGATTGTGGTAAACCTATTAGCTAAGTTGTCGAATGATTCTCCGAAAAACAAGAGCTTTGCTCCCGTTACCCCACCAAAACCGATGCATGCTCCACCAAGAAATCCTCCTATAAACTTGAATGCCTTTTTCATATTGTTCTTTAATGAATGATAGTCTTTGTCACCAAAGGTAAGAATTTTTATACCTTATTATCTAAAGAATCAGTTTTTTCTTTAGAGGAAAGGCATAGAAAAGGTGCTTTTGATGTATTGTAGATTGTTCTTGCAGTAGCACAGTCTTTTTTGTAAAGAGGTGATATGCTTGATAGTATTTTCAATTTTAGATTTATCCATAATGTCATAGAATTTGTAAAGTGTATAAACAGAAAAAGTGCACCAACTTAATGATGTCCTTTCCAGTACAATTTACCGGCGTATTTCGTTTATTATTGATTATCAGCACTTCTCGGAAGCTGTGTGCAAATTGTGTGCAATGAACTTTTGTGTGCAAAGAAAAAGCCACTACAAATCTCTTTGTAACGGCTTGATTTCCTTTTTTTATGCTTTGTGGACCAGCCTGGGCTTGAACCAGGGACCTCCAGATTATGAGTCGCAAATATTTGGTTTTCAGTGATTTGTATTTTATGTCTTTTCATATCCATACCTCTTGATTTCCAAGTCCAAAGATAATATTTTCTTTTCAAATAATATCTCTTGTTTTCTTCTATTTTCTTGAGATGCGTGCAAATTGTGTGCAAAATATCTATTATTCTAGTTCTGCTTTTTCTTTTTTGAACTTTTGTATTAAAGCACTTTTGTTTATTCTTTTATTGCTGTTTTTGTTTGCATTTACTTTTATATATAAATCTGCAAGTAGATTGACTATAGAATTATCATCAGATGGTGTGGTCGATGAATAGTAATAAGCTAATAATTTGAAAAAGCAAGAGTCGGCTATATATGTTTTATTTATATTTTTTATGAAATCTCCCATGATAGCTTTATAGCCATCTCCTTTTATATCACAATAAAGATATACAGAAAGAAATTTTTCAAATTCAGAAATAACAGCTTTATTACCACTGACTTTATCAGCTTCTATTTTTTCTTTTATTACTTCAGCTAGTTTATAGGTTCCAAGATTGTCACTAATTAAATTTTGATGAATTACAGGTAAAAATCTGAGCACAAATTTAAATTCTTCTACTCTTTCTTTTGGAAATTCTTCAAAATGATTTATTATTTCCTCACAAATCATTTTATAAAGGACAACATAAGAAATGGAGTTCTTTAAGATTCTTGTATAGCTATCAGCTTTTAAATTTTCTTCATGTATTTCTTCGGAGTTTTTTAAAACATTCATTGCTAAAAGCATTAATTGTCCAAATGCAATAAACTTATTAGTATGTTTCTTCTTAATTATACCTTCTTTTTTATCTGAACTATGTTCTAACTTTGTATCAGATTCTTTCTCGCTTTCTTCCTCTGTTTTTTTATCTGGTAGTAATTCGAATAATTCTTCTGATTTAATCTGTTCAACTATGCTTTTATCTATATGAAAGAAGTCATCAATAGATTTAACTTTCGAGAAAACTATGTCATTTATAGTAATATAATCGAATTCTAACCTATCCACAACGTTTTTTAAAATCTCGGCTTCTCCTCTATGCAGTCCTGTATAATAGTTTATTTCATTACAATATTTTAGATAATTATTTTCATCTAGTACTTCTTTTTTAAATTCTGGATCAGTTTCCATCTTTTTTACAAGAAAATATTCAAAGAAGCAATTGAATCTAAATCTTATGACAGAGTCTTCTTCTACAAAAACACCTAAATTAAGAATGCCATTTATTATTTTTCTAGCACTATAAGATTTGGGGAATTTTCTAAGAGCTAGATGTCTTTCCGTAATCTTTATAATATCAGAACAAGGCAAAGAATAATTGGGCTGATCAGAAATGAGCATTTTATGAGCGATTTCTGCTAATAACCATATTTTGTTCTCATAATCAAAAGTGTCCCTTAGAATACCTTTAATATTTTTTTTATCTAAAATCTCTTCAATAAATTTTTCTATTAGCGTGGCATTATTTTGGGGTCTATATGTTTGTTGTCGCTCTATTATCCATAAAAACATAGAAACAGCAAATGGGGTTCTTGGTAAGTTTAGGGACATAAATGCATTAATTAGAGTATTCATTTTTTTAGGTGTCTCATATTGTGGACTATTGGGAAACCACTTTTGTATTAAGGTTTTGATTTGTTTTGCCTTAAACTGTTTTAATTCTAAACGCTCAAATTGCAATAAACTTTGCTGTTCCGGGGTAATAGAGAAATTATTTTCATATAATTGTAAACTTGTCGCGATAAAACGTGTTTTAGGGAACTTCTTTAAAAAGTTACTTAAGTTTTGAATTTGATTAATATTCTCTATTTCGAAGTTAATATTATCAATTAGTAATACAATATTATCATTGAGCAATAAATCATTTGTCTCATTCGTGTTTTTCTTCCAGTATTTTCGAATATTGATTGTTATATCATTTTCAATCGAGTTGAAGTCTAATAATACAGGTATTAGATTAGCCCCAGTTACTACATTCAGAATGTCATATAGAATTTTGTCTAATAAGACTGTTTTACCAGCTTCTTTAGTACCAAAAATTACAAAATTGTTTTTGGATGAAATTATCTCAGCTAAATTTTTAATTGGAGTTTCTTTAGCATCTTCTTTTTCATCACTTTCTATATCATCTTTTCTCTTTACAATATTAGGCATCACAAAAATTTCAGAAAGTGACTTAGGTGCTTGGGAAGCAGTGTTATAACTTAATAAATGTTCGTTAAGGAGAGATAATTCTTCTTTTATATCTAATATAACGCACTGCATTTGCATTTTTTTCTGTGCTTCTTCACCTACTGGTATATTAATTTCCCATACTCCATTTTTCCCTATTTCTTTATTGATTCGAAAATTGGACGAATATTCTTGAATATAAAATGTAGAAGTTGCTTTAGCTTCTTCTAAGTTGTAATCAATTAAAGAAAATCCATTTTTATAATCATTTAAAGCTGTGAGCTTATTTTTAGAAAGTACACCTGGAGCTACAAATGTGAATAGCTTTCCGTCTGGCTTTATACAATATTCCGCTTGGTTGCTATGAGTATGACCACAAAAATATATGTCGAAGTGTATGTTTAGTAATTTATCAATTATTGTATTTTCAAATTCAGCTAACCAACCGTAATGGTGGTGTGATATTGCAATTTTAACATCGCAGTCCTTTAAAAAATTATAAGAGTTAGTTATTTGTCTTTCTCCGATTAGAATTCTTCCTTTATCTTTTTCTGAATCATAACACCTCCAAGCTGAATTTAAGCATGCAACGCCTATCTTTAAGCCATCTATATATAGTTTATAGCAGGATTCATAGTTAGATTGATAGTAATCATTCTCGGAAAATACTTTATTATAAAATTTTTTTTCGAACAGTTTGTACGGCAATACTCTTTTTATTCCTTCTTCAGACTTTGATTCATAAAAAGAAATAACTTCTTCTTCTGTTGTTAAAGTCTGTGATAGCCCCATTTCAACATACTTGCTATCTGCATTTCTATCTATATCATGATTTCCTATCGTAAATAGAAAGTTATTTTTAGGAAGATTGAGTGTTTTAAGTATTTTATCTATAAATATAAGTTCAAATCCTTTAAATGCCGTGCCTATACTATCGTAAGAGCTACCTCCGGTATTTATCATATCTCCAGAATATAGGATTAGATCAATCTTTTTTTCGTTATTTATGGACTTTAAGGTTTCGGACAGCATACTTGCGATTGTAGCTGAATCATTAGCAGATTTTTTATCTAAATGGTAATCTGATATATGTATTATTCTCATGATTTTATTCTTTTCTTTCATGCAAATATACATTATTTTATTTTTTAGGTGGAATTTTCCGCCTCTTTTATTGTCTCTAAATGACTATTTTATAATTAAATTCTAGCTTAAAAACAATATTCTATAAAGGGTTGTTCAGAGTTTTCCTAAAAAAGGAAAATCTTATTAAGCAGAGTGTTTTTGTCTAATGATTCTGCATAGTAGTAATGTTAACGCATATTGTAAAGTTTGTAATAAAGGGAATTGTAGGATTTTGAACACTTGAAAAATGAATGGGGTACAGCAAACGGCTCTTTTACTTATACTAGAACTACGAGTAAAACTATCACAGTTCATCAAATTATTCATTCTACGTTATTGTAAATAAGTTCAAGTGCTAACCTCTCCATACGCCAAGATAGTTCCAATTTTCAGGGAATCCCATATCTTTTAATGATAACAATTTACCGCCTTCTGCTATTAGTCCTTTCAGATTCTTATGAAAGTCATTATTAGGACTGATTATATCCAAAATGTATTTGATACAACATAGATATGCAAATAACTTGTTTCTTTTAGTCCTTGCAATAGTATCTCTATCCAAGAACAGACGGTCTGCATTGGTTGGAAGCAAGATATTTACAATAAAACGCCTGTTCCAAACTCTACTATGATGTGCGCAACAATTTCGTAAATTAGATAGTGCATGCATCCAGTTTTCCAATATATCAACCTTGTTTAAACCTAATAGTTTGGCTACAGTCTTTTTGTTATCATCTTTATTTAATAATTCATACAAACGGCTTAGAGTACCAAAAGAGATAACTTCCAAAGTCATCCATGCAGGTGGAGTATTAGGATTGGAATACTTACTTTTATAGTGTTTGATGAAATCCTCGTTGCTTCTGTCTATTTCGTGTGTTATGTCGTCTAAAAGAGTGTCGTAAGCAAAAATCTCCTCACCATTAACTATACGTTTATTGTCCTTAAACAAAGATTCATCTTCGTACCAATGGCTATTCTTGGTGTCTTCACTATATGTTTGAACGATTTTAGTCCGAAGAGCGACCTCTATTTTTTCGATTGCATTAAATATCAGAGAACGCAAACGCCTGTCGAAACAATATAAATCAATGATGTCTTTAAAATGAATGTCTGTTCGTAAAAAGCTGTGGTCAGCTTCTGAATCCGTATTATTTTGAAAAGGATAAGTATATGCACGTAAACGATAGTAGCTGATGTTAGACAAATAGTCACCAGCTAAATTTTCATCATCTATGATTAAACCTCTTTTTTCAAGTTTTGCAACTTGTGTCTTAATTGATAAAGGCCTCTTTGTATAGGGTACTTTCTCTTCAAAATCCTCAATCATGCATATTTCTCAATGTATAGAAACTCGAAGACCTCCCCGGGTGCGCTGTTCAAATGGGAAGCGTGGGAGGTCATATTGAGTGCAAAAATAAGACTAATTTTTGGATTAACAAGCAGATAATCGGAAATAAATAGTCTGTTATATAACATTTTAACAATAAAAGTGAGCAAAAGTTTAATCAGTTAGTTAAAAACGGGATTGTATCTACATTATTATATACTTCAATTTGTATGCAGTTTTATTCTATTTTCTATGTTTATTTTGTGCTCGGAATCTTCAAACATAATTTGAAAATCAATGCGAACTCTTTAAAATAGAAGAATCGGATTCAATGGCTTTGAATGTTTAACTTTTATTATCTATTTATCGATAGCTGTATTTTTCCGACTTTTAGTGATACTTCTCAATAATGTTCTTGAAATGAGCGAAGCGTATAATTCTTATTTACAGACTAATATATATACTATGTTTTGCTATTATCGTTTTAAACCGTTTGAAACTAACGTCTAAACTACTCAAAACCAATATTTAAAAGGCTTCAAAACGTTTATATTTCCATTCAAATGAGGATATATAGACTATCGTAAGCAATTCCGCTTGCGGGTAATCACTAAAACCATGTATAATTTTTCAAAAGACGGTATCGTAGTCTCTACGGTACTTGATGCACGTACTGCCAACAAAGAAGGCAAATATCCTATTAAAATCAAGGTTTATTATCAAAGAAAGCCCAAGTATTATTCTATTGGTATCTGCATGACGAAAGAAGAATGGAACAAACTCCCGGATAGCAAATCTTCTGAAAGCAAAAAAATCAGACAAGCCATTGAAAGTAGTTTTTCTTTAGTCCGTATGAATGTTGAAGCTTTGGCAGAGAAAGGAACATTCTCTTTCAATACGCTCAATTTACGTTTGGGAAAAGCTACCGGTGATACTCTGAACAGTGCCATACGAGCTAAGATTGAGGAACTGAAAAACGAAGAAAGAATCGGGACAATGCAGTTCTATCAAACTACATTGGTAATGGTTGAGGAAGTCGGCGGCAAAGATATTCCATTTAGTACTGTTACGGTTGAATGGTTACAAAAATGCGAAAGACTTTGGTCGAAAACGAGAAGTATTTCTACAATCGGTATGCACATGAGAAATATCCGTACTTTGATGAATGAAGCCAAGAGAGCCGGCGTTATCAAAGAATCGCAATACCCATTCGGAAAAGGTCTGTTCGAGATAAAGACCGGTATTGGAAGAAAGAAAGGATTGACAAAGAAACAGTTGAAGGCCATTTTCGATTATAAGAGTGAAAATGAAACCACTAACAGATATAAAGACCTCTGGATATTCATTTACTTGTGCAACGGTATCAATCCGACAGACATGCTGAAATTGAAGTTCTCGGATATTGTGGACGGTGAAATATGTTTTGTGAGACAGAAAACAGAGCGCACGACAAAGAATAGGAAAGAGATACGTGCGGTTGTTTCTTCCCAATTACAGACAATAATTGACAAGTGGGGAAACAAGCCGTTACCCGATAATTACATATTTCCTTATATGAAAGGGCATGAAACGGCTATAGAGCGTAAAGCGATTGTACGCGATGTTGTCAAGCGAATCAACAAACGTATGAAGTTGATAGGTGAAGAATTGGGTATCGGCAATATCACCACATACACCGCAAGACATTCATACGCTACCGTATTGAAACGAAGCGGAGCCAATATCTCTTATATAAGTGAATCCTTAGGACATACCGACTTGAGGACTACGGAAGCATATCTGGCGAGTTTCGAGAAAGAGGAGCGTGCTAAGAACACTAACCTTTTGACCTCGTTTTTGTAGCCTATATAGCCTATATGGGGCTCTTCTTACTTTCCTGCCCGGTAATTCTATTCATAAAGGAAACCGGGCTTTCTTTATGCAAAATTACCGGTGCGAGAGCTTAATTCAGGTTAAGAATATAGTTAAAATACCTTTTTCTTTTATATTCCGACAAAAAAGAGGATATATGTAATGTCCGATGATTCATTTATTCGGAGTATTACTAAATTCAAAAATAAATAAAGTTATGGCACGAAAGAAAAAAGTAGAAGAAGAACAACCGGTGACTGCCGAAGTTGTAGAGACTAAAAAGAAATCTTCAAAGAAAGCACCAAAGACTAAAATGTCTGCTCAAAAAGAAAGCATACAGGAAACCGGTGTTCAAGAGCCGATTGTCAAAGAAGAAAATACGAAAGATTCTTTTAAAGAAAAAGATTATACAATCGATGAGCTTATAGATATGTTAGGACCGGATATTGATTGTGAGGATGATACAGAGTTTTCATTAACGGAAAATACTTCTTCACAAGAACAGGAATACACAATAGAGGATATGCTTTCCGCATTGGACGAGTCAATCGATGATGACGATGAAGAATGTGTTTCAGATGAAATACTTGATAAATTCGACAAGACACTCGAAGAAAAAGGTTTGGGCGATGATTATTTTCGGAAGAAAGAAGAACGGCTTAAAGAAATGGATCTGGAGCATGAACTTCACGAATTCGCCATTGATGAAATGCTGAATGAATAAGAATATCTAATTTTGTAACCTGCAACAGTCTCTTTATGAGATGTAACTTTGTGATGTGCCTTATTTTTTCTAATTTTGCATCGTCATGGCAACATGGCGGACATATTAGAAATTTAAGGTACACGAAAGTGTTTAACTGATTCTCTACGACGAAGTCTGGTAAACTATCTGTAGAACGGGAATAAGTTGGCATCTCTCGCGTCATATCCATATATGGCGTGGGGACTGTTGCTTGTTTTAGTTCAAGGTCTTACCAGAGCCCGTCGTATAAAATAAGTTAATGGCCTCACGCTTTCTGCATTTATGAACTCTTCTGATTTGAGGCTAAGGGAGAAACGACATTCTGGTAATTATGAAGAAATTTTTATTAATGTTAGGTGCGGTAGCTTTATTTACTGCATGTAGTGATGACGGTGGTTCCGGTAATGGCAATATCAATTATGAAGAAGGTTATAAATACCTTACGAATTTGAATGTGAGTGACGCCAAGATGATTTATCAGAAATCATCTGCAACAAGAGCAATAGGGGACGACTCTTATTACAAACTTGATTTATCAGGCAATGAAGTAAAGTTGTCAATCAAGGGAGAGGACGGGCAAGACCATAATATTGGTATTAGTAAGGTAGTCAAATTGAGTGATAAGATTATTCTGGTGAATCCTGTTGAACAAGATATTGTTGATTTGTTTTATAAACCCGGCCCTGATGATGATTATATATCTGTTAGCAATCAAAGTATTAGGTATCTCTCAATAGTAGATGTTCAAACAGAAAAGTTATACAGATGGCCGAAAGATGTACATATTGATTTGTATTACGGTTCATTGAAAACAATATTGGATAATCAAGGAAATATTTATATTGCTTCTTCTAATTCAAATTATCCAGAATATAGACAAATATACAAATTGAATGTTTCAGATTTCACAATGCAGAAAATGTTACCTGATGAAGTTATATGTAATAATTTCACTGTAACCGATAATGGTTTTGTTGTGTATTGGAGTAGTCAAGAACAACAACAGAATTGTCGTGTGAAATGTCCGGGTGGCAGAATTTATCCGATTTCAGATACTTATACATTCATCTTTAACGGTAATTTATATTCCATTCGCAATAATGCGATTATTCAACATAAGACTATTGGAAATAATGACTTAGAAGAAAAAACAATATGCACCATATCTGATGAACAATTCACTGGGTATGGGGAATTTGCTGTTCCTAATCATGTGCGCAAAACACTGTTGCTGAATGAATATTATGAGTTTGACGGAGAAAAATGTACAAAACTTGATAAGCAGATTAATATTGGAGATATTCGCACAAATAAAGCATGGTACAACCGTAGCAATACAACTTTCTCAAAAATAGCAATGAAAGATTATCAAGAATCTCAGTTTCAAATCTTGGACTATGAAATACAAAGTCTTTCGGCGAGTTCGGAAAGTCCAAATATCGCATTTACAGGTTTTAGATATTCGGACGGTGTAAATGTCGTAGGAACTATCACAGAAACAGATGAAGTTATTATCGATAATGTTGCAGAAAACGGAAACAAAATCATCAATCTTATTTCGTTGAACTAATATCAACTCAAAATAATATCCTCTTGTTGCTTATGCAATGAGAGGATTTTTTATACCCAAAATTTTAAAATTATGAATAACAGAATTACCCCTTATAACATTACGGAGCTGAAAGAAAATGAAATATTCGTGTTCGGTTCAAACTCAAACGGTGTACATAATGGAAATGCCGCAGCAACAGTGATGAAATTCGGAGCTATTATGGGGCAGGCTGTGGGAATACAGGGGCAGACCTATGCGCTACCTTCCAAACACATTGAGAATCTTAAAAAACATATTGATGATTTTCTGCTATATGCGGAACAACATCCGGAATATATTTTTTTAGTTACAGAGATAGGATGCGGAATATCCAAACATTCGCCATTTGAGATTGCACCGTTATTCAAAGAAGCGGTTCATATAAAGAACATCAATTTGCCTTTGTCCTTTTGGGATGTTCTGAATGGTGGCATACAAGCCAGAATCAAACAGGTTGCCGAAAAAGAATCTCCTTCCGTTTCTGATTTTTGTCAAAGAACGGGATTGTCTTTTACTATACTGATGAACATTTTATTCAGAAAAGAACTTCCTACCGTCTGGATTGTGCAAAAGATACTGATTGCCTTTCCGTCTATAAATGCAAGGTGGCTACTTTTAGGAGAAGGCGATATGAAACTCACGAAACGCAATAGTTTTTTCACAAGAATAAACGATTTTCTGCATATCCTTTTCGCTTCCAAATAGACGTAAGATTATTATTTTCCCATACCAAAAATAAGGCTGTTTTCGTCTCCTGTATTGTGCTTTTCTCCTGCCTCTAATACTCGGTATAAAGAAGCACGAGCATATCTCGAATATGAAAGAATAAATAAAAGTAGAAAAATATTACATAGTGAATAAAGTGAACTATATTTTATAAAAAGTATAAAGTTTTATATCGTTATATGGTCTATAAAATAAGAATATGCTCTATTATAAAAATATAGTTCACTTTACTCACTTTATTCACTTTTATCTTTTCTTATAAAAGGATTTCTGTAGGGCAATTCTTTATATCAAAGTTTTCTATGGCATTCCATAAATCTTCTTGATATTCATATAATGGCTCTATTAAGACTTCTGGAAAAATAGCCTTGTCTGATATTTGGGCGAGACGAAAACCGGAAGTTTCAAATTTGCGTCCAACCTCACTTTTCATTCTATAAGATTCAACGACCTCAAAAGAGTACTCTCCTAAAAACTTCAATCTGCAATATTTTTGAGGATACCAGCCGATACAGACGATTTCACCTTCAAGCAATGATGAAAACTTGAAATAGTCCATTCCATTGAATCCTTTCTCTATGTCAAAGTCCGTATTGGTCTGTTTGTATTCGTGGCAGAATGTTTCCCAATCCTTATATCCTAAAGCACGAGCCATGAAAGATAATTTTCCAACATCCGGCTTTCTTTCCTTGTCTGCATCTTTATCTCCCCAATAACGACGTAATGTATCAACGCTGATAGTTTCAGATTGCTGGATAACGCTTCCGTCTTCATATTTTGGGAGAGGAAAATTTGTATTGCTCTGTTTCTTTATATAATCGCATAGGTCAGAGTATGCATTATCTGAACTCAAATCTATATTAGAAACTCTTACTAACTCGTTTTTTAAAGTTTCAAACCTCTCTTTGTCTATCGGTATTCTTTTCTTTGCCATATTACTACATGATGTTTATGACAAAAATACAAAACGTAAGCAACTAATCAAATATATTTCATGCCTGAACGTGCCAAAATCAATAATTTCTTTTCGGTAATATATGTAACAAACTAATAATTAGTCTGATACAAACGTGCCTGAATGTGCCTGAACGTGCCTTTTTATGCCGCTTTTGGACCTTTGTATTTTTGCACCAGAAACAAAAAACAAAAGGTATGGAACATCAAAAAACAAGTTATGACACGTTGCCGGAACGGATAGATTATCTGATTCAGGAAATATCAGAGATAAAAAACATTCTGATAAACAGAATAGAAAAAAGGGAAGAAATACCAAAGTGGCTGAATAAGGAGCAAGCCTTAAAATATATTCAAAAACAAGGATATAAATTAAGTTCATCGAAACTCTATAAATTATCAGCAACAGATAATATACCTTGTCACAGGTCAGGACGTAATCTGTATTTCTTTGCTGAAGAATTGGATAAATGGTTAAACAACCAAATTGAGGAGGAAGGCAAAACGAGCCAAAATCTTTCAACTCAATCAATACAATTAATTATAAAATCGGCTCAACAAAGATAGGAGATAAATAATATGAATAGTAATAGCAACAATAATAATATTCCAATGATAAATCATCCGTATAAAACAGCAAAAGGCTTGAAACGATATGTAAGAGATATTTTGCAGCAAGTACAACAAGAGGAAACATTGAAGAAAATAATAGATATATCTTCAAAAATAGACTATCCGGTTATTTATCATCTTGATGATGATAAAAAACTTGAAAAACTTGCAGAACTACGTAGGAAAGAAAACAATGGGGGATTGTCAGAAAATGAAACAAGAGAATTAAAGGGGTTAGAGCCGGATGATGAAGTCAAATATATTATATTGATAGAAGAATTAATGAAGAACGCGGATGAGTTTAAATTGGGGCTCGGCATTGAGCCGGACAGTATTCAGCCATATATTTATACGGGCTGTTACTGGAAAAACATAACCCGTCCACTTTTGAAGGAATTTCTTGCCGTAGCGGCAAATAAGGCAGACTTCAATTATTATGATATTAGACTGAGTAGGAATCTTGAGAGATTGTATAATCAGTTTGTCGCTCTTTGCACTCTTGTACCGGACTTGAATGAGAAAAAAGATGAGGTGAAAATTAATCTAAAGAATGGGACATTTGTCATTTCAAAGGACAAACAAGAGTTGAGAGACTTTGACAAGCGGGACTTTTTTAAATATCAATTGCCTTTTGAATACAATTCTAAAGCGACTTGTGATGATTTTAAGGCTTTCTTGAATGAGGTTTTACCTGAAAAAGAATCACAAATGATTCTTGCAGAATATTTGGGATATATTTTTACTCAAAACTTGAAATTAGAAAAGTGTTTGATTTTGAAAGGTGAAGGAAGCAACGGTAAATCCGTCATATTTGAAATAGTGCAAGCACTGCTTGGAGAACACAACACTTGTTCCTATACGATAAGTAATTTATGTAATGAAAATGGATATTTTAGGGCACAATTAGGTAATTATCTGCTTAACTATTCGTCAGAACTCGGAGGAAAGAATATCAATCCTGACTTGTTCAAGAAGCTAATCAGCAATGAGCCTATTGATGCGCGTTCTCCTTATGGACATCCGTTTATTATTCGGAATTATGGAAAGTTTATGTTTAACACTAACAAATTTCCTAATAATATTGAATTTACCCATGCCTACTTGCGAAGATTTATAATCTTGAACTTTGAAGTGATTATTCCGGATGAAAAACAAGATAAACATCTCGCCAAGAAAATAATATCCAAAGAATTAAGCGGTATTTTCAATTGGGTGCTGGAGGGATTGGGAAGGTTGTTGAAGCAACAACAATTTACAGAATCGCCAAAGGCAAAAGAACTTCTTGAGGAAATGAGATTTGAATCTGATAGTGTGGCACAATTCATAGAGGCAAAAAAATACGTGCCTTCTGTATCAGATAATGATAGAGTTTTATTAAAAGATTTTAGAGAAGAATATAATGCGTATTGTTGTATAAAGAAGTTGATACCTGTGAGACGAAAAGAATTTTCAACTCGCATAAAGAGTTTGAAATTTGAGATTGAGAAAGGTGGTGGTGGGAATAATTATATTTTTGTGAAAAGTAATAATATTGCTAAACAATTTGTAGAAAATTCATTGTCTGATGGCCTGTAAAAAAGTAAGAAATATGGAAAATATCATAAAAGTATCAATGTTTGAAAGTGCGCAAAATCGTTATGCAAGCGGAGTAGTGAACTTATGGGACTGGTTGTTCTTAGAGGACTATCGTACTGTTTTAATCAAAGAACTTCGAAATGAATCTGATTTGATGAAACGGCGAGAATTGAAAGAACTTCTTCCTGCAATAACTGTCAGTTGTGTTTGTTCTGAACGACGAACTGAAAAAATTTACGAGTATACGAACTTGATTTGTATTGATATTGACGGAAAAGATAACCCGTCAATATCAAACATAGAAGACCTTAAGATTAAGTTGGGTGAACTACCTTATATTATGTATTGTGGATTGTCTGCAAGCGGAAATGGCTTGTTCTGTATCATTCCTTATGCGGACCCTACTAATCATAAGAATGTCTTTGAAGCCATAAAAAACGATTTTGAAGAAATGGGTATCATTATAGATAAAAGTTGTGGCGATATATGCCGTTTACGCTTCCTTTCGCATGATACGCAACCGTATGTCAATAAACATGCGGAAGTTTATACGTCTAAGCCAAAAACAAAATCAAATGCAGTGGAATATATTTATAAGCCAAAACAGAAATATAAAACGAAACCACCTAAACCCCGAACGCTTCTTATCCCCAATGCGATAGAAACCTTTCTTCGTCCAAATAATTTTGTTTTGGAAAGTGCCACTCCTTTAACAAAGAAACAAAAGGTTGAGCGGCTATTGAATGAAATAACCAGAAATCAAGTGGATATTACTTATTATTATGATGATTGGATTGCCATTGGCAATATCATTAAGAATATGTTTGGTGAGGAAGGTAGGGCTTTATTTCATAAGGTCAGTAGTTTTTATCCCAATTATGATTATGATGAAACTGATAGGGAATATTCCGCTATGATAATTGGACGGTATCGATATAATAGTGACCGCTTATTTGAAATAGCCGCAGAATACAAGCTCATTTCCCCAATCAAAAAATAATTTTGAGAAGAAAAGGGATGACTACCGGTGTGTAGCTTATCTCTTTTCTTATATCCGTTTGTGCAAATTATATGCGAAAACCTCATCATGGGCATAAATCGGAGAGCACTCTTGCCAATAGAAGAAACTAAAAGAAAAAGAATATCATTTACCGGTGTGTCACGTTTATCATTGATTATCACCACTTTCCAAAGGTTGTGTGCAAATTGTGTGCAAGGAGTTTTAGTGTGCAAGAAAAAAGCCGCTACAAGGTTGCTTGTAACGGCTTGATTTTCTTTGTTTTATGCTTCGTGGACCAGCCTGGGCTTGAACCAGGGACCTCCAGATTATGAGTCTGTTGCTCTAACCAACTGAGCTACAAGTCCGGTGTATCCTTGTATCGGATAGCGGGGACAAAAGTAGTATTTTCTCTTGAAATATGCAAATGTTTCAGATAAAAATACGAATGTCCTTTAGTTAGAATTTGTAAGTTCGGTTGGGATTCTTGGGAAACCAGCCCTTTTTTACCCGGTCTTCCTGTTCAAAGACTTCTTTGATGGTCCAGAATGATGAGAATGCGAATACGCCAAGGAGTGAAGCCACTAAGATATTTTCGGTGCAAAGTGAAGCGATGACACCACCGATTCCCAATAGTAGAAAAATCCACCAGCATTTAGTTCCCCAATAATATTCGGCTTTTACTACTATGGGGTGGAAGATGCCTATGATGAGGAAAGTACAGATGCCGATTACAAGCCCTGACAGGTGATATTCGTTTAAGAAATCCATATTTATAAAGGTGATAAAATTATGTGGCTGTGTCAAGACATTGATAAGCTCTACGTTCTGCATGACAGAATGTAAAGCTTATCAATGTCTTGACGCGCTCTCATTGTTTTTATTTATCTTACTTCTCCGGGCAAATAGGAATTTCTTTCTTGATGCTCTGTTCCAGTGAAATTAAAGTTTCTGTTGCGGTTACACCCGGAATTTCTTGCATCTTGTTATTCAGCAAATCCATTAAATGCTCGTTGTCGCGTGCATACACTTTGGTCAGCATGGTGTACGGACCGGTAGTAAAATGACACTCCACGATTTCAGGAATCTTTTGCATTTCAGCAACAACAGCCTTATACATAGAGCCTTTTTCCAATTTGATTCCTACATAAGTACAGGTTCTGTAGCCCAGAGACTTGGGATTGACGTGGTAGCCGGAACCAACGATAACACCCAAATCAATCAAGCGTTGTACACGTTGGTGAATAGCGGCACGTGATACGCCACATTCAGCAGCTACATCCTTAAAAGGAATACGGGCATTTTGGGAAATGATTTCCAGAATCTGCCGATCAAGATTGTCTATTTTTTCCATAATAGTAAATAAGTAAAGTTCTTGTTGTTATCAAATAGTAAGCAAATATAGGACTTTATTTTAATTTATCTATAAAATGGAACGGAAAAAAGAATAAAAGTGATAATAGGATAAAGTGATGGGGTGATAAGGTGATAAAGTGATAGGGCGGTAAAGTGTTGCCACTCTACCGCCCTATCGCCTTTTTGTTATCTCGTCTTATTTCTCGATACCTACGAGTTCTACTTCAAATATCAAAGTAGAGAACGGTTTGATTTGACCGCCGGTTTCTCTTGCACCGTAAGCCAAGTCTTGCGGGATGTAAAGTTCCCACTTAGAGCCTACAGGCATCATGGTGAGGGCTTCTGTCCAACCCTTGATAACTTGGTTGGCGCGGAATGTGGCGGGCTCTTTACGTTTGTAAGAGCTGTCGAATTCTGTTCCGTCAATCAATGTACCTTTGTAGTTTACTTTTACTTTGCTGCTATCTGCAGGGATTGCACCGGTTCCTTTGGTGATAATTTTATATTGCAGACCGCTCGGAGTGGTTACAACACCTTCTTTAGTCTTGTTTTCTGCGAGGAACTTCTCACCGGCAGCCTTGTTGTCAGCGTATTTTTTTTCCAGAGCTTTGGCTTGTACGGCTTCCATTTGAGTCTGCATAAAAGTCTGAGCTTCTGCTTTGGTCATGATGCCTTTACCGATAACTCCGGCAACGAAACCTGCCAACAGGTTCTCGCGGCTGATAGTTTGTGTAGAGTCCCCACCGAAAATCTGTTGGTTGAAACCTTCCACCCATTGTTTGCTTACCATTTGTCCGATTTGCAGACCTGCCATATAAGCGGCATCTTTCTTGTCGGTTTTTGTAGCGCCTTCGTTGAAACCTTTCAGGAAGTCAGCCATTTGGGTAGAATCGATACCCTGCTGTGCAAGATATTGGTCCAGACCTTCTGTACGTGCCATACCGATAGCGTAAGATAATGAGTCGATGTCCGTTTTCAGATTTGCTTTCGGACTTTGTGCAGTACAAGAAGCCAAACCGGCAGCTACTGCAAGAGCCATGATAAATGTTACTTTTTTCATTTTGCTTTTAGAATTATTTATTTAATACTTTAAGTAGTTCCACTTCAAATACGAGGGTGCTGTGCGGCGGAATCATTTCACCTGCGCCTTGTGCTCCGTAAGCCAGTTCGCTGGGGATGTAAAGTTTCCATTTGGCACCTTCGGGCATCAGTTGTAAGGCTTCCACCCATCCCGGAATTACCTGGTTCACGCCGAATGTAGCGGGTTGGCCGCGTTTGATGGAGCTGTCGAACAATGTTCCGTCAATCAATGTACCTTCGTAGTGGCATTGTACCTGGTCGGTAGCTTTTGCGTATGTGCCTACGTTACCTTCGTTGATAACTTCGTACTGGAGTCCGCTGGGCAGGGTAATTACGCCCGGACGCTTTTTGTTTTCTTCAAGGAACTTCTTGCCGGCTTCAATGTTGGCGGCGTTCATTTTCTGTTCCAGTTCTTCGAAGTACTTATTTACTATTTCGCGGGCTTCCGTGTGGCTGATAGCCGTTTGGTTGCCTTCCAAGACATCTTTGATTGCTTGTGCAAAGTCATCTACTGCGATGCCTTTAGCACCCATACTTAAAAGATTCTGACCTATTCCCAGGCCGATAGCATAACTGAATTTGTCCATAAAATGATTTTGTTGACGACTGAAATGATTTCTTTTCCAGTCTATTGCAAATTAACGAATGGCAAAAGTACGTCTTTTATTTGAATGATTTTGTTTTTTTCAGATTAAAAAATCTTAGCAAGTGAAAATAACTTCCCTCTTTTCGGGGATTATTCATACATTTGTATGAGTATATGAACTTTAAGGAGATATAAAGATGAAGAACTTGGTTGTTTTGTCCGGTGCAGGTATGAGCGCCGAGAGTGGTATCAGTACTTTTCGTGATGCCGGCGGGCTGTGGGATAAGTATCCGGTGGAACAGGTGGCAACTCCCGAAGGCTATGCCCGCAATCCGGAGTTGGTTATCAACTTTTACAACGAGCGCCGCAAGCAATTGTTGGATGTAAAGCCGAATGCCGGGCACATCGGGATTGCCGAACTGGAGAAGGATTTCAATGTGACGGTTGTTACACAGAACGTCGACAATCTGCATGAGCGTGCCGGGAGCAAACGCGTTATTCATCTTCATGGCGAGTTGACGAAAGTTTGTTCCAGCCGCGACCCTTATAATCCGCATTACATAAAAGAACTGAAACCGGATGAATATGAAGTGAAGTTGGGAGATAAGGCCGGTGACGGCACTCAGCTTCGTCCCTTTATCGTTTGGTTCGGCGAGGCGGTTCCTGAGATTGAGACGGCAGTCGACTACGTGGAAAAAGCGGACATATTCGTTATTATCGGTACTTCGATGAATGTATATCCGGCTGCCGGATTGCTGAATTATGTGCCCCGTGGGGCTGAAGTGTATCTGATAGACCCCAAGCCGGTAGATGTACATTCCATGCGGCAGATACATATAATCCAAAAGGGGGCATCGGAGGGCGTGCACGAGTTGAAGACGCTGCTGAAGGTGGTGCCAAAGGGTTAGAGAGTGGGGTATGTTTCCGGCATAACTGAAGCAGACTCCCAATACGACTGAGGTACCTTCCCAATACGACTGAAGTACCCTTCCGATACGGCTGAAACAGGCTCCCGATACGAGAGAGGTTATCCGGAACAAAAAGTCCCACCCTGATAGAAAGGGCGGGACTTTTTGTTTTTTGTGTAGTGAGCTGTCATTTTTTCAGCACTGCCCTCAGTACAAACCAAGTATGATGGGCTACGGTGCTTATCCAGCCGTAGTGTTGCGCCATAATGCGGAAGCGTTCTTTAAGTGAGGCTTTCCGGTTCCGGGTAGTCATGCCCTCGTCCAGATAGTCTATTATGGTAAGACGGGTGTTGTGCATGCTCTGCGCTTTCTTCATGATGCGGATGCACCAGTCGAAGTCGGCAGAAAAGCGGTACTTCAGGTTATATGGTTCCACTAAAGTGCGTTTGGCAAAGAATGCTTGGTGGCAGACAAGCATTCCTTGTTTGAAGCTTTTCCACGTCAGCACTTCCGGGGCGGAGAGACGGCGCATACGGATGAAGTGGCTTTCTTTGTCCACCAGGGCTGTTTCACCATACAGCACATCGGGCAACTCGCTTCCTGTCAACGTATGTACCATTTGTTGCAGTGTGTCATCCTCATGAAAACTGTCGCCGGCATTGAGGAAACACAGGTAATCGCCCGTAGCCAGCCGGATGCCTTTGTTCATGGCGTCGTAAAGACCTTTATCGGGTTCGCTTACCACTTGTGCGATGTGGCTTTTATAGCGGTCTGCGATAGAAAGTGTTTTGTCTTTTGAACCCCCGTCTACAATGATATACTCCACATGGTGGTAAGTTTGCGAGATTACGCTCTGGATGGTATCTTCCAATACCGCTTCGGCATTGTAGGTTACGGTGATGACGCTGAATTTGGGAGTGAGATGATTATGCATTTCTTCCGGTGACTTTATTGTACAGCTCGATATATTTCTTGGCGATAGTGCTTTCCGAGTAGTGGGTGACGGCTTTCCGGCAGGCCTGTTCGGAGAGGCTGGGATAATCCGGGTCGGTAAGCGTCCAGTAGATACCGTTGGCAAAATCTTCGGACGATTTGTATTGCGCCACATATCCGTTGTGCAGGTGGTCTATCATTTCGGGAATGCCGCCTACGTTGAAGCCTACACAAGGAATGCCGCACGCCATAGCTTCCATAATCATATTGGGAAGGTTTTCTTCCAGTGAAGGGGTGACAAAGAGGTCTACCGCATTGTAAATGTCCACTAACTGGTGTTCGTTGCTGACAAAGTCCAGCGGATAGACTTTGAAAGGCAGTAAGTTTGCCAATTGTTGCGACTCCTTGCCGAAGACAACGACACCGAGCTTTTCTTTTAGTTCAGGATGTTTCTCTGCCAGCAGCTTGCACGATTCTATCAGATAGTCAATTCCTTTCCGCTTATCGGTTATCTTTACAGAGCCGAACAGTACAAGCTTAGTATCTTGCGGCAGCCGGCATCTGTTGCGTGCTTCTTGCTTATTGTGCGGTTTGAACAAGTTGGTATTGATAGGGTTGGGGATGCAGGTAATCGTATGTCCGGCAAGTAAGGCGCTTTTCTTTGCCAATCCTTCCAGCCAATGGCTGCACGTTACGAAATTAATGTGCCGGCCTTTGTACAAGTCCTGTTTTTTGTAGAAAGTCCGGTAGGAGATATCCCTCTTGCCGCCGTTGCCGTGGATGAAAGGACAGTTATGGCACTCCTGCTGATAATGAGTGCACTCGCGGGCATGGTGACAGATGCCGGTGCACGGCCACATATCGTGCATGGTCCATACCACTGGTTTGCCCGATGCAAGAATTTTCTCGATGTTTTTCAGAGATAACATTCCCTGATTTATCCAATGAAGATGGATTACATCCGCCTGCTGGAATTCCGGGAGCGAGGTGATGTCCGTGCCTGTATTGGCTATGTCGATGGCAAAGATATTATCCCGTTTGAAGTGGTTGGCTTTCCATATGACGATACGTTCCCATACAAATTTCCATATCATACGCCAGTTGTGGTTCAATGAAACTACGGTAATCCGGTCGGTCTGCTTGTCACGTACCAGAAGTTTGGCTTTGATACCGTTATTCTTGAGCGACTCCATTAGTCTGCTGGCAGCTACGGCAGCTCCGCCGATACGTTCGGATGTATTGATTAATAGTACTCTCATTTTTGCGGAATGTTTGGACAAAAGTACTGCTTTTGCCGCTTTCTGCTCTATAAATCTTTTATTTTTTTAGTCTGTGACCGCTAAACTCCCTATCTTTGCCGAGGTGAAAAGCCCGTGATGCCGGAAACGATGGAAATATTGCCGGAGACGGCGGGTTTGTCATCGGAAGAAACCTGTGTTTCATTGGTAGAAAAAAATGTGAGTATGGGAGATAAGGCAATGAAAAAGCTGGAACAGCTGTGGCAAACTTTTCTGAGTGTGGTGAAGATACTGTTGCAATCCAAATGGAGTACGCATTTACCCTCATCGTTCAGTAATCCGGAAGAATTGTTGATATTGGCTAACGGCCCTTCATTAAACCGTACGGTACAAGAAGCTGCGGATTTTGTAAAAGGAAAGACCTTGTTGGCGGTAAATTTCTGTGTAACGTCCCCGATGTTCGAACAGCTCCGTCCGGAAATCTATCTTATTGCCGATCCTCTGTTCTGGATTGTTCCTGAAAAACGTGTACAGTTGTTTCAGACGCTTGCCGAAAAGACCGCTTGGCCGATGAATCTCTTTATTCCTGCCCGTGCCTTGAAGAATAAAGAGTGGCAGCCTATGCTGGCAGCCAACCGTAATATCCGCCTCTATATTTACAATACCACTCCGATTGAAGGTGTGCAGGGATTCTGTAACCGGGTTTTCAGTAAGGGTTGGGGTGTTCCCCGCCCCCATAATGTGTTGATTCCTTCTATTGCTATCGGGCTGCGGTTGCCTTTTAAGAAGATATATTTGGCAGGTGCCGACCACTCTTGGCTACCGGAAATCACAGTGACGGATAATAACGTGGTGTTAATGCACCAGAAGCACTTTTATGACCAAAACAAGTCGCAGGCGGCAACGGTGACGCAGGAGAACTTGCATAGCGCACGACTTTATACTATATTGTATCATATGTATGTAGCTTTTAAATCCTACTTCGTGCTCGAAGCTTATGCGCGCCGGTTGGGTAAAGAAGTGATTAACGTTACGCCGGGCAGTTATATAGACGCTTTTAAACGAATGAAATTATGAAAGATGGAATCATCATTCAGGCACGGACCGGTTCTACCCGGTTGCATAATAAAATATTGCTCCCTTTCTACGGTGGGCAACGCATTATAGACATCTTGATTGATAATATCAGGCAAGCCTGCATCGGCAAGACGATTGTTCTTGCCACTACCAACCGTCCGCAGGATGATGTCTTGGCAGAGGTTGCCCGTGAAGCCGGTATCTGCTGCTATCGGGGAGACGAAGATAATGTGCTCGACCGATTTATACAAGCGGCCGAAACCTTTCATCTCGACCGTTTTGTCCGTGTCTGTTCGGATAATCCTTTTCTGCGTCCGGATAGTTTTCTTACTTTTTTTGATGAGTATGATACCCGACCGGCTGATTACATAGCTTACGGTTTTGCAGACGGTCGCCCGACTATCAAATCTCATTTAGGATTGTTTGCCGAACTGACAACTACCGATGCACTACGTCGTGTAGCCACCGCTACACAGGAGAAACTGTATATAGAGCACGTTACGATTTATCTCTATACACATCCTGAAGAGTTTCGAGTTCGTCTGCTCTCCTTGCCGGATGAACTGGAAGGGCGGTTAGACCTTCGCTTTACGCTCGACACAATGGAAGACTTCATCTTGCTGCAAGAACTTTATGCTGCTTTCTACGAACAGACTGACCATAGCATCCATGCTTTGCTTCGTCTGGTAGAGGAGCATCCGGAATATCGTACCAAAATGTTGGAGAATATTGCGAAGAACGAGAAATGATAATTATTAGTATATAAATAATGAAAAGTACATACATTATCGGAGAAATCGGGCAGAACCATAACGGCTCCGTCGATATAGCCAAGTTGATTGTCGACTTGGTGTCACGCCCTGTACGCGAAGAAGTCTTTAATCTGGAACTCCGGCCTATGGATGCCGTGAAAATGACTAAGCGTGATTTGAATGAAGAATTGACCGATTCGCAGATGAATCGCCCGTATGACTCTCCTCACTCTTTTGGCCGCACTTATGGTGAGCATCGTGCTTATTTGGAGTTGACAGATGAAGAGCATTTTGAGGTTTACAAGCATGCCAAGTCGTTGGGTATGGATTTTGTGGAAACACTGTGCTCAAAGGGATGTATGTCTTTATTGAAACTCTTTACGCCCGACCGTCTGAAAGTGGCAAGCCGCGACCTTACTAATCTGCCGCTGCTGGAAGTCATGGCCGAAACCAAGATACCTATTATTCTTTCCACCGGTATGGCAGGTAAGAAGGAGTTGGACGATGCTTTGGATGTTATCACCCGCTATCATAGCGATATATCCATATTGCATTGCGTGTCACAATATCCCACCCAACCCGATAATCTGAATCTGAAAACGATTACTTACTTGAAACATCGTTACGGGCAGTATCATATCGGTTTTTCCGACCATACTATCGGTATTGCAGCTCCGGTGGTTGCCGTAGGTATGGGTGCGGAAATTATAGAAAAACACGTCACTATCGACCGCCGTATGAAAGGGACGGATCAGCAGGGCTCTTTAGGTCCCGACGGTGTAAACCGCATGATTCGTGATATCCGCATAGCCGAACATTGGCTGGGCGAGGAAGAATTGTATATCGATCCGGCAGTCTCTGCCGCTAAAGTAAAACTGGAGCGTTCCATCGCAACGAATAAGGCATTGCATCCCGGAGACACTATTACGGAAGAGGATATTCATTTGCTCAGTCCGGGCGACGGCTTTAAGTGGGCGGACCGTGATAAGGTAGTAGGTCATCAGGTGCAAAAGGAGATACCGCGCAACGAGATTATTTATCCCGATTTTATCATTTAATTTTTGAGATAATCATGTTACCCAAGTTAGTAATTACCGATATAGATGGCGTGTGGACTGATGGCGGAATGTATTATACAGCCGAAGGTGATGTTATGAAACGCTTCTCTGTGAAAGATGGTTGGGGAGTAATTTTCCTGCGTGAGTTGGAGATACCCGTAGCCATTATGACCGGAGAGAACACACAAATCGTTCAGAAGCGTGCCGATAAGTTGAAAATCGACTATTGCTATTTAGGAGTGAAGGACAAAGTGGCACAGGCCCGTGAACTTTGCAATGAATTAGGTATATCATTGGGTGAGGTCGCTTTTATCGGTGATGATTTAAATGACCTGCCGTTATTGCGTTTGGTGGGTTACAGCGCCTCTCCTTACAATACCCCCGAATACGTGAAGCGCGAAGTGAAGTACGTGACGACTGCACACGGCGGCTACGGTGCTTTCCGTGAGTTCGTAGAGAAACTGTTGGCGGATAACGGGATGCTGCAACCGGTGATAGAACGTTTCTTATAGGTGAAGATATTTGCGATAGCGCTTTTTTCGTACCGGTCTTAGCCGTTGATACGGGGGAGCGGTATGTACTTTGAGATGATTTCCCTTCCCCGCGTCAGTATTTTCCTGAATTGTATTTTTATCATCTTGCCGACATTTTGAGATGGTAATATCTCTTGCCGCTTCACATCGTCCAATGTCCATTGTGGCTGATACTTCAATAGCCGTTGAGAAGTTTCGGATACCTGTGCTGTTTGCCCCGCTTTCCGGTAATGGCGAATAAGGTTGAGGCAGATACCCGTATGCGCTTGGCGGATGCAATCGGACACATCAGGTCGTTTTTCTTGAAAATACTCAATCAACAGTTCACGTACAGTCAGTGCAAAATTCACTTGTCTGCCCATTCCTACTTCACTCCAGATGCCTTGTACATGCTTGCGATAAACAGCCATTGGTTTCTTGAAGTAGTATATTTTGCCATATTGGGCGTTGAGCACATGCATGGCATAGTCACACGAAGTGGCTTGGGCAAACCATTCGGGCAGCTCCGGAAAGTAGCGGCGGCGGAAAAGAGAAGATGAATTGGTGATATAGTTGCTCCGGCATAGGTCAATAATATCCGTAACAGTGGATTGGTGACCGTTAGACAGACTTTTTGTGTTATTTTCTTCGTAGTAGTTGATGACGCGGTGGAAACAGAGCGCAAAAGAGGGATGAGTATCCATGAAGTCTGTCATCCGTTGCAGTTTGTTGCAGTCGAACCAATAGTCGTCTCCATCGCAAATAGCTATGTACTCTCCGATACAATGGCGATGGGCATCCATAAAATTGCGCTGCAGACCTACGTTTTGCGGATGGCGTACTAAAGTGATTATTTCCGGATACTGTTGTTGGTAGCGCAGGCAAATGTCGAGTGTATTGTCCGTACTGCAATCTTCGCTAATGACGAGCTGGATGGCATAGTCCGTTTTCTGCCGTAGTACTCCCTTTATAGCGGTTTCTACGTATTTGCCAATATTGTAGGCCAGCATGATGACACTTACTTTGATTGTCTTTTCCATAGTCTTCTTATATTTTTATCCACTTGTCGGGCATGATGTCGGTATCCAATGTCCGAGAGTATGTTTTAGGACAGATAACAGTTTTGTCGGGATTGGAGTTCAACCATGCCCCCCACCAACTGAAAGTACTGTTAGCTATGATGTTATGTCGGCAGTGGGACATGAGGAACAAGTCTTGCCATGCGTCTTCCTTTTTGTTCCAGTCTACATAGACCGTACTCTCCGGTAATGACAAATGTTGTTTCACCCAGCTTATATCGTCAGAGAAGACGTAGAAACGGACGCCTTTCATCCGCTTGTTTATTATGCTGCAGGCTTTACAATAGTAGGTATCGTCGCAAATGTCCAATAGCTGCGGGTTGTTTAGATAGTCACCACGGCGGATATGTAAAGAAACACTGTTCGGTTCTTCTTTCAGTTCAGTCCATAGGAGGGTGGATTGGGGTGAAAGCATTTCTACTTTAAATGAGAAGTGTTTCCTGATTTCATCTTCAATGCTCGTAAAACGCTGAAACTCGCTTGTCCAATATCCCAGGTACATCTTGTACTTTTTGTTAAATATATAATCGGAACCCAGTGCTGCACGTGTGTGACGGGAGGCAGGTTCTATACATAATCCCAAGTTCAGGTAGCGGAGGAATAACAGCATCAGTTTACAGCCTCGTCCGATGAATGTGGAGCGTAGGCTTGTGTAGTATAGTTTCCAATACAAACGTGCTCTTGCTCTTCTATATTCGGTAAGCTGTATTGGAAAGATACGGGGCAATTCCAGTCCGTTATGGTCGTTGTGGTTGCTGAAAAAGTAAGTACTGACCTCTGTTTGGGGATATACCCGCTTCAGCAGTAGGAAGAAAGCATAGCCGAACATCTGGTTGCCCAGTCCGCCTTGTATGAAGACACAACGTTTCATGAGATTCTTTGTTTTTTGTTCTTTTTCAATAAATAGTTGACACTTTCTTTGAAGATGGCGGCGTCGCAAAGATACATCAGTAGTGTATAGAGGACAATGGCTATCAGTACTTTGGCTGTTAACATCTGGTAGATGTTATCAATGAAAGAGGTGATATACCAAGTGGCGGTCGTAGTGACGGCTGCAATGCCGGCAAACGGGAGAATATCTTTCAGTGCGTTCCATAAAGTGAGACGTATCAGCCTCCATACAAAAAACTGCCATATGCCTAACCAGCCGATGTTAATGATAACAAACCAACGTATCATGGTGCTGATTCCGTAAGGATAAACGGTGAGCATGACACCAAGTTGCAGCAAACCTAATAATATGGTATTCCACATATAAATGTTGGACTTGCCTTTGCTGATGATAAAACTGGTATATAAGGTTGTGATAGGTGCGAATGCTCCGCCCAGACAAAGGACTTGAAGCATTGGTACGCACTGTAACCATTTGTCGGTGATGGTGATGATGATAAATTCTTGGGCAATAAGTGCAAGCCCGAACATGGCAGGAAATGATAAAAAAGCTGTGAAGCGTAGCATTTTCCGGAAAACTTGTTGCTGTCGCTCCCGGTCATCGGCGACTTGGGCGAGTACGGGTTGGGCTACATTGCTTATCATACCGGTAATGAAGGAGTAGCCCATTGTGTTCCATTTGTAAGATTGAGTGTAGCTACCCACATCCGCTTTGGTATAGAATCGTCCGATAAGCGTGGACAGCAGATTAGTGCATATTTGTTCAAAAGTACCCGTGATTAGTATCTTGCTGCTGAAGCCGAAGAGCTCTTTTAACGGGCGAAAATCCAGCTGGAATGTAGGGCGCCACGGTGAAAAATGCCAATAACATATGGCAAGTACAAGAATATAGGTAAGGTTCTGTGTGGCAATCCCCCAATAAGACATACCGTTCCATGCCATGAAAACACCTATGCTTCCGGATATAATCATTGCGGGCATTTGAGAAATGGCCTTTTGTTTCACCATCAGATTACGGGTGAGCATGGCATTATGCACTCCGGCACTGCTTCCAATGAAAAAGGCGAGAAAGAAGTAACGGGATAATGGTATCAGTGATGGTTCGTTAAAAAAACGGGCAATAAGCGGAGCGCAAAAAAACAGTACAATATAAAGAAAGGCTCCCATAAGTATGTTGAACCAAAATACAGCATTGCAATCTCGGTGTTTAAGATCTCTTTTGTTTATTAGGGCAGCTCCGAACCCGCTCGATAGCAGTACATTGGCTATGCCTGCGAATATGGCAAGAACCCCCACCATGCCGTAGTCGGTTTTGTCCAGCAGTCGGGCGAGAGCCACCCCGAAGAGAAGATTCAGCACCTGCTGCATGCCGGTGCCAAATCCGCCCCACAGCAGACCTTTGGCTGTCTTTTGTTTCAGTGATGAGTCGCTCATGCCTTTTTACATTACTGCTTTTGCAGGATTGAGTTTTGACGCATCCCTTTATTTCACTTCACTGCCCGGCTTTACTTCTTTTAGTAATGAGGTTACCGCCAGGGAGCCATCATAGTTCTCGGCAGAAAGTATCATGCCCTCGCTCACCAGTCCGTTTTTGAATTGACGGGGAGCTAAGTTGGCAATGAACAGTACCTGCTTGCCTACCAGTTCTTCCGGTTGATAATGCTGGGCAATACCGCTGACGATAGTACGGTTTTCCAGTCCGTCGGCTATTTTGAACTTCAACAGCTTCTTCATTTTGGGCACAGCTTCGCACTCCAAGACAGTTCCCACACGGATATCCAACCTCTCAAAATCTTCAAATGAGATAACGGGCTTGATAGGATTGGCCTTGTAGCCGGCAGCCTCGTTAGCTTTCTTGGTTGCAAGCAATTTGTCTACCTGTGCTTGAATAACGTCGTCTTCAATTTTCTCGAACAATAGTTCGGGTGTAGCCAATCGGTGTCCGGCAGGAAGCAGGTCGGTATGTCCGAGTTCTGCCCAGTCGAAGCTGTCCATATTCAGCATCTTGCGGAGTTTTTCGCTGCTGAACGGAAGGAAAGGTTCGAAAGCAATGGCAAGATTAGCTACGAGTTGCAGTGAAATATTCAAAATAGTAGCAACACGTGGCATATCTGTTTTGGCAAGTTTCCACGGTTCGGTATCTGCCAAATATTTGTTGCCGATGCGCGCTAAATTCATGGCTTCTTTCTGTGCATCGCGGAATTTGAATACATCGAGCAATTTTTCTACCTCAGCTTTTACGTCAGCAAACTCTTTAAGTGTTTCACGGTCGTAATCGTTCAGCTCTCCTGCAGCGGGCACTATACCTTCAAAATATTTTTTTGTGAGTTGCAGGGCGCGGTTTACGAAATTTCCGTATACGGCTACCAACTCGTTATTATTACGTGCCTGAAAGTCTTTCCAGGTGAAGTCGTTGTCTTTTGTTTCCGGGGCATTGGCTGTGAGCACATAACGCAGTACGTCTTGTTTGCCGGGGAAATCTTCCAAGTATTCATGCAGCCATACGGCCCAATTGCGGGAAGTGGAGATTTTGTCTCCTTCGAGATTTAAGAACTCATTGCTGGGCACGTTGTCCGGCAGGATGTAGCTGCCTTCCGCCTTCAGCATGGCAGGGAATACGACGCAGTGGAATACGATATTATCTTTTCCGATAAAATGAATCAAGCGTGTCTCGGAATCTTTCCACCATTTCTCCCAAGAATCAGGTAATAGTTCTTTCGTATTGCTGATATAACCGATAGGTGCGTCAAACCATACATAAAGTACCTTGCCCTCAGCGCCTTCTACCGGAACAGGAATACCCCAGTCTAAGTCACGACTTACGGCACGTGGTTGCAAGCCCATATCGAGCCAGCTTTTACATTGACCGTATACGTTGGGACGCCATTCTTTATGTTCTTCCAATATCCACTGGCGCAGCCATGCTTCATGCTTGTCAAGCGGCAGGTACCAGTGCTTGGTTTCGCGCATTACGGGCTGGCTGCCGCTGATAGCGCTTTTAGGATTAATCAAGTCGGTGGGACTGAGACTTGTACCGCACTTTTCGCACTGGTCGCCATAAGCACCTTCTGCATGACAGTGGGGGCACTCACCGGTGATATAACGGTCGGCAAGGAAAGTTTTGGCTTCCTCGTCGTAGTACTGCATACTGGTCTTTTCAATGAATTCTCCTTTGTCGTACAGTTTGCGGAAGAATCCGGAAGCCGTGTCGTGATGTGTCTTTGAAGTTGTGCGGCTATATATATCGAATGAGATGCCAAACTCCTTGAAAGATTTTTTGATGAGCGTATGGTAACGGTCTACTACGTCCTGTGGAGTAATACCTTCTTTCTTGGCACGAATGGTAATAGGCACTCCATGTTCGTCGGAACCGCCGATAAAAACTACATCTTCTTTTTTCAGTCTCAGATAACGGACGTAGATGTCGGCCGGTACGTAAACCCCTGCAAGGTGTCCGATATGGACAGGACCGTTGGCATAGGGCAGTGCCGATGTCACGGTGGTACGTTTGAATTTCTTTTCCATTGTATATATGTATCTCTTTTGTTATGAACGCTTTTAAGATGCGCAAAGATAACGGTTTTCTCTTAAACCAACAAAAAGGGGAATACATACTTCTTCACTTCATTGTTGGTACATTGCATTTATAGAGCCTTTATTTCTCGATGTAAAAGTGATATTAAAAACGGATTATCTTCTTGTCCGTATGCATATAAATTGTATATTTGTACTATTGTCGTACTATACTAATGTGAACAGATTATGATAACAGGCCAATTGCTGCATCCTGTCAGTATTGTAGTGGTAGGAGCTTCCAATAATGTACATAAACCCGGCGGGGCTATTCTGAAAAATCTGATTAATGGAGGTTATACCGGAGAACTGCGTGCTGTCAACCCAAAAGAGACTACGGTGCAAGGTGTGAAGGCTTATGCTGATGTAAAAGATATCCCTGAAACAGACCTTGCCATTCTTGCCATTCCGGCTGTCCTTTGTCCCGATGCGGTGAAATTGCTTGCTTCGGAGAAACAGGTACGTGCCTTTATTATTCTTTCTGCCGGATTTGGTGAGGAAACACATGAAGGCGCACTGTTGGAAGACCGTATTCTGGAGACGGTGAACAAGTATGGCGCTTCGTTGATTGGCCCTAACTGTATCGGGTTGATGAATACGTGGCATCATAGTGTGTTCAGCCAGCCTATTCCCAATTTGCATCCGCAGGGTGTCGATTTGATATCCAGCTCCGGGGCAACTGCGGTGTTTATTTTGGAAAGCGCGGTTACCAAGGGTTTACAGTTTAATTCCGTATGGTCTGTGGGTAATGCCAAGCAGATTGGAGTGGAAGATGTACTGCAATATATGGATGAACATTTCGATCCGGAAAAAGACTCTAGGATAAAATTGCTTTATATAGAGAGTATAGGGGATCCCGACAGGTTGCTGTTCCATGCTTCTTCACTGATAAAGAAAGGATGTAAGATTGCAGCTATTAAGTCGGGCAGCAGTGAGAGTGGTAGTCGGGCGGCATCTTCGCATACGGGTGCTATTGCCAGTTCCGATTCGGCGGTAGAGGCCCTGTTTCGTAAAGCGGGTATTGTACGCTGCTACTCTCGTGAAGAGCTGACTACGGTAGGGTGTATTTTCACTTTGCCGGAACTGAAGGGAAAGAATTTTGCTATTATTACCCATGCTGGCGGACCGGGTGTGATGCTGACCGATGCTTTGAGTAAAGGCGGACTGAATGTACCAAAGCTGGAGGGTGAGCTTGCCGAGGAATTGAAGAGCAAACTCTTTCCGGGAGCTGCCGTTGGAAATCCAATAGATATTTTGGCTACCGGTACGCCGGAACACTTGCGCCTGTGTCTGGAATACTGTGAAGAGAAGTTTAATAACGTGGATGCGGTAATGGCTATTTTCGGTACGCCGGGCCTGGTTACTATGTTTGAAATGTATGATGTGCTGCATGAGAAGATGCAGACTTGCAAGAAGCCGATATTCCCTATTCTTCCTTCCATTAATACGGCAGGGGCTGAGGTTTCCGCTTTTCTAGCCAAAGGACACGTGAACTTTGCCGATGAGGTGACGCTGGGCACGGCATTGTCGCGCATTGTTAATGCATCGAAGCCCGCGAATAATGAAATAGAGCTTTTCGGAGTGGATGTTCCGCGTATCCGTCGTATCATAGATTCCATTCCCGAGAACGGTTACATAAAACCGCACCATGTGCAGGCATTGTTACACTCTGCGGGCATTCCGATAGTGGAGGAGTTTGTATCCGCAAATAAAGAAGAAGTGCTTGCCTTTACCCGTCGTGCCGGATTTCCGGTCGTGGCAAAGGTGGTAGGACCTGTACATAAATCGGATGTAGGTGGCGTGGTGCTGAATATAAAGAGTGAACAGCATCTTGCTTTGGAGTTTGAACGTATGATGCAGATTCCGGAAGTAACGGGTATTATGGTGCAACCTATGCTGAAAGGTACGGAATTATTTATTGGTGCAAAGTATGAAGAAAAGTTCGGTCATGTGGTGCTTTGTGGTCTGGGTGGTATTTTTGTAGAGGTTCTGAAGGATGTGTCTTCCGGTTTGGCTCCTTTATCCTATGAGGAGGCTTACTCTATGATTCATTCACTGCGTGCTTATAAGATTATAAAAGGTACTCGAGGGCAGAAAGGGGTGAATGAAGATAGGTTTGCTGAAATCATTGTCCGTTTGTCTACTTTGTTGCGCTTTGCCACGGAGATAAAGGAAATGGATATTAATCCGCTGTTGGCAACAGAAAAAGATGTGATAGCCGTGGATGCCCGCATCAGGATAGAAAAGAAATAACTTTGTGTTAAAATAGAAGCCGTTATGCAGTATTTTGTTTTTATTGACGTTTATAGAAATACAACTAGACTATTGACGTGCTATGAAGAAAAGAAAAAAACAATGGCTCCAGATTTGTAATGGAATGATGTCCGGCGCATTGGTTCTGTTAGGTTTCACATCTTGTGATGAAAATAGTACAGGAACTGGGAGATGTGAATATGGTACTCCTTATGCTAAATATGAAATCAAAGGGAAAGTAATAAGGAAGAGACAGCAAATATATAAATTTTAAACTAAAAAAGAGAGAAATATAAAAAAGGTGGGAGCCCTTTCTGTTCGTAAGCGTTTGGCACTGGAGATTGCGCGTAAGATGCGTAACAATCTGAAAGAGTTGCATCCGTTGAGGCAACTCTTTTGGGAGTGTACTCTACGTTGTAATCTGCACTGTAAGCATTGCGGTAGCGACTGTAAACGAATGCCGGATGTTAAGGATATGTCGGCAGCCGATTTCTTGCGGGTTGTTGATTCCATTACTCCATATGTGAACCCGAATGAGGTAAGCATTATAATGACCGGTGGAGAGCCGTTGATGAGAGAAGATGTGGAGGAAGTTGGACTGGAACTCTACAAACGCGGTTATCCTTGGGGAATTGTTTCTAACGGTCTTTATCTCACGGCTAAGCGGTTGGAACGTTTAATGTCTGCCGGTCTTCATTCCATAACCATCAGCTTGGATGGTTTTGAACAGGAACATAATTGGTTGCGTGGGCATCCGGAAAGTTATGGGAGGGCCGTAGACGCAATCAAGATGTTGGTACATGAACCGGAGCTGGTCTGGGATGTAGTGACTTGTATCAATAGCCGTAACTATCTGTATTTGGATGAGTTGAAAAATTACCTTTATCGTATTGGCGTTCGGCGGTGGCGCTTGTTTACAATCTTTCCGATAGGGCGTGCTGCATCACACTTGGAGTTGCAATTGAGCGACACTGAGTTTACAGGCGTTATGGAGTTCATCAAGCGTGTTCGAAAGGAAGGAAAGATGCATATTGATTATGCTTGTGAAGGTTTCTTAGGTAAGTATGAAGGTGAGGTTCGTGATAGTTTCTTTGCCTGCAATGCCGGAATCACTGTCGGTTCCGTTTTGGCAGATGGTTCTATATCTGCGTGCCCAAGTATCCGTAGTGATTTTCATCAGGGAAATATTTATCATGATGATTTTATGGATGTATGGGAAAATCGTTTTCAAGCCTTTCGCAATCGGAAGTGGATGAAGAAAGGTGTATGTAACGATTGCAGTTTTTTCCGTTACTGTGAGGGTAATGGTATGCATCTGCGTGATGATGAAGGTAAATTACTTTTCTGTCATCTCGACAGGCTTCATTGTTAGTTTGCTTATTTTTTGTTTGTTTTTTGTGAGGGGTAGATTTTATCCGGCCCAATTTTCCCTATCCAGGTTCCTATATCCGATTGCTTCTGCTAAGTGTGCGGGTTGTATTAGGTCATAGCCTTCAAGATCGGCAATAGTGCGCGAAACCTTTAGGATACGATCGTAGGCGCGTGCTGAAAGATTAAAACGGTTCATGGCGGTCTTTAACAGAACAAGACCTTTGTCATCAGGATGAGCATAGCGGGCAAGTAATTTGCTATTCATCTGTGCATTACAATATACACCGGGAATCTCGGCGTATCTTTCAGACTGAATCTGGCGTGCATATATTACACGTTCGCGAATATTAGCGCTTGACTCTCCGGGATGTGTATCTGACATTTTTTCAAATGGAACGGGGATAACCTCAATTTGCAGGTCGATACGATCGAGCAAAGGTCCTGAAATGCGATTCAGATATTTCTGCACTTGTCCCGGGCTACATACGCAGGCTTTGGTAGGATGATTGTAATATCCGCAAGGGCAAGGATTCATAGAGGCTACAAGCGTAAAACTGGCAGGATATTCTACGTTACATTTCACGCGTGAGATGGTGATTTTCCGATCTTCCAAGGGTTGACGTAGTACTTCAAGTACATTCCTGTTGAATTCCGGTAATTCATCAAGGAATAAAACACCATTATGAGCCAGGCTGATCTCGCCCGGTTGCGGAAAACTTCCTCCACCTGTCATAGCCACTGTAGAAATGGTATGATGAGGGTCGCGAAATGGGCGTTTGGAGATAAGCCCGCCTTCTTGTCCGAGCTTTCCTGCAACGGAATGTATTTTGGTTGTTTCAAGGCTTTCACCTAATGATAAGGGTGGAAGGATGGAAGGGAGACGCTTGGCAAGCATGGACTTTCCGCTACCGGGAGCACCTACTAAAAGAATATTGTGTCCACCTGCAGCTGCCACTTCTAATGCACGTTTTACGTTTTCCTGTCCTTTTACATCAGAGAAATCCAAATCAAAATTACTTTGTTGGGCATAAAACTCTTTGCGGGTATTGATATGTACTTGCTCTAATTCTCGCGTGCCATTGAAGAATTCGATTACCTCTTTCAGATTTCCCGCTCCATAAACATTCAGATTGTTGACTACGGCAGCTTCTTGCGCATTTTGTTTGGGAATGATTATTCCCTTAAAACCAAGTTCCCTGGCTTTTATTGCAATGGGCAATGCTCCTTTTATAGGTTGCAGGCTTCCGTCCAGACTTAGTTCTCCCATTAGCAGATAGTGGTCTAATTTGTCCGATTGGATGATTTCATTGGCGCCTAACATACCAATAGCCAATGGTAGATCATAGGCGGAACCTTCTTTGCGAATATCTGCCGGAGCCATATTGATAACAATGTTACTTGTTGGTATACGGTAACCGTTTACTTGTAGTGCAGAGATAATGCGTTGGTGACTTTCTTTGACGGCAGAGTCAGGAAGACCCACGAGATAAAACATACAGCCTCTGGAACTGTTGACTTCGATAGTGATGAGGGTTGCATCAATACCTTGAACAGCCGCTCCAAAAACTTTAATGAGCACGTAATTTAGTATTTAGTAATTAATGATCGGTGGATGAGGATTATCTTTTCTTTTTCTCCTCTGCCTCCTTTAATTTCTTCTCGATATCTTTCTCGCTTAGATTTTTCCCTTCAATTCTTCCGGATGGGTTGAGTAATATATTAGCGGGTAAAGTTTTTATAGCAAGTTGCTTTACAACCTCTGTATTCCAGCCGGAAAGATCGCATACTTGTTCCCACTTTAGAGTGTCTGTTTTAATCGCCTTTTGCCAGCTATCTTTATTGATGTCTAAGGAAACTCCTAAAAGCGCAAACTTCTTGTTCTTTTGTACTTGCTTATAGATTCTGCGATAAACAGCATTACTATCTCGGCTTACTGTATCCCAAGAGGCCCAGAAGTGTACTAATAAATATTGGTCTTTGAAGTTTGCACGGTTTATTTGTTTTCCGCTGGTATTGGGCAGGCGGAAATAGGCAGCAGTTTTCCCAATAGCAACCTTTTCTTGTTCTTGAATATGACTGAGTAGTTCACTAATATAGGGGCGGTCTTTCAACTCTCCCGTCATATGTTCGGTCAGTTTTTTAATTTGGGTGTAGTCCAGTTTTTCTTTTTGTACGAAGTATTTATCCAATAGGTAAATACTGGCTAAGGAGGAATGATGTTCATTGATAAATTTACCGACTTTCTCTTCTAATACTTTTTCGGATGGCTTACCTAATCCTCTCAGTTCTTTTTGGAAAGAACTTAATTCTTCATTGGGTATGTTCCCCTTTATTTCCAAATTGTTAAGTTCAGCAGCAGAGCCGTTTATTTGTATTCTATTTCCTTTATCCATAAAGAAAGGATATTGAGTGCCATCGCTGAACAATAACCAGGCAGCTACTAAAGTATCCGGAGAAAGTATTTTTGAGAACTTGCCATTTTCAACAAGCAGAGTATCCATGTGGTCATACATTTCGTCTGCACCATATATATATATGGTGTCACTTCCCAATCCCTTGATTTCTCCGCTAAGGCTGACCGTATCGGATCTCTTGCCGTCGCAGGCAGATAATATAATAAGCAGGAAAAATGCAAAATAAATATTCTTCATATGGGTTCCTTCTTCTGGTACACTGCTGCGAAAGTAGTTCTTTTTGGTGTGAATAAAAAAAAATGCCCGACATATTTCCATGTCGGGCACTTCTTTTCATCTTATAACCTTTATTATTTGATGATATTCATAAAGTCTGCATTCGTGAAGTATTTGGAGAATTCCAAGTCAGAAGCAGCCTTCTTAGCTAATGAAGAATCTTTAGCAACAGCTTTCTTCAGGTTATCAGTTACCATAGAAGTGTTGTTAGTTCTTGCACCTACAACAGCCATTAAATAGTCTGTGTAAGCGTCAGGTTTAGCGATGCTTGACAATGTGCTCTTAGCCTTGTTGTAATCCTTAGCCAAGATTTGTGCCAAAGCTGCACTGTTAGTCTTAGTATCGCCAAATGCGTTAACGGCTCTGTCGTATTGACCTTGAGCTACGTACAGGTTACCCAAAGCTTCGTTCAACTCTTTAGCGCCTGAAGCTTTACCCAAGTAAGATTCAGCGGCTGCTTTGTCACCCTTAGTCAAAGCGATAAGACCCATATTCATATTAGCTTCAGCAGAATCCTTGATAGAAAGAGATTTCTTGAAATATCCTTCAGCCTTGTCAAGGTTACCAGCTTGATAAGCCAACTTACCGAGGTTGTTGTATGCACGATAATCGTTCGGATAGATTTGAGTAGCTTTGATGAAGATAGCTTCTTGCTTAGCAGGATCATTAGTCAAAGTTGTTGCATACAGCAATTCTTCGATGTTCAGTTGCTTAGCATCGCTGTCTGCCAAAGATGCGATTTCTTCGTCAGATTTACCGATTACGTCATAGTTCAAGGTCAGACGAGAACGACGCAATTGCGGAAGGATTTCTTCAGCCAAAGTTTTGTATACAGAAGAGATGTTTTTGATTTCTTGTTCTCTTTGTTCAGGATCAGAGTACATTGACAATACGCGAAGAATCAACTCTTTGTCTTGGATGTTGGATTTGCTAACCAATTCTTGGAAACCTTCCCAGTCTTGTGCAGTGTATTTAGTATCTACAGCAGCATCAATTTTGCCTTTCTTCAGGTCTCTATTAATAATCTTAGCTGTGTTGTCCTGACGATTTTCAGCCAGGCCAGTGTTCAACTTAACACCACCATCGGGAGAAGCATATGCAGAAATTTCGATGTTGCTGATTTTCTTGTTAGCAGCCTCGTTTACATTCTTAACTTCTTCGTTGAATGCTTTAGCTGTTTTCAATTCACTTGCACGAACGTTAGCCTGTTGAATCAAGAACATGATGTTTGCATCATATTTCTCTTTGATTATACGTTGGAAAGCGTCGTCACCGTTAGCTGGGTTAGCGCTACCCAAAGTTTGGCCAATCAATTCAGAAGTAGAGATAACGCCGTCAGCTACTTTTACAGCGGGGATAGTAACTTCTTTCTTTCCAACTTTAGCTTTAAATTCCAGATATAACTCAGATTTGGCCATTTCAGGAACATAATCGAAAGAGGTTTTCATAGTGTAGCTACCACCAGTCTTGTAAGAAATACTTTGGTCGTTGCCTTCTACTTTTTCGCCTTGGAATACGGCAGGCTGACCCTTAGCTTCGCCACCTTCCCATCTCAAAACCGGAGTAACTTCTACTACAGCATTTTTCTTGAAATACTTTTCAGGGAACTTACCGTTAATTGTAGCAGGTACCTTGCCACCTACGGCTTCCAATACTTGCGGAGTCACTGTGAAATAGTCAGAAGACAGTTCACCCATTTTGCTGCTGCATGATGTCAAAACAGCAACAAGTGCCACTAACAAAGGCAGATACAATTTTTTAGTCATTTTAGATATAAATTAATTGTTTGTAATTGAAATTTGTCCATTCACAATTAGTTGCTATACTCCTATATATATAGCTTTGCAAAGATATTAATTCTCTTGGCAATTTGTTAATAATACTACCACATTTATTATAATTTAATAAACTCCATGTTCTTTTCGGTATTTAATGTTGCGCGGATGATGCTCAATAATTTCACTTCGAAGCATATTTCGGTCGATATGCGTATAAATTTCTGTGGTAGCAATGGATTCATGTCCCAGCATACACTGGATAGCCCGTAGGTTGGCGCCACCTTCTAACAGATGGGTTGCAAAGGAGTGGCGGAATGTGTGTGGACTGATATTTTTGGTGATACCGGCTTTCTCTGCGAGTTCTTTAATCATGTGGAACACCATGATGCGGGAAATATTATTGCCCCATCGCGCCAAGAATACATAATCCTCGTACCCTTTTTTTATTTTTCCCATATTGCGGTCTATAAACCAATACTTTATTTCTTTGATGGCTCTGGGTGAAATCGGTATCAAACGTTGCTTACTGCCTTTGCCCTCTACTTTGATGAATCCTTCTTCAAAATAGAGGTCGGAAAGTTTCAGGTTGCATAATTCCGATACACGTAACCCGCAGCTATACAAGGTTTCTAAGATAGCCCGGTTGCGTTGCCCTTCTTTTTTGTCCATATCTACGGCGGAAATGATTTTGTCAATTTCCTCTACGGTGAGAACTTCCGGTATTTTGAACCCGATTTTGGGGCCTTCCAGCAATTCACCGGGGTCGGCTTCCAGATAGTCGGCAACTACGAGAAAATGAAAAAAGGATTTAATGCCGGAGAGGATACGGGCCTGCGAGCGGGGATGAATGCCGATGTCGTGTAGACCTGCGGCGAAGCGTTGCAAATCATCGAGCGTAACGTCCAGCATCTCGATGTTCTCTCCCTCCAAAAAGTGCAGAAGTTTCTGTAAGTCCGTCATATAGGCATTGAACGTGTTTGGGGAGAGCGATTTCTCCAGCTTGAGATATTGCTGATACTTTCGGATTATCACTGCTCGTCTTTCCTTATTCGTTAAATTCTCTTCTACTTTCATTACTTTTTCGTATCTTTGCACCTTGAAAGAATGTTCTCTGTGGACAAAGGTATAAAAAATTGTGTTATGAGGATACAAATTATTAACGGCCCCAATATAAATCTGTTGGGAAAACGTGAACCTTCCATTTATGGCAGTGTTACTTTTGAAGACTGTCTTGCTGGGCTCCGTAAAAGGTATGTGGATGTACAGATAGACTATTTCCAATCCAACATCGAAGGAGAGTTGATAGACAAGGTACAACAAGTCGGTTTTGATGTAGATGGTATTATTTTGAATGCGGGTGCTTACACCCATACTTCCATTGCTCTGCAAGATGCGATTCGGGCAGTTACTTCCCCGGTGGTTGAGGTTCATATCTCTAATGTACATTCCCGTGAGGCATTTCGTCACGTATCCATGATAGCTTGTGCTTGTCGGGGTGTTATTTGCGGCTTTGGATTGGATTCTTACCGTCTGGCATTGGAAGCGTTGCTGGAATCAAAAAATTAAATTAAGAATTATCAATTGTGAATGCAGGATAAAGAAATACCACAGGTAATCCATAATTCTTCGCTCATAATTCATCATTAATAAATATAGGTATAAGATTATGCTATTAAAACAGACAAAAATCGTTGCAACGATTTCCGACCAGCGTTGCGATGTTGATTTTATAAAACAGTTGTTCGATGCTGGTTTGAATGTAGTACGTATGAATACGGCCCATGCCGGCCGTGAAGGCTTTGAAAAATTGATAGCCAACGTGCGTACCGTTTCCAACCGTATCGCAATTCTTATGGATACGAAAGGTCCGGAAGTGCGTACTACTGTCCTTGCCGAGCCTATTCCTTTTAAAGTAGGAGATCGTGTAAAAGTCGTAGGCAATCCCGAATTGCAAACAACCCGCGAATGTATTTCCGTTTCTTATCCTAATTTTGTAAACGACCTGAATGTCGGTGGACATATTCTTATAGACGATGGTGATTTGGAACTGGTTGTTATAGAAAAGAATGCAGACTATCTCCTCTGTGAAGTGCAGAATGAAGCTACTTTGGGCAATCGTAAAAGTGTTAATGTGCCGGGTGTACGTATTAATCTACCCTCATTGACAGAAAAAGACCGTAACAATATCCTCTACGCTATCGAGAAAGATATTGATTTCATAGCGCATTCTTTCGTGCGCAACAGACAAGATATTCTTGATATAAAAGCTATCCTCGATGCACACAATAGTGACATCAGAATTATTGCTAAAATTGAGAACCAAGAAGGAGTAGATAATATTGATGAGATTCTTGAAGTAGCTGACGGTGTTATGGTAGCTCGTGGTGACTTGGGTATTGAAGTTCCGCAGGAACGTATTCCGGGTATTCAGCGTTTGTTGATTCGCAAATGCATTTTGGCTAAGAAGCCGGTAATTGTTGCTACACAGATGCTCCATACCATGATTTCCAATCCGCGTCCTACTCGTGCGGAGGTTACGGACATTGCCAATGCTATCTATTACCGTACGGATGCTTTGATGTTAAGTGGAGAAACAGCTTATGGTAAATATCCGGTTGAAGCGGTTAAGACTATGACGAAAGTTGCTGCCCAAGCAGAAAAGGATAAACTTGCGGATAATGACATCCGTATCCCTCTGGATGAAAACGGAAACGATGTAACGGCTTTCCTTGCCAAGCAAGCAGTAAAGGCTACTACGAAATTAAAGATTCGTGCTATTATTACAGACAGTTATAGTGGTCGCACAGCTCGCAACCTTGCTGCTTTCCGTGGTAAATACCCGGTACTTGCTATTTGCTACAAAGAAAAGACAATGCGTCACTTGGCTCTGTCATATGGTGTGGAAGCTATTTATATGCCCGAACTTGCCAACGGACAAGAATATTACTTTGCTGCGCTCCGCCGTTTGCTTCAGGAAGGTCGTTTGCAACCTACCGATATGGTAGGTTATTTGAGTAGCGGTAAGGCTGGTACACAGACTTCTTTCCTTGAAATCAATGTGGTAGAAGATGCCTTGAAACACGCTCAAGATAGCGTATTGCCAAACAGTAACAGATACTTGTAAAAATATAAATTGAGAATTGGAAATTAAAAAATAAATGTTTGTTAGCGGACTATCATCTTTTAATTTTCAATTCTCAATTTCCAGCTTATATGACATTAGACGAATACATCTTGCAGCACATCGATGATGAAGGCGACTATCTGAAAGCCCTCTACCGTGATACGCATCTTAAGTTGCTCTATCCCCGTATGGCTTCGGGGCATTTGCAAGGGCGTATGCTCAAGATGTTTGTTAAGATGATACGTCCTCGGCAGATACTGGAGATTGGAACATATAGCGGATATTCCGCGCTTTGCATGGCAGAGGGATTGACGGAGGGTGGAATGTTGCATACTTTTGAAATTAATGATGAACAGGAAGACTTTACCCGTCCCTGGCTGGAGAATTCACCTTATGCTGATAAAATAAAGTTTTATATAGGTAATGCGTTGGAACTTGTTCCCCAATTGAATATAACTTTCGATCTTGCTTTCATCGACGGTGACAAGCGCCGTTACGTCGATTATTATGAAATGGTATTGAAATGCCTTTCTGAGGGCGGTTATATTATTGCCGACAATACCTTGTGGGACGGTCATGTCCTCGAAGAACATCCGCATCGTACGGACTTGCAGACAATTGGTATAAAAGCTTTCAATAATTTGGTTGCCGAAGATAACCGTGTAGAAAAAGTAATCCTTCCGTTACGGGACGGGCTGACGATTATCCGTAAGAAATCATGAGTCTGTACATTACAGAACGCGTGGTATTTCTATTTTTTAAGTAACCGTTTGCTCAAGTACCTCACCGGATACCATACTGAAAGGAATCCTACGGTAATAACCGTAATAAATACCACTATAATGTCTGTTGCGTGCACGCTTACCGGATAGGCATCCACTACAAAGTTTCCGTTACCTCCTCCTAAAGATATAAGTCCGAAATGTTGTTGCAGAAAGCATAGTAATAATCCTAAGATAATTCCGGCTATTGCTCCAAAGACGGAAATCAATCGCCCTTCGAAAAGGAAGATACGGGCTATCAATCGGTCGTCGGCACCCAAATTACGCAATGTCTCCGCATCTTCGCGTTTGTCCAGTATCAGCATGGATAGCGAGCCTATGACGTTGAAGCAGGCAATTGTGAGGATAAAGGTAAGAAATAGATATGAGATGAGTTTTTCAATCTCCATGATTCGAAATACATCTGCTTGTTGTTCGTAACGGTTTTGCACTACAAAACGGTCACCCAAGATACGTTCCATTTTCTTTTGTACGGTGTTGGTGTTGCTTCCCGCTTTTAGTTTTAGTTCGATAGCGGAAACTTCCGTATCGTAATTAAAAAGCCGTCGTGCGAAGCTCAGCGATGTAAGAACATAGCGTGAATCGTATTTTTGCTGGTTGACGACAAATACCGCTCCCGGCGAAAACAGATAATCTTGGTTGAAAGCAGCCGATGGGTTGGCAATATTTACACGTACATTCCTCTTAGGGGCATACACCCGCAACGGGTCGACAAACTGAATCCCGGTACCGAGCTCGGAGACCAGTTCCACTCCCATAAAACCATAGTCCACAACGGAATCGTTCAGTATAAATTCTCCCGTACCGTACAATAGGCTGTCTATAGACGTCAGTTGCTCGAAGTTATCTTCCACGCCTTTGATAACTGCCATTGCCTGACGGTCTTTGTATTGTATCATTGCATTCTCTTCCAGCGTTTCTGTCCAAATGTCTATTTCGGGTAGGGCGCGTACTTGCTGTATATGTGATTCGAGCGGATCAAAGACCTTCCCTTCCCGAACGGTAATTTTCAGTTCTGGATCGAAAGCCGTAAAGAATCCTGCCACCATATCCTGAAAGCCGTTGAATACGGACAGCGTACATACTAACGCCAATGTAGCCAAAGCTACTCCACATACCGAAATGCCGGATATAATGTTGATTGCATTATGCTTCTTCTTAGAGAAGAGGTAGCGGCGGGCTATGAAGAAGGGAAGGTTCATGTGTAGTCGTTAACTGCTAATCGGCTATTTCAGCAATTCGTCAATTCTTTCCAGATAGTCCAGTGAATCGTCTACAAAGAATTTCAGTTCGGGAATGATACGTAGCTGGTGACGTACGCGAGTACCCAATTCAAAGCGGATAGACTTCATATTCGCATTGATATTCTTGATGATTTCATCACTCTTCTCTGAGGGGAAGATACTGAGGTAGGCGCGTGCTACACTCATATCGGGACTGATGCGTACGGCGCTCACTGAAATCAGTATACCGGGCATTGATTTGGTCTGCAATAAGAAGATGTCGCTCAGCTCTTTTTGTAGCAGGCGGGCTATTTTATTCTGTCTGGTAGTTTCCATACTATATAGCTTTTTTTGATTTGAAGAGCAAAGTTACTGAAATATATCGTTCTGCCGGTGATTTATACCATATTTTTTCATTCTTTTCCTTATAGCAGAATTTGATTTATTACGTTATATGATTATCTTTTCATCTATACGGCATTCATTTTTGTTACGGAGAAAATAGGGTATTGGTTACTGTCAACAGGTCTGTTTACTATTGTCAACGGATTGAGTGACTACTGTCAACAGAGCTGTTGACAGTAACCAATACCCTGTTTTCTTCATAAGAAAAATAATTTTCCTTATAGCAAAACCTCGTTTCTTCCTGTGCTGCTTCTTTATAAGCTACAGGGAAAAACGAGGTTTGCGCATCTCTTTCTCTTTCGGAAGATGTGTGTGGGTGTTGCCGCTCTTAGTTTTATGCAGTCTTCTTGCGTGCCATCAGCGCGATTGCCGCAACTCCGATAACCAGCAACGCCAATGCTCCGTAGGCAATTCCTTCTGTTGCGTGCAGGCTTTTCGGGTCAAAGCGCATTTCAATTGTATGTTTGCCGGCAGGGACATACATGGTACGCAATATATAGTTCGCACGTCCCAACTCGGCGGGTTCTCCGTCGATAGTTACTTGCCAACCGTCCGGGTAGTAAATCTCGGAGAATACAGCAATGCCGTTTCCCGGATTTTCTGTTTCGTAAACCAGATGGTTCGGTTTATAGCTCGTCAGACGAATAGTAGAGAGGCTGTCTTTGCAAGCATCGGTTGTCCCTTTTAGTAGCTCCTTGAAACGGACGTCAACAATGGCAGTTTCGGTGGGAAGAACGGACTTGAGTGCATCAATTTCCTGATTGGCATTGTCTACATATTGTACGTTCTTTACAAACCAAGCGTTGCCGTTGGCATAAGGGTTGAGGACGGGAACAGTCTGCCCTTGCTGTCCGGCGGGGAAGATGAAATATTTTGTATTCAGCATATTCAGTACGCGGAATTTGGTAGCGTCCACACTGTCCATTTCTCCTCCTGCGGCGGCTATTGCTTGATAGGCTGCCTGCATTTCGGGAGAGATATGGCGTTCTATCATCTCTTGGTAGCGGCGCAGCTTGGCGGCGTGGTATCCGCCGACACTTTTGTGCCAATAGGCGGTGTTGTTTTCGTTAAAAGTATTAGTGGCAAAGTTCAGCACACGATAATCGGGTGTGGTGTCTTGCAGGATTAATTCATCGGTCTTGCTTTGGCTGAAAGTCTCGGTCTGTGTGGAACGAGGTACAAACTGGTCATCGTAAAGGTAGCGTTTGTTTACTGTCCACATATCGATGAGGCAGAGTAGAGTGATACCTGCAACAGTGAAACTTTTGCGCAATTTCCCGGTGGAGTATAACAGCAGTATGGCGCAGCCGATACTGATAATGATGAAGCTGCGCAGTGCATCGGAACTGACAAGCGCGGCACGCATTTCGGAAAGGTTGGCAAGGATGCCGGAGAGTTCTTCGGCAGGTATCATTTTTTGGTCGACTGCATTTTGCAACATTTGTGCCTCTTGCGCCGGCACAAAAGCGGAACTGAACATTCCCGGCGAGACTGTGAGCAATAAGGCTATGCCGGCTGTGAGGAGCAGACTGATACCTGTTGCTCTTTTGTCTTTCTTGATAATTGCAGGTTCTTCAAGTACACGTTTCAGGGCAAAGATGGCCAGCAGCGGAATAGTGAACTCGGCAATTACGAGGATGGAAGATACGGCGCGGAACTTGCTGTACATCGGTACATAGTCGATGAAAAAGTCGGTAAGCGGCATGAAATTCTTACCCCATGCCAATACAATGGAAAAGAATGTGGCACCTATCAATGCCCATTTCAAAGGGCCTTTTACGATGAAACAGCCCAGTATGAAAAGGAAGAGTACGAATGCACCCACGTATACAGGGCCTGAGGTCATGGGCTGGTCACCAAAGTATTGGGTCAGTTGGCTGTACAGCCCGCTATACATGGGATTTGCTTTTTCCATAGCCGTCCTGTTTTCGCTGAGGGGGACGGATGCGCCACCTTTGAAGTTGGGTACGAGTAGGGTAAGCGTCTCACCGATACCGTAGCTCCATTGTGTGATATAGTCGCGGTCCAGCCCGCTACTGGTTTGTTTGGCTGCATCGCCGGTCTGTACCAGTTCGCTTTTGCCGCGCATGGTTTCCTTGCTGTATGTATAGGTATGGTAGAGGTTGGAAAGGTTGGCGGCAACGCCGATGAGGGCGGCAACGAACAGCACAGCGCTTGCTTTGAAGAATTTGGACAGTGTCTTGTTGCGCCAGGCGTCTTCAAAGTATGCTCCTACGATGAACAGGATGACGAACAAGAAGTAGTAGGACATCTGCACGTGGTTTGACATGATTTGCAAGGCTATGAAAAAGGCTGTCAGGATGCCTCCTGCCAATAGCTTACCCCGGTAGGCAAGCACAATACCCGCTATTGTGGGCGGGATATAGGCGAGGGTGATGAACTTCCAGATATGTCCGGCTGAAATCAGAATGAAAAAATAGGATGAGAACGCCCACATGATGCCCCCTAAGCCTGCCAACCATACCGGCATACCGAATACGCGCAATAGTATGTAGAAGCCCAGCATCAATATAAATGTCAGGTTGACGTATGTAGGCAGGAAAAGCTGGTATACTTTCTGTGTCCATTTCAAAGGCGTGGTAGAGTCGTAGGACGGTGCTATCTGATAGGTTGGCATCCCTCCGAAGATAGAATTTGTCCAGCGGGTATGCTCCCCTGTCTGATTGTAGAACTGTGCGGTTTCTTGTCCGGCTCCGGCCCCGGCAGCAGTGTCGTGCTGGAACAGGATGCGTCCTTCTATATCCGCCGGAAAAAAGTAGGCGAAAGAAATCAGGGCGAATGCCAGAATGGCAATCAAGTCTGGAAGAGTTTTCTTTATCATTTTGCAGGGTTTATGTGGGGGAGTTAAAAGGGTTAAGGAGTTAACTCCCTTAACTCCTAATCTGAATTTCAGCGGCAAACTTATACATAAATATTGATTTATGCATAAGTTGAATAGATAAATCTGCTGAAATATCGTACCTTTGCCCTCCCGAAAATCATAATTCATAAATCAGTAAGCATGACGATAGGTGTTATCAGCGCAATGGATAGCGAACACCGCCAGTTGGTGGAGCGTTTGCAGGAGAGGAAAGTGACGAGTGACGGTAACTTCCGCTATGTGGAGGGAATACTCGGCAGTAATCGTGTGATACTTACGCAGTGCGGCATCGGCAAGGTGAGCGCGGCGGCGGGTAGTGCGGAGTTAATACGCCGTTTTGCTCCGGACTGTGTTGTCAGCACCGGTGTGGCGGGCGGTATTGATGCTTGTCTTAAGGTGACGGATGTAGTGGTGAGTGAATATCTGGTGTATCACGATGTATGGTGTGGCGAGGGCAATGAGTATGGTCAGGTGCAGGGGTTTCCCGCCGTGTACAAGGGCTGCGCTTCTCTGTTGAAATATGCTTTGTCTCTGAACGGTGCCGGGTTGGAAAGCCGCATTCATAGCGGACTGGTTTGTACCGGTGACCGGTTTATTACCAACCGTACCGAACTGGATGCCATCAAAGAACATTTTCCGTCCGGGCTTGCGGTGGATATGGAGTCCGCCGCCATTGCACAGACCTGTTATCTGTACAATATCCCTTTCCTCAGCTTTCGCATTATCAGTGACACACCGGGCGTGGACGACCATTCGTCGCAATATGCGGATTTTTGGGGAACAATGGCAGAACGTTCCTTCCTTACGACATGGACTTTTCTGTCCACCCTGCCCGATAGCTTATAAATCATAAATTATAAATCATAAATCATGAAGAAGATTCCCAGCTTTACTATTGACCACATTCGTTTGTTACGCGGTATTTACGTATCACGTAAGGATGAAGTGAACGGAGAGGTTATTACAACTTTCGATATCCGTATGAAAGAACCCAATCGCGAACCGGCTTTGGGTCAGGGTGCTCTGCACACTATCGAGCATTTGGCTGCTACTTATTTGCGTAATGAACCGCAATGGCAGGACAAGATTATCTATTGGGGGCCTATGGGATGCCTTACCGGCAATTATCTGTTGATGAAGGGTGACTTGCAACCGCAAGACATCGTGCCTCTGATGCAGGACACTTTCCGCTTTGTTGCCGAATATGAAGGCGAAGTACCCGGTGCAGCTCCGCAAGATTGCGGCAACTATTTGCTCCACGATTTGCCAATGGCAAAATGGGAGTCTGCCAAATATTTGCGTGAGGTATTGGAACGGATGACGGCAGAGAATATGTCTTATCCTGAAAAATAAACATACAGGCAGTTTTAGGTTGTATCAAAATGGATTTAAGCTATCATTCTGTCATTCAGAACGAAGTGAAGAATCTCTTCTCCTTACATATGAGAAAGGAGATTCTTCGTCGTAAGCTCCTCTGAATGACAGAATGATAGCTTAAATCCGTTTTGATACAACCTAAACGATTTCTATCCCTTGTTCCTTGCAAAGTTGCAGCCCTACATCTTTCAGCTTGAATTTCTGTATTTTGCCGCTTCCTGTCATTGGGAACTCTTTTACGAAGAAAATATATTTAGGAATCTTATATCGGGAAATCTTGCCGATGCAGAAGTCGCGTACATCCGACTCGTGCAAGTCGGCTCCTTCATGCTGGATAATGAACGCGCCAACGGCTTCGCCATACTTCTTGGAAGGGATGCCGGCTACTTGCACATCCTTGACACCCTCTAATTGGTAGAGGAACTCCTCGATTTCACGCGGATAAATGTTTTCGCCACCGCGGATAATCATATCTTTGATGCGTCCGGTAATTCGGTAGTTGCCGTCCTCATCTTTTACGCCCAAGTCTCCGGAGTGCAGGAAGCCGTTCTTGTCGATAACTTCGGCTGTGGCTTGCGGGTTTTTATAGTAGCCTTTCATGGTATTGTAGCCGCGATTGCACATTTCACCTTGTACACCTACCGGACATTCCTCACCGGTTTCCGGGTCGATAACTTTTACTTCGGTATGCTCAAAGTCGCGTCCCACGGTATTGCAACGTACATCAAACGAATCGTCAATTCGTGTGGCGGTCATGCCGGGAGCCGCTTCCGTAAGGCCATAAACGCTGGTCACTTTCATGTACATTTTCTCTTCCACCTGTTTCATCAGTTCAACAGGGCAGAGAGAGCCTGCCATAATACCTGTACGCAGGCTGGACATATCAAACAAATCGAACATCGGGTGGTTCAGTTCGGCTATGAACATGGTAGGTACTCCATAGAGTGCGGTACACCGTTCCTTGTGAATGGAAGCAAGAACTACAAGCGGGTTGAAGCGTTCCACCATTACTTCCGTACATCCGTGGGTCAGGCAGTTCATTGTGGCAAGTACCACTCCGAAACAGTGGAATAAAGGTACGCAGACGCATAGTTTGTCGTCGGAGGTGAACTTCATGTGTTCTCCGGTGAGGTAACCGTTGTTGGCAATATTGTAGTGGGTAAGCATTACGCCTTTCGGGAATCCGGTGGTACCTGAAGTATATTGCATATTCACAACGTCGTGGCAGGTGACTTGGCTTTTAAGTTCTTCCAGACGTGTGTCTTCTACATTATCGCCTAAAAGCAGAATCTCGGAGGTGTTGTACATTCCCCTGTGCTTTTCCTGTCCTACGTAGATTACATTTTTCATGTAGGGAAAGCGTTCGCTCTTCAGATGTCCGCGCTGGCAGGTCTTCAGTTCGGGTAGCATGGTGTAGGTCATCTGCACGAAGTCACTGTCCTTCTCGCCATTGACGATGCAGAGTGTGTGCATATCCGAGTTCTCGCACAAGTACTCCAGTTCGGCTTGTTTGTAGTTGGTGTTTACCGTTACATAGACGGCACCTATTTTGGCGCAGGCATACAGCAGCGTCAGCCAGTCCGGCACATTTGCCGCCCAGATGCCGACGTGTGTTCCCCGTTCCACGCCGATGGCGATAAGTCCTTTTGCCATGTCGTCTACCCTGTGGTTGAATTGGCTCCAAGTGAAGCGCAAATTACGGTCGGAGTAAACAATATATTCTTTGTCTGGTGTAGTTTCGGCCCAATGCTCCAGCCATTGGCCAAGCGTTCTTTCGTATAACATAGTAGAGTTGAAGCTTTCAGCTATTTAAATCGGTGTATAAATCACTGCCAGTATTTTGGCTGCCTGTCCCTCGTAGGCGTGTACATGGTGCGGTACAATGGAATCGTAGTAGATGCTGTCTCCTTCTTCAAGAAGATAGGTGTTCTTGCCATAGCTGATTTCCATAGTTCCTTCCATAACCATGATAAATTCTTCGCCTTCGTGTGATGAAAGTACGAAGTCGCTGTCGTCCGTAGGGGCTACGTCGATGATGAACGGCTCCATATGGCGGTCGGCCTTGGATTTGGAAAGGGAATGGTATTCCATGTGCTTGCGTGAGTGGATGGCATTGTTGGAGAAGCTGATGCTGTCCTTTGCTTCCGACTTACGGCATACCACAGGACCGTTTTCGTCTTGGTCGTCAAGGAAGGTTCCGAGACGTACGCCCAGTACACGGGCTATCTTGATAAGCGGTGCCAGCGAAGGCAAGTCAATATTGTTTTCAATGCGTTCAATCTGTTCGATGGCAAGTCCCGAACGTTGCGCCAACTCTTCCATGCTGATGGATTGGCTTTCGCGGAGTGACTTAATCTTTTCTCCTACAATCTTACTTGTATCCATAATTTGATAGTATTTTCAGTCTAAAAGGTTATGATTAATAACTGTAAGCTGCAAAAATAAGATATTCTTTTACTTGGTGCAACATTATGTGGCGAAAAGTTTGCTTATAGTTTTAGTAAGTTCTGTATAAGGTGGGTTTAGTTGCTTTTATTGTTATTTGGCTTTCAATATCTACCAAAATAGAGACTGTGTTTTTTGAGTAATAAAATAGATTTGATATTTTTGTATGAGAATAAAGATTGTTTAAGTATGGTATATATTGAGACTCCCCGCTTACTATTGCGTGACTGGAAAGAAGGAGACTTCATCTCTTTTGCAGAGATGAACAAGAGTCCGGCAGTGATGGAATTCTTTCTACATCCTTTATCTGAGGAAGAATCCCGTAGTCTTTTTGACACTGTCAGGGATGAGTTTCTTTGGTATGGCTATGGAGCATATCTTGTCGAGCAGAAATCGGATGGAGCTTTTGTGGGCTTCACAGGTTTCCACAACTTCGCTTTTGATGTAGACTTTGCTCCGGGTATTGAAATCCTTTGGCGACTGAAGCAGGAGTATTGGGGGCAGGGATATGCCACTGAAGCGGCAAAGGCATGTTTAATCTATGCAAAGGAGCATCTTCCATTTTCTACAGTCTACTCCTTTACTTCGTTGCTCAATAAACGTTCGCAGCGTGTGATGCAGAAAATAGGAATGATGCCGGAGAAGACTTTTCAGCATCCGTCCGTAGTCGACGGGCACCCGCTGAAAAAGCATATACTCTATAAGTCTTTGTTGTAACCCCTTGTATAAAAGTAAAGCGGGGAAGCCTCCATTAGAAGACTTCCCCGCTTTAATAAGTTTACCGCAAGTAAATTACTTACGCAAGCCGAGTTCCTGAACAATAGCACGATATCTGTTGATGTCGCGGTCTTTCAGGTAGTTCAACAGCGCACGGCGCTTACCTACCAACATTGTCAAGGCTCTTTCTGTACTATAATCTTTTCTGTTGAGCTTCATGTGCTCAGTCAGACGAGCAATACGGTATGAAAACAATGCTACCTGAGATTCAGCTGATCCCGTATCAGAGTTAGACTTTCCGTATTTGCCGAAGATTTCTTGCTTTTTAGCAGCGTCTAAATACATAATGTTTAATTAAAAAGTTGATAATTCTTTTCTCTTTCGAGCGTGCAAAGATAGATATTATCTTTTATATTGCAATGATATTCAGCAAAAAAATCTTTTCTCTGTGATGTATATACTGTAAAATTCGTACCTTTGCAGCCAAATAATAGGTATTGTATGCAAAATATTAGAAACATTGCAATTATTGCCCATGTAGACCATGGAAAAACGACACTTGTCGATAAGATGCTTCTGGCAGGAAATCTCTTCCGCAGCAACCAGAGCACAGGTGAATTAATGTTGGATAACAATGATTTGGAACGTGAACGAGGGATAACAATCCTTTCCAAGAACGTTTCTATCAGCTATAAAGACACGAAGATTAATATTATTGATACTCCGGGGCACAGCGATTTCGGTGGTGAGGTGGAACGTGTATTGAATATGGCAGACGGATGTATCCTGTTGGTGGATGCCTTTGAAGGTCCGATGCCGCAAACCCGTTTTGTGTTGCAGAAAGCTTTGCAGATTGGTTTGAAGCCTATCGTTGTTGTCAACAAGGTGGACAAGCCCAACTGCCGTCCCGAAGAGGTTTATGAGATGGTATTCGATTTGATGTTCAGCCTGGAAGCTACGGAAGACCAATTGGACTTCCCCGTTATCTACGGTTCGGCAAAGAACAACTGGATGAGTACAGACTGGCAGCAACCGACGGACAACATCTATGCGTTGCTGGACTGCATTCTGGAAAACATTCCGGCTCCTACACAGTTGGAAGGTACGCCGCAGATGCTCGTTACTTCACTGGATTACTCCTCTTATACGGGCCGTATTGCCGTAGGCCGTGTACACCGCGGTACTTTAAGGGAGGGCATGAACGTGTCTTTGGCTAAGCGTGACGGCTCAATTGTCAAGTCGAAGATTAAAGAACTGCACACCTTTGAAGGTATGGGCCGTGTGAAGGTTGCGGAAGTTTCTTCCGGTGACATCTGCGCGCTGGTAGGTATCGAAGGGTTTGAAATCGGAGATACGATTTGCGATTATGAGAACCCCGAAGCATTGCCGCCTATCGCCATCGACGAACCGACCATGAGTATGCTGTTTACTATCAACGACTCTCCGTTCTTCGGCAAGGAAGGCAAGTTCGTTACTTCCCGTCACATTCACGACCGCTTGATGAAGGAGCTGGATAAGAACCTTGCACTCCGCGTACGCAAGAGTGAGGAAGATGGAAAATGGGTGGTTTCCGGTCGTGGCGTGCTTCACCTTTCCGTATTGATTGAGACAATGCGTCGCGAGGGATATGAATTGCAGGTCGGACAACCGCAGGTAATCTTCAAGGAGATAGACGGCGTGAAGAACGAGCCAATCGAGGAGCTTACAGTCAACGTTCCCGAAGAATATGCCAGCAAGATTATCGATATGGTAACCCGCCGTAAAGGTGAGATGGTGAAAATGGAAAGTGCCGGTGAACGTGTGAATCTTGAGTTCAATATGCCGTCACGCGGTATCATCGGTCTGCGTACAAATGTGCTGACGGCTTCTGCCGGAGAGGCTATCATGGCGCACCGTTTTAAGGAATACCAACCCTATAAGGGCGAAATCGAACGCCGTACCAATGGTTCTATCATTGCCATGGAGTCGGGTACGGCTTTTGCTTATGCCATCGATAAGTTGCAGGACCGCGGTAAGTTCTTTATTTTCCCGCAGGAAGATGTGTATGCCGGACAAGTTGTAGGCGAGCACTCTCACGATAATGACCTTGTAGTGAATGTAACCAAATCCAAGAAACTGACCAATATGCGTGCTTCCGGTTCTGACGAAAAGGCTCGTCTGATTCCGCCCGTGCAGTTCTCTTTGGAAGAAGCGCTGGAATACATCAAGGAAGACGAATACGTGGAAGTCACTCCCAAGTCCATGCGTATGCGTAAGGTTATCTTGGACGAAACAGAGCGTAAGCGCGCCAATAAGAACTGATTATACAGTTTTAGTTGTTATATATAGAAAGGAGTGCTTCACCGAAAGGTGGGGCACTCCTTGTATTATCACTCTATGTATTTCACTTTGGCCGCATTTCTTGGTTTGGCGGCAGGCGCTTCGTCCGGATAGCCGAAAGCGATGCAATAGAGCAATTTGTAGCCTTCGGGAAGCTCCAGCTTTTTAAGGTATTCTGCAGCTTCGGGCGTATCGACCATAAAGCGTGTGGGACTTGCCAGACAGCAGGAACCTATTCCCATAGACCAGGCAGCCAATATCATGTTTTCACCCAGCAGGCCGCAATCTATTTGTGAACAGTCATAGGAAGTGTCATTCCCAATGAATACTACCGTAGGAGCATTGCGGAACATATTCTTGAAGTCAGGGTCTTCTGCCGCTTTCGGATTCTTCTGTTTGAAAATTTCGCTCACTCCGTTCAGGAATTCCGGGTTGTCCACCACACGTACTGCCCAAGATTGTTTGTTCTGTCCGTTGGGGGCGTTGATGCCGCAATCTAAAATAACTTTCATCGTATCTCGATTCACCGCTTCCGGTTTGTACTTGCGGATGCTGCGGCGCGACATAATCGTTTCGATTACCGCTTCCGAATTGCTCTTTTCCGTAACTGTGCTTTCATTCCCTTTCTGTACCTGCGGTCCGCATCCGGACAGCATCAATAGGCTTGCGCCTAACAGCATTAACTTTAAACTCTTCATATTCTGTGCTATATTAGTGATTCGCTTCTTTGCAAATCTAACAAAAAAAGCGGCTTCCGAAAACGGAAGCCGCCTTAAAAATATGTAATCCGGTTTTATTAGAGTTTCGGACCGGCAGCAACCAAAGCCTTACCGGCTTCGTTACCTGTGAACTTAGCGAAGTTCTTGATGAAACGTCCTGCCAAGTCTTTTGCTTTTTCTTCCCACTTGCAAGCACATTCGTAAGTGTCGCGAGGATCAAGAATCTTCGGATCAACACCCGGCAATTCTGTCGGAACAACGAAGTCGAAGTAAGGAATGACTTTTGTCGGAGCCTTGTCGATAGAACCGTCAAGGATAGCGTCGATGATACCACGAGTATCTTTGATAGAGATACGCTTGCCGCTACCGTTCCAACCGGTGTTAACCAAGTAAGCCTTAGCGCCAACCTTGTTCATCTTCTTAACCAGTTCTTCTGCATATTTAGTAGGATGCAAGCTCAAGAAAGCAGCACCGAAGCAAGCAGAGAATGTCGGAGTCGGTTCAGTAATACCGCGTTCCGTACCGGCCAACTTAGCTGTGAAACCGGACAGGAAGTAGTACTGAGCTTGTTCCGGGTTCAGAATAGATACCGGAGGCAATACACCGAAGGCATCAGCTGACAGGAAGATTACCTGATGAGCGTGAGGACCCTTAGATACCGGCTTAACGATGTTGTTGATGTGATAGATAGGATAAGAAACACGAGTGTTTTCAGTTGTACTCTTATCAGCGAAGTCAATCTTACCGTTAGCGTCAACAGTTACGTTTTCCAACAGAGCGTCACGCTTGATAGCGTTGTAGATATCGGGTTCGCTATCTTTGTCAAGGTTGATAACCTTAGCGTAGCAACCACCTTCGTAGTTGAATACACCTTCGTCATCCCATCCGTGTTCGTCGTCACCAATCAACAGACGTTTCGGGTCGGTAGACAAAGTAGTCTTACCTGTACCTGACAGACCGAAGAAGATAGCAGAGTCAGTACCTTCCATATTAGTGTTGGCAGAGCAGTGCATAGAAGCGATGCCGCGAAGCGGGTTCTTGTAGTTCATGATAGAGAACATACCCTTCTTCATTTCACCACCGTACCAAGTGTTCAGGATAACTTGTTCGTTAGTCTTCAAGTTGAATACAGTAGCTGTTTCAGAGTTCAGACCCAGTTCCTTGTAGTTGTCAACTTTTGCTTTAGAAGCGTTGAATGATACGAAATCAGGTTCTCCGTAGTTGGCAAGTTCTTCAGCTGTCGGGCGGATGAACATGTTAGTTACGAAGTGAGCCTGCCAAGCTACTTCCATGATGAAACGTACTTTCATACGAGTAGCTTCGTTAGCGCCACAGAAAGTATCTACAACGAACAGACGCTTGCCGCTCAGCTCTTTTACAGCTTTAGCTTTCAGGTCAGCCCATGCTTCTTCAGAGCAAGGTTTGTTATCGTTTTTGTATTCTTCAGAAGTCCACCATACAGAATCCTTGCTGGCTTCGTTCATTACAAAGAATTTATCTTTAGGAGAACGTCCGGTATAGATACCGGTCATTACGTTCACAGCACCCAGTTCAGTTACTTGACCTTTTTCGAAGCCTTCCAGACCCGGTTTGGTCTCTTCAGCGAACAATACATCATAAGACGGGTTGTGGATAATTTCCTTCACGTCTTTGATACCGTACTTGCTTAAATCTAAATTTGCCATTTCTTTTAAGATTTTTAAAATTGGTATTTGGTTTATAATCTCTTTCTTTTACCTTATTGCAAGGGGGCGAATCTATGAAAGAACGCACTTTTCAGTAAGACCCTTGTTTTTGCGACTACAAAAGTAATACTTTATTTTAAAAGAAACATCCAATTAGAGAAATTTTTCTGTAATAGGAAATCTTTTATAAAACCATAACAATATCTGCAAACTGAATGTTGCAAATTAAGTGGAAATCGTTTACTTTGCATTTCTATTCTATCAATATACGGAATAACCAATACATATTAATCTGATAATAAACGAATGAAAGTTATCAACTTTGCCGAGACTAACTCAGTCTTGAATCAATACGTGGCGGAAATACGCGACGTGCAAGTGCAGTCCGACCGTATGCGTTTCCGCCGGAACATCGAACGTATCGGTGAAATTATGGCGTATGAAATGAGTAAGGAACTGACCTATTCAGAAAAGCAAGTGCAAACACCGCTGGGGATAGCCCCTGTCAGCACTTTCGATGATGATGTGGTGATTGCCACCGTTTTTCGTGCGGGGCTTCCTTTGCATACCGGCTTCTTGAATGTATTTGACCGTGCAGGCAATGCTTTTGTTTCCGCTTACCGCTATTATAAAGATAAGGAGTGCCGTACGGTGGATGTGCACATCGAGTATATCGCCACTCCCGACCTTTCCGGCAAGACGCTGTTACTGGTTGACCCGATGCTTGCCACGGGCGAGAGCATGGAACTTGCATGGAAGGCTTTCCTTACCAAAGGCACGCCCGCTAAGTTGCAGATTGCCTGTGTGATTGCCAGCCAACAGGGGGTAGACCATTTGCAGAGACTTTTTCCGGGGGATGAAGTCTCTTTGTGGTGCGGCGCCATCGATCCGGACATGAACGAACACTCCTATATTGTTCCGGGATTGGGTGATGCCGGAGACTTGGCATTCGGGGATAAGTTGTAGTCCGTATTGCCTTATTTAGCCCAGAACAGCTTCTCCGTATAGGTATCCTTATCCGCTACATCCTTATAGTACGGATTATAATTCACTTCCGTGCTTGGGTATCTCCAGCGGTTCGGCACATTGGGAATAGTACCCGAGACTTCCGGGAAGACCAGTCCCGAAGGATAGCCTGTACGGCGGATATCACTCCACGCTTCGCGGCTGGCAAGGAAGCCGAAATGCAGCCATTTCTGCGTTATGATGGCATCCAGTTTGTCTGCATATGCCGTACTGTTCCATTTGGCATTGGCAAAGTCCGCAATCTCTTCATTGGCAGGAGCCTCGTAACGGCGGCAGTTTTCTCCCGACCCTATTGAGTCATAATAGTAATACAGTGCGATGGATTGGCTGACAGCCGTTTTGAATTCCTCTTCCGCTTTCGCCATATCCTGTGCCACGCCATATCCCATGGCATAGGCTTCCGCTTTCAGGAAGTGTATTTCGGGTGAAGCTATTATCAACATATCGAATTTGTCGTTTTCCCAGAAAAAGCCTCTTTGCGTAATCTGTGAGAATCCCTTGTTGGCGGTATTCACTTCATCCTGTGCTTGGGCGTTGTAATACTCCGTCAGTTCGTCTGCCACAGTGAGGTCTGTGCCGAGATAGCGGTGCTCGTCCACTTGTCCGGTTTCACGGTTGGTGATGGTGACGGGGTTGTAGTTCAGCAAGATGCGGGGATCGTCTTCGCCTTTGATGTAGACGCCGCTTAGCGGATCATTGCCGGTCATGTCATAGTTGCCGTGACTTAGCATACGGTCTATGACAGCGCCTGAAGCAAGGCGGTTTGTAACCCAGTCGCCCAATCCGCTGCCGGCAGTGAAGTTCAGCTGTCCGGACTTTTGGTTGATGATGAAGATGTTGTTCTCCTGTTCATCCACCAGCGGATAGTCGGCGGGATTTTCCAATATCTCTTTGATGGTTGCGCGGCCTTCCTCCTGCAAAGCCCCCTGTGCGGCTACGCGTATGGCAAGGCGCAAGCGCAGAGAGTTTGTATAGCGTTCCCATTTATCCATATCCCCTAAGTTGATGAAATCCTGAGTACTGAAATTCTTCGGTGTGGTTACCGAACGGAAACGCGGGGCTGTCTCTTTCAGTTCGCTAAGTATCGTTTTATAAATATCTTCCGCCTTGTCATAAGGAGCGTAAGAACCGTTTACGTCGTTAGTCAGCGGCAGGGTACACGCTTTGGAGAAGGGCATATCTCCGAAAATGTCCACTGTTGCGGCAAAAAAGTCGTACAGTTGCACTTTGGCTGCCAGCATAAAGGCTTCGTCCTGTGCTTTTTGGCTGTCGTTCTCTTCATTGTACAGTGATTCCATTTTGCGGTATTGCATCATTGCCGAGTACAGATTATCCCATTGCCCGTCTATGGCAGGCGCATATCCGGGACTGTACATGCTGCCGGAGTTGCTATATCCGAATGTCTGTGCATACTTGCCTACAAATTGTGAGTCGAAACCGAAGAACCGTCCGTACTCATAGACATCGTAATCTTTCACTTTTTGGAAAACTCCCACCATCAGGTTGCTGATAGTGACTTGATTGACCTTTGAAGGATCTTCGTACTTGCTGTCGAAGTCAGAATCCGTACAGCCGGAAGCAGCCATCAGCATAGCTCCCGATAAAACGAATGCCCTTATATGTATCTTTTTCATATCCATTGTCATTAACTTTCAATTCTTAATTTTTCAATTCTCAATTTTCTAAAAACTTGCCCGTAACGAGACGCCGAAATTACGTGTTGCCGTAGTGGAGCCGCCCACTACCGCTTGGCTTGCCCAAGATGTTCCTACGGAAGATTCTGCGTCGTAGTTCTTCAGCGCTTTGTAGAAGTAGAACAGGTTGCGGCCGAACACCGAAACACTTAGCCGCGTCATGCCCAGTTTGGAAACCAGCTTTTCCGGAAACTGGTAGCCGACAGTCAATTCGCGCAGCTTTACGTATGTATTGTCGAATACCGAGTGGTGGTACGTATATTGTTCGGGTTGAGTACCCCAGTTGTAGGTCTGGTTGTAGTAGTATCCGGCAGGGATGATGCGTGTGTTCTTCTCGCCTGTGGAAGCCACCACACCCGGCAGAATAACGCCGTCGTGGTAAATCACTTCTCCGTTAGGGCCTGCACCGAGTGAAGGGTCTACCTGTACAGGCACACCGCTGGCATTGTTGTTGCCCGGATAGTAGTAAGACAAACCGCCATGTTCCGTATCGCGGTATTGCAGCGATTCCGGTGTCAGACCCGATGCGGTGGAGTATTGGTACATTTCATTGATGACATCGCCGCCGATGCGGAAGTCGATGCTGAAATCCAAGAATATGTTCTTGTAGGAGAATGAACTGAACAAACCGCCTACACCGTCAGGGTTGATGTTACCCACTCTCTGCAGGTCCGTCTGGTTCAAGTAAAGGCCTTTGTCCGATACCAGATAATCGCCGTTTTCGTTCACTTGGGGCACTTGTACGTAGATGTCACCCATCGGACGGCCCTCTACGGCTTGTATCTTGGCTCCGCCACCGCCTATATTGGATATTTCGAGGTAGGGTACGCCCTCGGCAAGTTTCACAACCTTATTGCGATAGATGCCGTAGTTGGCTGTTAAGTCCCAGCGGAAGTCTTTGGTCAGTATCGGCGTGGCGCTTACGGAGATGTCCCATCCTTCATTGGCCACCTCTCCCACATTCATCAGCACATACTTCACGCCCGAAGTAGAGGGTTGGGGGGTGGAAAGTATCTGGTCTTTCACGCGGTTGTTGTAGTACGATACATCGAAGCCCACGCGGTTGTTGAGGAACTTGCTTTCAAATCCTATTTCGTATTCATACTTCTTTTCGGGTCGGATGTTGGCGTTGCCCCATGAAGAAGGCACATAGTTCCATGTGAAGCCGTTGTCCGAACCTTGTTCGTAGATGACGTTGGCGGCATACGTTTCCGGTGCGTTGCCTACGATGCCGTATGAGAGACGGAGTTTGCCGTGATTCCACCACGCCGGCATACGGAAAGCGTTGGAGAACAGGAAGCTGAGGTTGGCTGATGGATAGAAAAAGCTTTGGTCTTTCAGCGTGGACGAACGCTCCTGCCGTCCCGTCAGTTCGAGAAACAGGTAGTTGTCCCATCCCAGACTCAGCGTACCCATATATCCCGTTTTCAGCAGTTCCATACGCTGCAGCGTGCTGCTGGCAGTGTAACGGCTGGCGTTTAGGTCGAACCAGTTTTCCGTAACCAGACCGCCGTTGGTGGAAACGCGCATATTGTTCATGTTTTCGTAACGTCCAGTCCAACCCAGCGTGGCGGCAATGTCGAAGCGGCGGATGTTATAGTTGAAGTTCAACATTACATCACCGTACACGATGTCGTAGCGGCGGTTGATGTTCTGGAAACTGCCGCTGGGGTCGTATAGTGAGTTGGGGCGCTCCGTTTCATACTCCAATGTTTGCTTGGTGTCCGTGATGTCCGTGGCGATTTGTGCACGGAGGCTCAGCCAGTTGGTTATCTGCCAAGTGGGACGTATCATACCGATGAGGCGGTTCTCCGTCTCCTTGCTGTGGTGGTGATACATATTCCAAAGCATATTCGATACGCCGTTCAGATATCCGGGGTTGTAGGCCCATGCCTCGTCCGGCGTAAGTGTGGCGTCACCGCCTATGGCGTATGTGTTGCGATAACCCAGACTGGTGACATAGCTCTGCTTCAGGTAAGGAATATCCATGAAGGACGAAAACATATTGCTGAAACTTCCGTACAGGTTCAATGACGTTTGCGGACGGTCTTTTACGTCCTGTATGATGTAGTTCAGCGAGTATTCCAGCGTCAGCGGCTTGGCGAGTTTGTAAGAACCCGTCAGTTTGAAGTTGTGCTTTGTAAAGCTGCCCGTCAGCGCATTCGGCATTTCGTCCATAAAGGTGTAGGAGAATCGGTTGCTGCTTGTCTCCGTACCCTGCGAGATGGCGAGGTTGTACGTCTGGTTCCAGCCCGTGCGGAACAACTCCTTCCACGGATTGTCCGTAGCCGGCAGGTAGGGGCGGACTTTGCCGTCCCAATACAGCACATCGCTTCCGTCGTATTTCGGACCGAAGGACATGGTAGTGTTATACAGGCTTTTGTAGCTTTCGCCGTTCATGGTGCGCTGGTAGAAGCCGCCGGTCTGTTTCTCGTAATCACTGTATTCCGTATTGTAACGCCCCGGTCCGTACGATGTTTGCACTTTCGGCAGATAGGCGGGCAGGTTGGCGGTTACCTGTGCTGTGAAGTCCACCGTCAGCTTGCCGCTTTTGGCACGCTTGCTGGTGATAACTACCGCACCGTTCGCCGCTTCCGAGCCGTAGAGTGCTGTGGCAGAAGCGCCTTTCAGCACACTGACGCTTTCAATGTCTTCCGGATTGATGTCTACCAGCCCGTTGGAACGTATCTGCCCGTCGTTGCCGAATTCGGCGAAGTCGGTGCTTTTGCCCGTTCCGCCGTTGCGGATGGGCACACCGTCCAGAATGATAAGCGGTTGGTTGTTTCCCGTGATGGATGTCAGCCCGCGTACATTGATGGATACTGCGCCGGCAGAACCGCCCTGCGTCTGTGTGATGCGGATGCCCGGCGCCTTGCCGTACATGGCGGATGCGAAGTTGGTGGCTCCCGCCTTTACTATCTCGTCCGATTCGATGGTGCTGACGGCGTAACCCAGTCGTTTGGTATCTTTCTTGATGCCCATCGCTGTGACAACCACCTCTTTCAGTTGCTGCGAGTCTTCTCTTAGAGTCACTCTCAAATCGCCTTGCTTCTTGCGCTTTGCCAGCCTGATTTCACGGGTGGCATAGCCCATATAGGCTATGGATAGCGTTGCGTCGGCGGGTACTTTCAGTGTAAAGTTTCCGTCCACATCCGTAATGACACCGTTGTTAGTGCCTTTTTCTATGACACTGGCGCCGATAAGCGGTTCGCCCGTCACATCTCTTACAGTACCTTTGATAGTTTTAACCTCTTGTGCATAGGCGTTTCCCGCAAAAAGAAACGCCAATGCCATACCCATAATAACTAATCCCTTGTGAAGGTGCAGCTTCCAATGCGAAGCGTCGCCCCATTCTCTCTTAATGAACTTCATATTTCTACAATAATTATTGCCTTGTATAATTAAATCCGTTGGAATTTTTGCAGATAATATGGAGCAAGCGGTATGCCAAAACGGGATGCAGTGGCCTTATGCCGATTTATATAGATGATATTCAGTTATTTATTCTTTTATAAATACTTATAATATATGTATGTGTGGTGTGGATAGTTGTGGAAAAAGTCTACAAATGTGTGCCATGATTCCACAGTTACCCTTCGTGCTTTTCTCCGGGAAACAGCATGAAGAATGTTGTTTTGCCATATGCAAAATGTGATAATGCTTCGTCCTTTTCTTCGTCCCGCAGTTGCGGGCCGAACAGCCCGCATATGGCAACCGCGCGGCCTGCAGTTGGCAACTATAGAGCCCGCAGCTGGAAAACGAGGTTTTGCTATGTGTATATCGTGGTTTTATATCGTGCTTCGTTGTATTTGGAACGAAGCGTTGTGATGTTTCACTATACCTATTGGGGATATAGAGGCATAAAAAAGCCCCTTCCACTCGCTATCCCCCATGAATAAAGGGATGTGGAGGGTGGAAGGGGTATGAGTATAAATTGGATTCCTGTTCTGTGAAGAGTTATTTCACTTCCCAAGTATCATTTGTCATCAGCAGTTCTTCGAAGTTGTGGTATTTCTTCTTGGCGGATACTTCTTCGATTTGAGCATGTACGGCATCATCGTAAGTCGGAGCTTCCACATCGCGGATTACACCGAGGGCAATCGGGAAGTCGGGACCTTCCATCAAGGCGAGTTTCAGTTGCAGGGTGTTGTCCTCGCAATGAGCGTCGTGGATGAGGATGTCCTTTTCCGTAATACCGTTTTCACCGAGTTTCACCACTTTCAGTCCAAAGCCTTCCTGCATCAGCCCGTATTCGTTGTTTTCGCCGAAGAGCATAGGCTTGCCGTGTTCCAGATAAATGGCGTTCTTGGCGCGGTCTTCTTTTTTGGCAACAGAGTCGTGTGTGCCGTTGTTGAAGATTACGCAGTTCTGGAGAATCTCGCAGACACTCGTACCTTTATGGTTGTAGGCGGCTTTCAGAACCTCTATTGTTCCGGCTGCATCCGTGGCTACGGCACGTGCGAAGAAATGTCCGCGTGCACCGAAACAGAGTTCTGCCGGCTGGAACGGGTCTTCTACCGTACCGTAGGGAGATGATTTGCTGACGAAGCCGCGGGGAGACGTCGGGGAGTATTGTCCTTTTGTCAAACCGTAGATGCGGTTGTTCAGCAGAATCATGTTCAGATTGATGTTACGACGGTTGGCATGGATGAAGTGGTTGCCGCCGATGGCAAGCCCGTCACCGTCTCCGCTCACCTGCCATACGGCGAGTTCCGGATTAGTGACCTTACAACCCGTAGCGATGGCTGCGGCACGTCCGTGGATGGTGTTCATGCCATACGTATTCATGTAGTGGGGCAGACGGCTGGAGCAGCCGATACCTGAAATTACCGCTGTCTGATGAGGCGGTACGCCGATTTCGGCCATAGCCTTATGCAGAGATGCGAGGAAAAAGTGGTCACCGCAACCCGGACACCAGCGGGGTTGCCCTTTCTTGAAGTCTTTTGCTGTATATTCGCACATAGTTCTTTTCGTTTTTAGTTTTTGATAATCTCCTCAAATGCTTGTACTAACTCGTTTACCAAGAAGGGCTGACCTTTCACTTGGTTGAACTGATAAGGAACGAATCCGTCTACTTTCATACGCAGGTATCCGGCAAACTGTCCCATATTCTGTTCTGCCACCACTACTTTCTTGTAGCGTTTCATCACTTCCGCCGTATTCTTGGGCAGCGGGTTGATGAACTTGAAGTGGGCGAGGGCTACTTTCTTGCCGGCTGCACGAAGTTCGTCCATCGCAGCGTGCAGATGACCGTAGGTACCGCCGAAACCGACAATCAGCAGGTCGGCATCGTCCTTGTCGCCTTCTACCTCTACGTCGGGTACTTCGATTTTTGCAATCTTCTCGGCACGCAGACGGGTCATCAGGTCATGGTTTTCCGGGTCGGTGGAGATGGCGCCTGTCTTGTTGTCCTTTTCCAATCCGCCGAGGATGTGGGTGAAGCCTTCTGTTCCGGGGATAGCCCAATAGCGGCTGCCGGTCTTTTCATCACGTTGGTAGGGTGTCCATGAACCCTGCATTTCGGGACGTACGTAAGGAGGAACGATAACGGGATAATCGGCAAGCTTGGGCAACTTCCATGCTGCCGATCCGTTGGCAACGAAAGCGTCTGTAAGCAATACGACGGGAGTCATGTGCTCCAAAGCTATTTTGGATGCCATATAGGCGCATTCAAAGCAATCTGTCGGTGAGGTGGCGGCAAGTACGGGCATAGGGCTTTCGCCGTTGCGTCCGAAGAGCACTTGCAGCAGGTCGGTCTGTTCGGACTTGGTGGGCAGGCCTGTTGCCGGACCGCCGCGCTGTACGTCGAGTACTACCAGCGGCAACTCCATAATAACGGCGAGGTTCATCGCTTCCGATTTCAGACAGATACCCGGTCCGGAAGTGGAAGTAACCGCCAATGCTCCGGCAAAGGATGCTCCGACGGCAGAGGCGCAACCGGAAATCTCGTCTTCGCACTGTACGGTCATTACGCCCAGTGACTTGTGTTTGGAGAGTTCGTGCAGCACATCGGTTGCGGGAGTGATGGGGTAAGAACCCAAATACAGCTTCAAACCGGCTTTCTCGGCAGCGGCAATGAAACCGTAGGCTGTGGCTTTGTTGCCTGTGATGTCCATATAGCGTCCGGGCGTCTTTACCTTACTTTCAATCTTGTAAGTGTGGGCAACGGATGCGTGGGTATTGTGTCCGTAGTCGTATCCGGCGCGGATAACTTTGATATTGGCTTCTGCGATTTCGGGCTTCTTGGCGAATTTCTCGCGGATGAAGTCTTCGGCTATTGTCAGGTCGCGGTTGAACAGCCAGCATACCAGTCCCACTGCGAACATATTGCGGCACTTCAGCATGGATTTGTTGTCCATACCCGTGTCGGCAAGGCAGTCTTTCACCATTTTGGAGATAGGGGCGGCAATGACATCCTGTTTGATTCCCATTTCTTCGATGGGGTCATCTGTCTTGAAAGCTGCCTTCTCCAAATCCGACTTCTGGAATGCGTCCGTATCAATGATGATACATGCGGTAGATTTGGCAAACTTATATTGCGTTTTCAATGCAGCGGCATTCATTGCTACCAGCACATCGCATTTGTCACCGGGGGTATAGACCTTGTTTGCACCGATATGCACCTGAAAACCGGATACACCCGTCAGCGAACCTTGCGGGGCGCGGATGTCTGCCGGATAGTCAGGGAATGTACTGATGTCATTACCTACCGTAGCCGAAACTGTTGAAAAGATGTTGCCGGCGAGTTGCATACCGTCGCCGGAGTCTCCGGAGAAGCGGACTACCACTTGCTCCAGTTCTTTGACCATCATGTCGTTTGCCATAACTTACGAATTACTATGTATTATATTAGAAAAGTTACATTGTTATTTTGTTGACGGACAAATTTCGTAAAGTTAATCGGATTAACAAAACTTTTTTCGGAAAATCAGCAGAATACATTATCTTTGTGCCCGCATTCTATTGCTATATGCAGGATGTATGCAAAAAGGCTCTGTAGTTCAACGGATAGAATAGAAGTTTCCTAAACTTTAGATAGGGGTTCGATTCCCCTCGGAGCTACAAAAAAAGAGGAAATCCCATCAGGAGATTTCCTCTTTTCTTATTTATGTTATCTTATTATTATATGAAGGCTTATTTGGCTTCTTCAACAGCTACTGCTTGTTCTGCGTCTTTCTTGTTCTTCATGAACATATAAGCGATAGGAGATGCAACGAACAGAGAAGACAGTGTACCGAATACAACACCCAGAATCATTGCGAATGCGAAGCTGCGGATAGAGTCACCACCGAGGATGAAGATACACAGCAATACAATCAATGTACTCAGAGAGGTGTTGATGGTACGTGCCAAAGTTGTGTTCAGTGAATCGTTGAACAATACTTTCTTGTTGCGTTTCGGATACAGACCGAAGAACTCGCGTACACGGTCGAAGATTACCACCTTATCATTGATTGAGTAACCGATAGCTGTAAGGATAGCACCGATAAATGTCTGGTCGATTTCCAGAGAGAACGGCAGGATACCCCAGAACATGGAATATGCACCCAAAATGATAATCGTGTCACAAGCCAGTGCGCATACAGAACCGATAGAGTAGGCAATGTTGCGGAAACGGAGCAAGATATACAGACCGATGGCGATCAATGCCAGTACAACAGACCAGATAGCCGATACCTTGATATCGTCTGCGATACTCGGACCTACCTTTTGTGAGCTGATGATACTGCCGCCCGTATGGTTCTCACGGTCGATGAATGTTTCCAGTGTGATGTTCTGAGTCAGCAACGGCTTCAGAGTTTCATACAAGTATGCTTCGATTTCGGAGTCGATGTTATTACCTTCTTCTTCGATACGGTAGTTAGTACTGATACGTACGGTCTTGCCGTCTGCACCGATAGCGATAACACTTACGTTAGCATCGCCGAACTTGCTGGCAATCAGCTCACGTACTTGTTCGGGCTCTACCTTGTTTTCAAACTGTACCTTGAAGTTGCGGCCACCGGTGAAGTCGATACTTTGGCTCAAACCGCGTATGCTGAGGAAACCGATACAAATTACAACAGCTATACCGGTCAGCGTCATCCAAAGTTTGTTTCTGCCCATGAAGTCGAAATGTACATTTGCCATCAGGTTCTTGGAGATACCCGTAGAGAATGTCAGGTTCAGCAACTTGTCTTTACTCATGAAGTGCTCGTAGAACAAGCGTGTCATGAATACGGCGGTAAAGAATGAAATCAAGATACCGATAATCAATGTGGTGGCGAAACCACGGATAGGACCGGTACCGAAGTTGAACAGGATGATACCTGTGATGATAGATGTCAGGTTGGAGTCGAAGATTGCAGAGAAAGCGTTGGCATAACCATCGGCGAGTGCTTTCTTAACGCCCTTGCCTGCACGCAACTCTTCTTTGGTACGTTCGTAAATCAATACGTTGGCATCCACAGCCATACCGAGTGACAGCACCATACCGGCAATACCGGACATGGTCAATGCAGCTTGGAAAGATGAAAGGATACCCAGTGTGAAGAACATATTCAGCACCAAAGCGCCATTGGCAACCATACCCGGAATGAAACCGTACATGGAGCACATATAAACCATCAACAGAATCAATGCCACAACGAATGACATGATACCGGCGTTGATAGATGCTTGTCCCAAAGACGGACCTACGATGTCTTCCTGTACGATGTGGGCGGGAGCCGGCATCTTACCTGATTTCAATACGTTTGCCAAGTCTTTTGCCTGTTCGGGAGTGAAGTGCCCGGTGATTTGTGAATTACCGCCGGTGATTTCCTGATTTACGTTCGGTGCGGAATATACATAACCGTCCAATACAATGGCGATAGCCTTGCCTACATTTTGTTTGGTAAGTTGTGCCCAACGGCGTGCACCGTCTGTATTCATAGACATGCTTACGGCCGGTTTGCCATAGTGGTCGTATTCATCTTTTGCGTTTACAACTACATCACCTTCCAGCGGAGCACGTCCGTTGCGTTCGGTAGACTTGATTGCGTACAATTCGAAAGTCTGGGCTTTCGGATCGTATTCATAAGGAGAAACACCCCACTTCAGGCGCAGGTCTTTCGGCATTTCTGCCTGAACTTCCGGCATGGAAAGGTATTTGTTGATGTCGGCGGTATCTTTGTAGTTTGCATAACCTACAACAGGACCTTGACCGCTGGGGTTCACTTGAAGAACTGCCAGCAACGGATGTTCTTTCTTGATTTGCTCGAGATCGGCAGCTTGTGCCTTGCTTTCACCTTTCAGTGCTGCGGCGAGACTGTCGGCTGTACTGGTAGCTTGTGCCACGGCAGGAGCTTCGGCAGCTACACTGTCTGTCGCTTCTTCGGCATCTTCTGTGGTTGCCAAGATAGCACGCAATTTGGCATCGGCTGATTGCAGGTATGAAGCAACGTCTTTTGCATTGTATGTTTCCCAGAATTCCAGATTGGCGGAACCTTGTAATAATTTTCTTACACGTTCAGGCTCTTTGATACCCGGAAGTTCCACCATGATACGTCCCATTTTGTCTTCCAGACTCTGGATGTTGGGCTGAACCACACCGAAACGGTCGATACGGGTACGGAGTACGTTGAATGAGTTGTCAACGGCTGCCTTTACTTCTTCGCGCAATACTTTTTCAACTTCTGCGTCGGAAGATTTCTGGTTTACTTTGTCCTTTAATTGCTGGGTGGCGAACAGTTGTGAGAGTGAAGCGCCCGGAGCGACTTTGTGATACTCTCTGATGAATAACGTAATGACGTCGTCCTGACTGGTAGTAGCCTGTTTGGCGGCAGTTGCCAGTGCTTGGTTGAATGCTTCGTCAGACTTGTTGTCCGCCAATGCTTTGATAACATCGGGAACTGATACTTCAAGGATGACGTTCATACCGCCCTTCAAGTCCAAACCTAAACTGATCTCCATTTCACGACATTGTTTCAGCGTCCAATTGCCGAACCACACCTTCTCGTTTGACAGAGAATCGAGGTAGTCTTGTTCCACTTTCACATCGCCTTTTGCGAACTCTTTTGCCTTATTGGTATAGTGGCGAGTCACAAAAGAGAAGGAGAGATAGAACACACATACCAATGTGAGCAATATCGCAAAAACCCTTACAAATCCTTTGTTTTGCATGTTACTTTTAGTTTATTATGATTACTTTTTAATTGATTTCTATCGTATATAAGGCTGCAAATATAGCTTTTTTTTCACAATTCTTACTTCATACCGCGATTTTTTAACATCGGCTCTAATTGAGGCTCAGCCCCTCTGAAATTCTTGTAGAGTGTCATCGGGTCTTCACTGTCTCCTTTTTCCAATACATTGCGGCGGAAAAGGTCGGCTGTTGTCTTGTCGAAGATACCATGTTCCTTGAAGGCTTCAAAAGCGTCATTATCCAGCACATTTGCCCACAGATAGCTGTAATAGCCTGCGGCATAACCGCCTATGATATGATTAAAATAGGTGGTACGGTAGCGGGGAGCTATTTCGGAGATTAATCCGAGTTTGTCCATCGCCTCTTTTTCATAGGCTATTACGTCGATGTCTTTGGTGTCTGTCAGGTTGTGCAGGTTCATATCAAGAATAGCGGCTGCCAGTAACTCGGTAGTCATAAATCCCTGATTGAAAGTTTTTTGTTTCAGAATCTTTTCGATGAGATTGTCTGGAATCACTTCACCGGTCTGGTAATGCTTGGCGTACATTTTCAGAACTTCGGGTTCGGTAGCCCAGTGCTCGTTGATTTGTGACGGGAGTTCCACAAAGTCGCGCACTACATTTGTACCGGAAACACCCAGATAGTTACATTTGGTCAGCAGCCCGTGCAGCCCGTGACCGAATTCATGGAACAGAGTTTCTACCTCATCAATCGTGAGCAGGGAAGGGGTGTCGCCGACAGGTTTGGTAAAGCTGGCTACGTTGCATACCAGCGGACGGATGTCACCTTTCTGTTCACGATAGTTGCTCATCCACGCTCCACCGCTTTTGCCGGGGCGCGGGAAGTAGTCTACGTAGAAGATACCCAGTTGCGAACCGTCTGCATCTTTTACTTCAAAGACTTCTACGTCGGGATGATAAACGGGGATACCGTTGAGTTTCGTCAGCGTAATGCCATAGAGTTTGTTGGCAACGGCAAATGCTCCTTCGCGCACGTTCTCTAATTTGAAGTATGGTTTGATTTGGTCTTCTTCGAGGTCATATTTTTCTTTACGCAGTTTTTCGGTGTAATACCACCAGTCCCAGGCTTCCAGTTTCTCGCCTTTGCCTTCTTTATCCATCAATTTCTGGAGTTCGGCAGCTTCGGTCTTGGCTTTGGGCAGGGCGTATCCCCATAGGTTGTTCAGGAATTCCATTACTGTGGCAGAGTTCTTTGCCATAGTGTTATCCAATACGAAGTTGGAGTAACAGTCGAAGCCTAACAGGCGGGCTTTTTCAAGACGCAGACTGACGATGTCGGTAATGATTTTCTTGTTGTCGTTCTTGTCATTGTTATTACCGCGGTTGATGTAGGCTTTATAAATTTTTTCGCGCAATGGACGGTTGTCGGAGTATTGCAAGAACGGAATGCGACTGGCATTGTGCAACGTGAACAGCCATTTGCCTTCCTGCCCGGCTGCCTTTGCTTCTGCGGCGGCGCTTTGGCAGACCCATTCGGGGAGTCCGGCAAGATCTTCTTGCTTGTCTACAAAAAGCATGAACTCATTGTTCTCATTCAGAATGTTGTTGCTGAAAGTGATGCCCAGTGTAGAGAGTTGTTTGTTTACTTCGCGCAGGCGGGCTTGCTTCTCGGCGGACAGATTGGCTCCAGAGCGTACAAAGTCTTTATACGTCTTGTCCAGAAGTCTTTGCTGCTCGGTAGTCAGCCCCAAAGAATCCTTTTGTTGGTAAACGGCTTTTACTTTATTGAACAACTCTTGATTAAGCGAAATATTGTCTCCGTGCTCGGACAATACCGGAGCAAGCTTTATGGAAAGTTCGTTCAGGGCGTCACTGGTTTCGGCATCAGTCATGTTGAAGAAAATGGCGCTTACCCGGTTAAGTATAGGTGAACTGTTGTCGAAAGCAACGATTACATTTTCAAAACTCGGTGTTTCGGTATTGTCAATAATAGCCTGAATATTGGCATTTTGCTCTTCTATTCCTTTGAGGAATGCAGGCTCGTAATGTTCCAACTTGATTTTATCAAAGGGAGGAACTCCGTTAGGGGTTTGAAACTCGGTGAGGAACGGATTGTTTTCCGTTTGGGTAGCACAGGAGTACATCATACAACTTGCAGCTAAAATTAAGATACTTCTTTTAAACATAAATGTCAAAGTATTAGATATTGAGTTATTAATAATTTCATATTGTACTAAAGAGTATTTATTGCCGTTTGGCTATATAGCACCATATCGGATAATGGTCGGAATCTTTTATGGAACGGTCTACCGTACAGTTATAAGACTGCAGGTCCTTGCTAATTAATATGTTGTCTATCCGGAAATAGAATCTGTTCTGATTGTAGGATACTCCCAGTCCGCGTCCCGACTGGGTGAAGGCATCATCCAGATTTTGTGCTATGATGCGGTGGGTGTACGAAATGGGAGTATCGTTGAAATCTCCACAGACTATGATAGACGAATGCCGGGAAGATGCTATCTCCTTTGCAATGCTATCCGCTTGTGGGGCGCGGAGGGCGGAGGCTTCTGCCAGTTTGCGTATCAATAACTGTGCACCGCTTTTCACTTTTTCCTTTTCAGGGGCTTTCAGTATATCTTCATAAATATCTTTGTCTGCTTTTGTCAGCTTGTTGGATTCCAAGTGATTGTTGATAAGGGTAATTGTATCTTCATTCAGTTTGAGTTCGTACAGCACGGAACCGTTATAGTCGCTTGTATAGTCCAATACGCGTGCGGATAGGATGGGATACTTTGAGTAACATGCTATCTTATTGGTATAGCCGTTGCCACTGCCCACAACATTTATGCGGTGGTAAGGATAGTCTTTTAATTCCCGTTCTATATCTTTTTGGGAAAGATGCCGGGAAGATTCTTCGGAAGCATACTCTTGCAGGCAGAGGATGTCGGCATTACTCTCTTTCAAATATGTAAGTATCGGGTTTTTCCCGTCCTTTTTACTGGCTCCGTCAAATCCCATGATGTTGTAAGAGAGGAGCTTTACACTTCCTTCGGGCAGTTTGGATGTATGAAAATTGAGGGGCAGGTACGTCTGTAGTTGCGAATAGCACAATAGGAAACCTATTAAAGGCAGTAAAGCTGTCTTGTATCGTTGTATAATGAGCCAGAAAATCAGGAATCCCCCGTTGATGAATGCGAAAATAGGAAAAGCCAGTCCAAAGCAAGATTGTACCGGATGAGATACCGGTTGTATATAAGGACTATATGCTACTAATAGCAAGAGACCTGTAAATAAAGCATTGATCGCTAAAATCAAAAGTGCGACAAAATTACCGAAATGCTTCATACGTACACTTTATCGTTTACTTGCATCGAACAAGCTCTTCTTTTCTTCTGTTGTCAGACTTTCATATCCGGACTTTTTCAGTTTGTCGAGAATACGGTCTATCTCATCGGATTGAGCTTTTTTTCGGGCGTTATAGTTATAGTCTTTCTGCTTGTCAGTCCCATAATGTACTTTCATCTTAGGTTTTCGGGGCTTGAAGCTGAATAAAGAAATGACAGCATCCAAAGACTTGTTAATCCATGCTGTAATATCTGCGCCTTTGCTCAGGCTGGCCGCAAACCATAGCCCTGCCAATGCTCCGCCCAAATGGGCAATATGTCCGCCGGCGTTATCGGAAGTGATGAACAATAAATCAGTTCCGATAACAATCAGTGCCAGATACTTCAAGCGTATTGTTCCGAAAAGGAAAAGGCGTATCGGGTAGTTCGGTTCCCGGTAAGCGGTTGCTGCCACAATAGCAAGAACGGATGCCGATGCTCCCAACATGAAAGAATAGTCCGTCATCGGACGGAAATAGGGGAAAATATTGTAAGCTGCCATATATAGCAAACCACCACAAATACCTCCTAAGATATATACGCCCTGTAAATGTTTTGCAGAGAAGAAACTCAGGAACAAAGCGCCAAACCAATACAGCCAAAGCATATTGAAAAGAATATGCAACACCCCTGCGTGCATAAACATATACGTCAGGATGGACCACGGCTGAATTAGGAAGCGGGATAGTGAAGCGGGCAGCTCCAGCCATTCAAACACTCCGCCGAGACTTCGGTTAAAGAGTTGCAATATAACCTCTGTCAATGTAGTGAGGATGAATATCCCTGCATTGATGTAAATCAGTTGTATATAGATGTTCCCTCTACGGAATGATTCTTTTAAATCAGTTATAATAGTAGCCATTTCCTCTGTTCTTTTTTTTCCAGTACATTATTAGTATGAAGCCGAATATCATACCGCCCAAGTGTGCAAAATGCGCCACATTATCGCTCGGATTGTTGGCAAGTCCCGAGAATAATTCTATCAGGGCATATCCTATAACGAAATATTTGGCTCTGATAGGAACCGGCAGCGGAAAGATAAATAAGGGCTGGTTGGGAAACAACATACCGAATCCCAGCAAAATAGCGTATACGGCTCCGGAAGCTCCGACGGTAGTCATCATATTGAGGTATTCTTCCATGGGGATGACGGAATATCCGGTGTTGACACTGTCGTATGCCGAAAGAACCGTTTCGTAATGAATGTACTGTACAAGCTCTTGGATAAGTCCTGCGCCGATACCGCATGCAAGATAATAGAACAGGAAACGTTTCGGCCCCCATACCTGCTCAAGTATACGGCCGAACATCCATACGGCAAACATATTGAAGAACAAATGGGTAAATCCGCCATGCATGAACATATAAGTAATCAGCTGTGCAGCGTTAAAGTCTCCGGCAAGGAAGAAGTGCAAACCTAAATATTGGTTCAAATCGATGCCGTAACTTTGAGCTACAAGCGTGCCGAGAAACATCAGCACATTGATGATTAAAAGGTTTTTGGTTACTGTTGGTATAGTATTCATAATCTGTTTTTTTCGCTTTATTTGGCAAAAATACGAATAAATTCTGTTCTATAACAGAAAAAGGAACTCCTATTCCTTTTTTTTCTCTATTTTCCTGCCTTTTTTTAATGTTTTTATTTGATATTCAGAATTTTTGCTCTATTTTTGTAGGAAGTAGCATTGGAATTTTTCTTTTGTGTAACAATTAATTAATCATTTGTATTATGAATAAGTCAGAACTTATTAGCGCAATGGCAGCGGAAGCCGGTTTGTCAAAGGCTGATTCAAAAAGAGCATTGGATGCATTTATTGCATCAGTAACAAAAGCATTAAAGGCAGGTGATAAAGTAGCGTTGGTTGGCTTCGGTACTTTTTCTGTAACAGAGAGAGCCGGACGCGTTGGTATCAATCCTGCAACAAAAAAGTCTATTCAGATTGCGGCTAAAAAGGTTGCTAAATTTAGAGCTGGTTCGGAGTTGACTATCGAATAAATAGATCATAAATAAAACTTGATAAAAGGAGACGCATACAACGTCTCCTTTTTTATGGAATTAAAAATAGTTCGTATCTTTGCGCACAGAAAATACATTTGAATCATGAATATAGAACAGAATTTGGTAGCGTCCGTAATCAGCGGACTGAAAGCACTGTACGGACAAGATGTTCCGGCTGCACAGGTACAGTTGCAGAAAACCAAGAAAGAATTTGAGGGGCATCTTACGTTGGTGGTTTTCCCTTTCCTCCGTATGTCTAAGAAAGGACCGGAACAGACAGCACAAGAGATTGGCGAATATCTGCAGGCAAACGAGCCTTCGGTTTCGGCATTCAATGTTATCAAAGGGTTCCTGAACCTGACTATCGCTTCTTCGGCATGGATTGAATTGCTGAATGGTATTCATGCGGATGCGCAGTATGGTATTGTCGCTGTTACCGACAAGTCTCCGTTGGTGATGATTGAATATTCTTCGCCCAATACGAATAAGCCGCTCCATTTGGGTCATGTCCGCAATAACTTGTTGGGTCATGCGTTGGCAAATATCATTTCGGCCAATGGCAACAAGGTGGTAAAGACAAATATTGTGAACGACCGCGGCATTCATATCTGTAAGTCAATGTTGGCTTGGCAGAAGTATGGCAACGGTGAAACTCCCGAGTCTTCCGGTAAGAAAGGCGATCACCTGATTGGTGACTACTATGTGGCTTTCGACAAGCATTACAAGGCTGAAGTAAAAGAGCTGATGGCGAAGTTCCAAAGCGAAGGTCTGAGTGAAGAAGAGGCAAAGACCAAGGCTGAAGCTGAATCGCCTTTGATGAAAGAAGCGCGTGAAATGCTGGTGAAGTGGGAAGCTAATGATTCTGAAGTACGCGCTTTGTGGAAGAAGATGAATGACTGGGTATATGCCGGTTTCGATGAGACTTACCGTATGATGGGTGTTACTTTCGACAAGATTTATTACGAGTCGGAAACTTATCTGGAAGGTAAGGAGAAGGTTATGGAAGGCTTGGAAAAAGGCTTCTTCTATCGCAAAGAGGATGGTTCCGTATGGGCCGACCTGACCGGAGAAGGACTCGACCATAAATTGCTTCTCCGTGCGGACGGAACTTCTGTTTATATGACACAGGATATAGGTACTGCCAAATTGCGTTTTGCCGATTTCCCCATTGACAAGATGGTTTACGTGGTAGGCAATGAACAGAATTATCATTTCCAGGTGCTTTCTATTTTGCTCGATAAGTTAGGCTTTGAATGGGGCAAGGGACTGGTTCATTTCTCTTACGGTATGGTAGAACTGCCCGAAGGCAAGATGAAGAGTCGCGAGGGTACGGTTGTGGATGCTGACGATTTGATGGCTGAAATGATTAATACCGCTAAGGAAACGTCCGGAGAATTGGGTAAGCTGGACGGTCTGACCAAGGAAGAGGCTGATAATATAGCTCGTATTGTCGGTTTAGGCGCTTTGAAATATTTTATATTGAAAGTGGATGCTCGCAAGAACATGACGTTCAATCCTAAGGAATCCATTGACTTCAACGGTAATACAGGACCTTTCATCCAGTATACATACGCACGTATACAGTCCGTTCTTCGTAAGGCGAAAGAGGCAGGCATTACTGTTCCCGCACAACTTCCCGCAGGAATTGAATTGAGCGAGAAAGAAGAAGGTTTGATACAGATGGTTGCAGACTTTGCAGCCGTTGTAAAACAGGCAGGCGAAGATTATAGTCCTTCTCTGATTGCAAACTATACTTATGACCTTGTGAAGGAATACAATCAGTTCTATCACGATTTCAGCATATTGCGTGAGGAGAATGAGGCTGTGAAGATATTCCGTCTTGCTTTGTCCGAGAATGTTGCCAAGGTGGTACGCTTGGGAATGGGATTGCTTGGCATTGAAGTACCCGATAGGATGTAATCAGAAGCACTCTGATATGAAGAAGCCCTCTTTACGCATTCGTAGAGAGGGCTTCTTCATATTAGTATAGCTTCATTATTTTTTCTTCTTGGCATATTTGCCGCGTTTGGCTTTCGGTGCATCCGGGTCGCTTTGCAGTTTGATAATTTCCCTGCATGCGTCCAAACTTAAATCCTGCGGGATAATATCCTTCGGAATTTTATAATTGCTTCCTTTATAGGATATATAGGGACCGTAGCGGCCGTTCAATATTTCCAGTTCCGGCTCTTCATCAAATTTCTTGAGGTGCTTTTGGGCTTCTGCCTCTTTTTTGTTTTGGATAAGCTGGATTGCTTCGTCCAATGTAACCTCCATAGGGTCTATTGTCTTGGGAAGTGAGGTGTACATTCCGTTATTGTACACATAAGGTCCGAAGCGACCGGTTCCTACAGTAACTGTCTTGCCCTCATATTCGCCTAAAGTACGAGGCAGTTTAAACAAATCCAGTGCTTCTTCCAAAGTTATTGTCTCGATGGACATTTCCTTCTTAAGCTGGGCAAAGCGCGGTTTTTCGCTGTCATTGACAGTGCCAATCTGTACGACAGGACCAAAACGACCGATTTTTACAGACACCTGTTTGCCGCTGCCCGGTTCTTCGCCTAAGATGCGCTCGCCGGCTTTGTGGGCATTCTTGGTGGCAAGCGTATTCTCTACGGACGGGTGGAAACCCTTATAGAAATCGCCCAAGATAGCTGTCCATTTCTTTTCTCCCTCGGCTATTTCGTCGAATTGCTTTTCAACACTGGCGGTAAAGTTATAGTCAAGGATGTTGGAGAAGTACTCCATTAAGAAGTCATTGACTACCGTACCTATATCGGTAGGCATCAATTTAGCTTTTTCGGCTCCTGTAATTTCTGTTTGGGTAACGTCTGTAATCTCGTCGTTTTGCAATGAAAGTACATTGTAAGGACGCTCTTCTCCGGTTCTTTCACCTTTCTCCACATAACCGCGTTGCTGTATGGTAGAAATGGTAGGAGCATATGTAGAAGGGCGACCGATACCCAGTTCTTCCAATTTGCGTACCAGACTGGCTTCTGTGTAGCGGGGAGGATGTTGTGTGAAACGTTCCGTGGCAATAATGCTCTGATGCTGTAAAACCTGTCCTTTCTTCAAAGGAGGCAACAGACGTGTTTCATCTTCCTGTTCCGCATCATCGTCAATGGATTCGCGATATACATGGAGGAAACCGTCGAACTTTACAACTTCCCCTGTAGCATTGAACGTATCCGGTTCGTTGCTGATACCGATGTTTACGGTAGTCTTTTCAACTTCCGCATCTGCCATTTGGGAGGCTATGGTACGCTTCCATATCAAGTCATATAGTTTTCGTTCTTGTGGGCTACCCTCTATTTTGGCATTTTCCATGTAGGTAGGACGAATGGCTTCGTGAGCCTCTTGAGCGCCTTTGGTCTTTGTGGCGAAATGACGCGGATATACGTAACGTTCTCCCATCATGTCGGCAATAACCGTTTTGCTGCTGTTTACAGCCAGTTCGGACAGATTGACGGAGTCGGTACGCATATAGGTAATCTTTCCCGATTCGTACAGCCGTTGGGCAATCATCATAGTCTGTGCCACTGTAAATCCTAATTTGCGGGCAGCCTCTTGCTGCAAGGTAGATGTCGTAAAAGGAGCCGCAGGACTTTTTTTCAGCGGGCGGGTGGAAATATCATTGATGGTGAAAGTGGCTGATTGGCAACTTTCCAAGAGTTTTTGAGCTTCGGCTTTTGTCTTGATGCGGCGTGCCAGTTCGGCCTTCATCTCAACCGGTTTGCCATCGGAATCGGGTACGAGGAATACGGCGGTAACCCGATAAGATGCTTCCGATTGGAAGGCTTGTATTTCACGCTCGCGCTCTACGATAAGACGGACGGCTACTGATTGCACACGACCGGCGGAAAGTGCGGGCTTCACTTTCTTCCATAACACCGGTGAAAGTTCAAAACCTACGATACGGTCCAAAATACGGCGTGCTTGCTGTGCATCTACCAGATTGATGTCAATATTGCGTGGTTGCTCAATGGCCTTTAGAATGGCGCTTTTGGTGATTTCATGGAAAACGATACGCTTGGTATGTTCCGGTTGCAATTTCAGCACTTCGTACAAATGCCATGCAATCGCTTCTCCCTCGCGGTCCTCATCGGATGCCAACCATACGGTTTCCGCTTCTTTGGCTTCGGCTTTCAGCTCTTCTACAACCTTTTTCTTATCTCCCGGGATTTCATAATGCGGCTTGAAATCTTTATCAATATCAATACTGAACTCTTTTTTCTTCAAATCGCGTATATGACCATAGCTGGAAAGGACTTTATAGTCTTTTCCGAGGAATTTCTCAATGGTTTTTGCTTTTGCCGGAGACTCGACAATGACAAGGTTTTTCTGCATAAATTTCTGTTTTATAGTGACTCCAGCCACTAATTTGCCCGCAAAAGTAGGAAAAAACAAACTTTCCACCTTATAATATAAGGAGAATTTAGCAAAAATGACCTTTTTTGTTCGTAATGTCTTTAATCCGGGGTGTTAGAATTTGAAACTTACACCTCCGATAAAGTTGATGCCTTCGGTCGGGTATCCCCAATAATATTGATAATCTTGATTTAATAAATTGTTTATGCGGGCATAAGCGGATATTCCTTTAAAGAACTCGTAACTGCCGCTTAAATAAAGGTTGTTGACCGCGTCTATCTTGCTTCCCTCTATCTTCTCGCGTGAAATATGCTGATAGCCAAGATTAAGAAGTAAAGCGGATATAGGGTGTACATCTATATGCAGATTGGCTTCAAAGGCAGGCTTGTAGGCGAGCACATAGTCTTTGACACTAATCGGGCTGTCACCCTTTGCATCCCAACTTCGATAAGTCCCGGCTGCGGAGAATGAGAATATATTCTTATAGTCATAGCGCACCTCTGCACCGGTATAGATGTTGCTTGTGTTCCATTGGCTGATGGCAAGTGCCGGGTAGCTTCCCTCTGTGTTGTCATTGAAATCTGCCGGTTGGAAAAACAAATCATCCTTTAAGTTTTGGTATCCGCCATACAGGTTCAACCATAGGCCGGCTACCGGGCTGGCTTTGAAGCCGAGGGCGATGTTCACTTGCTCATAAGTGGCGTCCGGTTGCGAAGCGACCAGCCCATATGGACAGAATGCCTCCAAACGGCGGAAATCATTTTGAAGTCTTCCTCCTTTGGCCTGTGCGTAGAGGATGTAGCTGTCCGAAAAGTTATATTCTACCGCTACATCAGGCGCTGCCCGGAATTTCTTACCGTAACCGAAAGCCATATCAACCTGCGTGCCGATACGTATTTTCCAGTCATCGTTTTCCAAGCGGTAATGCGGGTTCAGGTTGAGTGAGGTGTAGTTCTCAAAATTATTATTCTTGTACAACACATTGTCCATTGCAAAGCCGATTCCTACGGTTTGTTCATCGGATATGCCGCCGGCAACCAGTGCTTTGGTACGGATAATGTTTTCCTGATTATCCGGTGAACCGAAGTCGTATTGGCGTTCATAGAGCATCAGGTTTGTTTCTGCGCTGAATTGTAGGGGCAGTTCCGCATCCGTGGATTTCACGCCGAAATGAATATCTCCGGAAGTAAATTTCTGTTTTCCGGCAACTGCATCAGGCAGGAAATTGAAGTTGCTCAATCCAAAGTTGCCTGCAATGTCCAAGTCTACTTTCTTGAAGCGATGCAAATAACCGATGTTGGCATGAGTGCGGTAGTAATAAGAGTTCCATTTGCCGCTATTATCAGGCAATTCGAGTTTGCCATCCATGCCGTTCATATGGAAATTCAGGTTGATGCGGTCATTGTTGGATAGCGTGAACAGGTAGCTGGCGCGCGCATCCAGATTCCCGTAATTGCCGTAGCCCAGTCTGATATATCCGGGCTGTGCCTTGGCTTGCGTTTCTTTCCCGGTATATGCCTGCATGACAGTTGCGGGAATCGTATTGGCGGGCATAAGGGTGGCGTCATACTCCACTGCCCTCTTGTTGGCGGTTGGCGGCTCTACTTTGGGGAGTACGTTTATTTTGGACGCATCCAGAATGTCGGGGTTATATTCCTGTTCCACAACAACTGTCCGGTTCACGGTGGAGTCTTTGGCCTGTTGCTGGGCATGGATGCCTAAAGGAAGGGTCATCAGCGTTATCCCGCTGAGTATATATTGTATCTTTCTCATATTCATTGTATTCTTTTATTTCAGCTTTTCCAGTCTTTCTTGAATCATTCCTTCAATATCATCGTCCGCATGATAATTCTGTTGCAGGCTCAGCAGATATTGGCGCGCATCCAGTTTCTTGTCCATGGCAACATATACGTCGGACAGGAGGATGAAGCTGCGTGCCAGCCAATAGGCGTGCGGAGTACTTTGGTCGATGAAGTTCAGTATTTCCTTTTCGGCGGTGGCGTAGTCACCGGCGTTGTACATCAGTTGTGCTGCCAGGTACTTGGCTTCCGCACCGTATAATGTACGGGTGTCTTTTGCCAGAATATTCAGGTCATTCGCCGCTTTCTTCACCGCTTTTTGGTTCAGATAGGCTTTGGCACGATAGTATAAAGCCTCATTCTGCAATTCGGGGGGGAGTTTGGCTTCGGCCAGTAAGGCGGTTGCAGCTTGTATCACTTCAATATCATCCTTCAATAACACACTGCAGCGCAGTACACCCGTGACGCCCAGTTGCCGGCGTTCGGCAGTTGTGGCGCGGGCTTGCAGTTGCTTGTAGTCTGCCAGGGCTTTTTCGTATTCCTTGTGGTTGAACAGGATTTCTCCGCGCATCAGCAAGGCTTCTTCCGAATACGGGCTGTCCGGATATTCCAGCAGTTTGCCGGTATGTTCCAGTACGGCGGTTTCGTCTTTCTGTTCTTTTCCGATAAGGCTCAGATAATAGTGTGCATTCAAGCTGAAAGCTCCGCTCGGATAGCTTTGCAGATAGCGGGTGAAACTTTCCCTTGCAGGGGTGATTTCCCCTTTCATATACACTTTTTCTGCGGCGATGTAAGTCAGCGAATCTTGTTCGCTGGGTTCAAAGCGGATAGCGCCCGGCATTTGGGCTGCAAGCGCTGCGAACTCATCCACACGGTTGGCTTCCACATAGATGGATTTCAAGTCGCGCATGGCAAGGCGTGCTTCTTCACTGCCCGGATATTTGGAGATGACGTGTTTGTAGGCCTCGATAGCGTGGCTGTAATCGTCGTTCTGATAATAGAGCAGTCCGATTTCCGTGGCAGCCTTACGACTGACGGGGCTTTCGGGATATTTGTTCAGCAACTCCCGGAAGGTAGCGATGGCTTGATTGTTGTTGCGGCTTTGCACATACGAACGGCCTTTCTCGTAAAGTGCATTGACGGCGTAGGGCGAATTCGGATATTTGTTGGCCAGCCGGTTGAGTAATGTAATCTTCCCGTCGTAGTTCTTTTGCAGGCCCGACACCAAAGCCAGCTGATAGTAGGAGTAATCACCGGCGGGCGTACCCAGGTTTTCCGCCCGGGTGTAGTATTGCTTGGCTTCGTCGAAGCGGCGGACGTGCATGTAGCAGTCGCCGATACGGTTATACGCATCGGCAAGGACGGTGGCGTCTCCGCTCTTTTGCAGTTGGATGAATTTCAGGAAACGGTCTTGCGCCGTTGCATAATCTTTCTTGTGGAAAGCTATGTATGCCAGATTGTAGTAGGCAAGGGCATACATTTCCGTATTCTTCTGCGGGGCAAGTGACAGATACTCGTTGAAGTTGCGGGCAGCTTCCTGCATACGGTTCAACCGGTAATAAGATTCGCCCCGCCAGTAAAGGGCGTCGGCTTTTGTCTGCAGATTATATTGGCCTAAGGCGATGCTTTGGTTGAAGTAATTGATGGCCTGTTCAAACTGTGTGTTGGCAAAGGACTGGGTTCCCAGTTGGAACAGAATCTTTTGTTTGGCCTCCAAGATAGCCTTCCCGGGACGTGCAATGCGTTCAATGGATTTGAGTGCGGCATCATAACTGCGGGTATTCATGTAGACCTCTACCAGATAGTTGCTTACTTTGTCGGCATATGCGGAATTGGGAAACTCGTTCAGGAAATTCTCAAAGACTGTAACCGACTCGCCGAATGCGGAATAAGACGTTTCGTGAATGCAGAGAGCATAGTTATAAGCCGCCTGTTCCTTTATCTTCAGGTCGGTACCGGATGCGGCTGCCTGTTCAAATGCCATACGGGCTTTGTTCTTGTCGGCAAGTTGCAGATAAGCCAATCCCATGTGCAGATAAGAGTTTTGTGTAAGCGCGTCTTTACCGGTAGTTACTTCACCCAAGATGACGGGAACTTGCGAATAGACCCCCGTCCGGTAATAGGACATTCCCAGCATATAAAGCGCGTCTCTTCTCCGGGTGGGTTCAGTATTGTCTTTCAGGTATCGGTTGAAAGCCTCTGCGGCTTCATGGTATTTGCCGAAATGGTAGTCGGCGGTACCTTGTATGCGGTGCATCTCCCGGGTATATTTCTGGTTGGGATAGGCGGAGAGATAGTTTTGCGCAACTATTTCCGCTTTGTCATAGTTCTTTTTAACCAAGTATATTTCTGCGATGTAATAGGGCGCGAGCGTCTTGTATTTTGCATTGTCCTGCAGGCTGAGAAAACCGCTGAGGGCATCGTCATACCGTTGTTGGGTGTAGCGGATATACGAAAGGTAATATGTGCAGTCCGCGGCATATTTGGAACCGGTGCTGCGCAATGTCTCAAACCAGATGGCGGCTTCCTTCACATTCCCTGTTTTCAGGTAACAGGTTGCCAGTCGGTAGGTCATGTCGTCCCGCTCTTCGTTGCTTAGGAGGTCGAGCCGGGCGGCATTGAACATGGCGAGTGCGTCGTCATATTTTCCCTCGAAGAAATAGGCGGACGCTATAAGGGCGTAAATACGGTTGGCATGGGGAGTGTCGGGATATGTATCAAGATAGCTCCGCAACAGTTCTATGCTATTGGGACTTTTCAGTTCGTATTCGGCGCATACCAGTATATATTCGGCTTCCTCTTTGTCTCCGGTGGCAGACAACGGGCTGCCTTCCGCATTGATTTGTTTTACAAAAGCCTGTAAGGGAGACATGGCTGCGGCGAATGCCTTTTGTTGGAACAGGTTCTGTCCTTCTTCATACAGTCGTTGCGGAGAAGTGATTTTCTCGCTCGTCTGTGCTGTGGCGAGCAACGGTGCGCAGCAAAGCGCAGTGCATACTATGCGGTAAATTTTATGTTTCATCTTCGGTATAGAATGGATGCTTTTACAAAAATACGGGTTTTGGTTTGAAAATGTTCCGGTTATTTGGCTTTTTTAGGATATGCCGGACAGAAATATCTGTAGGCCTTTACGAATGGAACCCAGTCCGAAGTCCTCCGGATGTATGTCTTTAAGGGGGAGGAAGAAAGCCTCTGCAGCATCGTCCATTGCTTTGAAATGCCGGGAATCGGCTACCGTACAGCGGAAAAACATATCCAGCGTATGTACGGAAAATCCCGAATAGATGTAGATGTTAGGCAGTGAAAACAAGTATTCGGCCTGTGTCACCGTCATGCCCGTTTCTTCTTTTACTTCGCGCGCCACGCCTTCTTCACCGGTTTCCGCCATATCGATGAAGCCGCCCGGCAGGTCCAGCGTCCCTTTTGCTGGCTCTTTGGCACGGCGGCACACTAAGAGTTCGTTCTGCCCGTTCAGTATCAGGGCAACGGTGGCGGCAGAAGAGTTGAAGTAATAGGTAAAGCCGCAGTCCTTGCACAGCTTTGATTTTTCATTATGAATCTCGAAATGTTCCGAACCGCATTTCGGGCAATATCTGAATTGAGAAAGAGGATGTTCCATATCTTTGAGTGCTTTAAGATTGCAGCAGGCAAAGATACGTAAAACTATTTATTATTCATACTTGTCGCTATTTTTCTTAACGAAGTGACTGGCTTGTAAATACTTGGTTATCAATGGTATTAAAAATGCCTTATTCAGTCGTATATTGAGCCTATCTAAGTATACGACTGAGATAGGCTCAATATACGACTGAATATAACTAATATATTATATGTGTCTATTTTTTACTAAGCATCCGTTTCCTGACGGTTGTTCGTCAGCGCAGAAATTCGTAATGTCCGGCAGCGCCCTCAAAGGCAAGGATGCCGTCGTCCGAACGAACCTCCATGGCGGGAATATATACTTTTCCGTCTTTCTTGATTTGCCATGTTCCCGGGATAAGGTCGGTTATAACGAATTTCATGGTAGTGTTTCCGTCTACTTTCACATCGACTTTACCGGACAAGGGTTGGCTGTTTTTGCTGAAAGTAACAATTCGGTCGGCTATCTGCACACCTACCACTTTCTCGGCGTCGATGCGTTTCACGTCGTTCATCTGTTTGCAAGTATTGTCTGCAACTTGCATTACATTCAGGAAGTAGTTTTCCGTAGCGGCAGCTTTGGGAGATACCTCTACGCGCCATGCTCCTCTTTCGTTGGCATCATCGGGGCGGTTGGGTAATGCGTCGTTCGGGTAGTTGGTTCCGAACACCCAGAACTCTTTTCCTTTTCCACCTACCTTCTCTATTTGGGCATCACTGATTTCGGGCAGTAACACCTGGTTTTGCAACATTCCCGTATCTCCGTTCTTGGTACGCTTGATGGTGAAACGATTATTTTCTATTACCGGCTCCTCGATGCTGTGCAGCAACCAGAACTTTTTGAACTGCGGATTGGAAGAAACCACCTTGTCGAATACGATTAATGCGGCAGGTACTTCGGTAGAGTGCAGGTTGAGGAAAACGAAAGAACGTTTTGCCTCTTTTACCTTATCTGTATAAGCTTGCGTAATATCACCTTTCAAATAAGAATAATCCGGCTTATTAAGGTCCGGCCCGAAACCGTGCACCAATGCTTTACCGGTGGTATAATCCTTGCTCAGCAGCTTTTCAAAGGAACGGCAGGTTTCCCAGCGGTCGCCGGGCATACGCTGTCCGCCGTCGTTGGCTGCGAATTCGGTCTTGCCGCCTCCGCCATAGTTCCAGCAGGCGAATTTCTCATCCGGATTATATACCAGCAGAGAGTTATGGGCGATGGTACGTTTGAAGAAATTTTTGTTGTGAGGGCTGTTATATCCGCCGGAACTTCCTTGGTAAGCTCCCGCGTCAATGGCAAGAGGACCTCGGTAGTACAATTGGAAAGAACCGCCGTCCATATGCTGGTGGTTGCCGACAAACTGTTCGTTTATCTTCATTTCGGCAATCACACTGTTCTTGTCCCATGCCGTGCGGGCTATCATCCAGCCGAAAGGACTTCCTGAGTAACGCGTCAGCGGCAGGTCATCGGGGGCTTTGGCCTTCAAATCCAAATCTCTCCACAGAACGTCGAAGATGAGGCAATGACGTTCGATATTGGGCTTGCGTTCATACTCGTATGCCAAGTAGCTGTCTTTGTAGAAACTGGAAGCCAGCATGGCGGGCAATGAATAAGAAGGCATATTTCTGCGGATAGGATTGGTGTCACCTGCCGGCATCACCTGTCCGTCCGGACGGCGGCGATAGAGGAAGTCATAAAGTACGAATTGCTGGGAAGAATCATAGATAGCTCCTGCACCCATGCGGTCTAATATCCACAAAGAGAAAAGGTCGTTGCTGAAACGTACATTTACGTAGCTTGTTCCCTGATGGTAATTATGTCCGGCATAGATATAGTTTCTTACAGGAAGATAATCCTTGAACATCATCTTGATAACGTAGTTGTACATATCGGGATATTCGTCGTAGATGGCGATACCTGCGGAAAGCATATCCCGCAGTATCATCCACTCACTGGAATGTCCGGCTATCGGTTCGTTGTTGCGTGGCGGGTAGCCGCATTCCATTGTTTTGGCTATGCGGATGAAAGATTCGATATAAGCCTTCTTTTCAGATTCTTTCATTTGGTCGTAGCACCAGTCGTATACCATTGCACCGCAGGTCAGCATCACTCCGCTGGCGCGTGACAAATCTCCTTTTGTTCCATAATTGACGTTCTGGAGCGTGTCCAGCATGGCGGTAATGGCGCTTCTGGCTTGTCTCTTGTCACCGTATACCAAATAGTCGAGTGCTTGTACTTGTACGCGGCTGGTCACACCACGCATCTCAAAGTAATAACGGAATCCTCTGTCCTTTACCTTTGCTTCTTCTTCAGGAGTACGGTCCTTGCCCAATTTCTTCAGGGTGGCAAGTACTTCTTTTACGTGCGGATGGTTCATTCGTTTTTTCAAATCCGGCACATCGGCGGAGCGTACATAAAGTCGGGGATGTACTTGCGGGGGAATGGGCACTGTGACACCTTCCATATTCTCCCAAGTAACTTCTGTCCTGTTTTGTTGGGCATTGCTTGTCAGGCAGAAAACGCAGAGGAAAAGACTCGTGATAAATAGAATGCTTTTTTTCATGTTTTTTCGTTTGGTATATTAATAAGTAGTTGTTTTTCTATTCGTTTCGGAGGGGCGGACCGTACTTAATCCTCTGTAAATGTAAATCAAAAATAATTATCCCGATAGTCTTTGGGCAGACAAAAAACTTCCGGTTCTGCATTTTTGAACATAAATGATATATGCTGGGACATTATTAGTATTGCACACCTCTTGTTCGCTCATTGTACAGGATAATTAAGGTATAAGAATTGCAGGATTTATTCGTTCCTATCATATTTATTTCTAACTTTGACGCGAATATGGAATTTTAAAACCAATAACTATGAATGTAAAAATGATTTCTATGTGCCTGGCATGTGCCGGAGCATTCTTGGTGAGTTGCGGAAACGCCCGCGAAAAAAAAGCTGAAACAGCCGATGCAGCTGAAAAAACAGAAATGGTCGGAAACGATAAGGACGAACATGGATGTATCGCTTCGGCCGGATATACATGGAGCGAGGTGCAGAAAGATTGCATCCGGTTGTGGGAGAAAGGCGTTCGCCTGACTTCTGTGGAAAATGCGGAAAATACATTGTTCATTGTGTTCAGTCCGGATTCCACTCAAGTAGAACTGTTCTTCCCGGAAGAAGGTGCTCCGAATGAAATCCTCGACCGTCGTAGCCTGCCTGCCGGCGGATATGCTTGGAATGCAGAGGATGACGATACGAAGAACGTACGTCTGGAAAATGATAAATGGACTGTCAGCCAACGTGGAAAACTTATTTATAAGCAGGCTGCGGATAAATAATCCCTTTTTGATAACGGAAGATTTAAAGGCCCTGACCGGTAACGTTTGCAATATAGCACGTACGGCAGGGCATTTTTACGACTATCTCTTCTATATAGTATGGAAAACACACTTAAAACTTGGTTCTTATCTTTTCTCCATTTGTTCTTTTCCCGTCAGTGCGCCGTGTGTGGTACGCCCTTGCAGGAGGGAGAGGAGGCTATTTGCCTGAAATGTAATATGGACCTGCCCCGTACGGACTATCATCTTCGTACGGATAATCCGGTGGAACGTATGTTCTGGGGGAAACTTCCTTTGGAGCGTGCCACTTCTTATTTCTTCTATCATAAGGGCAGTGATTTCCGCCGTATACTGCATCAACTGAAATATGGCGGTCGAAAGGACTTGGGTGAGACAATGGGCCGCTTTATGGCGGCGGAATTAGTGGCTTCGGGTTTCTTTCGCGATGTAGATGTGGTTGTTCCCGTTCCTTTGCATCCCCGCAAAAAACGGATACGCGGCTACAACCAGAGTGAGTGTGTTGCCAAAGGTATTGCAGCGGTTACGGATATTCCTCTGGACGCCTCTTCTGTAGTGCGGAACAAGCATACGGAGACGCAGACAAGCAAATCCGCTTATGAACGGTGGGAGAATGTAGACGGTATCTTTCAGCTCCGCTGTCCCGAACGTTTTGTTGGAAAGCATATCTTGCTGGTGGATGACGTGCTTACTACCGGAGCCACCACTACGGCGTGTGCCGATGCGTTTCGGGATGTGGCAGGGATACGTATCAGTATACTGACGCTTGCCGTAGCCGATTCTTGACAGATGTGATTTATGGGAAACAAAAAAGGTTCGCCGCACTGACGAACCTTTTTGCTCTTCCTCTTGGACTTGAACCAAGGACCCTCTGATTAACAGTCAGATGCTCTAACCGACTGAGCTAAGGAAGAATGTTGCATCCAAGTTTTTCTTTCGCTCTTCCTCTTGGACTTGAACCAAGGACCCTCTGATTAACAGTCAGATGCTCTAACCGACTGAGCTAAGGAAGAATGTTGTTTTTTCTCAAATGCGCTGCAAAAGTAATAGGATATTTTGAAATATGCAATATCTTTGCAAAAAAAATATCAGGAATGGACAAAATAATTGGATTGGGAAACGCATTGGTCGATGTGTTAGCAACCCTTGACAGTGATGAAATCTTAGCGGAAATGGAGTTGCCCAAAGGTAGCATGACTCTTATAGATGAAGATAAATTGCTGAAAATCAATAGATACTTTAGCCGGGTGAAAACGCATTTGGCAACCGGTGGCTCTGCCGGAAACGCAATTCGGGGGATGGCGCAGCTTGGAGCGGGCACCGGATTTATCGGGAAGATAAATAATGATTCTTACGGTAACTTTTATCGGGAAAGTTTGTTAAAACGTGGAACGGAAGCTAATTTATTACTTTCCGATACACTACCTTCGGGGGTGGCTTCTACTTTTATATCTCCGGACGGGGAGCGTACTTTCGGCACCTATTTAGGGGCGGCATCTACACTGAAAGCGGAAGATTTGTCCTTGGAAATGTTCAGAGGATATACTTATCTGTTTATAGAAGGGTATCTGGTGCAGGAGCACGACATGATTCTTCGTGCCATCGAACTGGCTAAGGAAGCCGGCTTACAGGTTTGCTTGGATATGGCGAGTTATAATATTGTGGCGGGCGATCATGAGTTTTTCTCTTTGTTGGTCAATAAATATGTGGATATTGTCTTTGCCAACGAAGAAGAGGCGAAAGCATTTACCGGGAAAGAACCCGAGGAAGCATTGGATATTATCGCTAAAATGTGTAGTATTGCCATTGTAAAGGTCGGTTCGCGCGGTTCGTTAATTCGCAAGGGGACGGAAGAGGTGTATGTTGAGGCTGTACCGGTGGAGCGGGTGGTTGATACCACAGGAGCCGGGGATTTCTTTGCGGCGGGTTTTCTGTATGGGCTGACTTGCGGATATTCTTTGGAGAAGTGCGGAAAGATAGGCGCTGTCTTGTCGGGAGAGGTAATACAGGTGGTTGGAACGGAGTTGCCGGATTCAAAATGGGAAAAGATAAAGGAAGATATTATAATGATAAATTAGAGGATATATGAAATATTTAAAAATACGTTGGATAGCCGTCCTATTGCTGGTAGTAGGCGTAAGTTTCTTTTTCGGATTTAAAAGCGGAGACAGCCGTAGTTTTCAGGTTGCAAAGAACTTGGATATATTCAATTCTATTGTGAAGGAGCTGGATATGTTCTATGTAGATACAATAGACCCGAACAAGACGATTCGTACAGGTATCGAGTCTATGCTGTATTCACTCGACCCTTATACGCAATATTTTCCGGAAGACGACCAAAGCGAGCTGGAGCAGATGTTGAAAAACTCGTATGGAGGTATCGGTTCTATCATAACTTGGAATACCAAACTGAAACGTTCCATGATAGCCGAGCCTTATGAAAATATGCCCGCAGCTACCGTAGGTTTGAAAGCCGGTGATGTTCTCATGGAGATTGACGGCAAAGACCTTGCAGGAAAGAATAACCAAGAAGTGAGCGAGATGCTTCGCGGGCAGGTGGGGACGAGCTTCAAGCTGAAAGTGCAGCGTCCGGGTAAGGAGCAGCCGTTGGAGTTCGACATCGTTCGCCGTTCCATTCAATTGCCTTTTATTCCTTATTATGCGAAGTTGGATAATAACATAGGCTACATCAATCTGAGCACGTTCTCCGGAAATCCTTCCAAAGAGTTCAAACAGGCATTTCTTGATTTGAAGAAACAGGGAATTACTTCGTTGGTTATAGACTTGCGTAATAATGGCGGCGGCTTGTTGGACGAAGCGGTGGAAATAGCCAACTTCTTCCTGCCGCGCGGCAAAACGTTGGTAACGACAAAGGGAAAAATCAAACAGGCAAGCAATACATACAAGACCTTGCGTGAACCGCTGGATTTGGAGATTCCGCTGGCTGTATTGGTGAACAGTGCAACAGCTTCCGCATCGGAAATCCTGGCAGGTGCATTGCAGGATTACGACCGTGCCGTGGTGGTGGGTAACCGTACGTTCGGAAAGGGACTTGTACAGACAACCCGTCCGTTGCCTTATGGCGGTACGATGAAACTGACAACTTCCAAGTATTATATTCCGAGTGGCCGCTGCGTGCAGGCTATCGACTATAAGCACCGCAATGAAGACGGCAGTGTAGGGCGTATTCCGGATAGTCTGACAACAGTGTTCCATACGGCTGCAGGGCGCGAAGTGCGTGATGGCGGAGGGGTTACTCCGGATATTGCCGTCAAGCAGGATAAGTTGCCTAATATCTTGTTCTACCTGGTGAATGATAACCTGATATTTAACTATGCCACAGAATATTGCTTGAAGCACCCCACAGTTCCTGCACCCAAGGATTTCAAGATTACTGATGCCGACTATGCCGACTTCAAGGCAATGGTGCAAAAGGCTGATTTCAAATATGACCAGCAGACTGAGAAAATGTTGAAGAGCCTGAAAGAGATGGCAGAGTTTGAAGGGTATTTGACGGACGCATCGGATGAGTTCAAGGCTTTGGAGAAGAAATTATCTCACAATCTGAACCGTGACCTCGACCATTTCTCAAAGGACATCAAGGATATGATTGCCGTGGAGATTATTAAACGCTATTATTATCAGCGCGGGGGCATTGTCCAACAGCTAAAAGACGATGACGATTTGAAAGAAGCCGTCAAGATATTGACAGCCCCGGAAAAATATAAAGAGATGCTTAGCGCTCCCTCGGTGAGACCGGATGAGAGCAAAAAGGAGAAATAAAAAGAGCCTTTATGGACTTTGTTTTTAAGTGAAGTATCAAAACGAATTTTAGTTCTCATTCTGTCATTCAACGGAGTGAGAACTAAAATTCGTTTTACCCTTTTCATTATGCAGGGATGATTATTTCTCAACGTAATCCCCGTTCTTCTTGATTAGTTCGATTAGCTTTTCTACAGCTTCCTCTTCGGGGATGTTCTTTTCAATGCATTCTTTCTTCTTGTAAAGGCTGATTTTCCCCCGTCCGGCACCTACATATCCGTAATCGGCATCTGCCATTTCGCCGGGACCATTGACTATACAACCCATAATACCGATTTTGAGCCCCTTTAGATGTGATGTCGCTTGTTTGATGCGGGCAATGGTACTTTCAAGGTCATAGAGTGTGCGGCCGCAACCCGGGCAGGAAATATATTCCGTCTTGCTGGTACGGATGCGCCCTGCCTGCAGAATACCGAAGGCTGTGGCATCTATCACCTTGTTGCTTATTGTTTTATCACCCTTTCCGCCGTTTTGGTTGAACAGGAAGATTCCATTGCAGAATCCGTCGATAATAAGTGCGCCCATATCGGCTGCCGACTTGATTTGCAGGTTTTCCGTTTCATTCTCGGCATAATGCTGGAAGAAAACGAGAGGGTTCTTTAATCCTTCATTAATCAGCTGATGTGCCAACGCACGATATTCGCCTAATCGGTTGGGATGGTTGCTTTGAGCCACAAGCACTACTTCCGGATGATACTTCAAGCCGGCAATCACTTCGTCATTCAGCCCCATATAGGTGATGAACAGGAACTTCAGCGACGCATTGCATCCGCTGATAAACGGCAGTTGCTCACCCTTGAAAGCCGGCCATGTATTGGCTTTCCCTTCCCAAAGGTCGGCATCAATGATGTATTGCGTTCCTTCAACAGGATGTTCGGGCAGTTGGCGTCCGACGTATACGTAATCGGGCATAAACTGCGGATTAAAATCCATGTCTCCGTCCAAACGCGCGGAAATGACTACGGGGAGATTGTCTCCGCCTATATTGTGTACGGCTGTTGTGGTTCTGCGCTCAGGAGAGAGATAATGAAAGTCCGGAGCTACCGCTCCCGGTATGTACGGATGGTTGTGGCGCTGCACAATATAGTCCGCCAACTTTCGGGCGACAGGAATTTCGGCTTCGGGAGCTTCACTTAAAGATACGCGGATAGTGTCGCCTAAGCCGTCGGCCAATAAAGCCCCGATGCCTAAGGCAGACTTGATGCGTCCGTCCTCACCGTCTCCAGCCTCCGTTACACCGAGGTGGAGGGGGAAGTGCATCCCTTCTTTTTCCATTATGTGAGCAAGCAAACGCACGGTTTTCACCATGATTACCGTGTTGGATGCTTTGATGGAAATCACTACATCCATGAAGTTTTCCGCTACGCAGATTCGCAGGAATTCCATACACGATTCTACCATACCTTCGGGAGTATCCCCATAGCGTGACATAATGCGATCGGATAATGAACCGTGATTGACACCGATGCGGATGGCTGTATGATTGGCTTTGCAGATGTTCAGGAAGGGGATGAAGCGGTCGCGTATTTTCCGGACTTCTTGTGCATACTCTTCATCGGTGTACTCCAAATGCTTGAAAGTACGTGCGGCATCTACATAATTTCCCGGATTGATGCGAACCTTTTCCGCATATTGTGCGGCAACATCGGCTACTTTCGGATTGAAATGTACATCGGCCACCAGCGGTGTCATATAACCGTCTTGGCGTAGGGCAGCGTTGATGTTCATCAGGTTCTCGGCTTCCTTGATGCCCTGAGTGGTGAGACGTACGTACTCTCCACCGGCATCCACAATGCGTTTGGCCTGCGCTACACATGCATCGGTATCCTGCGTGGAAGTGTTGGTCATGCTCTGTATGCGGATAGGATTGGAGCCGCCCATAGGGGTGGCTCCGATATTCACTTCTGATGTTTCCCGTCGGGAATAATTGAATATATCCACGTTGTTAGTGTTTAGTTTACTTTATACTCGTATCTCACTTCTTTCAGGTCTTCGTTTGCTTTCACGATTTTCTTTTTCAGACCTTCTTTGTAAGCGGTAAAGGCTTCCGCCAGTTCGTCGTTGCTTAAGGCGAGCATTTGCACTGCAAGAATAGCCGCATTCATTGCTCCGTTGATAGCTACAGTGGCTACAGGAATGCCCGGAGGCATCTGGATGATGGAATACAGTGCATCTACGCCATCGAGTACAGAGCCTTTTATGGGTACGCCGATTACAGGCAGCGTTGTATTGGCTGCAATGACACCGGGCAGGGCGGCAGCCATGCCGGCAGCGGCGATAATAACCTTAATGCCGCGCTTACGGGCGCCTTTGGCAAATTCTTCTACCGCTTCCGGTGTACGGTGCGCAGAGAGAGCGTTCATTTCGAACGGTACATGTAAATCATTGAGCAACTGTGCGGCCTTTTCCATTACAGGAAGGTCGGAAGTGCTGCCCATGATGATACTGACAATTGGAGACATATTATTTAATTTATTAATCGTTAATCAATGCTTTGTATGCTTCGGCGTCCAGCAGACTGTTGAAATCCGCATCGGCAGCAGGTTTGATTTTAATGAGCCAGCCTTCGCCGTAAGGGTCTTTATTTACCAGTTCAGGTTGCTCTTCCAACGTTTCATTCTGTTCCAAAACTTCTCCTGCAACGGGCAAGAATAGGTCGGAAATGGTTTTTACCACTTCGATGGTACCGAATACCTCATCGGCAGCCAATGTTTCGCCTACTGTCTGGATGTCGACAAATACGATGTCGCCCAGTTGCTCTTGGGCATAGTCTGTGATTCCTACATAAGCTACATCACCTTCCAGGCGAATCCATTCATGCTCTTTCGTGTACTTTACATCATTAGGAAAATTCATAATCGTTAGTTTTAAGAGTTAATATTTAAAATAAGAATATACTGAATAAACGGAACATCAATTTACTGAAGGGATGCAGTACCAACAGAGAGCAAACCAGCCCTACGGCAAATCCTCCCATTACCTCGCCAAGCGTATGGTGCTGCAGGATGATTCGTGCCGTACCCAATACGCCTGCAATAAGGATGAAGATACATAACCAGCTTATCGGATTATACCCGAACAAGGCGCTGAAAGCAACCAACCCGCCTATTATGGCGCCGGCTCCTGCCATATGCTCGCTGAGTTTCCATTTCAGGTTGATAATAACGCAGATAACCATCATGATAAGAGCAGCGAGGATAATCCCTGTCATATACCAGGGAATATTCAACCGGTGCATCATGAGAAGGCAGAATATATAGGAAGTAATGGTCAGAATGAAAGGTACATATCTCCGTTTCCGTTCCGTTAAGTCTTCGGGACTGAATCCGTTTATCTTGCGAAAAAGGAAAATAGTCAGTGTGGGCATAAGGATTGTAAAGCAATACACTACTCCCAGTACAATCAGCTTGTATTGCAGGGGCATGATGCGCAAGTATGAGAATACAAATAGAATCAGGAATGCCAAGAATGGTATGGAAAACGGTGTGAATATCACCGAAATTATCTTAGCCGTCCTGATGAGGGTTCTGTCAGTTATAATATGTTGTTCTACTGCCATTTCTTTATTTTTGCATTATCACTCTAACACTTAATCGCCTTTTGCCTCTACTTTCGCAGCCTCGCTACCGGAATATTCAATTGTTGGCGGTATTTGGCCACGGTACGGCGGGCAATCGGATATCCTTTTTCCTTGAGTATCTCGGTCAATTCATCGTCGGTGTAAGGCTTTTTCTTGTCCTCGTTGTCGATGCACTCTTTGAGAATTTTCCGTATCTCCCTAACGGACATTTCCTCACCGTCTTCCGTTACGTATCCGTCATTGAAGAAGAATTTCAATGGATAAATGCCGTAGTTGGTCTGTACGTATTTACTGTTGCTGACACGGGATATGGTTGAAATGTCAAGTCCCGTACGTTCGGCAACATCTTTCAAAATCATGGGGCGGAGCAATGACTCATCGCCTTCGAGAAAGAAGGGACGCTGCAGGTCGATGATGGCCTGCATGGTAGTCATCAGGGTATTCTGGCGTTGCTTGACGGCATCGATAAATCCCTGTGCCGCATCCATTTTCTGTTTCAGAAACATCATGGCCTCTTTGGATTCTTTGGACTGATTTGCCCTGTTCTTGGTGTGTTCCTCTACCATTTCGGTGAAGTCGCGGCTCATACGGAGTTCGGGTACGTTCCGATTGTTGAGCGACAGGTTGATAGTGCCGTCGTCATACGTATCTACAATGAAATCGGGCACGATTTGTTGCAGGTTTTTGCCGATAGCTTCGCCTAATGATGCACCCGGACGCGGATTCAGTTTGCAGATTTCTTTTATGGCTTGCTGGAAGGCTTCTTCTTCCAAACCAAGTTTCTGTTGTATCTTGTCCCAATGCTTGCGGGTGAACTCTTCGTAGCATTCGGCTATAATAGCTTCTTCGATGTAAAGCAACGGATTGGGGGTAAAGTGTTGCTGCTCTATCTTGCGCCGTATCTGGATAAGGAGGCATTCTTGCAAATTGCGGGCTCCCAGTCCTGCCGGGTCGAAATCTTGGATAATCTTCAATACTTCTTCCAGTTCTTCAGTGCTAGCTTCAATGCCTGCATAGATGGCAAGTTCATCGCTGATACTGTCTAACGACTTGCGCAACAGACCGTCGTCGTCCAATGAACCGACAAGGTACTCGGCCAGTTCATGTTGATGCTCGGTGAGATTGCGTTCGCCCAACTGTTCCTTCAAGGTTTCATAGAAAGAAGTTGCGTCGGAGAAAGGGATTTCCTCGGCTTGTTCTCCTTTACTGCGGTTGTTTTCCTGTAATTTATAGTCGGGTATGTCGTCTTCGTTGAGGTAGTCGCTTAACGAATCATAATCGGTGTCTCCGCCGTCTTCTGCGTTGGAGTCTGCATCGGGAGTATCGGAGTATTCATCACTGGCAGTATCATCCTTTCCTTCTTCCAGTGCAGGGTTTTCCAGAAGTTCGGCACGTACACGGTCTTCCAGTTCTATTGCCGGAAGTTCCAATAGCTTTACTACCAGAATCTGCTGTGGCGACAGCGTTTGTATCTGCTGTTGCGCCTGGGTCTGTATTTGTCGGGAGCCTTGTGCCATACTTTACTTTATTTACATGCTGCAAAGATAAGTTTTATCTTCGCACTTTTTGCAAAAATAGTGAATAGTTCGGGAACGAGAAATCTTCTCTTATTATATTTAACAAGAAAGCCACAGCTTGGTTGCATTTTTGTTCTTATCTTTGCTGTATGAACTAAAAAACAGAAACGTTATGTTTGCTAAAGAAACGTATATGCAGCGTCGAGCCCTGCTGAAGAAAAATATAGGCTCAGGAGTGTTGCTGTTCTTGGGTAATGACGAGCAAGGACTGCATTATGAAGATAATACTTTCCGTTATCGGCAGGATTCCACATTCTTGTATTATTTTGGTTTATCGTTTGTCGGTTTGTCGGCGATTATTGATATTGACGAGGACAAGGATATTATTTTTGGAGATGAACTGACGATTGACCATATTGTCTGGATGGGTACTCAGCCCACCTTGAAAGAGAAGAGTGAACGTGTGGGAATAGCGGACGTGATGCCTTCTTCCGAAATTGTGAACTATCTTCATAAAGCGGTGCGTAAAGGGCAGACTATACATTATCTTCCTCCTTATAGGGCGGAACATAAATTGAAACTGATGGACTGGCTGGGTATTCCGCCGGTACGCCAGGAAGGTTCTGTCCCTTTTATTCGTGCGATTGTGGCGCAGCGCAGTTATAAGTCTGCCGAAGAAATAGAGGAAATAGAAAAGGCGTGCAATGTGACGGCTGATATGCATATTACGGCGATGAAGGTGCTCCGTCCGGGCATGTACGAATACGAAGTCGTAGCGGAAATGAACCGGGTGGCGGAATCCAATAATTGTGAGCTTTCTTTTGCAACGATTGCTACTATCAATGGGCAGACTTTGCACAACCACTATCATGGCAATAAGGTGAAGCCGGGAGATTTATTCCTGATTGACGCCGGTGCGGAAGTGGAGTCGGGCTACGCGGGTGATATGTCTTCCACCATTCCTGCTGATAAAATATTTACTCCGCGCCAGCGCGCCGTTTATGAAATTCAGAATGCAATGCATCTGGAATCGGTCAAGGCGCTTCGTCCGGGCATTCCTTACATGGATGTTTATGATCTTTCCGCCCGCGTTATGGTAGAGGGAATGAAAGAACTTGGCCTGATGAAAGGTAATGCCGAAGATGCCGTGTGCGAAGGTGCGCATGCCTTGTTCTATCCTCATGGATTGGGACATATGATGGGACTGGATGTGCATGATATGGAAAACTTCGGAGAGATTTGGGTAGGTTACAACGGTCAGCCTAAGAGTACGCAGTTCGGTCGTAAGAGCCAGCGCCTTGCTATCCCTCTGGAACCGGGCTTTGTACATACCGTTGAACCGGGCATCTACTTTATCCCCGAACTGATAGACCTTTGGAAAGGAGAAAAGAAGTTTAAAGATTTCATCAACTATGATAAAGTGGAAGAGTACCGTAATTTTGGCGGTATCCGCAATGAAGAAGATTATCTGATAACGGAAACCGGTGCACGCCGCTTAGGCAAAAAGATTCCATTGACACCGGAAGAAGTGGAAGCGTTGAGGTAGTTGAAAGCTGATAGTTGAGAGTTGAAAGTTAGCTGCGCTATTATGCTGCATAGTAACTTTCAACTCTCAACTATCTAAGCGTGTAACTCCAATATAAATCGTGCCCCTTTCGTATAGCTGCTGTCCAGTGTCAAGTTGCCGTTCATTTTGGTGGCAATCAGCGAACAGATAGGCAGTCCTAAACCGTCGCCTTGCGTCAGGTCTTTTACTTCGGTGAAAGGTTTGAATATCTCTTCACGTTGTTCTTCGGGGATGCCGCAACCGGTATCACTGATAATGAACTGGTGAGTGTGGGCGCCGCGCTTCTTGAAGTCCAACCATATCTTTCCACCTGTGGGGGTATATTCGGCAGCATTCTCCAATAAATGCACTAAGATACGTTCCAAATGTTCCGGATTGAGTTTTACATTCAGCTTGGGAGCATTTACAGTGAGAGTTACGTCTTCTTGTACCTTACCCCGTATTTTGTCCATAACGTTTTCACAGAAAGTTGAAACATTCTTTTCCTCCATTTCATATGGTTCTGATAAGCTGTTTTCCAACTCGGATAACTCTTGGATGTGACCGGAGAAAGTATGCAATGCCTGTACACCGGGTAGTTTCGGGTCAAGGGTGTCTAAAGTCGGCTTCATTTGGGCAGAGATATTCTGAATGAACTTGGTTTTTAATTCATTGTGCTCATTGGCTATGCTGATTGCCTTCTTTTGTTTACGTGTCAATAGGATGAAACGTAACAATATGATAGTTCCTATCACTAATGCTGCCGCTAAAATGGCTGCCAATATGCAAAGTCCGATGATAATGTATTGTTTGGCGGAGAGGGAATCGTCTTTTTCCTGAATGGTAGCCAGACTTTCATCGTATTTCCTTTTCAGTACATTCAGTTCATCTTGCGCGGTGAGTGCTTTGACTGAGTCTGTCCAAATAATATATTTATCATAGGTGCGTGCCACCAAGCCCGCATTGTTTGCTTTACGGGCAATGCCTATGAGGGTTTTGTAGCATTCGTCCACTTTGGCATAATTCTTTTGTTGCTTGTACTGCTCTATCAATTTCTTGAAAGCTGTGTCTCCCTGTGAATTCATGCCGAAAGTATAGTAATAGTTGGCTTGGGTATACAGGAAATCATTGTTTAGGGAGTCGCTTTTGGCTGCCTGTGCTGCTTCTCCCAACTTATTCAACTGTTCCTTAGCGCGAGATGGATTCTTGGTATTGATGTACATTTGCAACCGCTCTTTAGTGATGTGGAAACGCAGATTCGGGAGACTCTTTTGAAGTTTCTGTTCGCCGGTTCCTACTAACTGTTCGGCACTGCGCAGTAGCTCGAAAGCTTCTTTATAATAATTTTCGCGATGGTAAAGTGCACTGGCATTGACGCCGCATTCTACAGCTGGAGCGTATTTCTCTTGTGAGGCAAAAGAGTTGTAGGCTTGTAAGAAGAGGTAGCGGGCTTTGATATATTCTTTTTTGGCAAGGCTTTCTTGCGCTTGTTTCATTAGTTCATCAGCACGACTTTGTGCATAGGTTTGGGCATACAGGAAAAAAAGTGCCGTAAAAAGTATTGTAATGATTCTTTTCATTATACGTATGTTTGTTTTATTTGCACACAAAGTTAAATATTTCTTTGCTATGTTGTATACAAAAGTCTATAAATTCCCTTATTGATGAATGAACTAATATTTGAAGCTGCTGCCGCCTAAGAATTCCCTTAATAAAGATGTTGGCGGAATTTCCTTATCCTGTACCGGTGTAAAGTATTTGATGAACTTCATGAGGCGGTAGGCTTCGGCATATTCGGGGCAATTGCGCGGCACACCGGTGAGTATGGGCTCTGCATGGCAACGTAGTACGGCAAACTCAAACAATAAAGCTGAATTAAACATGACATCGGCATTCTCTTGATAGGGGAATATCCATTTGTCCTCTCCTGCACGTACACTGGGCCAGCGTGAAATAGTTTCTTGAGCTGAATATCCACGGTAGTTGAAGTCACGGATAATGCGACGCAACAAACGGTTGTCCGTTGTTGGAATCCAGTTGTGGTCATCGAGTGAAATAGTGGTTAATGCGGAAACATAAATTTTGTATTTGTTTTCGGCGGGTATCTGCGGAGTAAGTTCCGGGTTCAGAGCGTGGATACCTTCCAATATAAGAATGGTGTGCTCGTCAATGCGTAATTTATCTCCTTTATATTCTTTCTTGCCGAGTGTGAAGTTGAATCGCGGCAACTCTACCTCTTCTCCCCGTAGTAAAGCTTGCAATTGATTGTTGAATAATTCCAAATCGAGTGCGTAGAGGGATTCATAATCATAGTTACCATTTTCATCAAGCGGCGTTTCTTCGCGGTCTACAAAATAATTATCTAATGAAATGGGATAAGGGCGTAGGCCGTTGGTCATTAATTGGACAGAGAGTCGTTTGCTGAAAGTTGTTTTTCCTGATGAAGAAGGACCGGAGATTAATACCAGTTTTACGCGGTTTCCATTTTCTCCTCGGTGATAGATTTCATCGGCAATCTGAGCTATTTTCTTTTCTTGAAGAGCTTCCGCTACATTAATCAAGTCGGTTGCATGTCCTTCTTCGCAAGCAAGGTTGAAGTCGCCCACATTGCTTAGTCCCATGATATAGTTCCAGCGTAGATGCTCTTTGAATACATCAAGCATTTTCTCTTGCTTCACCACTTCTTCCAGCACTGTAGGATTTTCTTTGTTTGGGATGCGTAGTAAGAGACCGTCATAATACTTCACGATGTCGAACAGCTTGATAAACCCCGTACTGGGCAATAAATTACCGTAATAGTAATCTACAGTGCTTCCCAGCGTATAATAATAGGTATATATAGAACCGGATGTTTCCAGCAATTTTACCTTGTCGTTCATTCCTCGTTCGCTGAATACCCGCACAGCCTCGGTAGTGTGGCATTCGGTACGGTGAAATGGGATATCTTCGGCAATAATTTCCTGCATCCTTTTTTTGATGGCAGATACATCTTCCAATTCAATAGGACGTCCGATGCGAAGATTACAGAAGTAGCCTTTGGATACGGGATGCTCTACAAACAACTTTCCTTCCGGAAATAATTCACTGACAGCCTTATATAAGATAAAGCAAAGTGAACGGACATAAGTACGCATACCGGAAGAATCTCGCACATCCAGAAATTCTACATCTTTATTATTATATACCCGAAAATTTAGTCCTTCGGAACGGTTATTTACCTTAGCACTGACTACTTGGTAGGGAAAATTAAGATTAAAACCGTAATAAATATCCAAAAGTGAGCTTCCTATAGGGAATTCTTTATAAATATTATTATTTTTGCAACAAATTTGTAACATATGTTTCATGATGTCTTTTTTTGGAGTGATTAACACGTTAAATATAAGACATAATAACAAATGGCACAACGAAACACTTTAACTAATTAAAGATGGAATATTCTTTTTATGATTTTTTAAAGCTGCTTGGCTCATTGGCATTGTTCCTCTACGGGATGAAAATTATGAGTGAGGGACTTCAAAAATTCGCCGGCGACCGCTTGCGGAAGATTTTAACCGCTATGACGACCAACCGGGTGACCGGTGTTCTGACAGGTGTGCTTATTACGGCACTTATCCAGTCTTCCTCAGCAACTACCGTTATGGTGGTGAGTTTTGTCAATGCCGGGTTGCTGACTTTGTCACAGTCTATCGGTGTAATTATGGGAGCCAATATTGGTACTACTGTTACAGCCTGGATTATTTCTGCATTAGGATTTAAAGTAGACATCGCAGCTTTTGCCCTCCCTCTTTTAGCCTTTGGCATTCCTCTCATGTTCTCTCAAAAAAGCGCCCGTAAGTCCATCGGTGAATTTATTTTTGGTTTTTCTTTCCTTTTTATGGGGCTTTCTTTATTGCAGTCCAATGCTCCCGACTTGAGACATAATCCTGATATGTTGGCTTTTGTACAGGATTATACCGATATGGGCTATTTATCTATTCTTTTGTTTGTATTCATAGGAACTATATTGACCATGATTGTGCAGGCTTCTGCAGCAACGATGGCAATAACCCTTATTATGTGTGCTAACGGTTGGATTAGCTTTGAATTGGGAGCTGCATTGGTTCTCGGTGAAAATATAGGTACAACCATAACAGCCAATCTTGCAGCTCTGACCGGTAACACGCAGGCTAGGAGGGCTGCATTGGCGCATCTGGTATTTAATGTATTCGGTGTAATATGGGTGTTGTGCCTGTTCGTGCCTTTTACTCAAGGAGTAGCTTGGTTTGTAGACAATGTAATGGGAACTAAAGATCCGGCTGTTGCCGTTTCATTTAAACTGTCAGCTTTCCATACTTGTTTTAATATATGCAATGTGCTGATATTAATATGGTTTGTGAAGTTTATAGAACGTACGGTTTGCGCCATTATACCACAGAAGGAACAGGACGAAGAATATCGTTTGCGCTTTATTACGGGTGGTATGCTTTCTACAGCAGAACTTTCCATTCTGCAGGCAAGCAAGGAAATTCATTTGTTTGCCGAACGTACGCATCGTATGTTCGGTATGGTACGTGACTTGTTGCATACCGATAAAGATGATGATTTCAATAAATTGTTCAGCCGGATAGAGAAATATGAGAATATCAGTGACAGTATGGAACTGGAGATTGCGAATTATCTGAACCAAGTGTCAGAAGGGCGTTTGAGTTCTGAAAGTAAGTTGCAAATCCGGGCTATGCTGCGGGAGGTGACGGAGATAGAAAGCATAGGTGACAGCTGTTATAACTTGGCGCGTACTATTAATCGTAAGCGTCAGGCGAATTTGGAATTTACAGAGAAGCAATACGAGCATATCCATTTTATGATGAAGTTGACTGACGACGCTCTTGGACAAATGATTGTGGTAGTAGAACGTTCGGAACATCAAGGTATTGATGTGAATAAATCGTTTAATATTGAAAATGAAATCAATAATTATCGCAATCAGTTGAAGAATCAGAATATCCTTGATGTTAATAACAAGGAATATGATTATCAGATGGGTGTCTATTATATGGATATTATTGCTGAATGTGAAAAGCTGGGCGACTACGTAGTCAATGTAGTGGAAGCCAGTAGTGATATAAAAGAAAAGAAAGCGTCTTAGGACGCTTTCTCAAATTCATCTTTGCCTACTCCACATAGAGGGCAAACCCAATCATCGGGAAGGTCTTCAAATGCAGTTCCCGGTTCTATTCCGCTTTCCGGATCTCCCTGTTCCGGGTCATAAACATATTCACAAATAGTGCAGATGTACTTTTCCATAATGTTCTTTTTTAAAATTCTTCTTTAATAACAATTAAAATACCCTTTTTGTTTATTGTTCAATTAAAAAAAGGTACATTTGTTATCTCAACCTTAAAAACACACCTTTATGGAGATGACTGATGGGCTTTTTCGGGCAATAATGCGAAACATTCATGCCTATGTTCTACTGATAAACCGCGATTTTACGGTATTTTATACTAATTATTATGATATTGTCGGAGTACCCAAGCCCTCCATTACACAACGGGTGGGAGATTTACTTAGATGTAACAATGCAATGTCTTCTACCAAAGGATGCGGTACGCATGAGTTATGTGGACAATGTCCTGTAAGACGGACAATTGAGAATACTTTCCTAACCAAGCAATGTTTCACCGACTTGGATGCTATCTTGAATATAAGAGGAGCGCAGGATAGAGTTGCTGAATGCGAAGCTCATATTTCCGGTGAGTTTATGCAAATAGAAGGTAAGGATTGTATGGTAATAACGGTACATGATATTACCCATTTGAAACAGGTGGAAATGGAATTGAAGGAAGCGAGGAAGAAGGCAGAACAGGCGGATTATTCCAAATCGGTCTTTTTGGCGAATATGAGTCATGAGATACGTACTCCTTTGAATGCGATTGTAGGTTTCTCAGAACTATTGGCTTCTGCTTCTACTGATGAAGAGAAAGCGCAGTTTATGGAGATTGTACGCACCAACAATGAATTATTGCAGCAATTGATAGCGGATATATTGGATTTATCGAAAATAGAAGCGGGCACACTGGAATTTGTTTTGTCTGATGTGGATATTAATCAGCTTGTGTTTGACATAGAACAGCAATTCAGGATGAGGCTGAATGAAGAACGTTCTGCTGTTAAAATCGTGCGTGAGGTTTCGCAGTCAGAATGTATGATGTATACGGATAGAAACCGAATCGCACAAGTCATTTCTAACTTTATGACGAATGCTATGAAGTTTACGTCGGAAGGTAGTATTACACTGGGATATCGGTCTTGTGAAAGCGGACTGTATATTTATGTGAAGGATACAGGAAGCGGGATTCCCGAAGAAAAGGTTGCTCATATATTTGACCGTTTTGTAAAACTGGAACAGACGAAGAAAGGTACGGGACTCGGACTTTCCATTTGCCAGACAATCGTTCGCAAATTGGGTGGTGAGATAGGTGTTGAGTCAAAACTTGGAGAAGGCTCTACTTTCTGGTTTACTTTGCCTTGGAAATTGGAATAATTAAAAAAGAGGAGCTGAATTTGTAAAACCTATAAAAAGATTTAATAACATTCGCTATACAAATTATTGTTGTATTTTTGCAATTCAATTTAAACCTAACGATTTGCATGACTGCAACAAAGGATGATTTTTATCACGTCGGGCTTACTGACGATGAAGTACGGAAGAGTCGTACTGAACATGGTGTAAACCTTTTGACGCCCCCGAAGCGTCCGTCTTTGTGGAAACTATATTTAGAAAAGTTTGAAGATCCGGTAGTAAGAGTACTGCTCGTTGCCGCTTTCTTTTCTTTGATTATTTCCATAGTGGAGAACGAATATGCCGAAACAATCGGTATCATAGCCGCTATTTTATTGGCCACCGGTATCGGTTTTTTCTTTGAATACGATGCCAATAAAAAGTTCGATTTACTGAATGCGGTAAACGAGGAAACCTTGGTGAAGGTTATTCGTAACGGACGTGTACAGGAGATTCCCCGTAAGGATGTGGTAGTCGGTGATATTATTATTCTGGAAACCGGAGAGGAAATCCCTGCTGACGGTGAGCTGTTGGAAGCCATCTCTCTGCAAGTAAATGAATCCAATCTTACAGGTGAGCCGGTGATTGCCAAGACTATTATAGAAGCCGATTTTGATGAAGAAGCCACTTATGCTTCCAATCGTGTGTTGCGCGGAACAACGGTAGTTGATGGACATGGAGTTATGCGTGTAGAGTCTGTAGGTGATGCTACGGAAATTGGGAAAGTAGCCCGTCAGAGTACGGAGCAAAGCACTGAGCCAACCCCACTGAATATTCAGCTTACAAAACTTGCCAATCTCATAGGAAAAATCGGTTTCTCGGTAGCCGGTCTTGCATTTGCTATCTTCTTTATTAAAGATGTAGTTCTGGTTTATGATTTTGTATCTTTCCATACTTTTGAGCAATGGCTGCCTGCTCTGAAAGCTACTTTGCAGTACTTTATGATGGCGGTAACTTTGATTGTGGTTGCCGTTCCGGAAGGTTTGCCCATGAGTGTGACGCTTAGCCTGGCGTTGAATATGCGCCGTATGCTTTCCACCAATAACCTGGTGCGAAAGATGCATGCTTGCGAAACGATGGGGGCGATTACCGTCATCTGTACGGACAAGACGGGTACGCTGACACAGAACCTGATGCAAGTGTACGAACCGAACTTTTACGGATTGAAGAACGGACGGGAAATAGGAGAAGATGATTTAAGTAAACTGGTAATAGAGGGCATCAGTGCCAATTCCACTGCTTTTCTGGAGGAAATGGTTCCGGGAGAGAAGCCCAAAGGAGTAGGTAATCCGACCGAGGTGGCTTTGCTTTTGTGGCTCGACAGCCAAAAGCGTAATTATCTGGAGTTGAGGGAGGCTGTAAAGGTACTTGACCAGTTGACTTTCTCTACGGAACGGAAATTCATGGCAACATTGGTACAGTCTCCTCTGATTGGAAAGAGAATACTTTATGTAAAGGGTGCTCCCGAAATCGTATTGGGAAAATGTAAGGAAGTGCTTTTGGATGGGAAGCGAGTGGATGCGGTAGAATATCGTTCTACGGTAGAGACTCAGTTGCTGAACTATCAGAATATGGCGATGCGTACGCTTGGTTTTGCCTATAAGATAGTAGATGATACGGAACCGGTCGACTGTGTGGCATTGGTTGCAGAGAATGATTTGTCTTTCCTCGGCGTTGTGGCTATCAGTGACCCTATACGTCCGGATGTGCCTGCGGCAGTCGCAAAATGTCAGTCGGCGGGTATCGGTGTCAAGATAGTTACGGGAGATACGCCGGGTACGGCAACCGAAATAGCACGACAGATTGGTTTGTGGAAACCGGAGGATACGGAGCGTAACCGTATTACAGGCTCAGCTTTTGCAGACCTGACGGACAAGGAAGCTCTCGACCGGGTGCTGGATTTGAAGATTATGTCGCGTGCCCGCCCTACCGACAAGCAACGTTTGGTTCAGCTATTGCAACAGAAAGGCGCAGTGGTAGCCGTGACGGGCGACGGAACAAATGATGCTCCGGCCTTAAACCATGCACAGGTGGGATTGTCTATGGGAACAGGAACATCTGTTGCCAAAGAAGCAAGCGATATCACATTGTTAGATGACTCTTTCAACAGTATCGGTACAGCTGTGATGTGGGGACGTTCATTATATAAGAATATACAGCGTTTCATCGTATTTCAGTTGACGATTAACTTCGTGGCATTATTCATTGTGCTGCTTGGCTCGCTGGTAGGTACCGAGTTGCCGTTGACCGTAACACAGATGCTGTGGGTGAACCTGATTATGGATACATTTGCCGCTTTGGCTTTGGCATCTATTCCACCCAGTGAAAGTGTGATGAAAGAGAAACCTCGTAAAAGCACTGATTTCATAATAACCAAGTCCATGAGGATTTATATTCTCGGTATGGGTATGGCTTTCCTTGTATTGCTTATGGGTATGCTGTTCTGGTTTAATAACGAAGAAGGCGGTATGACCGTACAGCGTTTGACTATCTTCTTCACTTTCTTCGTTATGCTGCAATTCTGGAATCTGTTCAATGCGCGGGTGTTTGGAACGTCGGATTCTGCCTTTAAAGGCATTTCCAAATCTTATGGTATGGAGTTGGTGGTACTTGCCATTTTGGGTGGTCAGTTTGTTATCGTGCAGTTCGGTGGGGCTGTATTTCGTACGGAGCCGCTTGATTTTACAACTTGGGTGATAATTATTGCTTCTACCTCTTTGGTGTTATGGGTGGGCGAAGGTATTCGTCTTGTCCGACGTTTAATGCAAAAATGAAATAATGAAAAGAAAAGGATTTAAAAACCTTATAGTAGACTTCGGTGGTGTACTGATTGATTTAGACCGCCAACGCTGTTTGAAGAATTTTAAAGAGTTGGGATTGCCCGATGTAGAGCATACTCTCGACATATATCATCAACAGGATTTCTTCCAGCAGTATGAGAAAGGTCTTATTTCCAGTGATGATTTTCGGAATATAATACGTGAAAAAATAGGAAAGGACGTTACAGACGCTCGGATTGATGCTGCGTGGAATAGCTTTCTGGTGAGTATACCGACTTATAAGTTGGATTTATTATTGGCTTTGCGTAAGGATTATGTAGTGTATCTGCTGAGCAATACCAATGAAATCCATTGGAAGTGGTCTTGTGAACATGCTTTTCCCTATAAGGCATTCCGCGTGGAAGATTATTTTGAGCATATTTTCCTTTCTTATAAGATGAAGATGGCAAAACCCGGTGAAGAAATCTTCCGGAAAGTGCTGGATGATGCTGGTTTGGACCCCAAAGAAACTTTCTTTATTGATGATTCGGAAGCCAATTGTATGACAGCCCAATCATTAGGAATTTCCACTTACACTCCGAAAGCCGGTGAGGATTGGAGGCATTTATTTAAATAAACCAACTGTATAAAGTGAGTATGCGGCTATGCACCGGAACATCTGGTAAAGAACTCCTGCCCAACGTAGCTACTATCGGCTTTTTTGACGGAGTGCATCAGGGACATCGGTTTTTGATAGAACAGGTGTATAAAGCTGCGGCTATACGTGGGCTTGCTTCATCGGTAATTACTTTTCCGGTGCATCCCCGCAAGGTAATGCAACCCGATTTTCATCCCGAGTTGCTTACTACTTGCGATGAGAAAGTCACCTTGCTTGCCGATACCGGTATCGATTATTGCGTCATGCTTGATTTTACTCTTGATTTGGCCCGTCTTTCCGCTAAACAATTTATGGCTATATTAAAACATGACTATAAGGTACAGGCTTTAGTAATAGGTCATGATCACCGTTTCGGGCATAATCGTAGTGAGGGATTTGATGATTATGTACGTTATGGGCAAGAGTTGGGAATAGAAGTGCTACTGGCGCAGGCTTATTTTACTGATACAATGACGGTCAGTTCCTCGGCTGTCCGCCGTCTTTTGCTGGAAGGAAACGTTTCGGAAGCGGCAAACTGCCTGGGGTATTATTTCTTTTTGAACGGTATGGTTGTGAACGGTTATCATGTTGGGCGTAAGATAGGCTTTCCGACCGCTAACCTATGTGTCAACGATTCCGAAAAGCTGATTCCGGCTGACGGAGTATACGCCGTTTATGTTTTTCTCGGCGAGAAGAAGCATACGGGCATGTTGAGTATCGGTTACCGCCCGACATTAAATAATGGCATAGACCGTAGCATCGAGGTGCATATCTTTAATTTTGACGCTGATATTTACAATCAACCTATGCGGTTGTCTTTTGTTCGTCGCACCCGCCCTGAACTGAAGTTCGATTCAATAGAAGAATTGATAGAACAACTTCATAAAGATGAGGCGGAAATCACTGCTATTCTTTCATAACGCTGCTTCTTAAGTTTCCATTATAAGGCTCTTTCTTGTGTATTTATTGAAAAACATATTGTTTTTATTGTTTTTCGATAAAAAAATGCTGTTTTTCTTTGTCCTTTCAGAAAAAGCTCCTTTATTTGCATATCGAAAAACGATAAATTATTATTGAAAAACAGAATTTAAGATAAGAATAAGTACTGATTATAAAAAGTCCATGGTTATGAAAAGAGCCTTTATGAGTATTACGTTGCTGGTACTGTCACTTTCTATGGTGATGATGTTATTAATGGGAGTTGTTACTACTGCTTGACGAATTTGTAGGAAAATGTGTATCTTTACACGTTTTTATAAAAGAAGAAAACGATGAAAACAGCGATAAAACTGGTTTTGATTTATTTTGTGATGCAGATTTTGGCTGCATTATTGGTGATGCCTTTCACAATGCTTTATTCTTATGCGGTCAATGGTACGATAGATGATATGAGTGCCGTAGCTTTGGCTCCGAGTATGTTGCTGGGGTTTGTAGGTATGGGAGCTTATCTGTGGAGAAAGGGGTATCTGAAAGGAGATAAAAGGATATGGTCTCCGGTGTCGGTTGCCTATCTGGGATGGAGCATCATTATAGGTTTTTCCACTATTTTCCTGATAGAATTTGTGATGTCCAAATTGTCTTTCCTGCCTGATTGGATGGGAGCTACATTTGATATATTGCAATCGGGTTGGCTGGGTATTATCTGCATCTCGGTATTGGGACCTATTTTAGAGGAAATGTTGTTTCGCGGGGCAATTACTAAAGTGCTGCTGCACAAGTATAGTCCGGTGAAGGCTATTATCTTTTCCGCTCTTATTTTCGGAATTTTCCATATTAACCCGGCACAGGTGGTGGGTGCTACATTATCGGGTGTCTTGTTTGCCTGGCTCTATTACAAAACGGGTAGCCTCGTTCCCGGAATTTTGGTACATATCCTGAACAACAGCCTGTCGGTAGTCCTCAGTCTGCATTATCCGGATGTGAAGTATACATCCGATTTGTTGGGAGAGCCGGCTTATTGGATATGTCTGGCGGTAGCGGTGGTGTTGTTTGTTGTTTCTTGCAAAGTGATGAGTTCCTATCGGTTGCCTGATTCTAATATAACTTTTAAGGTATGAAAAGAAGACTGAACATTCTTTGTGTGATTGTGGTGCTCGTACTGAGTTATTCTGTTTTTGAGAGTGGTTACTATTTTGCAGTTGGAGTAAAGGCAGGGGTAGATGCCGGTGCTGAAAGTACAGTTTCTGCGGAAAATCAGAAAGAGTTGATAAATATGAAATATATCAGCCTGTTGCCGGAACAGCTTTCTAAGGTGGGGGATAGCGGGCTTTTTCAGGATTCCGTTTATAATGAGAAAAGCGGAGAATATGTACCGGTTTCTTTCAGTTCGATGATGGTCAGTGTTGATACGAAGTCTACGACTTTGGAACAGGTTGCTTCCTCTTTGTTGAATTTGCTTCATATAGCTATATGTATATGGGCTATCGTACTTTTTGTCCGTTTGGTAATCTCTATCAATAAGTCTGACATTTTCAATTGGAAGAATGTACGCCGTCTGCGGCTTTTGGGAACGGCATTGATTATCAGTTTTTGTACGGCTCTCCTTCCGGCATACCTTACTTTTAGAGGGGTAGGAAAGGTTTTTTCCGTACACGGTTACAATTTGGATCTTTCAGATATGGTGAATACCACCACATTGGTATTGGGAATTTCCACTTTGATTGTAGCCGAAGTATTTGCTATCGGGTTGAAGATGAAAGAAGAGCAGGACCTGACGATTTAATGGAATATTGAGAAAAAGAAAATGATTATAGTAAACCTTGACATAATGATGGCCCGAAGGAAAATATCTTTGGGAGAGTTGGCGGAGAAGATTGACATTACGCCGGCAAATCTTTCTATTTTGAAAACAGGTAAGGCAAAGGCTATTCGTTTTTCTACATTAGAGGCAATCTGTAAGGTACTGGATTGCCAGCCGGGAGATATACTGGAATACGTGGTTGGTGATTAGGGGTTAATGAACTAACCCCTAATCGCTAATTATTGTTCTGCTTTTGCCTTAAATGCCAGCGCATACATTCGCATCTGTTTCACCATAGAGAGCAATCCGTTGCTGCGTGTAGGTGAAAGATGTTCCTTTAATCCTATCTTGTCTATAAAATAAAGATCGGCATTCAGAATTTCATCCGGTGTATGCCCGGATAGTACTTTGATAAGAAGTGAAATAATTCCTTTCACAATTAAGGCGTCACTTTCAGCTTGGAAAATGATTTTACCATTTTCTTCGTCAGCTTGCAGCCACACACGACTTTGGCAGCCTTCAATCAGATTTTGTTCTGTCTTATATTTATCGTCAAGCGATTCCTGTTCGTTTCCTAAATCGATGAGGAGTTGATAGCGATCCATCCAATCGTCGAAATCATTGAATTCAGCAATTACTTCATCTTGTACTTCGTTGATACTCATAATAATTTATCTTTAGTATTTATTTCTCTTTGTAAATAACTTCCATCACCGTCTGCCCTACGGCTTTCAAGGTATTGCGGTCGATGCCGTCCATATCATCCTTCAGGGTATGCCAGTTCTCGTAGAATCCCGTTTCCTCGCTATATTGAATGATGTCGATGGTAGGAATCCGCGCATTTCGGTACACAAAAAGGTGATCGTCCGTTACGGTAGTTCCTTTTTCTTTTACGAAATAACGTCCGTAGCCCAGATTATTGGCGGCATTCCATACTTTCCGGTTAATGTCTTTGGCAAACTCTTCGGAATATCTTTCGTAGAAGAATGTAGCGTCTTTGGCACCCACCATATCCAGAAGGATGCCGAAGCGCGCATTATACCCTTGTACATGGGGATTCTGCGCCCAGTACTGTGAACCGAGTCCCCAGTACTCTTCTTTATGATTACCTGTATAAGATTGGTGGGGACCGTAGTCTTCGGCATCCACCAATACAATGTCAATACCCAGTTCGGGTTGTTGCTTGTGAAGTTGGCGGGCTATTTCGAGCAATACGCCTACACCACTTGCTCCGTCGTTAGCACCAAGAATGGGAGTATGTCGTTTTTTCTCATCGGGGTCGGCATCCGCCCAGGGACGGCTGTCCCAGTGCGAGAGAAGCACGATACGCTTCTTCGTTTCGGGCTTGTAGCTGCCGATGATATTGCGTGCTTTTAACAGTGTACCGTCATAGGCGATTAAGTCTATTTGCTGATTGTATACTGTGGCTCCGAATTGTTTCAGCTTCTTTGCGAGATACTCTCCACAGGCTTTGTGGGCTGCGGTATTGGGTACGCGAGGTCCGAAATCCACTTGTGCTTTGACGTACTGATAAGCGCTGTCTGCATCGAAGAGGGGGACGTTGACCGTACTTTTGGGTTGTTTGTCCTCACTGTCCGCGTTGTTTTTGCTTTTGCTGCTGCATGCCACCATGGCTATGAGTAACAGTAGGGACAGGGGGATGATTGTATAATTCCGTTTCATTCTTTGTAGGTATTAAAACTTAGTTTCACTTCTTTCTTCTCGACCTTCAGTGTGACCTGTGCACCGTTAATCATCGGCACATTCATTGTGACGTGTCCCACCGGAAATCCGAAGCATATGGGATAATCGTATTCTTTTACCAAATCGGCCAATGCACTGTACAAGTCTTTGCCTAAAGACATATTCTCCTCGTATTCGGTAAACTGTCCGATGATAAGCCCGGACAGCTTTTCGAGTACGCCGCCCAGTTTCAGATTGTACATCATGCGTTCCACCGCATGAGGACGCTCGCCTACATCCTCTATGAAGAGTACCGTACCTTCTGCCGGGATGTCATAAGGCGTACCGCGTAGCCCGTAGAAAACAGATATGTTTCCACCTCGAAGGATGCCCGTGCCCTCACCTCTGCGGTTGAGCTTGTGTGCCGGGCAAGTGTAGCTGAATGAGGTTTCTTCTTGCCGATTGCTGCCGAACAAGATGTCCCTTAAAGCCCGGGTGCAAAAGTCATCTTCCGGTTCTACGGTGAGATGTCGTGCCATGGGAGCGTGCAGCGAAGCGAAGCCGTTTTGCTGGAACACATTGTGCAGGGCGGTGATGTCACTGAAGCCGATAAGCCATTTGGGGTGTTGGCGGAACTTGGTAAAATCAAGCTGCCCCACTAGATGCACAGCGCCGTATCCGCCGCGGCTGCAAAAGATAACTTTGGCTTTTTCGTCGTCCATGGCTTCCTGCAAGTCCTTCAACCGCTGCTGTATGCTTCCTGCATAGGTACCGTGCGCACTGCCTGCATGCTTGGCGATGACGACCTTCAGTCCCCATGAACTCAGCCGCTTTTTAGCTCCTTTCAGGAAAGACTTGTCAATCTTGCTGGAAGGCGAGAGAATAATCACCCGGTCGCCCTCGTGCACGTATGGCGGAAAAATAAGGCTGTTCATATATCTATCTGTATTTATGGCAAAAGTACACAATTCACCACAGAGAACACAGAGTTTCACAGAGTTTTAACACAGAGGGAATGAAACTTCATCTTCTCTGTGTTAAAAAAATGATGCTCCCTTTGTGTCGAACTTATCAAAATGATATTAAACATTGAAAATAAAATGGGGTGTAACGTTTATTTTCTCGACATTTTTTTAGATATTTGCTAAAAATCTAACGTTATGGAACCTATTCGGAACTTTGATCAATTAACTTCTCATCTGAAAACTTTGAATAAAAGGAAGCGCATTGCCGTAGTTTGTGCCAATGACCCTAATACTGAATATGCTATAGCCCGCGCTTTGGATGAAGGCATTGCAGAGTTTCTGATGATTGGCGATTCGTCCATCTTAGAAAAATATCCTACTTTGAAGAAATATCCCGAGTATGTACAGACTTTGCATATTGAAGATAAGGATGAAGCCGCGCGTGAGGCTGTACGCATCGTGCGCGAGGGCGGTGCAGATATTCTGATGAAAGGTATAATCAATACGGACAATCTGCTCCATGCCATTCTTGACAAGGAGAAAGGATTGCTGCCCAAAGGCAAGATATTGACACATCTCGCCGTTATGCAGATTCCTACTTATGATAAGCTGTTATTCTTCTCGGATGCTGCTGTTATCCCCCGGCCTACTTTGCAACAGCGGATAGAGATGATTTGGTACGCCATCCATACCTGCCGCCATTTCGGTATCGAGCAGCCGCGTATTGCACTTATCCATTGTACGGAAAAGGTCAGCGCCAAGTTTCCTCATTCATTGGATTACGTTAATATCGTAGAACTTGCCGAGGCCGGTGAATTTGGAGACGTTATCATTGACGGTCCGCTGGATGTAAAGACTTCTTGCGAAAAAACAAGTGGAGATATTAAAGGCATCGTATCTCCCATCAACGGGGAAGCGGATGTGTTGATTTTCCCTAATATCGAATCGGGAAACGCCTTTTATAAAGCTGTTTCCCTGTTTTCCCATGCCGATATGGCAGGATTGCTTCAAGGTCCTGTCTGTCCCGTTGTGCTGCCGTCGCGCAGCGACTCCGGTCTGTCCAAATATTACAGTATCGCCATGGCATGTCTAACTTGTAAATAGTAAATACTTAGATGAAGCTACTCGTCATCAACCCCGGTTCCACTTCGACAAAGATTGCCGTATACGAGAACGACGTTCCCCGCTTGGTGCGCAATATCCGTCATACGGTAGACGAACTGTCTGCCTTCTCACATATCATCGACCAGTTTGAGTTTCGGAAGAATTTGGTGTTGAAGGAGTTGGAGACTAATAATATTCCTTTTGAGTTTGACGCCATAGTGGGACGCGGCGGACTGCTGAAACCCATACCGGGCGGTGTGTATGAAGTGAATGATGCCATGCTGGACGATATTCTTCATGCCATGCGTACCCATGCCTGTAACTTGGGATGCCTCATAGCTTCCGAGCTTGCGGCATTGCTTCCGGGCTGCCGCGCATTCATAGCCGACCCCGGTGTGGTGGACGAACTGGACGGGATAGCCCGCATCACGGGTTCTCCCCTTATGCCGCGCATCACTATCTGGCATGCGCTGAACCAACGAGCCATTGCCCGCCGCTATGCAGCCGAGCATAATACGCATTATGAAGATTTAGACCTGATTGTCTGTCATTTAGGCGGCGGCATATCCGTAGGGGTTCATCATCATGGCAAGGCCATCGACGTAAATAATGCGCTCGATGGTGAAGGTCCGTTCTCACCGGAACGTGCAGGCACACTTCCTGCCGGGCAGTTGATAGACCTCTGCTGTTCCGGTCGCTACACAAAAGACGAACTTAAAAAACGCATTTCCGGTCGTGCCGGACTGACAGCCCATTTGGGCACGACCGATGTTCCTGCCATTGTCCGTCGGATAGAGGAGGGGGACAAGCACGCCGAATTGGTCTTGAATGCCATGATTTATCAGATTGCCAAAAGCATCGGTGCGGCTTCTGTTGCGCTGTATGGTGAGATAGATGCCATTCTTCTGACAGGTGGCATGGCGCATTCCGATTATATCATTTCCCGTTTGAAGGAGCGCATTTCATTCCTTGCTCCGGTTCACGTCTATCCGGGTGAGGACGAGATGGAAGCACTGGCGCTGAACGCGCTTGGGGCATTGAGAGGAGAACTGCCGATACAGGAATATAAATAATTCTCATAGCGTTTACAATCAATAAGATACATGTACCAAGTTTGTATCACCCTTTGGTACACCTTGTACCCACCGATTGGTATTTGCCGTACCACCCTTTGGTATTTGCCGTACCACCCTTTGGTATTTGTCGTACCACAGGTTGGTATTTGTCATACCACTCGTTGGTACTTGCCGTACCAACCATGGATACATCCCAAAACCTCCGAGTTTGAAATAAAAGAAGGAGCAAAGCCCCCCGACTTTGCTCCTTACAATCTTTTTTCCCGTAATAAACTAATACGGAGAAAATACCACTAATCAAAAAATATACCTTTGTATCCTCTAAAAGTTATTCCGTCCGGCATCCCACCAAAGACGTGTGCCGCCATTGTCTGCACCACCCAGTTTGCTTACTAAAGCGTCATACAATGCTTTGTTGTCCGTTTTGTAGTCTTGGTTGAAGAATACGCGGCGGATCATGTCTTCGGTGCTGATGGTATTGCCGCTGTTGTTCACTACAACCTTGAAAAGCTGGGGATAACCGGTGCGGCGTTGTTCCGCCCACGCTTCGCAGCCTTCCGGATAGAGTGCCAGCCACTTTTGGGTAATGATTCTTTCTAATTTCTTTTCGGTGGTGGCGCTTTCATCCCATTTGGGAGTAATGTCCGTTGTGGCGGCAGCATCAAATTCCTTGTCGAATGTGTCTGTATAGGGCGCGGGTTTTAGGTCATTTTCAAGGTATTCGCTTACGCCGCTGGCATCCCATTGGGAGAAAGATACGGTGATACCTTGCTTGTAACAGCTTTCCACATTCTCGGAAGTGTAGCCTCTTAAGGCGGCTTCTGCACGCAGGAACCATACCTCGGCAGCACTCATGATAACAATCTTACTGCCGGTCGTAATAGTGGTTTGAGAGTGGGTAGAGTAGCGGTTGTCTGCTACGCCTGTTCCCTGACGGATACCTTTGTACGCATCTTCAATACTGTTCAACTGTTTCACGCCGGCCACTTCTTTGGTTATGTTTCCGTCTTTGTCTCTACCGTCTTGTGCAAGGTTGAAGTAAGATTTGATGCGAGGGTCGTTATAGCCTTTTAAGAAAGACTCCAGATTAGCGTTCATATAGACTTCGCTCCAACCGGAAACACCGCCCAGCGGGTTACGGATGCCATATTCGCCTACCGTTTCGTTGGCTGTCTCCAGTACGCCGCCGTTGGTTGCATCCAAAGCCGCTTTAGCTTGTTCCTCTGCCAGTGCGGGAGCTACGTTGGATACGCGCATTGCCAGGCGCAGGCGGAGGGAGTTGGCGAATTTCAGCCATTGTGCGGGGGTACGTTTGCCTTCGGGCATCATAAAGTCGGCACTTTCAAAAGATACGCCGCCTTTATAATCTTTCAGAATGTTTACCGCTGTGCCCAAATCTTCGAAGAAACGTTTGTAAACTTCTTCTTGGGACTGCGGTTTCTGGTCGGCTGTCCCAAATCCGTCGTACAGGATAGGACCGTAATAGTCGCTCACGCGGTGCAGGGTTGCTACTTTCAGAATTTTGGTGATGGCATGATAGAGCGGCCACTCCTTTTCTGTATTCAGCGCTTCCGCATCGGCGATGGATGGCATGACATACCCGTAGGTATATACCCACATGGCGCTTGTCCAGCCGTTATTCAAGTTGTACGTGGAGTTGTTGGCGTTGAATGAGCCTACCATGTCGTGGAAATATCCGCAGAACATATCTGCCGCTAAGTTCTGTATGATTTGGTATTGCCAGTCTGTTCCGTCTATACCCGTTTGGTAGATGATACCCTTCTGGATGGTGGAGAAGGGAACGAGATTGGTCTGGTTATCGTACTTCTGCAATTCGTCTGTATAGGCTCCGTCGGTGCTGTTGAAGTCTGCGAAGTTATCGGTACAAGCTGTGAAGCTCAGGAGACCGCCGAGGAGTAGTGCGGTTGTATATTTTATCTTATTCATATTGTTCGGGTGTTTAGAAGGTAAATTTAATGTTGAATCCGATGTTTCTCGTTGAAGGCATACCGAAGGTGTCCAAACCTTGGTTATCATTGCCTACCGACATGGTCGCATCCGGGTCGAACGGAGCGTCTTTGTAGAAGAAGAACAAGTTGCGTGCTACCAGTGACAGGTCTACACCTTTAATGAAGCCTGTTCTTTCGAGCATCTGTTGCGGGAAGGAATAGCCTAATGAGATTTCGCGCAAACGGATGTTGGTTCCGTCATAACAGTAGAATTCTGTTGTACCGTTGCCTCGGTCGCCCACCATTTGATAGAACTTTTGTACATCGTCAATCTTTTGTCCTTCCAGCATATAGTAGCCTGCGTTGCGGGCATCGCCGGTGACCTTGCTTACACCTGCGTAGTCCAGTGCGGCCTGTGTCAGCGAAACTACTTCACCGCCTACACGTGCGTCAATCAGGAAATAGAGGGAGAAGCCCTTGTATGTTACGGTATTGCTCCAGCCCAGTGTCCAGTCGGGATTGAAGTTGCCGATTTTGGCGGCTTTGTCGGTTGTTACTTGTGGCAGACCGGCTTTGGCATTGGGATTTCCGTCTTTGTCTGTTGCGGATTCCAGCAAGATTTTGCCGTTTGCATCGCGTACGAATACATTACCGTAAATGTCGCCCAGCGAACCGCCCTCTACAACCATCATCTTATAAGGCATACTTACGTTGCCCGAAGCATATTGGAAGTTGGGTGTGCCGCCCAAAGAAACAATCTTGTTCTTGTTGGTGGCAAAATTGAACTGGGTTTTCCAACGGAAATTATCGTTCATCAGCGGGGTGGCTCCTAAGGTGATTTCAACACCCGTATTGCGTATCTTACCTGCGTTAATCCAGCGGTAAGGACGCTTTTCTGCGGTAGTGTTTACGCGAATCAGCTGGTTCTTGGTGTCTGTACGGTAGAATGTGAAATCAAAATCCAGACGGCTGTTGAGGAACTTCCATTCGGTACCTACTTCGATAGAGTTGCTGATTTCAGGTTTCAGGTCTTCTGCAAAGTAATAGTCGATGGGTTTCACTACACCGCCTGCCGTGATGGTCTGTGCGGGACTGGTGATGCCGATGGGCAGGTCGTTACCTACTTGTGCCCACGAGGCGCGTACTTTGCCGAAGCTAATCCATTCCGGCAGATTGAGTGTCTTGTTGAGAATCCATGAAAGACCTACCGAGGGATAGAAGAAGCCGGAGTTTTCGCTCTTGGTATTGGCAAGCGTGGAAGACCAGTCGTTGCGTGCGGTGACATCCAGATAAACGCTTTCTTTCCAACCGATTTGTGCGGTGGCGAATATGGACTGGATGGTGCGTCTTTGGTTGGCTGTCTCGTCTATGAATGAAGTGCCTGCACCGCTGAGGTTCATGTTGGGAACTGTAAAGACATTGGCTTTGTACAAACCCGATTTACCGGAGTCAAGGCTCAATGAGTTCACTTTGGTGGTATTGATGCTGCTGCCTATGGCTGCATTCAAACTCCAATCATTCCATGTTTTGTTGAACATAGCCATGAAGTCGCCGTAAACCATAAAGTCTTGGCGGTTCATTTTTATGTAACGGCCGTTTTGGTGTGCCACGTCGGCAGCTGTACCGGCATACATTTTCTGGTCGTAGTTATCATTGATGTAGTCCACGTTGCCGCGTGCCTGGACGCTGAACCAGTCGGTTATCTTCAGATTGGCGCTTAAAGAAGCCAATGTACGGAAACGCTTGTCGGTACCGGTTACTCTGTTTGTCAGCCAATAGGGGTTCTGGGAGAATCCGTTGATTTCTGTATACCAGTTTTGCAGGGGCATGGCTCTGCTTTCATCGTATTTCTCAAAACCGTTGTTGTTGCGGTATACTCCGAGGTCTTCACCGCGCGGAAAGGTGTACAGACCTACCAACGGGTTCATGTAATATCCGCCGGAAGTAGGACGGTTCTTGATTTTCTGGGTCATCAGGTTTACGTTGGCATCCAATGTCAGGCGGTCGTTGAATAAGGAGGCTGTTTCGCGGAACGTGATATTATGCTTTTGCAGTTTGTTTACGTCGACAATACCTTTGGCGGTGGTGTTGGCGTAAGAGAAGTAGGTCTGCATTTTTTCCTTACCTGTCATGATAGACAGGGAGTTGGTGGCGGTAACTCCGTTACTGAAATAGTCGCCAACGTTGTCGTAAGCCTTTATGGGTTTGGAGTTTGCGTTTTCCGAACTTGCCCCCCAGCTTGTAGCCCCGCTTGCGCCGTATCTGTCTTGGAATTCGGGCAGGCAAATGGCATGGTCTACGGTCAGGTTGGAATTGAATACGATGCGTTGCATACCGGCTTTCCCTTTCTTGGTGGTAATCAGGATTACGCCGTTGGCGGCTTGGGAACCGTAAAGGGCGGCTGCGGAAGCGCCTTTCAGAATGCTCATGCTTTCAATATCATCCGGGTTTAAGTTGGAGATGCCGTCGCCGGAGTCGCGGTTGCCGGCATCGTTGTTGCCGCCCATGGCGGAGAACGCCTGTTCGGCTACACTGTTCAGCATGGGTACGCCGTCGATGACGTATAGCGGTTGGTTGTTGCCGTCGGCATTGGCGGAACGGATACCACGAATGGAAACTTTAGCGGAACCGCCCAGACCGGAAGAGTTGCGGGTGATGGATACACCTGCCGTTTTGCCGGCAAGAGCGTTAATCATATTGGGGTCTTTGGCGCGGGTCAGTTCATCGCCGCCTACTTGTTGGGTAGAGTAAGTCAGGGAAGCTTCTTTTTTCTTGATACCCATAGCTGTTACAACAACGGTTTCCAGGGCCAAAGCTTCTTCTTTCATTTGGATTTTTAGCGATGTGCGACCGTTGAGTACAATGTTTATGGGTTCATAACCTATATAGGAGATAATTAAAGTGGCATTGACAGGCGCATTGAGGGTGAATTCACCATCGAGGTTGGTAATGATGCCGTTTGTCGTTCCCTTTTCCAGTACGTTTGCACCGATAATCGGTTCGCCTTTGGAGTCGGTGACAACACCTTTTACGGTAACTCTTTCTTGTTGTGCTCCGGTGGTATTTTCTATATTTTCACCTTTTTTGGTCAGGACAATGTTCTTGCCTTCCATTACATATTTAATGTTTGTTCCGGCAAATACTTCATCCAAAAGTTCGGACACAGACAAGTTTTCCGCTTCTACATTGACGGTGCGGCGAACATCTACGTTCTTCTTGTTGTACACAAACAAATACTCTGTTTGTGACTCGATTTTGGACAGTACCTGACCTACTCTCAACTGGGAATTGGGGATACTTACTTTGGCATTCTGCGAGTAACTATTCCCGCAGTATGCTTGGAATGTTACAAACAGGAGAAGGAATAGTGTGATCTTCATGGTACGCAATAATTGCTTAAATTCAAAACTTTTTGGACAAAAAAGCCCGTTCAAAGAAATTTTTCTCATATCTTTGTCACTGTGTTAAGTTAATAAATTGATTAAGGTCGATTTTTGACTGTTTCGGATCGGAAAGTATGGGGGTACTTTCCGATCTTTTTATATCAAAAAGGGAAGGTGAAATTTTAGTCTGTTTCTGCTATGGTTTCATATTATTTGTTTTTAAGGGGGTTGGTACTAAATTCAAAGGTTCTTTATTTATTCATATATGATTATCGAGTCTTTGTCTTCATTGATACTGAACTTGAACGGATGCTCTTTGGAGATGGTCCGCAAGATGTGCTCAATACCGTCCTGCTCTCTGAACTTACCGGTCAGACCTTCGTGAGTCAGTAGTCTGGGGTTAGTAACGGTTATTTTTACATTGTAGTATTTCTCAAGTTTATCTAAAATACCGCTGAACGGAACATCGTCGAAACAGTATAATCCTTCTTTCCAACGAAGATATTCGTAGGAAGGAAGAATCGTTTTCTTGCAACGTCCGTCGTAGTTGGCAAAGAATTCATCCTTTTGCAGGCGAGTAATCACTTGGTCATTGCAGCTTGGATAAATGTCTACAATACCTTCTACCAAAGTAGTTTCAAACTCTCTGCTGCCCTTGTATGCGCAAACATTGAAGCAGGTTCCGACAACTCTTACTTTATTCATCTCTGTATGTACGTAGAATGGCAGTTTCTTGTTCTTGGCAACCTCGAAGTAGGCTTCACCGTCCAATTTCACATTGCGTTCGTTGCGGCCGAAGTCGGAAGCATAGGTCAGTGTTGATTTAGCGTTCAACCATACACGTGTACCATCGGCAAGCGTGATTTGGGCACGCTGTCCGGCAGGCACAGTGATGGTTTGGGGCTGTGAGTCTCTATTATAGATATAATCTGTGGTCATATAGTAACCGGATACAGCTATGATGATAGCTGCTGCAATACGCGCAGTCCAACGGAGCATGGGTATGAGACGTATCGTTTTTTTCTCATTATCTTGTTTGGTGGAGAATAAAGATACATCGAACAGCATACGTTCTTTCAGGTAGGTTTCCCGGTTTTCCTCGGAGGCTTCAACCCAATCCAAAATCTGCTTTTCTTCTTCAATAGAAGTTTTTCCTTTAAAATACTTATATAGTAATTCTTGATTTATCATAATAAAAGTTATTTGTTTAAGAAAGGACTTTCAGGACCCTTCTGTATACATAACCGCTGAGACGGAAACAACCCTATTGAAAAATGAAACTTTTTTTGAATAAAGGTGAATTTAACGTTTTAGAGGAGTATAGAAGCCAAATAATCTTTTAATTCCAACCGCAATATGCGTAAAGCTTTGGTGATGTGTGCCTCTACGGTTTTCAGTGAAATATGCAGTTGTTCGGCTATTTGCCTGTTGGGAAGATTCTGATAGCGGCTTAGCATGAAAATAGTCCGGCTCTGTTGTGGCATTTGCTCCAACGCTTTATGAACGATGTGTTGTATTTCGGCATCGAATATCAGTTCGGGTTCACAAGCTTTCAAAGTAGATATACGTAAATTCAGCTCCCGCTGGCTGTGACTGTTGATGTCTTCTTCCGCACGCAGACGGATTTGCTTGTGTTCCAGAAGGTTGAGCGCTTTGTTCTTGATGATGGTCAGCATCAGCGCTTTTAAGTTGCTTCCTTCTTCCCATCGTTCTCGGTGCTCCCATAGGGAAATCATGGACTCCATCAATACATCCTCGGCTTCTGCTTTGTTTCTGAGGTAGGAATAAGCAAAAGTCAGGAACTTTTCTTGGTTCTCTTGAAAAAAACGTGAGAAAAGGTCCATTGTATGTAATTTGGTAGAATCGGACATTTAGCTGAGCTTTTTTGTGCGATTTAAGGTTTCACATGACAAAACAACGCAATCTTTTCGTAATATGCAAACAATATTCATTGTTTTTATAACTGTCATTGGCGGGCTGGAACAAAAAGAAAGCCCGGCAGACTACTGCCGAGCTTATTAATCCTGATATGTTTAATAAGGATTATTTTTCTTTCTTTTCCGGTCTTTCTTGTTTTTCCGGTCTTGGAAGCAATACTTTGCGGGAAAGTTTGAACTTACCTGTCTTCGGGTCGATGTCGAGCAACTTCACGTCTATTTCGTCACCTTCCTTAATTCCGGCTTCTTCTACTGTTTCCAGACGTTTCCAGTCGATTTCGGAAATGTGGAGCAAGCCGTCCTTGCCCGGCAAGAACTCAACGAATGCACCGTAAGGCATGATGGAGCGTACTTTGCCTTTGTAGACTTCGCCTACTTCCGGTACAGCTACGATACCTTTGATGATACGCATTGCATCGTCAATGCTTTTCTTGTTGGTTCCGGCAATTTCAATTCTACCGATGTTGTCTATTTCTTCAATGGTGATTGTTGCACCGGTTTCTTCCTGCATACCCTGAATAATCTTTCCGCCCGGACCGATTACGGCACCGATGAATTCTTTAGGAATAGTCATGGTTTCGATGCGAGGAGCATGCGGTTTCAGATCATCATGCGGTTCTGCAATACATTCAGTGATTTTGCCCAAGATGTATTCGCGACCTTCTTTAGCCTGCAACAACGCTTTTTCAAGAATCTCATAAGACAGACCGTCTACCTTGATATCCATCTGAGTAGCGGTGATACCGTCTTTTGTTCCGGTTACCTTGAAGTCCATATCTCCAAGGTGGTCTTCATCACCGAGGATGTCGGATAATACGGCATATTTCTCTTCGCCTGCGTTCTTAATCAATCCCATTGCGATACCGGATACGGGTTTCTTGATTTTTACGCCGGCATCCATCAGCGCCAGTGTACCGGCACATACGGTAGCCATAGAAGAAGAACCGTTTGATTCGAGTATATCGGATACTACACGCACTACGTACGGATAGTCTGCAGGAATTTGTCCTTTCAGTGCACGCCATGCAAGGTGACCGTGACCGATTTCGCGACGGCCTACACCACGCTGTGCCTTCGCTTCGCCCGTAGAGAACGGCGGGAAGTTGTAATGCAACAAGAAACGTTCTTTTCCATGTTCCAGAACATCGTCGATAATCTTTTCGTCCAGTTTGGTACCTAAAGTAACCGTAGACAAAGACTGGGTTTCACCACGTGTGAAGATAGCGGAACCGTGAGGACCGGGCAGGTAACCGATTTCGCACCAAATAGGACGGATTTCGGTGGTCTTACGTCCGTCAAGACGCTTGCCTTCGTCCAAGATGGAACGGCGCATAGCTTCTTTCTCAACATCGTGATAGTAACGGTCGATAAGCGGAGCTTTTTCTTCCAGTTCTTCTTCACTGAACTGCGCTTTGAATTCTTCGCGGATAGCATCGAAAGCGTCCATACGTTCGTGCTTGTTCTTGTTGCCGGAAGCGGCAATGGCATAAGCCTTGTCATAGCAAGCATCGTGAACAGCCTTGCGGAGCTCTTCGTCGTTTACTTCGTGGCAGTATTCGCGCTTAACGGTAGAACCAACCTCTTCGGCAAGTTCCATTTGGGCTTTACATTGTATTTTGATTGCTTCGTGAGCAGCCTTCATGGCTTCCAGCAAATCTTTCTCGGAGACTTCGCTCATTTCACCCTCTACCATCATGATGTTCTCATAAGTAGCGCCTACCATAAGGTCCATGTCGGCTTTTTCCAGTTGCTCGAAAGTAGGGTTGATAACGAATTCGCCATTGATACGTGCTACACGTACTTCGGAAATAGGTCCGTTGAAAGGAATATCTGAAACTGCAAGGGCAGCGGAAGCTGCAAGTCCTGCCAACGCATCCGGCATATCAACGCCGTCTGCGGAAAAGAGGATGATGTTTACATATACCTCTGCGTGAAAATTATCGGGGAATAAGGGGCGGAGAGCACGGTCAACGAGTCGGCAAGTAAGGATTTCATAATCAGAAGCGCGACCTTCGCGTTTTGTAAAACCTCCGGGGAAACGTCCGAATGCGGAGAATTTTTCTTTGTACTCTACCTGTAACGGCATAAAATCTGTTCCGGGAACTGCGTCCTTGGCGGCACAAACAGTAGCTAAAAGCATGGTGTTGCCCATACGAAGCATTACAGAACCGTCTGCCTGTTTTGCCAGCTTTCCCGTTTCGAGCGTGATGGTTCTGCCATCAGGAAGCTCGATCGTCTTAACAATTGGGTTAATCATAAAAAATGTTTTATATCTATTTTCTTTCAAAATTCCCGCAAAGATACATATTTTATTCGTGTAATGCGGTGGGAATGAGATAAAAAGTTTGTATTTAGTTGTTTTTTGCACTTTTATAAGTGTAAGAAGCGGGAAAATGCTTTGACTAACCGTGAAAAGAAGTATATTTGCACGTTCTTTTTAGAAAAATACACGAAATATGAAAAAGATTCTTTTTGTAGCGTTGGCTGTTTTAGGGCTTAGCGCATGTGATTCTGAACCGAAATTTAAAGTGGAAGGCGAAATATCCGGTGCTGATGGTAGGGTTCTTTATTTGGAAGCTTCGGCTCTGGAAGGTATCGTTCCTTTGGACTCTGTCCGGCTGAAAGGCAATGGTACATTTGCTTTCAAGCAGACACGTCCGGCATCTCCGGAGTTTTATCGTTTGCGGGTAGATGACAAGGTTATCAACTTTTCCATAGATTCTACAGAAACTGTCCGGGTGGATGCACCGTATACGGATTTTTCTACAGCTTACTCAGTAGAGGGTTCGGCAAATAGTGTGAAAATAAAAGAACTTACCTTGAAGCAAATGCAGCTTCAAACCAATGTGAATGCGTTGATTCAGAGTATGCAAGCCCATCAGATTGGAGCTGATATGTTTGAAGACAGCCTTGCCACACTGATGAAGAACTACAAGGATGAAGTGAAGATAAGCTATATTTTTGCAGCTCCCAATACAGCTGCAGCTTATTTTGCCTTGTTTCAGAAATTGAATAATTATCTGATATTCGATCCGTTGAACAATAAGGATGATATTAAGTGCTTTGCTGCTGTGGCGACCAGCCTGAATAATTACTATCCGCACGCCGACCGTTCAAAGAATCTTTATAATATTGTGATAAAGGGGATGAAGAATACCCGTGCTCCGCAGCAAAAGGTTGTGGAATTGCCTACGGAAGCTGTTTCGGAAATCGGTATAATTGACATTAACCTGCGTGATATGAAGGGTAATATGCACAAATTGAGTGATCTGAAGGGCAAAGCTGTTCTCTTGGATTTTACGATTTATCAGAGTGCGGTTTCTCCTACACATAATTATATGTTGCGCGATTTGTATGATAAGTATGCCGCTCAGGGTTTGGAGATTTATCAGGTTTCTTTGGATGCTGATGAGCATTATTGGAAAACAACTGCTGATAACTTGCCATGGGTGTGTGTACGTGATGCTAATGGAGTATATTCCAGTATAGCTGCCGCTTATAATGTACAGTCGCTTCCTGCGGTTTTCCTTATAAACAAGAAGAGCGAATTGAGTGCTCGCGGTGAGACAATTAAGGATTTGGATGCAGCAGTAAAGGCTTTATTATAACGTGTTATAAATTAGAAGATTTCATTTAAATATGTTACAAAGCAGTACTTTTTGCTTGACACGCATTATTTAAAAGTCTATCTTTGCAAAGGAAATAGGAAAGAGGGTTCCAGCATGCTGACCATGTTGGAATTCTTTTTTGTTTATAGTACCATTAAAAAATACATATAAAATAAGGAGGAAAAAAGTATGGCTTATATGTCAGAAGAAGGCTACAATAAGTTGTTGGCCGATTTGAAACAGCTGGAAACGGTAGAGCGCCCGAAAATTGTGGCAGCTATTGCAGAAGCGCGAGACAAGGGAGACTTGTCTGAGAATGCAGAATATGATGCAGCAAAGGAAGCCCAAGGTCTTCTTGAAATGAAAATCAATAAGTTGAAACAGGTGATTGCCGACGCTAAGATTATTGATGAATCTAAATTGAAGACTGACAGTGTACAGATATTGAATAAAGTGGAACTGAAGAACGTGAAGAATGGTATGAAGATGACTTATACTATTGTTTCTGAAAGCGAAGCTAACCTGAAAGAGGGAAAGATTTCTGTAAACACTCCGATTGCGCAAGGTTTGCTTGGTAAAAAGGTAGGAGATGTTGCTGAAATCAAAGTACCGCAAGGTATGATTAATCTGGAAGTAGTAAACATTTCATTTTAAAAGAAAGGCAGGTCCGTATGCGGGCTTGCCTTATTTTATATATATTATAAAGTTATGGCAACAATATTCAGCAGAATTATCGCAGGTGAAATACCTTGCTATAAGGTGGCGGAGGATGATAAATTCTTTGCATTTCTTGATATTAATCCATTGGTGAAAGGTCATACATTGGTCATTCCCAAACAGGAAGTAGACTATATATTTGATTTGAGGGATGAGGATTTGGCTGAGATGCATGTCTTTGCAAAAAAAGTGGCGTTAGCTATCGGTAAGGCTTTTCCTTGCAAGAAAGTGGGTGAAGCCATTTTAGGCTTGGAAGTTCCTCATGCACATATTCATTTGATTCCTATGCGGAATGAAAAAGATATGCTTTTCTCTAATCCTAAACTGAAATTGACAGATGCAGAATTTAAGGTAGTAGCCGAAGCTATTCGTATGGCACTCTAAGAGATTTAATTTCCTCCTCTGTATAAAAGCGGTAGTTGAAAACAACAACTACCGCTTTTTATTATGCTTAAAGATTTACTTCATTATTTGTTAAATATAATCCTCTCCCAGTTTTATTTGGGCATCATTTACATATTTACGGATGGAATGTTCTTCATCTTTCTTGCAAATTAGTAGCACATTATCTGATTCGGCAATGAGGTATCCTTCCAAGCCGTCAATAACAGCAAGTTTGTTTTGAGGAAGGACAACGATATTATTCTTGCTGTTATACAGTAAAGACTGACATTTCAAAGTGACATTTTCCAACTCGTCTTTTTGAGAAAGGTCATACAGAGAACCCCATGTACCTAAATCGGACCAACCGAAATCTCCTAATGATACATATACATTATCAGCTTTCTCCATGATGCCGAAATCAATAGAGACATTAGGGCATGCCGGGAAATTCTCATCTATGAATTTCTTTTCCTCAGGTGTTCCATATACGTTCTTCCCGGCTGTCAGTTTGGTCGCTAATTCGGGTAGGAGCAACTCACCGGCTTTGATAATGCTATTTACATTCCACATAAAAAGACCGGCATTCCAGTAAAACTCTCCACTTTCTACGAACACTTTGGCTAATTCCAACTCAGGCTTTTCAGTGAAAGTCTTTACTTTATAGAAGTTACTGTCTATATGTTCTGCAATTTGTATATAGCCATATCCTGTTTCGGGACGGTTAGGCTTGATGCCGAGGGTTAATAATTTGTCTGATTTTGAAACAAATGCCAAACCTTTTTCGATAGCGGTAAGAAATTCACTTTCTTTAAGGATAAGATGATCTGAAGGAGCTACTACAATGTTGGCATTTGGATTCAATGCACGGATATGATAGGCTGCCCATGCAATGCAAGGTGCCGTGTTCCTGCGTGTAGGTTCTAATAAAATTTGTTCAGGCTTTAATTCGGGAAGCTGTTCTTTTACTAAGTCTGCATATAGGTCATTTGTTACGACCAGTATGTTTTCTGTAGGTATTATTTTACTGAAGCGATCAAATGTCTGTTGCAATAATGAACGCCCTGTGCCAAAAAAATCCAAGAACTGTTTTGGAAGAGTTTTGCGGCTGAAAGGCCAGAAGCGACTGCCAATTCCACCACCCATGATTACACAGAAATTATCCTTATTGGTCATCATATTAAATGTTTTAAAAGTTTCTGCTAAAGTACTGCATATTTTATAAACAAGGAATGCTTCCTGCATATTTTCTTACTTTTTTCGCCTTTTTTTGATAAAAGTATTGCAGGTTTCAAAAAAAGCCGTATCTTTGCACCGCAATTGAGAAATCAAGATGCCCAGATGGCGGAATCGGTAGACGCGCTGGTCTCAAACACCAGTGGATTCACTTCCATCCCGGTTCGACCCCGGGTCTGGGTACTGAAGCGGAGAAAGTTGAAAAACTCTCTCCGTTTTTCTTTTCTACTTCTCGTAACTCATTGGTTTGCTGATATATTAAGGGATCAACGTAAAAACCTGAGGGATTTTCTTTTTTATGCATACAACATAGTCAGTCTATATAAAAAGAAAGCCTTATCTTTTACCCCTCTGAACTGCGCCCTAAAGAACCAACGTAAAAATGCCATATGAGATGATAGGAAACGGTCTACCTTGAAGATAAGAATGTTGTTCCTAAGAATCTGGGGCAATGTAAAAGAAGGTTTTATATGAACGGAGGGGGATTCGATTTTTTGAATCCCCCTCCGTTGTTTGTTAATATTCAGATCTTAATAGATTAGTTTACCAGATCTTTGAAGGCATGACCGAAAATTACATAACTTGTATTTCCTGCGATAGTGCCTTCATTTTGTCCCCATAGAAATGGCCAATCATCATAATTTTCAAAGTGGTCGGGTTGTCTGAATAATACACCGGGAGCCATATTGCCAGGGATAAAAGAAAAGTCTGCTCGGTTGTTACCATAGAAGACCTCTTTGGGGCGGGTGGCTCCAACGGTTGCTACAAATGAATAGTTGTGGTAAGGGTGGCAACCATATAGCCAGTTGGCTACTTTGAATGCATAGCTGCTGTCTATGATGTCAGGGAAATATTTACTGGCAAAGCAGACTGTGGTGCCAAAATTGACCATGCCGCCGTTTCCTGCCCAATTACCACGTCCAATTGGCAATCCGTAAGGATTGTCTTGGTTCAGGTTATCAAGATATTCCTTGTATTTTGTAACGTATGGACGGAGTTTTTCTTTATATGAGGTATCCATATAAGGAATAGCATCCATGGCAGTCATGATATTGTAGTTGACATTATGTTCTAATGATTGCCATATTTCCTGCGTGAAGTGTTCCAGATAATTCTTTTCTCCGGTAGATACGTATAATTGCAGATTTGCAGCCATATCCTCTGTAGTTTTCTGTCTATTGTTTTTAGGAGAACTTTTTGCCATCAGTTCCGTAGCTTCTTTCAGTAGTCTTTTCGACTGCTTCAGGGCTCTTTCCGAAAGATCATCATTGTAACCCTTCAAGGCGCGACTTGCGGCAGCAAACATGGTAGCTGCCCGGAAGTCCAAACTCGGATTGCGGCTTGTAAAGGCCCACATATCATCCGGAGTACCACTTGATTTTCCATCAGCTGATTTTTCATAAGGGGCTAATTTAGGGTCATAATGGAGCCCATCAGTGATAGATGCTGCGTCTCCCAAGTGATGATAATTATCGAGTACGGAATTGGAAAGGGTCTGTGACATATGCCCTATGTTCTCAGCTTGTGCTACAAGGTTTAATACTCCATGTTCTATGTATTGGATAATGTCGGGAATGCTGTCTGGGCGGTGGAGATCTACGTAACGTTGTTTTTCGTTGATGAATGTTTCGTCGCGTAGCGGTTTGAAGAGTTCCCAGGTTCTGACAAAATTTTGAACGACATTGATATTGGCGCCGGTTTCTATATCAAAATCACCTGCATCAAAGTAGCCGCCTACGTTTAATCCGGGAATTAGTTCCAGTGCCTTGTATTTGGTATCGGTGGTTGGACCTTGACTATGCAGGTCAAAATGGTCTGTACTGGGAGGAGCCTGCAGATAACCTTCTTTGAAAGGTTCACCATGCCAAATACGATATCCTTCATTCACTGTCACGTGATTCATGTGGATAGGAATCCATACATCGGTGGTGGCATCGGTGATATGGTTGTACACTGTTGGGTCAATAAGGAAATTGTTTGTTTTCACATTACCGTACTTGATATAGTATATACCTGGGTTTTTAACTTCCGAGAAGTCGAATTTTGCATAGTTGTATTTGAAGTAGGTCCCCCACGTAGAGGTCTCCCCGGTGAACACTTCTACTTCTGATCCATCTTCTTTTACTTGGTAGACAGAGGCTTTAGAGATTATTTTGTCTTTTTTGTCCAGCTCTATAATGGCTTCTTTGGGCTGTGATGGAAGATAACCCACTTGAGAGAAGCCGATGTTAGGCTCTCTGATCCAGTCTTTGATGGCATTTGGCTCTACAGTCCACGTCAGTACTTTACCGGTTTTGCCGGGAGGCAGAATGCTTCGTAATACGAACCATCCGTTTTGGGCTAACATACGTCCATCAAAAAGCATCAGATCGGTATCTTGGGAAATTACTTTTACGGTTCGTTCGGGAGCATCGGGAGCCAGTATCATGGTACGTCCGGTGGATAATGGTAGCGGATCTACGAATCTGCCTGTTCCCCGGTCATCATAAGTTTTATATCCTTTAAATTGCTTGATTTTTTCGGAGTTGGGGCGAGTAATGGTATTGCTGACGGCATAACGCGGGAAGCGGTCGGGCTGTCCGTCCATGATATAAGTTTTTCCCCAATATTGTGAAGGCAGAAATTCAAGGTTGAATCCAGCGTCTCCTTCCAATTCTTGTGGAAGAGGTTTGTCCAGATAAACGGAAATTTCCACAGCTTTGCCTCTCCCTGTCACTACTATACGGGAGTCGAAGTTGAAATCATCATATCGGAGGGTTACTTCGATGGAATTATCCTTAGTATTTACTTTTCTTGATGGGGTGGAAGGAACCAAATCCCATTGCTCAGGAGTATTGGAAAGCCTGATGGCTCCACCTTGTGCAGTGCGTACACCATGGTGGATGAGTTCGATACCGGAGTTCTTCTCATCATTGAATCCTCCTGAAAATAAGTTGCTGTACACTAGTACGTTGACCCCTTGGGTTTCAAAGTACTCAAGTTCGTTCAGCCTTAAGTTTTGGTCAGGACTATTACTACATGCTGTGGCTAATAGTACGGAACATGCTAATAATACTTTTTTCATTCTGTGTTTTTTTTAGTGGTTAATATGAATTTTGTATGAGTTTTTGTTGTGCATTATTTTAGTGGTGGTTACAACAAGTTGTTGCTGCGAAATGCATATAAAAGGATAGGTAAAGATGTTTTCATAATATTGATCTTAATGTATTTCTGATAATTAAACGTGATACTTTTACCTGCCTAAATATCAAAAGTATAACAATGGTACTGTCTTGCTCTTTGTGTTTGGTTGTGCCGTCATAGCATCTTTTTACTTGTCTAAGTTATAAAAAATATTCTTTATTAACAAGTAGTCACCTTCTTTTTAGTCAATTTACTTCCAATACCTCTGTTACAAAATATATGTTTGAATCTATTTATTTGATGATAAGAAGAAATTGTTTTGTTGACTTAGGAGAACTTTTTGAAGAATATTGAAGGAAAACTCCATGATTGACTTCCATTTCCGGTTTTTCTGTATTTTTGCAGTGTAATAAAGAATCAACTTGTAATGAACCGTATATTGCTTGCGCTGAAACGTCCTTTTATTTGGCTGTACCGCTTCCGTCACCGTTGCGGTTATGGGGTACATTCGCCTTTTGCTTTCAATCTGATAACATACGTTATCTATGAAACCACTCCTTATTATAAATATAGGGATTTGGCTGATGAACAAAAGAAACTCTCGTCACAGAAAAACCGGAGATGGGGTTATGAATCAATAAAAGTGAAGCGGCTTCTGTTTCGTTTAGTGAATTATGCACAGCCTGTTACAATTGTAGATGCCGGTGTTTCGGCTGCCTCTTCCCTTTATCTGAAAGCCGGTAAGGAAGGAGCGGATTATACTGTGGCTTCCGATTTGTCCGAACTTTTTTTGGAGAGCGGTACATCGGTCGATTTCCTATACCTTCACGATTATCGTCGTCCGGATTTTGTAGAAGAAGTATTACGCATCTGTGTTGCCCGCACAGCAGAAACATCGGTTTTTGTAATTGAGGGCATTCATTATACCTCACAAATGCGTGCTGTTTGGAAACGCATCAGGCAGCATGAAAAGGCGGGTATTACTTTCGACCTGTATGACCTTGGCATTATCTTCTTTGATAAAACCAAGATAAAACAAGACTATATTGTCAACTTTTGATTACCTTTAGGCGTTTCAAAGGAAAAAAATGATTATTTATGAAGAAGAGCCTTGTATATACAAAGACCGGAGACAAAGGAACCACTTCTCTCGTGGGTGGTACGCGTGTTTCTAAAACTCACATCCGCCTTGAAACCTATGGTACGGTGGATGAGTTGAATTCCAATTTGGGGTTTCTCATTACTTTCCTTACCGATGAGCATGACAGACACTTCTTGCAGCAAGTTCAGGATAATCTGTTTGCGATAGGTTCTTATCTTGCAACAGATCGTGAAAAGACCAAACTCAATGAAGTAAGCGTCATTACTTCTGAACAAGTGGAAACGATAGAGCATGAGATAGACTGTTTAGACGAGGGGCTTCCTCCATTGACTTCTTTCGTTTTGCCGGGAGGATGTCGGGGAGCTGCCGTTTGTCATATTTGCCGTACGGTTTGTCGTCGTGCCGAGCGGCGCATTCTTACTTTGGCAGAACAGGTAGATATTTCTTCAGAATTATTAGCTTATGTCAACCGTTTGTCTGACTATTTGTTCGTTCTTTCGCGAAAAATGAATCAAGACGCGAAAAAAGAAGAAATATTTTGGAATAATAGTTGCAAGTGAAATATTTTGTTATACTTTTGCCGAAAAATAAAGATTAGGAATTAATATTCACAATTTTAATACTTAGAAACTATGTATTGGACATTGGAATTAGCATCTAAATTGGAAGATGCCCCTTGGCCGGCAACTAAGGATGAACTGATAGATTATGCCATGCGTTCGGGTGCTCCGCTTGAGGTTATTGAAAACCTGCAAGAGATGGAAGATGAAGGCGAGATTTATGAAAGTATTGAAGATATTTGGCCTGATTATCCCAGCAAAGAAGATTTCTTCTTCAACGAAGAGGAGTATTAATACGCTTTGATTAAATCTTATCCATTGGTTTGCGGATAAGACAAATTATAGAAAGAGGTAGTACGAAGGCCTTTGCTATGGCTGGAATACTATCTCTTTTCTTTTTTTAATCCCCCATTGCATCAATGATGACACAAACAAAAGAGGTACGCCGCTTGCCGGATTTGAAAGAACGCCATTTGCCCGAAGACTGCCGGCAAGGTGTAACGGAACTTTTAAGAGATACATACGGTTACGATTGCTTCCGTAACCTTGAAATTTATGATGATTTGTTTAAAAGCAGGGAAACCCTCTGTATTTCTCAGGGGCAACTGATTGAGAATGTGATTCGGGAAGCTGAAAAGGCGCAGAAAGAGGAGACACAGCCGGATAATATTTTGCTGACTGCCCCTACCGGTTCAGGAAAGTCGCTGTTGTTTCAACTTCCGGCCATCTATTTGGGCAAAGAATATAATCTGCTGACTATTGTTGTCTCTCCTTTGAAAGCGTTGATTGTCGACCAAGTGGAAAGTTTGCAAGATTTGGGCTACGAGCGTGTGGCGTATGCATCTTCCGATCTTTCGCCGGAGCAGAAGATGGAGGTTTACCGGGCGGTACGTGAGGGAGAGATTGATTTATTTTATCTTTCGCCCGAACTGTTGCTTTCCTATGACATCAAGCATTTCATTGGCGGCCGCCGTATTGGTATGGTCGTTATTGACGAGGCGCATACGGTAACCACTTGGGGGAAAGAGTTTCGTGTGGATTATTGGTTTTTGGGACGTTATTTGAGCGCTTTGAAGCAGAGTCTCGGTTATACGTTCCCGTTATTTGCACTAACCGCCACTGCCGTATGGAATCCCAAAGGCGGTAATGATATGGTGTTCGAGACTATTCGTTCCCTGCAAATGGAGCCCTGTGTGCTTTATGTGGGTACGGTAAAACGCAAGAATATTAGTTTTGATATCCGCCGGCTTACCTTGGAAGAGGGAGAAACCTATGATAAAGGTAAGCAGCGCGTTATATCCGAGCGTGTGGAAGACTTTCTCGACGGGCATAAAACGCTGCTTTACTATCCTTTTGCGGGCAGTATAGATATGCGTATAAAGACCTGGGTGCACTCTGCTGACTGGCGTTTGGTGGCTTCTTACTACGGAAAGAAAGATAAAGAGCAGAAAGCCGCCATTGTACAAGAGTTTAAAGAGGGTACGAAGCGGATGATTGTTGCCACGAAAGCTTTCGGCATGGGAGTGGACATCAGCGATATTGATCGAGTTTATCATGTGGCGCCTTCCAGTACGTTCGTTGATTATATTCAGGAGATAGGCCGTGCAGCCCGTGACGTTGATGTTCACGGTGTTGCTGCCACCGATTATCACGAACGCGACTTTTATTATATGAAGCGTCTGCACCAGACCGGTAGTATTGCGCAAGAGCAGTTGGAACTTATTCTGAAAAAGCTTATGGAAGTATATCGGATGAAAGGGGCGAAAGAAGAGATTCTTGTATCGCTGTCCGATTTTGAGTTCGTGGTAAAACTGCCGCGCACCAAAAACAAACTGGAATATGAAGCTGAGCTGGGACAACTCATAAAGACTGCCCTGCTGTGGCTGGAAGATGATTTGTCACAGCGCTACGGAATGCGTTTGTTGGAAGTCAGTCCGCAAAACCTGTTGACGGAGGGTTATGTTCAAGATAAGACGGGTGATGCCTTTGCGCGTGAGTTCCAAACCTACCTTACGAAGGTGGAAGGCGAAGAAGGAGTCTATCGTGTACGTTTGGATAGCCTTTGGGAGGAACGTTTTCCCGAGCTGGGGTATAGGGAATTCAAGCAGAAACTGAATAGCGGTACACTGTGGGAAGGTTCTCGTGCAGTTTCCGTAGGCAAGCATGAAGTGTTGCTGAAAGAAGATGCCACAATTATTCGCCAGCGCATGGATGCCTTGTTCAAGAGTCTGGTAACGATGCTGAAAACAGCCTTGTTGAAATCGAAAGGACGCTTTGATGAAGAAGAACTGCGTGCGGTATTTGCCGAGCATGGCATGGATGTGCCGTCTGCCAAGCGTTTCATAGGTTCGCTATTGGAAAGCCGTACTGAAGAGGGGCGTAGCGTGAGTTACATCAGCAGTATCAAGAAGAAAGATTCTAACGAACTCTCGTTTGCGGTTACCAAAGGGTTCGACTTGCTTCTGTCTCGTTATCAGAAGTTGTTCGCTCAGCGTATCATTGGTAATAAGGGCAAGCGTCTGCAGTTCTATTGCACCCCGTTCTCCGATTTGAATATGTTGCTCAATCTCCTTTCCATGCTCGACTGTCTTTCGTTCAGCGTAGAGGGAGGCGGTACGCCTTGTGTGCATATCCGGTTCGATAATCCGGAACTTCTGCAACAGTTGGCGGACTCTAACGAATACCACAATCTCATTCTGGATACGAACGAAAGGATTTTTGAAGAACAGATAGACTTGTTCTCTTCTTTCTTCGGCACAGATACCTTGACGGACGAACAGCGTTGGGATTTTGTGGAAGAGTATTTCACCGGAACGGGTGTGGACGAGTTGAAAAAGAAGTATATCAGTCGTTAAGTTGCAGACGGTTCATCATACACGATAACTGTCTGCAGCTTGGGAGACTTCATATACTCGTTTACAGTTTCTGGAAAGCCAGCCGTTCGTCGCCGTTCAGTAGGTAGATGATGCCGCAATATTGGAAACCATGCTTTTTGAGTATATGTTGCAAGATGCGGTTGTCGCGGTGTGTGTCGGCACGCAGGTTGGGTATTTGGCGGTAGCACCATTGCAGGCAGGAGGATGCCACGCCTTTGCTGTCTTCTGTACTTGCCAAGCGGTGGATAACCCCGTAGGGACGTGTGTTGTCTATCCATGCGCCGTCATAGATTTGTGCATAGGTGGGGTCTTCCCCCGGTATAAAGGCGAAAGTTCCTACGATGTTCTGTCCCTCATCAAGGCATATATGGCAGTTCCCGTTTTCAATATCTTTCCTGACGATTTCTTCGGTGGGATAGCCACCGGTCCACTGTTTCATGTTCCCGTCTTTACGCATGATGCGTTTTCCTTGCTCAAAGATGTCCATAAGGATACTGAGTTCTGCAATATCTGCTTTTCTAATCTTTATCATAATCTGTAGGAGTACGTTCCGAATGAAAAAAATACGTTGCAAAGGTAGTCAATTTTATAAGGCATATGTACATTATACATGAGGTATATAGTCTTTTTCTATAGGCGATAGAGGAGGATTCCTACTTTATGATTACTACCAAAGTACCGCGTTTGACGGTTCATTGTTATGGTAAGGGTGAACAATTTGGAAGACTCATTGTTCATTTTAGGAATAATTTACATATATTTGTCCCGAAAATTTAAACATATTGAATTATGAAAAAGATTTTTAGTGTTTTTATGATAGCTATATGCTGTTTGGCAGTAGCTATGCCTGCTCAGGCTCAACTTATAAAGTTTGGTGTTAAAGGTGGTGTGAACCTGACTAAAGTAGATTGGGATGGTGGATATGACGGTAATAAGGATAATGCTACCGGCTTTTTTATCGGTCCGATGGCGGAGGTGACCATTCCTGTTGTTGGTTTGGGAGTAGATGGAGCTTTGTTATTTTCTCAGAGAGGTAAGGATGACGGAAAACAGACTGGATTGGATATACCTATTAATTTAAAATATACTATTGGATTAGGTAGTATGCTGGGTGTATTTGTTGCAGCTGGTCCTGACTTCTTCTTTAACTTCAGTGGAGATAAGAAATACATAGACGAAGCTATAGAACTGGAAAAGAAGAAGGCGATGGTAGGTATTAATATCGGTGCTGGTGTGAAGTTGATTAAACACTTGCAGATAGGTGTTAACTATAATATTCCATTGGGTGATTCTTATAAATGGAAAGCTGTAGGCGAATCAGTAATCGGTGGTAAGAATAAAACTTGGCAAATTTCAGCCGCTTACATTTTCTAAGTACTGACAGATATTATTATATGAATAGCGTTGCTGACTTTTGTTATGCAACGCTATTTTTTTCTCCTCTGTCCTCCTTCTTTCTGAAAAGTGCTATCTTTGCCGCTGTAATGGAAAAATTTGTAGATGTCATATTGCCCCTTCCCCTGCATAGCAGCTTTACGTACTCACTGCCGGAAGATATAGCCGGAGAAGTACAGATTGGCTGCCGGGTAGTAGTACCTTTCGGACGAAAGAAGTACTATACGGCCATTGTACGAAACGTACACTATTCTGCACCGACTGAATATGAGGTGAAGGAAGTGAGCGTCCTGCTGGATGCACATCCTATCCTGCTGCCCGAGCAGTTCAAGTTTTGGGGATGGCTGGCAGATTACTATCTCTGTACGCAAGGTGATGTCTATAAAGCGGCGCTTCCTTCCGGTCTGAAGCTGGAAAGTGAGACAATAATAGAGTACAATCCTGACTTTGAATCAGATGTGCAGTTGCCGGAAAGAGAACGGAAGATACTGGATTTGCTCTCCGTAGAACCGGAACAATGTGTCACAAAATTGGAGAAGGAGAGCGGTATCAAGAATATTTTGGCTGTGATAAAGTCCTTGTTGGATAAAGAAGCGATTTTTGTAAAGGAAGAATTGAAGCGTACCTATAAACCTAAGACTGAGACTCGCGTGCGTTTGACGGAAGCGGCTGGTAACGAACGCCGCTTGCACTTCTTCTTTGACGAACTGCAGCACCGTGCTCCCAAACAATTGGACTTGCTGATGAAGTATATAGAACTCTCCGGTTGTTTGGGCAAGACACCGAAGGAAGTCACAAAGAAAGAGCTTTTAGTGCGGACTTCCGCTACTCCCGCCGTGTTCAATGGGTTGGTGGAACGCGGAGTCTTTGAGGTCTATCAGCAAGAAATTGGCAGACTGAATACGATTTCTGCCAAGACAACGTTTCCTTTAAACCCTTTGAACGAGCATCAGCAGCGGGCGTACAATGATATTGTAGAAAGTTTTCAAACTAAGAATGTCTGTTTACTGCATGGTGTTACGTCCAGTGGCAAGACGGAGATTTACATTCATCTGATACAAGAAACCATCCGGCAAGGAAAACAAGTGTTGTATCTGTTGCCGGAAATAGCTCTGACTACACAAATTACCGAGCGTTTGCAACGGGTGTTCGGTTCCCGTCTGGGCATCTACCATTCAAAGTTTCCGGATGCCGAGCGGGTGGAAATCTGGCAGAAGCAGCTCTCGGACAGTGGGTATGACATTATTCTGGGGGTACGTTCTTCCGTATTTCTGCCTCTCCGCAATTTGGGCTTGATTATTGTAGACGAGGAGCATGAGAATACGTATAAGCAGCAAGATCCTGCGCCCCGCTATCATGCACGCAATGCCGCTATTGTGCTGGCTGCGCTGTATGGCGCCAAGACTCTGTTGGGTACAGCGACTCCGTCTATAGAGACCTGGCACAATGCCACGTCCGGCAAGTATGGATTGGTGGAACTGAAAGAAAGGTACAAGGAGATACAGTTGCCGGAGATTATTCCGGTGGATATAAAGGAATTGCAACGCAAGAAGCGGATGAACGGTCCGTTCTCTCCCCTGTTGTTGCAATATATCCGTGAGGCGTTGGAACAGAAAGAACAGGTCATTCTGTTTCAGAATCGCAGGGGGTTTGCTCCGATGATAGAGTGTCATACATGCGGCTGGGTTCCCAAATGCAAGAACTGTGATGTCAGCCTGACATATCATAAAGGACTAAACCAGCTGACTTGCCATTATTGCGGATATACCTATCAGCCGCCCCGCATCTGTCCGGCTTGTGAAGGGACGGATTTGCGTAACCGCGGTTTTGGTACGGAAAAGATAGAAGATGACATCAAACTTCTGTTTCCCGAGGCAACCGTTGCACGTATGGACTTGGATACAACCCGCACGCGTGCCGCCTACGAGCGTATCATTGCGGATTTTGAACAGGGAAAGACGGATATTCTTATCGGTACGCAGATGGTTTCCAAAGGACTGGATTTCGATCATGTGAGCGTGGTGGGCATTCTGAATGCCGATACAATGTTGAATTATCCGGACTTTCGTGCCTATGAGCGTGCTTTCCAGCTTATGGCCCAAGTGGCAGGACGTGCGGGACGGAAGAATAAGCGGGGCAGGGTAGTGCTGCAAACCAAGAGCATCGAGCACCCCATCATTCCCCAAGTGATTGCCAACGATTACGAAGGTATGGTGGGCGGCCAACTTGCCGAACGGCAGATGTTTCATTATCCCCCTTATTATCGCCTTGTGTATGTGTACTTGAAGAATCGCAATGAGACTTTGCTCGATTTGATGGCTCAGACTATGGCGGGCAAGTTGCGTGCTGTTTTCGGGAATAGGGTGCTGGGCCCGGACAAACCGCCTGTGGCGCGTGTGCAAACCTTGTTCATCCGTAAAATCGTGGTAAAGATTGAAACGAAGGCTCCTATGGCGCGTGTCCGCGAATTGCTGTTGCAGGTGCAGAAAGAGATGGTTATGGAAGACCGCTTCAAGTCGCTGATAGTGTATTATGACGTAGACCCGATGTAGGGGGAAATTAAGAATTAAGAATTGGCGTACTTCATGGATGTAAACTGATAATTTTATACTATATATAATATGTTACAAACCAAAGGAAAAACAAAGATATTGTTCGTGTGTCTCGGTAATATATGCCGTTCTTCTTCGGCGGAAGGAGTGATGAAACACTTGATAGAACAAGCCGGGCGTGAAGATGAGTTCGTTATTGACTCGGCAGGAATCCTTTCCTATCATCAGGGGGAACTGCCTGACAGCAGGATGCGCGCCCATGCTGCGCGTCGAGGTTACGACTTGACACATCGTTCCCGACCTGTACGTACGGATGATTTCTATAATTTCGACTTAATCATCGGAATGGACGACCGCAATATTGACGATTTGAAAGACCGTGCTCCTTCCACCGAAGAGTGGAAAAAGATACATCGCATGACGGAATATTGCACGAAGTTCATTCATGCCGATCATGTGCCCGACCCTTATTATGGCGGAGCCGAGGGCTTTGAATATGTGCTCGATGTCTTGGAGGATGCTTGCGTAGGGCTACTGGATGCGATTGACTAATCATTACTCTCCCAATCACCGGTTAATGTCTTTCATCTTGATAAAAGCGCTTGCTGTCGTTGAGGCTGCATGTTGCGTCTACTCCGGCTTGCTGCAACCGCTCGGCTATTTCATTCAGTTTCTTTCTTGAAACCCTGCCGATGTAGAAAAGGCGGTAACGATAGTCTTTATCAAGCAATTCCATGATGTGGGTAAATGTCTGTTCCCGGGCAAAGTCAAAGTTTACCTTCCGCAGGTCGGCATAGGGATAACGGATTGTCCTGCCTGCGCTGTGTATGGTAAGGGCTTCGTTGTCCAATGCCAAATAGCAAAACCGGGTCATCAGCATACAGATGAAGAAAAGGCTCAGTCCGAAAGACAGTATGGCCGGAATGAATCCCCACCATGCGTCGCCGCTGATGAAGTAGTACCCCAATATCAGAAACATAAGGAACAATATGAAGAACCAGAACATATACAGTGAGGGACGCTGGTAAGTTTCTGCCGGAAGAATGTCCGCACTCCGTTCACGCGGGGTATAGTTGGTAAAAGGTATGCCTTGAGATACCAAAAAGCGGACGAGGGATGAAGGATGTTTGAAAGGCGGCAGATACAATACTTTATCCTGTTTTTCCTTCAGATGAAAAACGAATATCCCCGGACCATATTTGTCTTTGCCTGTCGGGACATCCTTGTGTGATGCCTGATGATACCGTTCCATGAAACTGAAACTTTCAATCCGGTGCAGCTGAATCCGTTGGCTTTGCAACAGATGTTCCGCTCTTTGTCGTTCTTTGGCGCTTACTTCCATAGGTTTTATTTTTTAAGTTCCGGGTAACTGATGCGGGTGTGGTAGATTATTTTCAACTTCTCTTTGAAAACGGCTTTCACTGTTGCTATGTCCTTGAAGGTGATGGGACATTCTTTGAAATAACCTTCCTCCACTTGCGAATCGATAATCTTATCTACCAGATTGCTGATGCTCTCTTCCGTATATTCGGGCAGGCTGCGCGATGCTGCTTCTACGGAGTCGGCCATCATCAGGATAGCTTGCTCTTTGGTGAACGGGTTGGGGCCGGGATACGTGAATAACTCGTCATTGGGTTCCTCGCCGGGATGTTCGTTCTTCCAAGATATATAGAAATATTTTGTCTTTCCGCGACCGTGGTGAGTGGTGATGAAGTCTTTGATGACTTTAGGCAGATTGTTTTTTTCTGCCAGTTTCAGCCCGTCCGTCACGTGGCTGATAACGACTTGCGAACTTTGCTCGTAGCTGAGGTTCTTGTGCGGGTTGACACCGCCCGACTGGTTTTCGGTGAAGAATACCGGATTTTCCATCTTGCCGATGTCGTGGTATAGAGCGCCTGTACGCACCAACTGGCTCTTTGCGCCGATGCGGTTGGCAGCTTCGGCGGCAAGGTTGGCCACTTGCATGGAGTGTTGGAATGTACCCGGTACGGTTTCAGACATTCGTCGCAGCAAGCTGTTGTTGATGTTGGAAAGTTCCACCAAAGTAACGTTCGATGTGAAGCCGAAAGTTTTTTCTACCAAGAAAAGCAGCGGATATGTAAAGAGCAACAATACTCCGTTTACAACGAAATAAGTGTACATACTGCCGTTCAGCTTCGACAAGTCGTTTTCCGTTATCAGTTCAAAGGCAAAGTAAACGGCTACATAGGTCAGAATCACCAGAATAGCGGTACGGAATAGCTGCGAGCGTTGCGACAACTCTCTCAAACTGAAAATGGCGACCAGTCCTGCCGTAAGCTGCAATAAGATAAACTCATGCGGATAGCGTAGGCAGATGGAACAAATCAGTATCGTGACGACCTGTGTGAGGAAGGCTGTCCGTGAGTCGAGGAACACGCGGATGATGATAGGCAGCATGGCATAAGGGATGATGTACACATTGAATATGTTGTTTGTCACCATAACGGCCGTTACCACACAGTAAAACATGATAAGGGCGAAGAGCAACGAGAGGCTGCCCTTACGGTTATAATAGTCCTTGCGGAAAAGGTCGAGATAGAGCATAAAGCACAGCATGAAGATGCTGACGTATAACACTTGCCCTGCCAGCATCAATCGTTTCTGTCCGACGGATTCGCTGCGTTGGATGGACTCCTTGCGCAGGCTTTCGAGGATGTTGTAGGTTTCTTGGTTCACTATCTCGCCGCGGTCGATGATTTTCTGTCCGCTCAGTACGATGCCGTTTGCCCATGAATAGTTGTCGAGGACCTCTTTCTTGGCGGTTTCTGTCCGCGGGGCATCGTAGGTGAGGTTGGGGGACAGATACTCGTTGAGAGAGCACTGCCGGAGGATGTTCGGATGATAGTGCGTGGTATCGGCGGTAAGGAGATAGGCGTATGCCTGTTTTACGGAATAGAGTCTGTCGATATTCCGTTGGTTGGCAAGCTTGTCGTCTATCACCATGATGGCGGACGTGCTGTCTTTGTGCAGTTGCGCAAGTTCTTCGGTGGAAAGTATTCCCGCCTGATATACTTCGGAGAGTATCTTTTCTATATGGCGGATGTAGTCGGTAGAAGGCAGGACACCGCGCAGATGCGTCTGATAGTCGTTTTTCAGCTTTTTGAGTGCCAGTTTCTCCGTGCTTTTGTCCAGCTGGAAATAAGGTTGGAAAGAAGCCAGAATGCTGTCTTGCTCCTTTTTCACTACTTGGTCGTCTTTGTAGATAGGGAAGTCGAAGGTAGCCATCAGTTGTCCGTACTTCCAGGGTTTGTCAATATCGAACTGATAATTGAACTTGCCGTCCCTCGGCAGGAAGTACACAATAACTCCGACGGTACCTATAAAAATAAGCGCCTTATATATCAAATCTCTGAATGAGAACTCTTTGTTTTTACCTTTGAAATAACTCATATCGGTTGAAATTTTTGCGAAAAGTACAAAAAAAAACAATAGTATGGAAAAAAAGGTTTAATTTTGCCGTCTAATTTATTTATAAGTAAGATAGATTATGACAGAAAGAAAAGTCAGAGTCCGTTTTGCCCCAAGTCCTACGGGGGCGTTGCACATCGGCGGTGTGCGTACTGCGTTATATAATTATCTCTTTGCGCGTCAGCATGGAGGAGATTTAATTTTCCGTATTGAAGATACTGATTCTAACCGGTTTGTGCCGGGAGCGGAAGAATACATATTGGAGTCTTTCAAGTGGCTGGGCATTCCTTTTGATGAAGGAGTCAGCTTTGGCGGTGAGCATGGTCCGTACCGTCAGTCCGAACGTCGTGAAATATACAAGAAGTACGTGCAGGTGCTGTTGGATGCCGGCAAGGCTTACATCGCTTTTGATACTCCGGAAGAGCTGGATGCCAAGCGTGCGGAGATAGCCAATTTCCAGTATGATGCCTCTACGCGTATGCAGATGCGCAATTCGTTGACGCTCTCCAAAGAGGAAGTGGATGCGCTGATTGCAGAGGGCAAACAATATGTAGTCCGCTTCAAGATAGAGCCGAATGAAGATGTGCATGTGAACGACTTGATTCGCGGTGAAGTAGTGATAAACTCGTCTATCCTTGACGATAAAGTTCTTTATAAATCGGCAGACGAACTGCCCACCTACCATTTGGCAAATATAGTGGACGACCATTTGATGGAAGTCTCTCACGTTATCCGCGGTGAGGAATGGCTGCCTTCCGCTCCGTTGCACGTGCTGTTGTATCGTGCTTTCGGCTGGGAAGATACGATGCCGGCTTTCGCGCATCTGCCGTTGTTGCTGAAGCCCGAAGGCAATGGCAAACTCAGCAAGCGCGACGGTGACCGTCTCGGTTTCCCGGTATTCCCGTTGGAATGGCACGACCCCAAGTCGGGTGAGGTGTCTTCGGGCTATCGCGAATCGGGTTATCTGCCCGAGGCTGTTATCAACTTCCTTGCCTTGCTGGGCTGGAATCCGGGCAACGACCAGGAACTGATGTCGATGGACGAGCTTGTGAAACTGTTCAATCTGAGCCATTGCAGCAAGTCGGGCGCTAAGTTCGACTATAAGAAAGGTATCTGGTTCAATCATGAATATATTCTTCAAAAATCGGATGAAGAACTTGCTGAACTTTTCAAACCGGTGCTGAAAGATAATGGCGTAGACCCAGAAGCATACAGCGATACATTCCTTACTACGGTAGTCTCTTTGGTAAAGGGACGCGTCAACTTTGTAAAAGAGTTGTGGGAGCAAACCCGTTTCTTCTTTGTCGCTCCCCGTCAATATGCCGAGAAAGATGTGAAGAAGCGTTGGTCGGAAGATACTCCGCGCATCATGACAGAGTTGATGGAAGTGCTTCGCGGCATTGAGGATTTCTCGTCAAAACCGTCGGAAGATATTGTAATCGGCTGGATTACGGAAAAGGAATATCACATGGGTAATGTGATGAATGCCTTCCGTCTGGCAGTGGTGGGAGAGTGCAAGGGACCGCATATGTTTGATATTACTGCGTTGCTGGGCAAGGAAGAAACGCTTTCCCGCATTCAGCGTGCTATCGAAACATTGAAATAAATAATCAAGAATGAAGGATTTCTTGTCATACGGTTTTCATTCTTAATCCTTCATTCTTCATTCTTAATTGAGGTAGTATGCTTTATAATTTAGCAATAATAATCTACGATATTGTAGTGCATCTGGCTGCCCCTTTCAGCCGCAAGCCGCGGAAGATGATGAAGGGGCACTGGGTGGTGTACGAACTTCTCCGACAGCAGTTGGAGAAGGATGCGCGCTACATCTGGTTCCACGCAGCCTCTCTGGGCGAGTTTGAACAGGGACGTCCGTTGATGGAGAAGATACGTGCCAAATATCCCGATTATCGTATTTTGCTGACATTCTTTTCGCCGTCGGGCTACGAAGTGCGTAAGAATTACCGGGGGGCGGATATTGTTTGCTACCTGCCTTTCGACAAGCCGCGCAATGTGAAGAAGTTCCTCGACTTGGTGAATCCCTGCATGGCATTCTTCATCAAGTATGAGTTTTGGAAAAACTATCTGGATGAGTTGCACAAGCGTCGTATCCCTGTTTATAGCGTGTCTTCCATCTTCCGCCGCGGGCAGGTTTTCTTTAAATGGTATGGCGGAACGTATAGAAACGTGCTGCGTAATTTCGACCATATATTTGTGCAGAATGAACGTTCCAAACGCTATCTGTCTAAAATCGGCATCAATCGGGTGACTGTGGTGGGCGATACCCGCTTCGACCGTGTACTTCAAATTCGGGAAGAGGCTAAGGACCTGCCGCTGGTTGAGCTGTTCAAGAATAATACAATGACTTTTGTTGCCGGAAGTTCCTGGCAACCCGACGAGGATTTGTTTATCGAATACTTTAACCGGCATCCGGAAGTAAAGCTGATTATTGCTCCGCACGTAATCGATGAAAATCATTTGGTGGAGATTATCCGTAAACTGAAACGTCCGTATGTGCGATACACTCGTGCAGATGAGAAGAATGTCCGTAAGGCGGATTGTTTGATTATAGACTGTTTCGGGCTGCTTTCTTCTATCTACCGCTATGGGGAGATTGCTTATATCGGCGGTGGTTTCGGAGTAGGCATTCATAATACGCTGGAAGCTGCGGTGTATGGTATTCCGGTAATCTTCGGCCCGAAATATCAGAAGTTTCAGGAAGCTGTCCATCTTTTGGAAGCGAAGGGCGGGTTCTCTATCAAGAACTATGAGGAGTTGAAAACATTGCTCGACCGTATGCTGGAAGATGAAGTCTTTCTTCGTGAAGCCGGAATGAATGCCGGAGCTTACGTCACCGATAATGCCGGAGCAACGGATAAGGTGCTGAGCATGATAAATTTTTAAGTCCGTTCTTACTTCTCTTTTTATGTTTTGAAACGGGCAGGTAAACCCTCCTCAAAGATTTACTAAAACTTTACCGACGATTTACTAAAACTTTACCGACGATTTACTAAAACTCCGCCGACGATTTACTAAATCGTCGGCGGAGTTTTAGTAAACGGCCGGAGCGTCTTATTCCTTGTACCAATTTGAGTACATCAGATAGTTGTGCGCAATTTTCTGATTCAATTCTTTAGCCTGTTCAGGGTCTACCTTCTTGATGAACTTGGCAGGTACGCCGCCCCAAATGCTTCCCGGCTCTATTACGGTATTGCTGAGTACCAATGAACCGGCGGCTACAATAGCGCCTTCGCCTACTACGGCATGGTCCAGAATGGTGGAGCCCATGCCTACGAGTGCATAGTCTTTGATGGTGGCTCCGTGGATGGTTACATTGTGTCCCACGGAAACATGGTCTCCTATCTCGATTGTAGATTTCTCGTATAAGGTGTGCAGCACGCTTCCGTCTTGAATGTTTACGCCGTTTCCGATACGGATGGAGTTAACGTCTCCCCGCAATACGGTACTGAACCAAATGCTGCAATCCCGTCCCATTTTTACATCTCCGATGACAACGGCGTTGTCAGCTAAAAAACAGTTTTCTCCGATTTCCGGAGTGAATCCTCTTACTGATTTTATTAAAGCCATTTTATTAAGTGATTAGCGGTTAGTGATTAATGGTTTGCACGCTTCTTTCAACCATTCTCTTTCCTCATTGTTCAAGTCCGGTGCCAGTTTCTCGTATACAGTCCGGTGATACTCATTTAGCCATTCGATTTCTTCTGTTGTCAGCAGTTCTTTGATGATGCCTTTCTGGCAGATGGGGCATAGGGTGATGGTTTCAAACTTCAGATAGTTGCCGAACATACCTTCGCCGGCAGGAACGGTCAGCAACAGGTTTTCGGTGCGGATGCCGTGACTTCCGGCTTTGTACACACCGGGTTCGTTGGAAGTAACCATACCCGGTTGCAAGGCAACGGGGTTCTCGTTCATCCGGATGCTTTGCGGACCTTCGTGCACGTTGAGGAAATGTCCCACTCCGTGGCCGGTTCCATGCAGATAGTTCATGTGTTGCTTCCATATCGGCATACGTGCCAGTGCATCCAGTTGCGCTCCGCGAGTGCCTTCGGGGAATACAGCCATTGCCAGTGCGATATGTCCTTTTAATATTAAGGTGTAATCGGTCTTTTCTTCCTCCGTCAGATTGCCGAGAGCGATAGTGCGGGTAATGTCCGTTGTCCCGTCCAGATATTGCGCTCCGGAGTCCAGCAGCAGGAAACCTTCCGGCTTTAGCGTCACATCCGTTTCGGGCGTGGCTTCATAGTGGACGATGGCTCCGTGTTCTTTGTAGCCGGCAATCGTATCGAAACTCTCTCCCATGTAGAGCGGTTGTGCAGCCCGGAAGGCGTGCAGCTTTCTGTCTACACTGATTTCTGTCTCCCGACCCGTAGGAACGGCTTCTTCCAGCCATTTCAGAAACTTTACCAATGCTACACCGTCTCTTTGCATCGCTGCGTGAATCCCCGTTATCTCCTGTTCGTTGCGAATGGCTTTCAGCAGAGTGACAGGCGATGCCCCGCTAATTATCCGGCATCCGGGGTGGATGGCCGAATGGATAGCATAATTTGTTTTTGCGGGATTTACCAGTATGCTTTTCGCATTAAAGTTGTTGAGGTAATCTTCAATTTCTTCGTATACATGTACGGAAATGCCGTTTGCGTTAAAATATGAAGCCAGTTCGGATGTGACCTTTTGCGGTTGGATGAAGTAATGTACTTCGTATTCCCCAATCAGCAGATAACTCACGACAACCGGGTTGCAATGTACGTCATTTCCCCGGATGTTGAGTAGCCAGGCTATCTCGTCCAGTGCCGACAGCAGCAAGGCCTCTGCACCCGCTTTTCCCATCTCTTTCCGGATAGTCGACAGCTTTTCCGTAAAACTCCTGCCCGCATACCTCGTGTCGTAAACAAATGCCGGAGCCAACGGCATTGCCGGCCGGTCGCTCCATAACAGTTGCATGGGGTCGGCAATGCTTTTTACACGGATACCGCTTTTCTCCAGTTCCCGTTGCAGGTGTTGCACTTCACTGGCAGAGAACATTTTCCCGTCTATGCCCACAGTATCGCCTTCCTTCAGCTGTGAACTCAGGAATGTGGGAATACTCGGTGTCTCGGGCAGCATCTCTTTAAATAATGTGATGCCGGTTCCCTCTATTTGCCGGGCAGCTTGGAGGAAATAGCGGGAATCTGTCCACAAACCGGCCTCTTGCGCCGTGACAACTACCGTGCCCGCAGAACCTGTAAAACCTGAAATCCACTCTCTCGACTGCCAGTGTGGCGCTACGTATTCACTAAGGTGAGGGTCTGTACTTGGAATAATGAACGCCTGTATATCTTCTTTGGCGATGTGCGCCCGTAGGGCGGAAATACGTTCGTTTATTGTTGAGTTCATATTATATAAGGTGTTGGTAAGTGCTTTCAAAGATACTCACTTTACTTTAATTATGGAGTAGATTCAGAAAGAAAGGCGGATATTTTGTATTGGGATTATCGTTTTTTTCGCCGAAAGTTTTGTGAATAAAGAAAGTATGTGTAATTTTGCCGCTCAATTTGATCGTGAGATTTTATAAACCATTAAATTTTAAAAACAAAAAAATGATTGTAGTACCTGTAAAAGAAGGCGAAAACATTGAAAAAGCGCTGAAGAAATTTAAAAGAAAATTTGAAAAAACTGGTATCGTTAAAGAGTTGAGAAGCAGACAACAGTTTGATAAACCGTCTGTAACTAAAAGACTTAAGAAAGAACGTGCAGTTTACGTTCAGCAACTTCAACAAGTAGAAGATTAATAATTCGTAATTTCCTTTGAATTATTGGATTCTTTTTCATACATTCGTTGCATGATTTAGATGTAACGATATGTTGTTGACAGATTCTTTTCTTGATTATCTTCTGTATGAACGGAACTATTCCAAAGGTACCGTAAGGTACTATCAGGCAGATATTCTTGAACTGCAGAAGTTTGGTGAAGAATTGTTGGGAGATTTAACTCCGTCGGATGTGGATGCGGGGCTTGTTCGTGAATGGATTACTTCCTTGATGGATAAAGGCTGTGCTTCTAATACGATAAACCGAAAGTTGAGTTCTATCCGTACTTATTATAAATACCTTTTGCGAAAGGGGGAGGTGGAGCTGGATCCGTTACGGAAAATAACGGGGCCGAAGAAAAAGAAGCCGCTTCCGACTTTTTTGAGGGAGGGTGAATTGGATAGGTTATTGGATGATATGGACTTTGGGGAAGGATTTGAGGGGTGTCGCGACCGTATGATTATCGAAATGTTTTATGCAACCGGCATACGGCTTTCGGAATTAATCGGGTTGGATGATAAAGATATTGATTTTTCAGCTTCCCTTATTAAAGTGACGGGAAAACGAAATAAACAACGTCTGATACCTTTTGATAAGGAGTTGGAGTGCTCTATACGGGAATATGTCAATGTACGGAATGAAACGTTTCCGGTTCGTTCGGATGCTTTTTTTCTTCGAAAGAACGGTGAACGGCTTACTCGTAGTATCGTAGCATATATTGTGAAACGGAACCTGTCAAAAGTAGTAACTGTAAAGAAAAGAAGCCCCCATGTGTTGAGGCATACCTTTGCAACGGCTATGCTGAATAACGGTGCTGATTTAGGCTCGATAAAAGAGCTGCTCGGACACGAAAGCCTGGCGACTACGGAAGTTTATACGCATACTACTTTTGAAGAGCTTAAAAAAGTGTATAATCAGGCTCATCCTCGGGCCTAAAGAAAAGGAGGTAAGTATGATAGTTAGAATTCAATCGATTCACTTTGATGCGTCAGAGCAATTGCAGGCTTTTATTCAGAAGAAGGCTGCCAAGTTGGAGAAATTTTACGACGATATAGAGAAAGTAGAGGTGTCATTAAAGGTAGTTAAACCGGAAACAGCCGAAAATAAAGAAGCCGGAGTGAAAGTATTGGTTCCCAACGGTGAACTTTATGCCAATAAGGTTTGTGATACGTTTGAAGAAGCTGTGGATCTTTGTCTGGAAGCTTTGGAAAAACAACTGGTTAAGTACAAGGAAAAACAACGGAGCAAATAAAATTCCGCTAAAATTTTGCGGGTAAAAAATAAATGCCTAAATTTGCAGCCGTTTCGCTCGCACTAGAACGTTACGGTTGCATTTTTTAAGCCTGCCTCTTTAGCTCAGTTGGCCAGAGCACGTGATTTGTAATCTCGGGGTCGTTGGTTCGAATCCGACAAGAGGCTCAAAAGAAAGTGAATTATCGTCGAAAGACTTTAAAAGATGTCTTACGAGGATTCCGGTAGAGGGAAAAAGAGTTCTATATATTGGGCAAATACCAGAGTGGCCAAATGGGGCAGACTGTAAATCTGCTGGCTTACGCCTTCGGTGGTTCGAATCCATCTTTGCCCACAACTCCGGTTTCCCTGCTGTTATAGCTCAGCGGTAGAGCACTTCCTTGGTAAGGAAGAGGTCCCGGGTTCAAGTCCCGGTAACAGCTCATAAAGATGTAAAAGCTGATTATTAATCAAATAAATAACAAGTAAAGCTATGGCTAAAGAGAAATTCGAACGTACCAAACCGCACGTAAACATTGGTACAATTGGTCACGTAGACCACGGTAAAACCACGTTGACTGCTGCTATCACTACAGTGTTGGGCAAAAAAGGTTTTTCTGAAGTAAAATCATTCGATCAGATTGACAACGCTCCTGAAGAAAAGGAAAGAGGTATTACTATCAATACTTCACACGTTGAGTATGAAACTGCTAACCGCCACTACGCTCACGTAGACTGTCCGGGTCACGCCGACTACGTTAAGAACATGGTAACTGGTGCTGCTCAGATGGACGGTGCTATCATCGTAGTTGCTGCAACTGATGGTCCGATGCCTCAGACTCGCGAACACATCCTGTTGGCTCGTCAGGTAAACGTTCCCAGACTGGTTGTATTCATGAACAAGTGCGATATGGTAGATGACCCTGAAATGTTGGAACTCGTTGAAATGGAAATGCGTGAACTGCTTTCAGCTTACGAATTCGATGGCGACAACACTCCTTTCATTCAAGGTTCTGCTCTTGGCGCATTGAACGGTGTTGAAAAGTGGGAAGAAAAAGTTATGGAATTGATGGACGCTTGCGACACTTGGATTCCATTGCCTCCGCGTGACGTTGATAAACCGTTCTTGATGCCGGTTGAAGACGTATTCTCAATCACTGGTCGTGGTACTGTTGCTACTGGTCGTATCGAAGCTGGTATTATCCATGTAGGTGACGAAGTTGAAATCCTTGGTTTGGGTGAAGATAAGAAATCAGTTGTAACTGGTGTTGAAATGTTCCGCAAACTGTTGGATCAAGGTGAAGCTGGTGACAACGTAGGTTTGTTGCTCCGTGGTATCGACAAGAACGAAATCAAACGTGGTATGGTTCTTTGTAAACCGGGTCAGATTAAGCCTCACTCTAAATTCAAAGCTTCTATCTACGTTTTGAAGAAAGAAGAAGGTGGTCGTCACACTCCGTTCCACAACAAATACCGTCCTCAGTTCTATTTGCGTACTATGGACTGTACAGGTGAAATCACTCTTCCGGAAGGAACTGAAATGGTAATGCCTGGTGATAACGTAGAAATCACTGTAGAATTGATCTACCCGGTAGCATTGAACGTAGGTTTGCGTTTCGCTATCCGTGAAGGTGGTCGTACAGTAGGTTCTGGTCAGATTACTGAAATTCTCGACTAATAACCAAATATCTTAATCAGTTCCCGGTATTGCTGGGAACTGATTATGTTCACACGGGAGTAGCTCAGTTGGTAGAGCACCGGTCTCCAAAACCGGGTGTCGGGAGTTCGAGCCTCTCCTCCCGTGCTAATATTTTTGAAATGAAGAAGATAGTAGCTTATTTTAAAGAAACTTACGACGAACTTGTTCATAAAGTGTCGTGGCCTACGTATTCTGAACTTGCTAACAGTGCAGTAGTTGTTTTATATGCTTCCCTGCTTATTGCATTGGTAGTGTTTGCGATGGACTTCTGTTTCCAACATTTAATGGAATTTGTTTATCCACATTAAAAAGAAGGAGAAATGTCTGAGATTGAAAAGAAATGGTACGTTCTGCGTGCTATTAGCGGAAAAGAAGCTAAGGTAAAGGAATACCTTGAAGCTGACATTAAAAACAGCGACCTTGGTGATTATGTATCTCAGGTATTGATTCCTACCGAAAAGGTATATCAGGTTCGCAATGGTAAGAAAATTGTGAAAGAGAGAAGTTATCTCCCTGGTTACGTTTTGGTGGAGGCTGCTCTGGTGGGTGAGGTAGCTCATCATCTGAGAAATACTCCTAATGTGATAGGGTTCTTGGGTGGTTCGGAAAAACCCGTTCCTCTGAGACAGTCAGAAGTGAATCGTATACTTGGTACAGTTGATGAATTACAGGATGCCGGTGAAGAACTGAATATCCCGTATGTAGTCGGCGAGACTGTAAAGGTGAATTACGGTCCGTTCAGTGGATTCAGTGGAATCATTGAAGAAGTGAACACCGAGAAGAAGAAACTGAAGGTCATGGTAAAGATATTCGGACGGAAAACTCCGCTCGAATTGGGCTTTATGCAAGTAGAAAAAGAATAGTACAGGTGTTACGCTGTAATATTCTTCATTAATGTTTATATATAAATCAATTAAAAAATGGCTAAAGAAGTTGCTGGACTAATCAAATTACAGATTAAAGGAGGCGCGGCAAATCCATCACCTCCCGTTGGACCTGCTCTGGGTTCTAAGGGAATCAACATCATGGAGTTTTGCAAGCAATTCAACGCCAGAACCCAAGACAAAGCAGGAAAGATTCTTCCTGTGATTATCACTTACTACGCAGATAAGTCTTTCGATTTTGTAATCAAGACTCCTCCCGTTGCTATTCAATTACTTGAAGTAGCTAAGGTAAAGAGTGGTTCTGCTGAGCCTAACCGTAAGAAAGTTGCCGAGATTACTTGGGAACAGGTTCGTACGATTGCTCAGGACAAGATGGTTGACTTAAACTGTTTCACTGTAGAAGCTGCCATGAAGATGGTTGCCGGTACAGCTCGTAGTATGGGTATCGCTGTAAAAGGGGAGTTCCCGGTTAATAACTAATAAACTTCAATTAGAATGAGTAAACTGACAAAAAATCAAAAGTTGGCTGCAGAAAAAATTGAAGCAGGGAAAGCATACTCTCTCAAAGAAGCTGCTCAGTTGGTAAAGGAAATTACTTTTACTAAATTTGACGCTTCTCTGGATATCGACGTACGTTTGGGCGTTGACCCGCGTAAGGCTAACCAGATGGTGAGAGGTGTTGTATCACTTCCTCACGGTACTGGTAAAGTTACACGCGTTTTGGTGCTTTGTACACCGGATGCTGAAGCTGCTGCAAAAGAAGCCGGAGCTGACTATGTTGGTCTTGACGAATATATTGAAAAGATCAAAGGTGGATGGACTGATATTGATGTAATCATCACTATGCCGTCTATCATGGGTAAGATTGGTGCACTCGGTCGTGTGCTCGGTCCTCGTGGACTGATGCCGAACCCGAAGAGTGGCACTGTAACTATGGATGTTGCTAAAGCTGTAAAAGAAGTGAAACAAGGTAAGATCGACTTCAAGGTTGATAAGAGCGGTATTGTTCACACTTCTATCGGTAAAGTTTCATTTAGTGCTGATCAAATTCGCGACAATGCGAAAGAATTCATCTCTACTTTGAATAAATTGAAACCGACCGCAGCCAAGGGTACATATATCAAGAGTATTTATCTTTCTAGCACGATGAGTGCGGGTATCAAGATTGACCCGAAATCTGTAGAAGAAATCTAATAAAACGGAGTAATAATGAGAAAGGAAGATAAAAGTACGATTATTGAGCAGATTGCTGCTACAGTTAAGGAATACGGTCACTTCTACTTGGTAGACACTACTGCTATGAACGCAGCTGATACAAGCGCGTTGAGAGCTTTATGTTTCAAGGCTGACATCAAATTGATGGTAGTTAAGAACACATTGCTTCACAAAGCATTGGAGAGCCTGGAAGAAGATTATTCTCCGCTTTACGACTGCATGAAGGGTACAACAGCTGTAATGTTTTGCAACACAGCGAATGCACCTGCTAAATTGCTGAAAGATAAAGCTAAGAACGGTATTCCCGGATTGAAAGCTGCATATGCAGAAGAAAGCTTCTATGTTGGTGCTGACCAGTTGGATGCTCTCGTAAGTATCAAGAGTAAAAATGAAGTTATTGCTGAAATCGTTGCCTTGCTGCAATCACCGGCCAAGAACGTTATTTCTGCTCTGCAATCAGGTGGTAACACCATTCACGGAGTTCTCAAGACTCTCGGTGAACGTCCCGAAGCGTAACTTCGGAAACAAAAAAACATCAATTTATTTTAGTAATTAAACAATTAAAATCATACAAAAATGGCAGATTTGAAAGCTTTTGCAGAACAATTAGTTAACTTGACAGTAAAAGAAGTTAATGAACTTGCAACTATCCTGAAAGAAGAATACGGTATTGAACCTGCTGCTGCAGCTGTTGCTGTTGCTGCTGGTCCTGCAGCTGGTGGTGCTGCTGCCGCTGAAGAAAAATCTTCTTTCGATGTAGTATTGAAGAGCGCTGGCTCAGCTAAACTTCAAGTAGTTAAAGCCGTTAAGGAAGCTTGCGGTCTTGGTTTGAAGGAAGCTAAAGACATGGTAGACGGTGCTCCTAGCGTAGTAAAAGAAGGTTTGGCTAAAGACGAAGCAGAATCATTGAAGAAAACATTGGAAGAAGCTGGAGCTGAAGTTGAACTTAAATAACATTAACCTGTAAATCAGGTAATTCGGTAAGGAACCCTTCGTGAAAAGGGTTCTTTACCTTTTTGTGTATATATTTAAAATTAAGTTCTACAAATCCATTAACAGATGTCTTCAAATACTGTAAATCAAAGAGTTAATTTTGCTTCGACTAAGAATCCGCTGGAATATCCGGATTTCCTGGAAGTACAATTGAAGTCATTCAAAGACTTTTTACAACTGGATACCCCACCCGAGAAACGTAAGAACGAGGGACTGTATAAAGTATTTGCTGAAAACTTCCCCATTGCCGATACAAGAAATAATTTTGTTCTTGAGTTTTTGGACTACTATATTGATCCGCCGCGTTATACTATAGATGAATGTATAGAGCGAGGGCTTACTTATAGTGTACCCTTAAAGGCAAAATTAAAATTATATTGTACCGACCCCGACCATGAAGATTTTGATACGGTTATTCAGGATGTATTCCTGGGTCCGATTCCTTATATGACGGATAAGGCTACGTTCGTCATCAACGGTGCGGAACGCGTTGTTGTATCACAGCTTCATCGTTCGCCGGGTGTATTCTTCGGTCAGAGCGTACATGCCAACGGTACTAAGTTATACTCAGCCCGTATTATCCCGTTCAAGGGTTCTTGGATTGAGTTTGCTACCGACATCAACAATGTCATGTATGCCTATATCGACCGTAAGAAGAAGTTGCCGGTAACCACATTGCTGAGAGCTATCGGTTTTGAGAATGATAAGGACATTCTTGAAATCTTCAACTTGGCAGAAGATGTGAAGGTGAACAAGACGAATCTCAAGAAGATTGTAGGTCGTAAGTTGGCGGCACGTGTATTGAAAACATGGATTGAGGATTTTGTAGACGAAGATACCGGTGAAGTTGTTTCTATCGAGCGTAACGAAGTCGTTATCGACCGCGAAACCGTAATCGAGCCGGAACATGTTGACATTATATTAGAGTCAGGTGTTCAGAATATCCTTGTACATAAGGAGGAACCGAACCAGTCTGACTATTCCATTATATACAATACTCTGCAGAAGGACCCCAGTAACTCGGAAAAAGAAGCTGTGCTTTACATCTACCGCCAGTTGCGTAATGCAGATCCTGCTGATGATGCCAGTGCGCGCGAGGTTATCAATAACCTGTTCTTCTCAGAAAAGAGATATGACTTGGGAGATGTAGGTCGTTATCGTATCAACAAGAAGTTGAACTTGACGACTGACATGGACGTTCGTGTCCTCACCAAGGAAGATATTATTGAGATTATCAAATATCTGATTGAGTTGATTAACTCAAAAGCGGATGTCGATGATATTGACCACTTGAGCAACCGTCGTGTACGTACAGTAGGCGAACAGTTGTCAAACCAGTTTGCTATCGGTTTGGCACGTATGTCACGTACTATCCGTGAGCGTATGAACGTTCGTGACAATGAAGTCTTCACTCCAATTGACTTGATTAACGCCAAGACTATTTCTTCCGTTATCAACTCATTCTTCGGAACGAATGCCCTGTCACAGTTCACGGACCAGACCAACCCGCTTGCCGAAATCACTTACAAACGTCGTATGTCTGCCCTGGGTCCTGGTGGTTTGTCACGTGAGCGTGCCGGTTTCGAGGTACGTGACGTACACTATACTCATTACGGCCGTCTTTGCCCGATTGAAACGCCTGAAGGTCCGAACATCGGTTTGATTTCTTCACTCTGTGTGTTCGCTAAAATTAATGAACTTGGTTTCATTGAGACTCCGTACCGTAAGGTGGCTAACGGAAAAGTGGACCTTTCAGATGAAGGTTTGGTTTACCTCACAGCAGAAGAAGAAGAAGAAAAGATTATTGCTCAGGGTAATGCACCTTTGAATGATGACGGAACTTTTGTTCGCGACAGAGTAAAATCACGTCAGGATGCCGACTATCCGGTTGTAGCTCCTGATGAAGTGGAATTGATGGACGTATCTCCCCAGCAGATTGCTTCTATTGCAGCATCTTTAATTCCGTTCTTGGAACATGACGATGCTAACCGTGCGTTGATGGGATCAAACATGATGCGTCAGGCAGTTCCTTTGTTGAAAAGTGAAGCTCCGATTGTAGGTACAGGTATCGAACGCCAGCTTGCACGTGACTCTCGTACGCAGATTACTGCCGAGGGAGAAGGTGTGGTTGATTTCGTAGATGCTACGACTATCCGTATTCTGTACGACCGTACGGAAGACGAAGAGTTCGTAAGCTTCGAATCTGCACTGAAAGAATATACTATTCCTAAATGGCGTCGTACCAACCAGAATATGACGATTGACCTTCGTCCTATTTGCGAGAAGGGTCAGCGCGTAACGAAGGGACAAATCCTTACCGAAGGTTACTCTACCGAACAGGGTGAGCTTGCTTTGGGTAAGAACCTGTTGGTTGCCTATATGCCTTGGAAGGGATACAACTATGAGGATGCTATCGTATTGAACGAACGCGTGGTTCGCGAAGACCTTTTGACTTCCGTACACGTAGAAGAGTACTCTTTGGAAGTTCGTGAAACGAAGCGCGGTATGGAAGAGCTGACTTCCGATATTCCTAACGTAAGTGAAGAAGCCACAAAAGACCTCGACGAGAATGGTATCGTTCGTGTGGGGGCCCGCATCGAGCCGGGTGACATTTTGATTGGTAAGATTACTCCGAAGGGAGAATCCGATCCTTCTCCGGAAGAAAAGTTGCTTCGTGCCATCTTCGGTGATAAGGCCGGTGATGTGAAAGACGCTTCTTTGAAGGCATCTCCCTCTTTGAAGGGTGTTATTATCGGCAAGCGTCTGTTCTCTCGTGTCATCAAGACTCGTAGTTCTAAATTGGCGGACAAAGCATTGCTGCCGAAGATTGACGATGAGTTTGACGGTAAGGTAGCCGACCTGAAGAAGATATTGGTGAACAAGCTCCTGAAGCTCACTGAAAACTACACATCCGAGGGTGTGAAGGACTATATGGGAGCCGAAGTAATCAGCAAGGGTGCTAAGTTCTCCGCTTCTGACTTCAGTGACATGGATTTCACTGCCATTCAATTGAGTAACTGGACGAAAGATGAACACACCAACGGATTGATTCGTGCATTGGTGATGAACTTCATCAAGAAATATAAAGAGCTCGATGCTGAGTTGAAACGTAAGAAATTCGCTATCACCATCGGTGATGAGTTGCCTGCAGGTATCATTCAGATGGCTAAGGTCTACATTGCCAAGAAACGTAAAATCGGTGTTGGTGATAAGATGGCCGGTCGTCACGGTAACAAGGGTATCGTTTCGCGCGTGGTACGTCAGGAAGATATGCCGTTCTTGGCGGACGGTACTCCGGTAGATATCGTATTGAACCCGTTGGGTGTGCCTTCACGTATGAACATCGGTCAGATATTCGAGGCAGTTTTGGGACGTGCCGGAAAGAATTTGGGTGTTAAGTTTGCTACGCCTATCTTTGACGGTGCTACGCTGGATGATTTGAATGAATGGACCGATAAGGCCGGTCTGCCTCGCTATGGCAAGACTACTTTGTTTGACGGTGGTACAGGTGAGGCATTCGAACAACAGGCTACGGTAGGTGTGACATATATGTTGAAACTCGGCCATATGGTTGAAGACAAGATGCACGCGCGTTCTATCGGTCCGTACTCGCTTATTACGCAACAGCCGTTGGGCGGTAAGGCACAGTTTGGTGGTCAGCGTTTCGGAGAAATGGAAGTTTGGGCGCTTGAGGCATTTGGCGCAGCACACATCCTGCAAGAGATTCTGACTATCAAGTCTGATGATGTTGTCGGACGCTCCAAGGCTTATGAAGCAATCGTTAAGGGTGAGCCGATGCCTGCTCCGGGTATACCCGAATCACTGAATGTATTGCTGCATGAGTTGAGAGGTTTAGGCTTGAGCATCAACTTAGAATAAATTGAAATTTGAGAATTGAGAATTGGGAGATGATACTTCTCAATTCTCAGTTCCCGACTTATCAACGTTTATTTTTCAATTTTTAATTCTCAATTATCAATTATATATAAAAGTATGGCTTTTAGAAAAGATAACAAGATAAAGAGTAATTTCTCGAAAATCTCTATCGGTTTGGCTTCTCCCGAAGAAATCCTTGAGAATTCGAGTGGTGAAGTTTTAAAGCCTGAAACCATCAACTATCGTACGTATAAGCCAGAGCGTGACGGTTTGTTTTGCGAGCGCATCTTCGGTCCTATCAAGGATTATGAGTGCCATTGCGGTAAGTACAAGCGTATCCGTTATAAAGGCATTGTCTGCGACCGTTGCGGTGTGGAAGTAACAGAAAAGAAAGTACGTCGTGAGCGTATGGGACATATCCAGTTGGTTGTGCCGGTGGCTCATATCTGGTATTTCCGTTCACTTCCTAATAAAATCGGTTACTTGCTGGGATTGCCTACCAAGAAACTTGATGCCATTATCTACTACGAGCGTTATGTCGTTATCCAGCCGGGTGTTTTGGAAGGCGAGGTAGCACAGTTCGATTTGCTCGAAGAAGGAGAATATCTGGATTTGTTGGACAAGTTGCCAAGCGATAACCAGTACCTCGAAGATTCAGACCCCAATAAGTTTATTGCCAAGATGGGTGCGGAAGCCATTTACGACTTGCTGTCACGCATCGACCTCGACTCATTGTCTTATGAACTGCGTAACCGTGCGGGCAGCGATGCTTCACAACAGCGCAAAACTGAAGCCTTGAAGCGGTTGCAGGTAGTTGAGTCTTTCCGTGCATCACGTGGACGCAACAAGCCCGAATGGATGATTGTGCGTATCGTGCCGGTTATCCCGCCGGAACTTCGTCCGTTGGTACCGTTGGATGGAGGACGTTTTGCCACTTCCGACTTGAACGACCTTTACCGTCGTGTCATCATCCGTAACAACCGCTTGAAGAGACTGATTGAAATCAAGGCTCCCGAAGTGATTTTGCGTAATGAGAAACGTATGTTGCAGGAAGCTGTAGACTCATTGTTCGATAACTCCCGTAAATCAAGTGCGGTGAAAACTGATGCCAACCGTCCTTTGAAGTCACTTTCCGACAGTTTGAAAGGTAAACAGGGACGTTTTCGTCAGAACTTGCTGGGTAAGCGTGTCGACTATTCAGCACGTTCCGTAATCGTTGTAGGTCCGGAATTGCGTATGGGCGAGTGCGGTATTCCTAAACTCATGGCAGCTGAACTTTACAAGCCGTTCATCATCCGCAAACTTATTGAGCGCGGCATCGTGAAGACGGTGAAGAGCGCAAAGAAGATTGTAGACCGCAAGGAGCCCGTTATTTGGGATATTTTGGAACACGTAATGAAAGGACATCCGGTATTGTTGAACCGTGCTCCGACACTTCACCGTTTGGGTATTCAGGCTTTTCAGCCTAAGATGATTGAAGGTAAGGCAATCCAGTTACATCCGTTGGCATGTACAGCATTCAACGCTGACTTCGACGGTGACCAGATGGCCGTTCACTTGCCTTTGAGCAATGAAGCTATTTTGGAAGCGCAAATGCTGATGCTTCAGTCACATAATATCTTGAACCCTGCTAACGGCGCGCCTATCACAGTGCCTGCACAGGATATGGTACTCGGTTTGTACTACATTACCAAGTTGCGCAAGGGTGCTAAAGGTGAAGGTCTTACTTTCTATGGTCCCGAAGAAGCGCTTATTGCCTATAATGAAGGTAAATGTGACATCCACGCACCTATCAGTGTTATCGTTAAGGACATTGACGAAAACGGTAATGTAGTAGACAAAATGATGCACGATACCTCAGTAGGTCGTGTCATTGTAAACGAAATTGTACCTGCCAAAGCGGGTTACATTAATACGATTATCTCCAAGAAGTCACTTCGTGACATCATCAGCCACGTAATTAAGGTTTGTGGTGTGGCAGAGGCAGCCGACTTCCTCGACGGAATCAAGAACCTCGGTTATCAGATGGCCTTTAAGGGTGGTCTTTCGTTCAACTTGGGTGATATTATTATCCCTGAAGAGAAGGAAGCGCTGGTACAGAAGGGCTATGAAGAAGTGGAGCAGGTAATCAACAACTATAATATGGGTTTCATCACCAACAATGAGCGTTACAACCAGGTAATTGACATTTGGACACACGTAAACTCCGAGTTGTCAAACATTCTGATGAAAACCATTTCGAGCGACGACCAGGGATTCAATTCCGTATATATGATGTTGGATTCGGGAGCCCGTGGTTCTAAGGAGCAGATTCGTCAGCTTTCCGGTATGCGTGGTTTGATGGCGAAACCTCAGAAGGCAGGTGCCGAAGGCGGTCAGATTATTGAGAACCCGATTCTTTCTAACTTTAAGGAAGGGCTTTCCGTGTTGGAGTACTTTATCTCTACCCACGGTGCTCGTAAGGGTCTTGCCGATACCGCTTTGAAGACAGCCGATGCAGGATATTTGACTCGTCGTCTGGTTGACGTATCTCACGATGTGATTATCAATGAAGAAGACTGCGGTACGCTTCGCGGGTTGGTTTGTACAGCCTTGAAGAATAACGATGAAACAATCGCTACGTTGTACGAACGTATTTTGGGACGTGTATCCGTACATGATATCGTTCATCCCACAACCGGTGAATTGCTTGTTGCCGGCGGTGAAGAAATCACCGAGACCATTGCACAGAAGATTGAGGACTCTCCGATTGAGAGCGTTGAAATTCGTTCTGTATTAACTTGCGAATCTAAGAAAGGCGTTTGTGCCAAGTGTTACGGACGTAACCTTGCTACCAGTCGTATGGTTCAGAAGGGTGAAGCTGTCGGTGTAATTGCTGCACAGTCTATTGGTGAGCCGGGTACACAGTTGACATTGCGTACGTTCCACGCTGGTGGTACGGCAGCCAATATTGCTGCCAACGCAAGTATCGTTGCTAAGAATCCTTCACGTTTGGAATTCGAAGAACTCCGTACAGTAGATATTATTGACGAGGCCGGTGAACCTGCAAAGGTAGTAGTAGGCCGTTTGGCCGAAGTGCGCTTCGTAGATGTCAACACTGGTATCGTGCTTTCTACACACAACGTACCTTATGGTTCTACACTCTACGCAGCCGACGGTGAAGTGGTAGAGAAAGGCAAGCTGATTGCCCGTTGGGACCCGTTCAATGCAGTTATCATTACCGAAGCTACCGGTAAGATTGAGTTTGAAGGCGTTATTGAAAACGTTACCTATAAGGTAGAGTCCGATGAATCTACCGGTTTGCGTGAAATCATCATTATCGAGTCTAAGGACAAGACGAAGGTTCCTACTGCGCATATCATGACCGAGGACGGCGAACTTATCCGTACTTACAACCTCCCTGTGGGTGGTCACGTGGTAGTGGAAGACGGACAGAAAGTGAAAGCCGGTGAAGTAATCGTGAAGATTCCGCGTGCTGTTGGTAAGGCGGGTGATATCACGGGTGGTCTTCCCCGTGTCACTGAGTTGTTCGAGGCACGTAATCCGTCCAACCCCGCTGTGGTTTCCGAAATCGACGGTGAAGTTACAATGGGCAAGGTGAAACGTGGTAACCGTGAAATTATCGTTACCTCCAAGACCGGAGAGGTTAAGAAATACCTTGTGCCGCTGTCTAAACAGATTCTGGTACAAGAAAACGACTACGTGCGTGCCGGTACTCCGTTGTCCGACGGCGCCACTACGCCGGCCGACATCCTTGCTATTAAAGGTCCTACGGCCGTACAGGAATATATCGTGAACGAAGTACAGGACGTTTACCGTCTGCAGGGTGTGAAGATTAACGATAAGCACTTTGAAATTATCGTTCGTCAGATGATGCGTAAGGTTGAAATCGACGAGCCGGGCGATACCCGCTTCTTGGAACAACAGGTGGTGGACAAACTCGAGTTCATGGAAGAAAACGACCGCATTTGGGGCAAGAAGGTGGTAGTCGATGCCGGAGATTCCCAGAATCTGCAACCGGGACAGATTGTTACTGCCCGTAAGTTGCGTGACGAGAACTCCATGTTGAAGCGCCGCGACTTGAAGCCCGTTTCAGTGCGTGATGCAGTGCCCGCTACTTCTACACAGATTCTTCAAGGTATTACTCGTGCCGCTTTGCAGACTTCGAGCTTCATGTCTGCCGCGTCCTTCCAGGAAACGACAAAAGTACTTAACGAAGCCGCTATCAATGGTAAGGTAGACCGTTTGGAAGGCATGAAAGAGAATGTTATCTGCGGTCACTTGATTCCTGCTGGTACCGGTCAGCGTGAGTTTGACAAGGTAATTGTCGGTTCAAAAGAAGAGTACGATCGTATGCTTGCCAACAAGAAGACGGTGCTCGACTATGCTGTGGATGATAAGGTAGAGGAGTAATATACTACGCTAATACAATCATTGATTTTTATAATGGAAGAAGAGAATCCTCGCTGGTTCTCTTCTTTTTTTATGTCCTTCCTTTTATTTGCAATGTTTCAGCATATACTTTATCGGTGGTGTATAATCTCCGATGAAAGTCATGTTTCTGTTGCGTTTCACCGTAACACAGTGCTTTGCCATCATAATTACACTAGACTTTCTACCAGTATGCATCTGAATTCGGCTTCTACACGTATAGAGGATGCTATGGAATTTGTAGACTTGTAAACTAATCTGGAGTCACAGAAAGGTATTGTAAGATTATTTTAGACTGAGTGAGCGCATCAAGGAGATGCACACCGAAATGTTCTCGTTAAAGATGGAACTGGTAAGGGCCTGAGCTGGCACTGTGTGAAAAGGGGAGGAGTATAACAAAAAAGTAGTCGGAGAGTATGGTGGTAGTATAAAGTTCTCGCTCTCTCAGGTTGATATACTTGAGGAAGCGTGCTTTTTTGTTCTTTACGAAGACTAATCGCTTTTAAGCTGGAGTATCTTGCGTGTTCTGAATGAAAGAAGTATATTTGTCTCTCAATCATATAATAATGTATAGCAATATGGAAAATCAAGAGAATAATAACGGACAATTGCAAGTCGAATTGAAAGAAGAAGTGGCCCAAGGCACGTATGCTAACCTTGCCATTATCACTCATTCTAGTTCAGAGTTTATTATGGATTTTGTACGGGTAATGCCGGGGATGCCCAAAGCCGGAGTGCAGTCGCGTATTGTGCTGGCACCTGAACATGCCAAACGTCTGCTGCGTGCGCTCGAAGAAAATATAGGTAAATACGAACGTGCTTTCGGTCCTATCCGTATGCCGGACGAGCAACCCTTTCCTCCGTTGCCCAACATCAAGGGTGAAGCATAAAACCAAAAAAAAACTTGTAGTGCATTGATTATTCAAAACTTATTAGTATCTTTGCAGCCCAAAAGTGTATAGTTTTGAATTAATATAAACAATAATATATAACTAAAAACAATTACAATGCCTACAATTCAGCAATTAGTAAGAAAAGGACGCGAGGTTTTGGTAGAGAAAAGTAAGTCTCCCGCCTTGGATTCTTGTCCTCAAAGACGTGGCGTTTGCGTGAGAGTGTATACAACCACTCCGAAAAAACCGAATTCAGCTATGCGTAAAGTAGCTCGTGTACGTTTGACTAACGGTAAAGAGGTGAACTCTTATATTCCGGGAGAAGGCCATAATTTGCAAGAGCACTCAATCGTATTGGTACGCGGTGGTCGTGTGAAAGACCTTCCGGGTGTGCGTTATCACATCGTTCGTGGTACTTTGGATACCGCGGGTGTGGCCAATCGTACTCAAAGACGTTCCAAATATGGCGCTAAACGTCCGAAACCGGGGCAGGCAGCTCCCGCTAAGAAGAAATAATTGAAGCGGCCGAAACTTATAAACAGTAAAATTAAAAGTAATAACTTACGTTTTAGTTTGTTGGAAATGCTAAAGGTTGAGTAAACACTCCGGAGGGAGAGTTGAAGAAGACAGAAGTAAACAACCAAGAACGAAAAACATTATTCTTTCAGACAAATGAGAAAAGCAAAACCTAAAAAACGTATTATCCTTCCGGATCCCGTTTTTAATGATGTGAAAGTTTCCAAGTTCGTGAACCACTTGATGTATGACGGAAAGAAGAATACCTCTTATGAAATCTTCTACGCCGCTTTGGAAACAGTGAAGAATAAAATGCAGAATGAAGAGAAATCTGCTCTTGAAATCTGGAAAAAAGCTTTGGACAACGTTACCCCTCAAGTGGAAGTGAAGTCTCGCCGTGTGGGTGGAGCTACTTTCCAAGTTCCTACTGAAATTCGCCCTGACCGCAAGGAATCAATCTCAATGAAGAACTTGATTATCTTTGCACGCAAGCGTGGTGGTAAGTCTATGGCTGACAAGCTGGCAGCTGAAATCATGGACGCTTTTAATGAACAAGGCGGTGCTTTCAAACGTAAAGAAGATATGCACAGAATGGCTGAAGCTAACCGTGCATTTGCCCATTTTAGATTCTAATACTATAAGAGACTAACCAATCGAAGATTAAAAACTTAAAGTAAAAGGAATTAGAAAATGGCAAAGAATGATTTACATTTGACACGTAATATCGGTATCATGGCTCACATCGATGCCGGAAAGACAACAACCTCTGAACGTATTTTGTTTTATACGGGTTTGACCCACAAAATCGGTGAGGTACACGATGGTGCCGCTACAATGGACTGGATGGAGCAAGAGCAAGAACGTGGTATCACTATTACTTCTGCTGCTACTACTACTCGTTGGAAATATGCCGGTGATACTTATAAAATCAATTTGATTGATACTCCGGGACACGTTGACTTTACCGCTGAGGTAGAACGTTCTTTGCGTATTCTTGACGGTGCCGTTGCTGCTTATTGTGCAGTAGGTGGCGTTGAACCGCAATCTGAAACCGTTTGGCGTCAGGCTGACAAATATAACGTACCACGTATCGCTTACGTTAATAAAATGGACCGTTCAGGTGCGGACTTCTTTGAGGTTGTTCGCCAGATGAAGGACGTTTTAGGCGCTAATCCTTGTCCTATTGTTGTACCTATTGGTGCTGAGGAATCTTTCAAAGGCTTGGTAGACCTTATCAAAATGAAAGCTATTTACTGGCATGATGAAACTATGGGTGCTGACTATACAGTAGAGGAAATTCCTGCTAACTTGGTAGACGAAGCTAACGAATGGAGAGATAAAATGCTCGAAAAAGTGGCTGAATTTGACGATGCTTTGATGGAGAAATATTTCGATGATCCTTCTACTATCACGGAAGAAGAAGTGTTGAGAGCTCTCCGCAACGCTACAGTGCAAATGGCTGTCGTTCCTATGCTGTGTGGCTCTTCATTCAAGAACAAGGGTGTGCAGACACTGCTTGATTATGTTTGCGCATTCTTACCTTCTCCGCTGGATACAGAAAATGTTGTTGGTACAAACCCCGAAACCGGTGCTGAAGAAGATCGTAAACCGAGTGAAGATGAAAAGACTTCTGCTTTGGCATTCAAAATTGCAACAGACCCGTATGTAGGCCGTTTGACTTTCTTCCGCGTTTACTCCGGTAAGATCGAGGCTGGTTCTTATATCTATAATTCTCGTTCTGGCAAGAAAGAGCGTGTTTCTCGTTTGTTTCAGATGCACTCAAATAAGCAAAATCCTGTTGAGGTGATTGGAGCTGGTGATATTGGTGCCGGTGTAGGTTTCAAGGATATTCATACTGGTGATACGCTGTGCGATGAGACTGCACCGATTGTATTGGAATCTATGGATTTCCCCGAGCCGGTAATTGGTATCGCGGTTGAGCCCAAAACTCAGAAGGATATGGATAAGCTCTCTAATGGTTTGGCTAAATTGGCCGAAGAAGATCCTACGTTTACAGTTAAGACTGACGAGCAAACAGGTCAAACTGTTATCTCCGGTATGGGTGAGCTTCACTTGGATATCATCATCGACCGTCTGAAACGTGAGTTCAAGGTTGAATGTAATCAAGGTAAACCTCAGGTTAACTATAAGGAGGCTATTACGAAGACTGTTAACTTACGTGAGGTCTACAAGAAACAGTCTGGTGGTCGTGGTAAGTTTGCTGATATCATCGTAAACATTGGTCCGGTTGATGAGGACTTTACTCAAGGTGGTTTGCAGTTTGTTGATGAAGTGAAGGGTGGTAACATTCCTAAGGAATTCATTCCGTCTGTACAGAAAGGTTTCACAACAGCAATGAAGAATGGTGTGTTGGCCGGCTATCCGCTGGATTCATTGAAGGTAACTCTGCTTGATGGCTCTTTCCATCCAGTTGACTCTGACCAGTTGTCATTTGAGATCTGTGCTATTCAGGCGTATAAGAACGCTTGTGCTAAGGCAGGTCCGGTATTGATGGAGCCTATCATGAAACTGGAAGTTGTTACTCCGGAAGAAAATATGGGTGATGTTATCGGTGACTTGAACAAGCGCCGTGGTCAGGTGGAAGGTATGGAATCAAGCCGTTCCGGTGCTCGTATCGTGAAGGCAATGGTTCCCCTGGCAGAAATGTTCGGTTACGTAACAGCACTGCGTACTATTACCTCTGGTCGTGCAACTTCTTCAATGGTATATTCTCACCATGCTCAGGTTTCTAACTCTATTGCCAAGGCAGTATTGGAAGAAGTAAAAGGTCGCACAGACTTAATCTAAAAATAACTAAAGTCCGTAGGTTAGCGAATGACTCTTAACCTACGGAACTTTATCTTATATAATAACACTATTAATAATTAAGACAGTAATGAGTCAAAAAATTAGAATCAAACTGAAATCTTACGACCACAACTTGGTTGACAAGTCAGCTGAGAAGATTGTAAGAACGGTGAAGACAACGGGCGCCATCGTTAGCGGTCCAATTCCTCTTCCTACGCATAAGCGTATCTTTACCGTAAACCGTTCGACTTTCGTTAACAAGAAGTCACGTGAACAATTTGAACTCTCTTCTTACAAGAGATTGATTGACATCTATAGCTCAACAGCTAAGACAGTAGATGCTCTGATGAAGTTGGAGTTACCGAGTGGTGTGGAAGTAGAAATCAAAGTGTAAGTATTAAAAAATTAGTGAAATGCCAGGATTATTAGGAAAAAAAATCGGAATGACATCCGTTTTCAGTGCCGAGGGTAAGAATGTACCATGCACTGTTATCGAAGCAGGTCCTTGTGTTGTTACTCAAGTGAAAACTGTAGAAAAGGATGGCTATAAAGCTGTTCAGTTGGGTTTCCAAGATAAAAAGGAAAAGCACACTACAAAGCCCCTTATGGGTCACTTTAAGAAAGCTGGAGTAACTCCCAAGAAACACTTGGCTGAGTTCAAAGAATTTGAGACAGAATTGAATCTGGGTGATACTGTTACCGTAGAATTATTCGAAGGCGCTGACTTTGTTGACGTTGTAGGTACTTCTAAGGGTAAGGGTTTCCAGGGTGTTGTGAAACGTCATGGTTTCGGTGGTGTAGGTCAGACTACTCACGGTCAGCACAACCGTGCTCGTAAGCCGGGTTCTATCGGTGCTTGTTCTTACCCTGCAAAAGTATTCAAAGGAATGCGTATGGGTGGACAGCTTGGTGGAGACAGAGTGACTGTTCAAAATCTGCAAGTATTAAAAGTAATCGCGGAGCATAATCTCCTTTTGATTAAGGGTTCTGTTCCTGGTTGCAAAGGTTCAATCGTAATAATTGAGAAATAATGGAAGTTAACGTATATAACATTAAAGGTGAAGACACTGGGAGAAAGATTACGTTAAACGAGTCTATCTTCGGAATTGAGCCCAACGACCACGCTATCTACTTGGACGTTAAACAGTTTATGGCTAATCAGCGTCAGGGTACACACAAGTCAAAAGAAAGAAGCGAAATTAGCGGTTCTACTCGTAAAATCGGTCGTCAGAAAGGTGGCGGTGGTGCACGTCGTGGTGATATGAACTCACCGGTACTCGTTGGTGGTGGACGTGTATTCGGTCCGAAACCGAGGGATTACTACTTCAAACTGAATAAGAAAGTAAAGGCTCTGGCGCGTAAGTCAGCTTTGTCATATAAAGCTCAGAATAATGCTATCGTTGTAGTAGAAGACTTCAATTTCGAAGCTCCTAAAACAAAAGATTTTGTTGTTATGACAAAAAATCTTAAAGTTTCTGACAAAAAGCTGCTTGTAGTTTTACCGGAAGCAAATAAAAACGTATATTTGTCGGCTCGTAACGTGAAAGGTGCCAATGTGCAGACTGTCTCAGGGTTAAATACTTACAGAGTATTGGACGCTGGCGTTGTTGTGTTTGCTGAAAGTGCACTTTCTGCTATCGACAATATCTTAATGTAAAAAGGAGGCTTAAATAATGGGAATTATTATTAAACCGTTAGTGACAGAGAAAATGACAGCAATTACTGATAAGGCGAACAATCGTTTCGGCTTTATCGTGCGTCCTGAAGCTAATAAACTGGAAATTAAGAACGAAGTTGAAGCCCTTTACAACGTTACCGTAGTTGATGTGAATACAATTCGCTATGCCGGCAAAAACAAGAGCCGTTATACGCGTGCAGGTATCATCAATGGACGTACAAATGCTTATAAGAAAGCTATCGTTACGTTGAAAGAAGGAGATACTATTGATTTTTATAGCAATATTTAAAAGAAATGGCAGTACGTAAATTTAAGCCCACAACACCGGGGCAAAGACATAAAATTATTGGTACTTTCGAAGAAATTACTGCACGAGTACCAGAAAAGTCTCTTGTATTTGGTAAGAAATCTACTGGTGGTCGTAACAATACAGGTAAAATGACCATGCGCTACATTGGTGGCGGTAGTAAGAAGATTATCCGTATCGTAGACTTCAAGAGAAATAAGGACGGTGTACCTGCAGTGGTTAAAACAATTGAATACGATCCGAACCGTTCGGCTCGTATTGCTCTGTTGTTTTATGCAGATGGTGAAAAAAGATATATTATTGCTCCCAATGGATTGCAAGTTGGTGCGACTTTGATGTCAGGTGAAACTGCAGCTCCGGAAATCGGAAATGCTCTTCCGCTTCAGAATATTCCGGTCGGTACCGTGATTCACAATATCGAATTACGCCCGGGTCAAGGCGCTGCTTTGGTTCGCTCGGCTGGTAACTTCGCTCAGTTGACTTCAAGAGAAGGTAAATACTGCGTTATCAAGTTGCCTTCTGGTGAGGTTCGTCAGATTCTCAGTACATGTAAGGCTACTATTGGTAGCGTTGGTAACTCAGATCATGGATTGGAAAGTTCAGGTAAAGCTGGACGTTCTCGTTGGTTGGGACGTCGTCCGCGTAACCGTGGTGTTGTTATGAACCCGGTTGATCACCCAATGGGTGGTGGTGAAGGACGTGCTTCAGGAGGACACCCGAGATCTCGTAAGGGATTGTACGCTAAGGGTCTTAAGACAAGAGCTCCGAAGAAACAATCGTCTAAGTATATTATTGAGAGAAGAAAGAAGTAATCTGATTAATTGAGTAAATTATGAGTCGTTCATTAAAAAAAGGTCCGTATATTAACGTTAAGCTTGAGAAAAAAGTGCTTGCCATGAATGAATCAGGCAAGAAAGTGGTAGTTAAGACTTGGGCCAGAGCTTCAATGATTTCGCCTGATTTTGTAGGCCATACTGTTGCAGTTCACAATGGAAATAAATTTATTCCTGTTTATGTTACCGAAAATATGGTAGGACACAAGTTGGGTGAATTCGCTCCAACTCGTACATTCAGAGGACACGCTGGTAACAAGAAAAAATAAAACAGGATTTATTTGAAATAATAAAGTAATAATATAATGGGAGCAAGAAAAAAAATATCGGCTGAAAAAAGAAAAGAGGCCCTTAAGACCATGTATTTTGCGAAATTGCAAAATGTTCCTACTTCCCCCCGTAAAATGCGTCTCGTGGCTGACATGATTCGTGGGATGGAAGTGAACAGAGCACTCGGCGTTTTGAAGTTCTCTTCAAAAGAGGCTGCCGCCAGAGTGGAAAAACTGCTGCGCTCTGCAATTGCTAACTGGGAGCAGAAAAACGAACGTAAAGCTGAAAGTGGCGAGTTGTTCGTAACCAAGATTTTTGTTGATGGTGGTGCTACGCTCAAAAGAATGAGACCGGCTCCGCAGGGTAGAGGTTACAGAATCCGCAAACGTTCAAACCACGTAACGTTGTTCGTTGGTTCTAAAAGTAATAACGAAGATCAAAATTAAGGTAAATGGGACAAAAAGTTAATCCAATAAGCAACCGTTTAGGAATTATCAGAGGATGGGATTCCAATTGGTATGGTGGAAAGAATTACGGCGACTCTTTGCTGGAAGATAGCAAGATTCGTAAATATTTGAACGCTCGTCTTGCTAAAGCAAGCGTTTCAAGAATTGTAATCGAACGTACACTGAAACTCGTGACTATTACCGTTTGTACAGCACGTCCGGGTATTATTATCGGTAAAGGTGGCCAAGAAGTTGATAAGTTGAAAGAAGAGTTGAAGAAGGTCACTGATAAAGATATCCAGATCAATATCTTCGAAGTTAAAAGACCTGAGTTGGACGCTGTTATCGTGGCTAACAACATCGCTCGTCAGGTAGAAGGTAAAATTGCCTATCGCCGCGCTATTAAAATGGCTATCGCCAATACTATGCGTATGGGTGCAGAAGGTATCAAAATTCAGATTTCAGGACGTTTGAATGGTGCGGAAATGGCCCGTTCTGAGATGTATAAGGAAGGAAGAACTCCGTTGCACACTTTCAGAGCAGACATCGACTATTGTCATGCAGAAGCATTGACTAAGGTAGGTCTTCTTGGTATTAAAGTTTGGATTTGTAGAGGTGAAGTTTATGGTAAGAAGGAGTTGGCTCCGAACTTTACACAAAGCAAAGAAAGTGGTCGTGGAAGCAATAGCGGAAACAATGGCGGAAAGAACTTCAAAAGAAAGAAAAATAATCGCTAACGAATTTGATTTTTAGGAATTATGTTACAACCGAAAAAGACAAAATTCAGAAGACAACAAAAAGGCCGTCAAAAAGGTAATGCCCAAAGAGGAAACCAGTTGGCTTTCGGTTCTTTTGGTATTAAGGCCTTGGAGACGAAATGGATTACAGGCCGTCAGATTGAAGCTGCGCGTATTGCAGTGACAAGATATATGCAACGTCAAGGACAGATTTGGATTCGTATTTTCCCGGATAAACCTATTACAAGAAAGCCTGCTGACGTACGTATGGGTAAGGGTAAAGGTAGCCCCGAGGGATTCGTTGCTCCTGTTACACCGGGTAGAATTATTATCGAAGCTGAAGGAGTATCTTATGAAATCGCAAAAGAAGCTTTGCGCTTAGCTGCACAAAAGCTTCCTATCACAACTAAGTTTGTGGTTAGACGTGATTATGATATCCAAAATCAAAATGCGTAAGAAGTATGAAAATTGCAGAAATTAAAGAAATGACTACCAATGACTTGGTAGAAAGAGTAGAAGCAGAAGTGGCTAACTATAGCCAAATGGTTTTAAATCATTCTATTTCTCCTTTGGATAATCCTGCTCAGATCAAACAATTACGCAGGACTATTGCGCGTATGAAAACTGAATTACGCCAGAGAGAACTTAACAATAAATGATGAGCTTGATGGAAGCAAGAAATTTAAGAAAAGAAAGAACAGGGGTTGTGCTGAGCGATAAGATGGATAAGACCATCACTGTTGCAGCCAAGTTTAAGGAAAAACACCCCATATATGGTAAGTTCGTTAGTAAGACGAAGAAGTACCATGCTCATGATGAAAAGAATGAGTGCAATATCGGAGATACTGTACGCATCATGGAAACTCGTCCTTTGAGCAAGACAAAGAGATGGAGATTGGTTGAAATAATTGAAAGAGCTAAGTAATTATGATACAAGTAGAATCCAGACTTACAGTATGTGATAATAGTGGAGCAAAAGAGGCTCTCTGTATCCGCGTTTTGGGTGGAACAGGTCGTCGCTATGCTTCAGTAGGGGACGTGATTGTTGTCTCTGTAAAGAGCGTTATCCCTTCAAGTGATATTAAAAAAGGTGCAGTGTCTAAAGCTTTGATCGTACGTACTAAGAAAGAAATCCGTCGTGCTGATGGTTCTTATATACGTTTTGATGATAATGCTTGCGTGTTGCTGAACAATGCAGGTGAAATTAGAGGTAGTCGTATTTTCGGTCCGGTAGCTCGTGAACTTCGTGCTACTAACATGAAAGTTGTGTCACTCGCTCCTGAAGTACTTTAATTTTGTAAAAGATTTAAGTAATGAGTAAATTACATATTAAAAAAGGCGATACAGTTTACGTAAATTCTGGTGAAGATAAGGGTAAGACTGGTCGTGTATTGAAGGTTCTTGTTGATAAAAAACGTGCAATCGTTGAGGGTATCAACATGGTGTCTAAGAGCACAAAACCGAATGCAAAGAACCCGCAAGGTGGTATCGTGAAGCAAGAAGCTTCTATCCACATTTCAAACTTGAATCCGGTTGATCCAAAAACTGGTAAAGCAACGCGTGTTGGTAGAAAAGTAAGTGCTGACGGCACTTTAGTGCGTTATTCTAAAAAATCAGGAGAGGAGATTAAGTAATGAGTAATACTGCTAGCCTTAAGAAAGAATATGCAGAGCGTATTGCGCCTGCATTGAAATCACAGTTCCAGTATTCTTCTTCAATGCAGGTACCCGTACTTAAGAAGATTGTTATCAATCAGGGTTTAGGTATGGCCGTTGCTGATAAGAAGATTATCGAAGTGGCAATTAATGAAATGACTGCGATCACTGGTCAAAAAGCCGTTGCAACCATTTCTCGTAAAGATATCGCTAACTTTAAGTTGCGTAAGAAAATGCCGATTGGTGTTATGGTAACTTTGCGTCGCGAGAGAATGTATGAATTCCTTGAAAAACTGGTTCGTGTAGCTTTACCGCGTATCCGTGACTTCAAGGGTATTGAAAGTAAGTTCGATGGAAAGGGTAACTATACCCTTGGTATTCAGGAACAAATTATTTTCCCTGAAATTAATATCGATAGTATTACCAGAATTCTCGGAATGAATATTACCTTTGTAACCTCTGCGGAAACAGATGAGGAAGGTTATGCCTTGTTGAAAGAATTCGGTTTACCGTTTAAGAACGCTAAAAAAGATTGATAATATGGCAAAGGAATCAATGAAAGCACGTGAAGTAAGACGTGCCAAATTAGTAGCCAAATATGCCGAGAAAAGAGCTGCATTGAAGCAAATCGTTAGAACTGGTGATCCTGCTGAAGCTTTTGAAGCTGCACAGAAATTGCAAGAGTTGCCTAAGAATTCTAACCCAATTCGTATGCACAATCGTTGTAAATTGACAGGTCGTCCTAAAGGTTATATCCGTCAATTCGGTATCTCCAGAATTCAGTTCCGTGAGATGGCATCCAACGGTCTTATTCCAGGTGTAAAGAAAGCAAGCTGGTAATTTTTGTTTTTAAATATTGTCAGGGTAGTCCTGATTAATTTAATTTATTTTTATATGACTGATCCAATAGCAGATTATTTGACGAGGTTGCGGAACGCTATTCAAGCAAAGCACAGAGTTGTTGAAGTTCCCGCTTCAAATTTGAAAAAAGAAATCACTAAGATTCTTTTTGAAAAAGGCTACATTCTTAATTACAAGTTTGTAGAAGATGGTCCTCAAGGTACTATTAAGGTTGCCTTGAAGTATGATCCGGTTAACAAAGTTAACGCTATCAAGAAGCTGGAAAGAATTTCTTCTCCGGGTTTGCGTCAATATACCGGTTACAAAGATATGCCGCGAGTTATTAATGGTTTGGGTATTGCTATAATATCTACTTCCAAAGGTGTAATGACCAACAAAGAAGCCGCTGATTTGAAAATCGGTGGTGAAGTTTTGTGTTATGTATATTAATAGGAGGAATTAGCAATGTCAAGAATAGGAAAATTACCCATTAGTATTCCCGCTGGAGTAACAGTTACTCTGAAGGATAATGTGGTTGCCGTAAAGGGACCCAAAGGCGAAATGAGCCAATATGTAGATCCTGCTATCAATGTTGCCATCGAAGAAGGCCATGTCGTTTTGACAGAGAATGAAAATGCAATGCTGGATAATCCGAAGCAGAAACATGCATTCCATGGTCTGTACCGTTCATTGGTTCACAACATGGTTGTTGGTGTATCTGAAGGATATAAGAAAGAGTTGGAACTTGTCGGTGTAGGTTACCGTGCTTCTAACCAAGGTAACATTATTGAATTGAACTTAGGTTACACGCACAGTATCTTTATTCAGTTGCCTGCTGAGATCAAAGTAGAAACAAAATCTGAAAGAAATAAGAATCCTCTTATTATTTTGGAATCTTGCGACAAACAATTGCTTGGTCAAGTTTGCTCTAAAATACGTTCTTTCCGTAAGCCTGAACCGTATAAAGGTAAAGGTATTAAGTTTGTTGGCGAAGAAATTCGTAGAAAGTCTGGTAAATCAGCCGGTGCTAAATAATCATTTAAATTGATAGTATTATGACAACAAAAATAGAAAGACGTATTAAGATTAAATATAGAGTACGCAATAAAATTTCAGGTACAACTGAATGTCCGCGTATGAGTGTGTTTAGAAGCAATAAGCAAATCTATGTTCAGATTATCGACGATTTGTCCGGTAAAACTTTGGTTGCTGCTTCTTCTTTGGGTATGATTGAAAAAATGCCTAAGAAAGAACAAGCTGCTAAAGTAGGTGAGCTGATTGCAAAGAAAGCTCAGGAAGCAGGTATAACTACTGTTGTTTTCGACCGTAATGGTTACTTGTATCATGGGAGAGTAAAAGAAGTAGCTGATGCTGCTCGTAACGGTGGACTTAAATTTTAATCATTATGGCAGGACTTAATAATAGAGTTAAGATTACAAACGATATAGAACTGAAAGACAGATTGGTTGCTATTAATCGTGTAACCAAAGTAACCAAAGGTGGTAGAACTTTTAGTTTTTCTGCTATTGTGGTAGTAGGAAATGAAGAAGGTATCATCGGTTGGGGCCTTGGCAAAGCTGGTGAAGTAACTGCCGCTATTGCTAAAGGTGTGGAATCTGCAAAGAAAAATCTGACTAAAGTACCTGTACTGAAAGGTACGGTTCCTCACGAGCAGTCTGCTAAGTTTGGTGGTGCTGAGGTATTCATTAAGCCGGCTTCTCACGGAACTGGTGTTGTGGCAGGTGGTGCAATGCGTGCAGTGCTTGAAAGTGTTGGTGTAACGGATGTTTTGGCTAAGTCAAAAGGCTCTTCCAACCCGCATAACTTAGTGAAAGCTACTATCTTGGCATTAAGTGAAATGCGTGATGCCCGTATGGTTGCTCAGAACAGAGGAGTTAGTATGGAAAAAGTATTTAGAGGATAAGGAGGAAGAATATGTCGACTATAAAGATTAAACAAGTTAAAAGTAGAATTGGTGCTCCTGCTGATCAGAAGAGAACTCTCGATGCACTGGGACTTCATAAGTTGAATCGTGTGGTTGAACACGAATGTACTCCTTCAATTCTTGGAATGGTGGATAAGGTTAAACACTTGGTTACCATTGTTAAGTAATTATTTGTTGAATATAAAACGAATTACAATATGAACTTAAGTAATTTAAAACCTGCAGAGGGATCTACTAAAACAAGAAAGAGAATCGGACGTGGTCCGGGATCTGGCTTGGGAGGTACTTCTACCAGAGGTCATAAAGGAGCTAAATCAAGATCTGGATACTCTAAGAAAATCGGTTTTGAAGGTGGTCAGATGCCTCTTCAACGTCGTGTTCCTAAGTTTGGCTTTAAAAATATCAACCGTGTAGAGTATAAGGCTATCAACTTGGATACAATTCAGAAACTGGCCGAAGCTAAGAATCTGCAGACAGTGGGTATCAACGACTTCATTGCTGCCGGTTTCATTTCTGCAAGCCAGTTGGTAAAAGTATTAGGTAACGGAACTTTGACTGCTAAGTTGGATGTACAAGCACATGCATTCTCTAAGACTGCTGTTGCTGCCATCGAAGCTGCTGGTGGACAAGTAGTAAAACTCTAATTCGATGAGAAAAGCTATTGAAACATTAAAGAATATATGGAAAATTGAGGATCTGAGACAACGGATCCTCATTACCATATTGTTTGTGGCAATTTACCGTTTCGGTTCGTATGTTGTATTGCCGGGTATTAATCCGTCAATGTTGACACAATTGCATCAACAAACAAGCGAGGGTCTCTTAGCCTTGTTAAATATGTTTTCTGGAGGAGCATTCTCTAATGCATCTATTTTTGCATTAGGTATCATGCCTTATATCTCCGCTTCCATTGTGATTCAGTTGCTGGGTATTGCGGTACCGTATTTCCAGAAATTGCAACGCGAAGGTGAGAGTGGTAGAAGAAAAATGAATCAGTATACTCGTTATTTGACGATTATTATTTTGTTGGTTCAGGCTCCTTCTTATTTGCTCAATCTTAAAATGCAGGCTGGTCCTTCCTTAAATGCTTCATTAGATTGGACTCTGTTTATGCTTACTTCTACCATTATATTGGCGGCTGGAAGTATGTTTATTTTGTGGCTTGGTGAGAGAATTACAGACAAAGGAATTGGTAATGGTATCTCTTTAATTATCATGGTAGGTATTATTGCACGTTTACCGCAGTCTTTGTTCCAAGAGTTGATTTCTCGTATGACTGATAAGACTGGTGGTTTGGTGATGTTCTTGATTGAACTTGTAGTCTTGTTAGTTGTCATAGCATTTGCTATTCTGTTAGTGCAAGGCACGAGAAAGATTCCTGTTCAATATGCAAAGAAGATTGTTGGTAATAAACAATATGGCGGCGCAAGACAGTACATTCCTTTGAAAGTAAATGCAGCTAACGTGATGCCTATCATTTTTGCTCAGGCAATCATGTTCATTCCTATTACTCTCGTGGGATTTTCAAATGTAAATAATGCGAGCGGTTTCATACATGCATTAACTGATCATACAAGCTTTTGGTATAATTTGATTTTTGCGGTGTTGATTATATTGTTTACGTATTTCTATACTGCAATTACCATTAACCCGACTCAGATGGCTGAGGATATGAAGAGAAATAATGGTTTCATTCCGGGTATCAAACCAGGGAAGCAAACAGCGGAGTATATTGATGTCATTATGTCACGTATCACTTTGCCGGGTTCTTTCTTCTTGGCTTTTGTTGCCATTATGCCTGCATTTGCTGGTGTATTCGGTGTGAAGGCGGAGTTTGCTCAATTCTTCGGTGGTACATCTTTGTTAATTCTTGTAGGTGTGGTTCTTGATACTCTCCAGCAAGTTGAAAGTCATTTGTTGATGAGACATTATGACGGTTTGCTGAAATCTGGACGTATTAAAGGCCGTAGCGGTACAGTGGCTGCGTATTAATCTTATTTGAAGAATGATATTTCTTAAAACTGAAGATGAGATAGAGCTGCTCCGTAAGAGTAATTTGCTTGTAGGAAAAACGCTGGCTGAGATAGCTAAGGTTATAAAACCCGGAGTTACTACGAAAGAGTTGGATAAAGTGGCGGAAGAGTTCATTAGAGATAATGGCGCTATTCCTACATTTAAAGGCTTTCCAAATCAATATGGTGAACCATTTCCGGCTTCGATTTGTACTTCTGTAAACGAACAGGTAGTACATGGTATTCCGAGTGATACTGTAGTACTGAAAGAGGGTGATATTGTTTCTGTTGATTGCGGTACTTACATGAACGGTTTTTGTGGCGATTCAGCTTATACGTTTTGTGTAGGTGAGGTTGACGAAGAAATTCGCAAATTACTGAAAGTTACTAAGGAAGCATTATATATAGGAATACAGAATGCAGTTCAAGGCAAGCGATTGGGTGATATAGGATATGCTATACAACAACATTGTGAGTCTAATTCTTATGGTGTAGTGCGTGAGTTTGTCGGTCATGGTATTGGTAAGGAGATGCACGAGGATCCTCAAGTTCCCAATTACGGTAAGCGTGGGTATGGAACAATGTTGAAGAAAGGTTTGTGTATCGCAATTGAACCAATGATAACTTTGGGTAATCGGCAAATAGTAATGGAACGCGATGGTTGGACAGTTAGAACCAAAGACTGCAAATATGCGGCTCATTTTGAGCATACTATAGCAGTTGGAGGTGGTGAGGCTGATGTATTGTCATCGTTCAAATTCATTGAAGAAGTATTAGGAGATAAAGCAATTTAAGAAATTAATATGGCAAAGCAATCTGCAATAGAACAAGATGGAGTTATAGTTGAAGCATTGTCTAATGCAATGTTTCGTGTTGAATTAGAAAACGGACATGAGATTACTGCACATATTTCCGGTAAGATGCGGATGCATTACATCAAAATCCTACCGGGGGATAAAGTAAGAGTCGAAATGTCTCCTTACGATTTATCGAAAGGAAGAATTGTATTTAGATATAAATAAAATTAAGATATGAAAGTAAGAGCATCCTTAAAGAAACGTACGCCAGAGTGTAAGATCGTTAGACGTAATGGCCGTTTGTATGTTATTAACAAGAAAAATCCTAAGTATAAACAACGTCAAGGATAATATTATTATTTTTGCAAAAAAAATAATTTAGTATATGGCTATAAGAATAGTTGGTGTCGATTTGCCTCAAAATAAGAGAGGTGAAGTTGCGTTGACCTATGTATATGGAATAGGTCGTAGTAGTTCAGCAAAGATTTTGGATAAAGCAGGTGTAGACAAGGACCTGAAAGTAAAAGACTGGACGGATGATCAGGCTGCCAAGATTCGTGAGATCATTGGTGCAGAGTATAAAGTAGAAGGTGATCTTCGCTCTGAAGTTCAATTGAACATCAAGCGTTTAATGGATATTGGTTGCTACCGTGGTGTACGTCACCGTATCGGTCTCCCTGTTAGAGGCCAGAGTACAAAGAATAACGCTCGTACTCGTAAGGGAAGAAAGAAAACCGTTGCTAATAAGAAAAAAGCTACTAAATAATAATTGTTGATATGGCAAAAAAAACAGTTGCAGCAAAAAAGAGAAATGTAAAGGTAGATGCTAATGGACAGTTGCATGTTCATTCATCTTTCAACAACATTATTGTTTCTCTGGCTAATAGTGAAGGTCAGATTATTTCTTGGTCTTCTGCCGGAAAGATGGGATTTAGAGGTTCTAAGAAGAACACTCCTTACGCAGCACAAATGGCTGCTCAAGACTGTGCTAAAATAGCATATGATCTTGGCTTGAGAAAGGTAAAAGCATATGTGAAGGGTCCAGGTAACGGACGTGAGTCTGCTATTAGAACTATCCACGGTGCAGGTATCGAAGTTACTGAAATCATCGACGTAACTCCGCTTCCACATAATGGTTGTCGTCCTCCGAAAAGACGTAGAGTTTAAGATTTACCTTTAATAAAAATGAAACTTGATATTGTTATTGGATTGTAAATTCTTCTCTACAATCGCGGCTGCAACAAATTAAGTTCATGAATAACAATTAAATATTTAAAAAGAAATGGCTAGATATACTGGACCAAAATCAAGAATAGCCCGTAAATTCGGTGAAGGTATCTTTGGAGCAGATAAAGTATTGTCAAAGAAGAACTATCCTCCCGGACAGCATGGTAATTCAAGAAAGAGAAAAACTTCTGAATATGGTGTTCAACTTCGTGAGAAACAGAAAGCCAAATACACCTATGGAGTTTTGGAAAAACAATTCCGCAACCTGTTTGAGAAGGCAGCTACCGCTAAAGGTATTACCGGTGAGGTGCTTCTTCAATTACTGGAAGGTCGTCTTGACAATGTAGTATTCCGTTTGGGTATTGCTCCGACTCGTGCAGCTGCACGTCAGTTGGTTAGTCACAAGCATATTACTGTAGATGGTGAAGTGGTAAACGTTCCCTCATATGCAGTAAAACCGGGTCAGGTTATTGGCGTTCGTGAAAGATCTAAATCTTTGGAAGTTATCGCTAACTCATTGGCTGGCTTTAATCACAGCAAGTATCCTTGGTTGGAATGGGATGATAATGCTAAAGTAGGTAAGTTGTTGCACATACCTGAAAGAGCAGACATTCCTGAAAACATTAAAGAGCATTTAATTGTAGAATTGTATTCTAAATAATAATTAATTTCATGGCGATATTAGCATTTCAAAAACCTGATAAAGTATTAATGTTGGAAGCGGACTCTAAATTCGGAAAGTTCGAATTTCGTCCGTTGGAGCCCGGTTTCGGTATTACCGTGGGTAATGCACTGCGCCGCATCCTGCTTTCTTCATTGGAAGGTTTTGCCATCACTACTATCAAAATAGAAGGTGTTGAGCACGAATTTTCCAGTGTTCCGGGAGTAAAAGAGGATGTTACTAACATTATCTTGAATCTGAAACAAGTGAGATTCAAGCAAGTAGTTGAAGAATTCGAGAGCGAGAAAGTAAGTATTACAATCGAGAATTCAAGTGAATTTAAAGCAGGTGACATAGGTAAGTATTTGACTGGATTTGAAGTGTTAAATCCTGAATTAGTTATTTGTCATTTAGATTCAAAATCAACTATGCAGATAGATATTACGATCAACAAAGGTCGTGGTTATGTTCCTGCTGACGAAAACCGCGAATATTGCACCGACGTGAACGTAATTCCTATCGATTCTATTTATACTCCGATACGTAATGTTAAGTATCAGGTAGAAAACTTCCGTGTTGAGCAGAAGACTGACTACGAAAAACTGGTGCTTGAGATTACTACGGATGGTTCCATTCATCCGAAAGAGGCTCTGAAAGAAGCTGCAAAAATATTGATTTATCACTTCATGCTCTTCTCTGATGAGAAGATTACGCTGGAAAGCAATGATGTTGACGGCAATGAAGAGTTTGATGAAGAAGTATTGCATATGCGTCAGTTGTTGAAGACTAAGCTCGTTGATATGGATCTCTCGGTTCGTGCTCTCAACTGTTTGAAAGCTGCCGATGTAGAGACTTTGGGCGACTTGGTACAGTTCAACAAGACTGATTTGCTGAAATTCAGAAACTTCGGAAAGAAATCGCTTACCGAGCTTGATGATTTGCTGGAAAGTCTGAATCTGTCGTTTGGAACTGATATTTCTAAATATAAATTAGATAAAGAATAAAAAATGAGACATAATAAAAAATTCAACCATTTGGGTCGTACTGCCTCTCATAGAAACGCTATGTTGGCTAATATGGCGTGTTCTTTGATTAAGCACAAAAGAATCACTACGACCGTTGCAAAGGCTAAAGCTTTGAAGAAGTTTGTTGAGCCTTTGATTACAAAAGCTAAGGATGATACGACAAATTCTCGTCGTGTTGTATTTAGCAATTTGCAAGACAAGTATGCTGTAACTGAGTTGTTCAAAGAAATCTCTGTGAAGATTGCTGATCGTCCGGGTGGTTACACTCGTATCATCAAAACAGGCAACCGTTTGGGTGATAATGCTGAAATGTGCTTCATTGAACTTGTTGACTACAACGAAAACATGGCTAAGGAAAAAGTTGCTAAGAAAGCTACTCGTACCCGCCGTTCAAAGAAAGCTACTGCTGAAGCTGCTCCCGCTGCAGAAACTGCACCGGTGGCTGAAGCACCTGCCGCTGAAGAAGCAAAAGCAGAATAATTCAACTATTCTTTTTATATGTAGAAAGCCGTCCCAGCGATTGGGGCGGCTTTTTTGTTTATACTTTTATTTACATAAACAAACATTAAAAGATGTGTGTATAAAACAATGCTATGGAATAAACTGTTATATTTGCAAATAGTTATGGGCAAATATCTAAAAATCATAGGACTTCTGGCGTTTGCGTTGGTTTTGTGGCAAACATCGAGTGCTGCATTTACTGTTACTCCGGTAAGTGTAGGGGAGTCTGTGGATATTCAGGCGGTGGCGGTTTCACATCATCAGGACGAGACTTGTTTCACTTCACCGCAATTGCCTTATCTGCCGGTGGCGGAGTTGGCAAGTAGCAGTAGCCATATGCAACTGCTTACAATGTCCCGTATCCAGCGTTCTTATATTAGTGAGTATATTTTTTCTTTAAAAGACTGGGTGGATAAGCTTGCCCAGCGCGAAGCGGTTTTGTCACTGAATAGAGAGAAACTGTTTGACGCTACTGCTTACTATCGTTGCCAGCCTGTGTGTGAATATTACATTTTCACATTGAGGCGGATTCTGATTTAATGTTTTATTGTATTTAGTTATTTTCCTCGTATATGGGTGGTAGGCGCTCAGATGTGGGGTGGATTGTATTTTCTATTTCTCTAATTCATTAATTCATAAAACTATTGATATTATGGCAACTCAAACTATTGACGCAACTCTTTTCACGTCTTCACATCCCGATATTGCAAAACGTACAAGTGTCTCCGGGCTCATCATCTCTGCGTTGATGATGCTGGCAGGTATTCTTATTTTCGCATCTATTTTTGAAATGCACGATAGGTCTTCCACTATCAGCATGGGGTTGATGGTGTTGGGTACGGCATTGATTTTACTGGGAGTATTCCGTTTGTTCTGGAAGTCAAAAGAAATCGTTTACCTGCCTACGGGAAGTGTGGCAAAAGAACGCAGTCTGTTTTTTGACTTGAAATATATAGGTAAACTGACCGAGATGCTTGAAAGCGGCAATCTGGACAGTGAGTCCGGGGTAAAGAGTGAATCGAGCGGCAATGTACGTATGGACATTATGATTTCGCAGGACAATAAATTTGCAGCGTTGCAATTATTCCAGTTTGTACCCTATACTTATACTCCGGTGACTTCTGTCCGTTATTTTACCGGTAACGAAGCGGCGGCTGTTTCAGCTTTTCTGTCAAAATGCAAAGCGATGTAAATTCATGTAGATAAGACATAATCAAAAGATATATAGAGAGAGTGGGGGTTAGTCGGTAACGGCAATCCCCATTTTCTTCATAAGGAAACAGGCGTTCATGTTCTGCGCTATGCCCGGGCGGAGACGGTAGGAGAAGGTCAGTTCATTGTTGGTAATATCCGCTTCGAAGCGGTAGTTACGGATATTCTCCGGGAAAAGGTCGATAAGTGTGCCCAGCAATAAGTCGTGGGTGGCAATGATGCCGTTGGCTTGCAATGCCATGAACTGTTTGATGAGTGCAAAAGACCCCTTTTGTTTATCCATGGAATTTGTACCTTTCAATATTTCATCAAGAATGATGAAGAGTTCTTCACCCGATTGCAGTTTGTCGATAATGAGTTTCAGGCGCTTAAGTTCGGCAAAGAAGTAAGATTCGTTATCGTTCAGGGAGTCGCTGGTGCGCAGGCTGGTGACAAGGCGGGCGGGATATGCCTCCATTTCTTCCGCACAGACGGGCATACCGGTGCAGGCAAGCAGATAATTGATGCCTATCGTGCGGAGATAAGTACTCTTGCCGGCCATGTTGGCACCGGTGATGATAATAAAGAAGGGGCGTTTCTCCATGTCGATGTCGTTGCGGACACAGCGATCGCGATGCATCAGGGGATGTCCCATGTTCTTGGCACGAAGCATGAAATGGGCGTTGGCGTCGGTATTCTTCGTGCCGGAGAGCATATCGGCTCTGCTGAGCAGGACAGGATAGGAGTATTCCGGATGATTGTAGGCAAAGGTTGCCAACGAGTTGAGGGCATCCATTTGTCCGAGGGCGGTGAGCCAATGGGGCAGCTCACCGGCATATTGTTCTTTCCATGCCTCGATACGCATAATCTGTCGTAACTCCCAAAAGAACAGACCGTTGAGAATGACATACATGAATATGTTGTTGCGTTGGTCCAGTTCATTCATCAGCTTGCTCAACCGGCTGATGGAAAGAGAGGCTTTCTGCTGTTCACCTCCAATCTCCTCTTTAAGGCTTTTCAGTAAATTGCACCTCATGGGCTGGGTTTCCATAAGCCTGAGCAGTCCGGCATAGGTTCCAAGAATTTGCAGTTTTTTGCCATACACAGCCTGTATCTTGGTGATTTTCCCTGTAAAAGCAAAGCCGACGGTAACAAACGCCGTCCAAATTACTCCCCATATGCTTGCAGGCAAGTAGCCGGTAATTACTAAAAGTACGCATACGATATTGGCGCTTGTGATGATTGCCGGCAACGTACGCAGGAGCCTGTTCTTACGGAACACGCCGGGACTTGTGGCCCATGTTTTCAATTCCGTTTCGTCGGCAGCCTTTCCTTTATGCAGTAAGCCGAGGATGCGGAACCGTTGGCGGAATTGCAGTTCGGGAGCCAGTTCGCGTACGGCTGCTTGGCGCTCCAGTATATCTTCTTTCTTTTCGAGATGCCGCCCCAGCCAGCCTGCCAACAGACGTTTCCCCGGTTCGGTGCAAGTGCGGTTGATGTACTGAAACAGCGAGTGCTCACCGAATACGTCCAGGTCATAGGCATACAGATGCGCAGGGTCGATAAACTCCTTGCCGCCATCGAAACCGGATGTGTCATAATCCAGTGCGGCCAGCTCTTGCCGGTTGACCTCTATTTCCTTTTCCAAATAATCTTTGCGATGGAACAGGCGATTATGGTATTTTATCAGAAGGATGAACGGCAGAAATGTGACAAGCGCAATCCCTGCCAGTACCGCCCAGCTTTCCGCCCGAAAATAGATAAGTCCTGCGACTCCTGCAACGAACAGCAGCAACCGCAATGTGCCGATGCGATAAATCTGTTGCTGTACTTTATTCAAGCCCTGTTGCGCTTCGTCCGCAATGCGGTGGTAGGTTGATTTTATATTCTCGATGTTTTCCATTTATTTCCATGTTTTATAGATGGGCAAAGATAAGTAAATATATGGTTTTTCCCTCTAAGGGTAGCTGAAATACCAACCGGTTGGTATTCAAAATACCACTGTTTGGTACGAAGCCTACCAATCGTTGGTACGGGAGCTACCACAGCTTGGTACGAGAGCTACCAACGGTTGGTATTTCAAGTACCCTGTGTATGGAAATCATTTTATGGGAGATATGGTGTTTTTTTTCTTCTGTATGTTTGCTGCATAACGATAAAAAATGTACCTTTCGCTCAAGAAAGCAAAGTTTCAAAAAGAAAGGATAGCGATATGAAAAGAAGTTGGGTGTTAGGGATATTGGCATTATTGGCTTTGCCGTGTTCGGCACAGCAGATAATGTATTCCAACTTGAAAGAATTGGTGGAAGACCGTGGAGATACGGTGACCATATTGAAAGTGGAGAAGCGTTCCAAGAATCAGATTTATCTGATGGGAGGGGCGGATTATCGTATAGAGGCTGAGGATAACTCCGGGTTGTGCCGTTATTTAAAATCCCGTTGCTATGCGGTGCGGATAGACACATCGCTCTATGTCAACTGCAGGAAGATGCGCTATAAACGCTACCGCTTCGGTGGCTGGTATGCGCCTGCCATGTGGGTGAAGGGGAAGATTTATTTCTGCGCGCAACCTGTGGGACAAGCCGCTACGAGTACTGCCACTCCTGCCAACGCCGCGAAGTTGGGTGGAGAAGTGGGAGATGCCATCAATGCTTCGGGACTGGTATTTGCACGCGTGTACTATGAGCTGAATCCGGAGACGGGACGCTCGGAGTTTGTGGGCAGGGAAAAGATGCTGGAATTGCTGGCGGATTATCCGGAACTGCAAGAAGCTTTTGAAAAGGAAACGAGCGAATCGTCCGAGGTCATCGGAAAGTATCTGAGACAACTCAAGTCTGAACCGACTTGTTCCACTACAATACGCTGAAACAATCGTAAAGGATAGATTCTTTGATGGTGGGTTACTCGAAAGGAACAGTAGACGCCGATGCCTATGGGCAGGTTGCCAAGTTGCCGGTTAACGGCGGACATCCGAATGGCTTTTATATGGCGCGCTCATCAAGCATCAACTCGGATTGCAGGCGGTTGTCGACAATTCTGTGGAGCCGGTGATGTTTGTGGAAACCTATAACAAGGCTGCGAAGTAACTTTTCTGACTTTATGATAAATAATCCCGGTATTATATTGCGAATATCGGGATTTATTTTTATATTGCGGCAGATGAATGCCTGTGTCTTCTGACAATTTGTAACCATTTACCTTGATATACTATGGAGATTACTTTAAGCAAGACATTGCCCCCTTATCCCACCTTCGTAGAAGGTATCCGGCGGGCGCCCGACCGTGGCTACACCCTCGACTCCGCGCAAACGGCTACGGCATTGAAGAATGCTCTGCGCTACATCCCTAAAGAACTGCACGAGACGCTTGCTCCCGAGTTTATGGAAGAACTCCGCACACGCGGACGCATTTACGGTTACCGTTATCGTCCGCAAGGCGACCTCAAGGCGAAGCCCATTGACGAGTACAAAGGATGTTGCATCGAGGGCAAAGCCTTTCAGGTGATGATAGACAATAACCTCTGTTTCGATATCGCCCTCTATCCCTACGAGCTCGTCACCTATGGCGAAACGGGGCAGGTATGCCAGAACTGGATGCAATACCGCTTGATAAAGCAATACCTCGAAGTCCTTACCAGTGACCAGACACTCGTTGTCGAAAGCGGACACCCGTTGGGACTGTTCAAGTCGAAGCCCGAAGCGCCGCGTGTCATTATAACGAATGCGATGATGGTGGGGCTGTACGATAACCAACAGGACTGGCACACTGCCATACAGATGGGCGTTGCCAATTACGGTCAGATGACTGCCGGAGGGTGGATGTATATCGGGCCGCAAGGCATCGTGCACGGCACTTTCAATACCCTCTTGAATGCCGGGCGGCTGAAGCTCGGTATCCCTCAGGACGGTGACTTGCGCGGGCGGCTTTTCGTATCCTCCGGTCTGGGCGGCATGAGTGGCGCCCAACCCAAGGCCGCCGAAATGTCGGGAGCTGCCGCTATCATAGCCGAGGTGGATGCTTCACGTATCGAAACCCGCCATCATCAGGGCTGGGTGGGGCGCGTGACGGATTCGTTGCCGCAGGCTTTTGCTTGGGCAAGAGAGGCAATGAACAACCGTACGCCGATTTCTGTCGCCTATCACGGTAATGTGGTAGACCTTTTGGAATATGCCGTAAAAGAACAAATACATATTGATTTGCTTTCCGACCAGACCTCTTGCCATGCGGCGTACGACGGCGGCTATTGCCCCGTGGGCATCACCTTTGAAGAACGTACCCGTATGCTGCATGAGACCCCGAAGGCATTCTGCACTGAGGTGGATGCGACCTTGAAGCGTCATTTCCTTGCCATCAAAGCGTTGGTGGGGCAGGGCACTTACTTCTTCGATTACGGCAATTCCTTTATGAAAGCCGTCTTCGATGCCGGTGTACCGGAGATAGCGCGCGACGGCAATGACAAGAACGGCTTTATCTTCCCCAGCTACGTGGAAGACATTATGGGGCCGGAACTCTTTGACTACGGCTACGGACCGTTCCGCTGGGTTTGCCTCAGCGGCAAGCACGAGGATTTGATAAAGACAGACCGTGCTGCCATGGAGTGTATCGACCCTACCCGTCGCGGACAGGATTTGGACAATTATAACTGGATACGCGATGCCGAGAAGAACAATCTGGTGGTAGGTACGCAGGCGCGTATCCTCTATCAGGATGCCGAGGGGCGCATGAAGATTGCGTTGCGTTTCAATGAAATGGTGCGCCGTGGCGAGGTGGGTCCCATTATGCTGGGACGCGACCACCACGATGTCAGCGGCACGGACTCTCCTTTCCGTGAGACGTCCAACATAAAGGACGGCAGCAACGTAATGGCGGATATGGCGGTGCAATGCTTTGCCGGCAACTGCGCACGGGGCATGAGCCTTGTGGCGTTGCACAACGGTGGCGGAGTAGGCATCGGCAAGGCCGTCAACGGCGGCTTCGGCATGGTGTGCGACGGTTCCGAGCGGGTGGACGAAATCCTGCGTTCCGCCATGCTTTGGGATGTTATGGGCGGTGTGGCACGCCGTTCGTGGGCACGCAATGCGCATGCCATGGAGACAAGCGAAGAATTTAACCGCACTCATTCGGAAGGTTATCACATCACGATACCTTACGTGGCGGATGAAGAACTGATAAACAAATACATAAATAAATGATGAATTAAGAATTAAGAATGAAGAATTAGGCTGCGCAATGCAAATGCGCCGCAAGGTAATTCTTCATTCCTCATTCTTCATTTCCAAAGTGTTATGAATAAAATCGTAGAATGTGTCCCCAATTTCAGTGAGGGGCGTGATTTGCAGAAGATAGACCGGATAGTGGCTCCGTTTCGCGGCAGACAAGGTGTGAAGTTGCTGGATTACAGTAATGACGAAGACCATAACCGGCTGGTTGTTACTGTGGTGGGCGAACCCGAACCGCTTCGCGAAGCTGTGCTCGAAGCCATCGGTGTGGCTGTGCAGCTTATCGACCTGAACAGGCATCAAGGCCAGCATCCCCGTATGGGTGCTGTGGACGTTGTCCCCTTTATTCCTATCAAGAACGTAAGCATGGAAGAAGCCGTTGCGCTTTCCAAAGAAGTGGGTGCGGAAGTGGCAAAACGTTATAATCTGCCTGTATTCCTTTACGAAAAATCCGCATCGGCGCCTCACCGGGAGAATCTTGCGGCTGTCCGTAAGGGAGAATTCGAGGGGATGGCGGAGAAAATAAAACTTCCCGAATGGCAACCCGATTTCGGTCCGGCAGAACGTCATCCTACTGCGGGAACGGTAGCCATCGGAGCGCGTATGCCGCTGGTGGCGTATAACATCAACCTCAACACCCCCAGTCTGGAAATTGCGCACGACATCGCCAAGAAGATACGCTTCATCGGCGGCGGCCTGCGTTACTGCAAGGCTATGGGGGTGGAACTGAAAGACCGGGGAATTACCCAAGTGTCCATCAATATGACCGACTATACCCGTACGGCGCTTTACCGTGCTTTCGAGTTGGTACGCATCGAAGCGCGTCGTTACGGTGTCAGCATCGTAGGCAGTGAGATTATCGGCCTTGTACCTATGGAAGCGCTGATTGATACGGCGTCCTACTACCTCGGACTGGAGAACTTTTCGATGCAGCAAGTGCTGGAAGCCAGAATAATGGAGTAACTTTCCGATTCTTTTTTAAACCAGAAAATATGACGGAGAACCTTATTATCTTCAATGCCCGTGTCGTAACTCCCATTGGCTTTTCCGCCCGCCGCGGCAGGGAAATGGAAGAACTTTGTATCATGGATAACGCTACGGTGGAAGTCACCGGCGGCATCATTACCTACGTAGGTCCCAATCGCGGCGAGGAGCGCGACGGCTATTATCAGCGTTACTGGCATTATAATGCCAGTGGCAAGTGCCTTTTGCCGGGCTTTGTCGATTCGCATACGCACTTCGTCTTTGGCGGGGAGCGTGCCGAAGAGTTTTCTTGGCGGTTGAAGGGCGAAAGCTATATGTCCATTATGGAGCGTGGCGGCGGCATTGTCAGCACGGTGAAGGCCACCCGTGAGTGCAACTTTATCCAGTTGCGCGGCAAGGCTGAAGGATTTTTGAAACAAATGAGCGCTATGGGAGTAACCACCGTCGAGGGTAAAAGCGGTTACGGGCTGGACAAGGAAACCGAACTGCTGCAACTCCGCGTGATGCGCAGTCTGAACAATGACGAGCACAAGCGGGTGGACATTGTTTCCACTTTTCTCGGTGCACATGCAGTGCCTCAGGAGTATAGCGGACGTACGGACGATTATGTGGATTTCATTATCCGTGAAGTCATGCCCGCCGTTGTCCAGAACGGGCTGGCGGAATTTTGCGATGTCTTTTGCGAGCAAGGCGTGTTCTCCATCGGGCAGTCCCGCCGCTTGCTCACCGCTGCCCGTGAAATGGGGCTGGCATTGAAACTCCATGCCGATGAAATTGTGCCGTTGGGCGGTGCGGGGCTGGCCGCGGAACTCTCCGCTGTCTCCGCCGACCACTTGCTGCACGCTTCCGATGCGGATATTCGTGCCATGGTGGACAAAGGTACGGTTGCCACATTGCTACCCCTTACCGCCTTTGCTCTGAAAGAACCGTATGCCCGCGGACGCGAAATGATTGATGTGGGGTGCGCCGTTGCGCTTGCCACCGACCTCAATCCCGGCAGTTGCTTCTCCGGCTCCATTCCGCTGACCTTTGCGCTGGCGTGCATCTATATGGGAATGAGTATTGAGGAAGCTATTACCGCCCTCACACTGAATGGCGCTGCCGCCTTGAATCGTGCTGACAGCATCGGCAGCATCGAGGTGGGAAAGAAAGGGGACTTTGTAGTGCTGAATACGGACAATTACCATTTCCTGCCCTACTACGTGGGGATGAACTGCGTACACACCACGGTGAAAGAAGGCGTGCTTTATCCGGTACTCTGAAATAAAGAACTTATACTTAATTTACACTTAAATACTATGTTAGTCGATTTAACACTCAAAGAGTTTTTGAATAAAGTGGCGGGTAGTGATCCCGTCCCCGGTGGCGGAAGCATCGCCGCATTGAACGGAGCCATAGCCTCGGCTTTGGCAGCGATGGTTGCCAATCTTACTATCGGCAAGAAAGGCTATGAGGAGCATGAAGAACTGATGCAACACATCGCCGGCGTGGCTTTGCAAGAGCAAAACACCTTTATCGAAGATATTGACCGCGACTCCGAAGCCTACGACAGTGTATTTGCTTGCTTCAAGATGCCGAAAGCCACCGATGAAGAAAAGACCGCCCGCAGTGCCGCCATTCAGGAAGCTACCAAGTTTGCCGCGCTTGTGCCCATGCAGGTGGCCCGCAATGCCTACGAACTGATGACCGTCATTATGGATGTGGCCCGCTTGGGCAACCGCAACGCTGTGACCGATGCCTGCGTAGCGATGATGTCTGCCCGCTCTGCCGTATTGGGGGCGTTGCTGAATGTGCGTATCAATCTCGCTTCGCTGAAAGATAAAGAGTTCGTAACCAAGCTGCAAGCCGAATCCGACGAACTGGAACGTCTTGCTTGCGCCAAAGAAAAAGAATTGTTGGACGAAATCAATGAGGAACTCAAAGTATGAAGAATGTCTACTATGTCGGTTCGGGCGAACTGACTTTCGACCTTATCGAACGCATCATCAATGAGAACCTGAAACTCGAGTTGGCTCCCGAAGCCAAGGAACGCATACAGAAATGCCGCGATTACTTGGATAAGAAAACAGCCGAGTCTGCTGAACCTCTGTACGGCATAACCACCGGGTTCGGCTCCTTGTGCAGCAAGAACATCTCACAGGATGAACTGGGCACTTTGCAGGAAAACCTCATCAAAAGCCATGCTTGCAGCGTGGGTGAGGAAATCCGTCCGGTCATCATCAAGCTGATGATGTTGCTCAAGGCGCATGCACTGTCCTTGGGACATAGCGGTGTGCAGGTCATTACCGTGCAGCGCATCCTCGACTTTTTCAATAACGACGTGATGCCTATCGTCTACGACCGCGGCTCACTCGGAGCTTCGGGCGACCTTGCGCCGCTTGCCAATCTTTTCCTGCCCCTTATCGGTGTGGGTGATGTGTATTATAAAGGCCGGAAGCGCGAAGCAATCAGTGTGCTCGATGAATTCGGCTGGGAGCCCGTCAAGTTGATGAGTAAAGAGGGACTTGCCCTGTTGAACGGTACGCAGTTCATGAGCGCTAACGGTGTTTTTGCCATCCTTAAGGCTTTTCGTCTCTCCAAGAAAGCCGACTTGATAGCTGCCCTTTCTTTGGAAGCCTTTGACGGTCGCATTGACCCTTTCATGGACTGCATCCAGCAAATCCGTCCCCATAAAGGACAAATCGAGACGGGAGAGAATTTCCGCAAGCTCTTGGAAGGCAGTGAACTCATAACCCGTCCCGGCAAACACGTTCAAGACCCATACTCTTTCCGTTGTATCCCGCAGGTACATGGTGCGACGAAAGATGCCATCCGCTATGTTTCCTCAGTCTTATTGACGGAGATTAATTCCGTAACGGACAACCCCACTATCTTCCCCGATGAAGACCGCATCATTTCGGGTGGAAACTTCCACGGCCAGCCGTTGGCTATTTCGTATGATTTTTTGGGTATCGCCCTTGCCGAACTGGGGAATATTTCCGAACGCCGTATTGCCCAGCTTATCATGGGACTGCGCGGATTGCCGGAATTCTTGGTTGCCAATCCCGGTTTGAATTCCGGATTTATGATTCCTCAATATGCCGCTGCTTCTATGGTAAGTCAAAACAAGATGTATTGTTATGCCGCCAGCAGCGACTCTATCGTCTCCAGTAACGGGCAAGAAGACCATGTTAGTATGGGAGCCAATGCCGCTACGAAACTCTACCGCATCATGGACAACTTGGAGCATATCCTCTCCATCGAGCTGATGAATGCCGCACAAGGCATCGACTTCCGCCGTCCGCAAAAAACCTCACCTGTCTTAGAACGTTTCCTGCACGAATATCGCAAGGAAGTCCCTTTCGTGAAAGATGACATTGTAATGTACAAAGAAATTCATAAAACTGTGGCATTTCTCAGTCGAACTAAGTTCGATTATTAGGAATCTTCCCAATAAATCTGCCATAACCCTAATTTTTATTAATCGTTTAACAAAAGAAAGAAAACTTAATTGACGAATTAAGTTTTCTTTCTATATTTGCTTCGTTTTATTCCGAAAATGAATAAAAAAGAGTTTTGAACTTTAAAAGGAAGAGAAATGAGCGAATATACCAAACACCTTACCCCTCGTCCGGAACTGAGAGAACGGATTATTGAGACTGCGGTGGAAGCATTTTCTGCGCACGGTATTAAAAGTATTACGATGGATGATATCGCAACTTCATTGGGTATCTCCAAACGTACCCTGTATGAAGTTTTCTCTGATAAGGAAACCTTGTTGGAAGAGTGTATTCTGAAAGGTCAGAGAGAAGGGGAGGAGTTTTTGAAAAACGTGCTTGCCACATCCGAGAATGTATTGGAAGTTTTGTTGAAGTGCTATCAACGCAGCATTGAGAAGTTCCATGCCACCAACAAGAAGTTTTTTGAGGATATCAAGAAATATCCCAAGGCCTATGAGTTGATGACGAGACGGCATAATCAGGATTCGGAAGAGGCGGTGAATTTCTTTAAGGAGGGTGTGAAGCAGGGTATTTTTCGTGATGATGTAAACTTTGCCATTATCAATCTGTTGGTAAGGGAACAGATTGACTTGTTGATGAATACGGACATTTGCAAAGAATATTCTTTCCTTGAAGTTTACGAATCTATCATGTTCACCTTCTTGCGAGGTATCTCTACGGAGAAAGGGGCGCATGAGTTGGAGGTATTTATCCGGGAATACCGTAACGAGATAACCTCCGGAGATAAAAAAACAGAGAACAATTAGAAAACGATTAATTGCTTTATGAAGATGCAGAGATTTTTTGAGGGGAAAAAATGGATGTTGGCCGTTGCCATAGTGTTGGTTGGCGGCTATACACGAGCACAAGGGACAAAAGATACCTTGACCCTAAACCTTGACAAGGCTTTAGAAATTGCTTTGAGCGATAATCCTACCATTAAAGTGGCGGAGGAGGAGATTGCTCTCAAGAAAGTAAGCCATAAAGAGACTTGGCAAAATCTGTTGCCTGAAGCCAGTATTTCGGGTACTATGAGCCATACCATTACGGCTCCGCAGTTCAGTATCGGTGACCAGACCGTAAAAATGGGTAAGGATAAGGCGAATACGGCTACCGGAACACTGAACATCAGTTTACCCCTGTTTGCTCCGTCCGTGTATCGGGCCATGTCTATGACGAAGACGGATATAGAGCTGGCTGTGGAGAAGTCACGGGCTTCCAAGCAAGATTTGGTGAATCAGGTGACAAAGGCTTATTACCAGTTGATGCTGACACAGGACTCATACGATGTTCTGCAGAAAAGTTATAAGCTGGCGGAAGAGAATTATAACATTGTCAATGCCAAATATCAACAAGGTGCCGTCAGCGAGTTTGATAAGATAACCGCCGAGGTGCAGATGCGCAGCGTGAAGCCAAGTGTTGTTTCTGCGGGTAATGCCGTGACGCTTTCCAAGCTGCAACTCAAAGTGCTTATGGGTATCACAGCCGATGTGGATATAAAGATTGACGACAGTCTGGCAGCTTATGAAGGAGTAGTGTTTGCTAATCAGTTGGACAATGCAATCCACGAAGGATTGGTAAATAATACCACTATGAAGCAATTGGAGTTGAATCGCCTGATGCTTCAAAAAAATATCAAGTCATTGCGTACCAACTTCATACCAACGATAGGACTGGGCTATTCTTACCAATATCAATCCATGAATAATGATAGTTGGAATATTTTCAATTACAACTATGGCAGCAGTTCTTCACTGGTGTTCAACTTGAGTATTCCTTTATACAAGGCAAGTAATTTCACAAAGCTGAAATCCAATCGTATTCAGATGCGCCAGTTGGACCAGAACCGTATTGATACGGAGCGCAAGCTGAATATGCAGATTACGAGTTATCAGGACAATATGTCGGCCAGTTCCGAGCAAGTATCCAGCAATAAGGAGAATGTGATGCAAGCAGAGAAAGCGGTGCAGATTGCCGGCAAGCGCTACGAAGTAGGTAAGGGGACGGTGCTTGAACTGAATACCTCACAAGTGCAGCTTACAGAGGCAGAGCTGACTTACAACCAGTCGATATACGATTATCTGGTGGCTAAGGCCGACCTCGACCAGGTTTTGGGAAGAGATTACATTATTAAAAATCAGAAATAAAATAAGAACAACGATATGAGAAAAAGTTTTCAATTGATTGCCCTGTTTGCAGTGGTACTGTTGGGCGCTTGCAGCGGCGAAAAAGAAAAAGCTGTTGCTGAACAAGTGGACGAGAAGCCAAGAGTGAAGCTGGCGGATGTAAAAGCACGTCCGGTAGAACAGATTCATGAATACACAGCTAACGTGGAAGCGGAGGTGAAGAATAATATAGCTCCTTCTTCTCCGGTGCGTATCGACAGGATATTGGTGGAAGTGGGCGACCGCGTGTCCAAAGGTCAGAAGTTGGTCAGTATGGATGAGGCCAATTTGAAACAGACCAAATTCCAATTGGACAATCAGGAAATAGAGTTTAAACGTATGGATGAACTGTACAAAGTAGGCGGTGCGTCCAAATCGGAATGGGATGCAGCCAAAATGGCTCTGGACATAAAGGAAACGGCTTACCGTAATTTATTGGAGAACACTTCATTGCTCAGCCCGATAAACGGTGTTGTAACAGCCCGCAACTATGACAACGGTGATATGTACAGCGGCGGTGAACCGGTGTTAGTGGTAGAGCAAATTACTCCGGTGAAACTCTTGATTAATGTTTCCGAAACCTATTTTACCCAAGTAAAAAAAGGTGCTCCGGTATCTCTAAAGTTGGATGTCTATGGAGATGAACCGTTTGAAGGCTACATCAGTCTGGTTTATCCTACGGTAGACCCTAACACTCGTACTTTCCCCGTGGAGATTAAACTTGCCAATAAAGACCAACGTGTGCGTCCCGGAATGTTTGCCCGTGCTACGCTTAATTTCGGTACGAAGGACAATGTAGTCGTACCCGATTTGGCTATCGTGAAGCAATCCGGTTCCGGTGACCGTTATGTCTATGTGTACAAGGACGGCAAAGTTACCTATAATAAGGTGGAACTCGGACGCCGTATGGGTGCTGAGTACGAGTTGGTGTCCGGTGTGCCCGATAACTCACAGGTAGTTATAGCCGGACAGACCAAGCTGGTAAACGGCATGGAAGTAGAGGTGGAAAAATAATTCTTCATTCATCATTCTTAATTCTTAATTAAAAAGAGTATGAGTTTATACGAAGGTGCGGTTAAGAAACCGATTATGACTTCGCTCTGCTTCTTGGCAGTGGTGATATTTGGTCTGTTCTCTTTGTCAAAGTTGCCTATCGATTTGTATCCGGACATTGATACGAATACGATTATGGTGATGACGGCCTATCCGGGAGCCAGTGCTTCGGATATAGAGAATAACGTGACCCGTCCGTTGGAAAATGTTTTGAACTCTGTCAGTGATTTGAAGCACATCACTTCCCGTTCTTCGGAGAATATGTCGCTGATTACGCTGGAGTTTGAGTTCGGTAACGATATTGATGTACTGACAAACGATGTGCGCGACAAGTTGGATATGGTAAGTTCGTCACTTCCCGATGATGTGGAGAACCCCATTATCTTCAAGTTCAGTACGGATATGATTCCTATCGTGCTGTTGTCTGTACAGGCAAACGAGAGCCAGTCGGCACTTTACAAGATTCTGGATGACCGTGTGGTAAATCCTTTGGCACGTATTCCCGGTGTGGGTACTGTGTCTATCAGCGGTGCGCCGCAGCGCGAAATCCAAGTGTATTGCGACCCCTATAAGCTGGAAGCATACAATCTGAGTATTGAAACAATCAGTTCCATCATCGGAGCGGAGAATAAGAACATACCGGGCGGTAACTTCGACATCGGTAATGAAACCTATTCGTTGCGCGTGGAGGGTGAGTTTGATGACTCTCGCCAATTGGCGGATGTGGTTGTAGGTACGTATAATGGCGCTACAGTCTACTTGCGTGATGTTGCACGGATTGTGGATACCGTGGAGGAACGTGCTCAGGAAACCTATAACAACGGTGTACAAGGTGCCATGATTGTAGTGCAGAAACAGTCGGGCGCCAACTCCGTGGAAATCTCCAAAAAGGTGCAGGATGCGTTGCCGCGTCTGCAGAAGAACTTGCCGAGTGACGTGAAGCTGGGCGTCATTGTGGATACGTCCGAGAATATCTTGAATACAATTGACAGTTTGACGGAGACGGTGATGTATGCCTTGCTGTTCGTTGTGATTGTGGTGTTCCTGTTCTTGGGACGCTGGCGTGCCACGTTGATTATCTGTATAACGATTCCGCTTTCTTTGATTGCTTCGTTCATATACCTTGCCATTTCTGGGAATACAATTAATATCATTTCGCTTTCGTCACTCTCCATAGCTATCGGTATGGTGGTGGACGATGCCATTGTGGTATTGGAGAACGTTACGACGCATATTGAACGTGGATCCGATCCCAAGCAAGCGTCCGTTCACGGCACGAACGAGGTGGCAATTTCCGTAGTCGCTTCTACGCTGACGATGATTGCGGTATTCTTCCCGCTGACGATGGTTACCGGTATGTCCGGTGTGCTGTTCAAACAGTTGGGTTGGATGATGTGTGCCATTATGTTTGTTTCCACAGTTTCCGCCTTGACGTTGACCCCGATGCTTTGTTCGCAGTTGCTTCGTTTGCAGCGCAAACAGTCTAAAGTGTTCAAAATATTCTTCGGGCCGATAGAACGTACGTTGGACGGTTTGGACAACTGGTATGCGCGTATGCTGAACTGGGCGGTACGTCATCGTATGGTGGTTCTTGCAGGTTGTGTGGTATTCTTCATTTTAAGTTTGTTCTGTGCCAAGACCATTGGTACAGAGTTCTTCCCCGCACAGGATAACGCTCGTATTGCTGTACAACTGGAATTACCGATAGGTACTCGTAAAGAGGTGGCGCAAGAGGTTTCGGAGAAACTCACCAACCAGTGGCTGCAGAAGTATAAAGGTATTATGAAGGTATGTAACTATACCGTAGGACAGGCTGACTCGGACAACACTTGGGCGTCCATGCAGGATAACGGTTCGCATATCATCTCCTTTAATATCAGTTTGGTAGACCCGGGCGACCGTGATGTGACACTGGAAACTGTTTGCGAGGAGATGCGTGAGGATCTGAAGGCTTATCCGGAGTTCAGCAAGGCACAGGTAATCCTCGGCGGTAGCAATACGGGTATGTCCGCTCAGGCATCTGCCGACTTCGAGGTCTACGGATACAGTATGGAAGAAACTGACAGTGTTGCCGCTCGCTTGAAACGTGAACTGTTGAATGTAAAAGGCGTGTCTGAGGTCAACATCAGCCGTAGCGATTACCAACCCGAATATCAGGTAGACTTTGACCGCGAGAAGCTGGCGCTTCACGGACTGAACCTGTCTACTGCCGCTACCTATCTGCGTAACCGTATTAATGGCGCAACGGCGTCTAAATATCGTGAGGATGGAGATGAGTACGACATTAAGGTGCGTTATGCCCCTGAGTTCCGCACCAGTCTTGAAAGTATTGAAAACATATTGGTTTACAATGCCAAAGGTGAAGGTGTCCGCATTAAAGACCTCGGAACTGTGGTGGAACGTTTTGCTCCGCCTACCATCGAGCGTAAAGACCGCGAGCGTATCGTCACGGTGTCTGCCGTAATCTCCGGTGCTCCGCTGGGCGATGTGGTGGCTGCGGGTAACGCAATCATAGAAAAGATAGAGAAGCCGTCCGACATCACCATCCAGATATCGGGTTCCTATGAAGACCAGCAGGATTCGTTCCGCGATTTGGGAACATTGGGTGTATTGATTATCATTCTTGTGTTTATCGTAATGGCAGCACAGTTTGAATCGCTGACCTATCCGTTCATCCTTATCCTCTCGGTGCCGTTTGCCATGAGTGGTGTGCTGATGGCGCTGTTCATTACCAATACTACGCTGAGTGTAATGAGTCTGCTGGGTAGCATCATGTTGATTGGTATTGTGGTGAAGAACGGTATCGTGCTCATCGACTACACGATTCTCTGCCGTGAGCGCGGACAGTCGGTGCTGAACGCCGTGGTTACGGCAGGCAAGAGCCGTCTACGTCCGGTGTTGATGACTACCATGACTACCATTCTCGGTATGATTCCGATGGCTGTCAGCACCGGTCAGGGTTCTGAAATGTGGAGTCCTATGGCGATTGCCGTAATCGGCGGTCTGACGATTTCCACCATCCTGACCTTGATTTATGTTCCCACCATGTATTGTATCTTCGGTGGCGTAGGCATCAAGCGTCAGCGTCGCAAGATGCAGAAGCAGCTGAACGCTTACTTTGAAGAACAGGGACAGGTTAATAATTAATAGTTGACATATAATAGTTGAATAATGAAATCAGTATTAATCACATTCGATCAAGCATATTATGAGCGCATCGTCGCTACGCTCGACAGACTGAATTGTCGCGGCTTCACTTATTGGGAGCAGGTGCGCGGACGCGGTTCCAAAACCGGAGAACCCCATTATGGCAGTCATGCCTGGCCTTCCATGTGTTCCGCCATCCTTACGATGGTAGAGGACGAGAGGGTGGATTCCTTGTTGGAAGTCCTTCATAATATGGATAAACAAACCGAGCAGTTAGGGCTTCGGGCATTTGTTTGGAACATAGAGAAAACCATTTAGGTTTCCGTTGCATAAATAGTAATTATCCTCATGGGAAATATCTTTTTCCTGTGAGGATAATTCTTTTTTGCAGGAAGATATTTATTTTCATCCGATTCTCTATCTTTGCGCCCGGATTAGTTATGGAAAAGAGTGTTTTGAAACATACAGGTTGGTTGATGCTTATTGTGGTAGCCGTTCTTTTGCTGATGGGCTTGTTGCCCGGAGTCACAATAGGTCGTTATGTGCTGAGGCGGGTGGACATACTGGGTGATGTGCGTCCCGTACCGGAAGTTGTGAGCGAACCGGACAGCCTGTTACTCTCTCCTCCGAAAGTAAAACCGGCTTTTGTAGACACCTGCCGCAACGGAATGACCTGTATTGAGGATTACAGTGATTCCACTTTGCGTGGCATGACACCTTTTTATCGTGCGTTGGACCAACTGGCAACGAGCCCCCGGCTGGTACGTATCGCCTACTTCGGAGATTCTTTCATCGAGGCGGATATTCTTACGGCTGACCTGCGTGCAATGTTGCAGGAACGCTATGGCGGATGCGGGGTAGGCTTCGTTACGATTACTTCCATGACCAGCGGTTACCGTCCTACGGTGCGGCACAACTTCAGTGGCTGGCAGAGCCATTCCATTATGGATTCCGTATTCTTCGATCGTAGCAAGCAAGGTATTTCGGGACATTATTTCATTCCGAATCCCGGTGCGTATGTGGAGCTTCGCGGGCAAAAGAACTACGCATCCCGGCTTGATACTTGCGAACGTGCTTCTATCTTTTTCTATAATAAAGGTGAGGTCACCCTTTCGGCATCTGTCAACAGAGGCGAACCGCAGACTGAAACTTTTCCGCCTACGGGTGAACTCCGTGAAATGGATGTAACGGGGCACATCGGTTCTGTACGCTGGAAAGTGGAAAATGCCGATTCCACCTTGTTCTACGGGCTTGCTATGGATGGCACGCAAGGGATTATAGTTGACAACTTCTCGCTCCGCGGCAGCTCCGGCTTGTCTTTGCGCTCTGTGCCTGTCTGGATGATGCGCGAATTTAACGAACAGCGTCCTTATGATTTGATAATCCTTCAGTACGGACTGAATGTAGCAACGGAACGCGGACGGAACTACGACCGCTATCGCGACGGCATGGTAGCCACCATTGCCCACCTGAAGAACGCTTTTCCGCAAGCGGGTATCCTCGTCGTCAGCGTAGGCGACCGTGAATACAAAACCGAGGAGGGAGACTTGCGGACGATGCCCGGCATCAAGAACTTGGTTCGTTACCAACAGAATTTGGCTGCCGACAGTGGAGTGGCTTTTTGGAATATGTTCGAAGCGATGGGTGGTGAGGGCAGCATGGCGGATATGGTGCATGCCAAACCCTCCTTAGCCAATTACGATTATACGCATATCAACTTCCGTGGCGGCAAACATTTGGCCGGGTTGCTTTATGAGGCGCTGATTTACGGTAAAGAACAATACGACAGGAGGCGTGCTTATGAAGCGGAGCCATAAAAGGTATTTACGATTGGACGATTTACGATTTACGATTTGCTGCGCGGTGTTGGCATTGTTTTTCTCGCCTGTGCAACGTATCTATGCACAAGATACGCTTCCGGGTTGTCCCCGGCTTCAAGAGACGACACTTGATTGTGATACGCTTACGGTCTATGGACAGCGTACGGATACCCTGCCGATTCCTCTCATCACCTTACCCGCAGCTTTTCAGCAGTTGGGAGAGAACGAACTGATAGACAGTGTCGGTATTCTGAAGCCCTTTTGGGAGAAACTTCGTATGCTTCGCTTGGGTGTCACTACCGATACGATTCGCATTGTACATATAGGCGACAGCCATATTCGCGGTCATATCTTCCCGAGGACTACGGGTGAACAGCTTCAGAAAGTATTTGGTGCGCTATCTTATACGGATATGGGGATAAACGGAGCTTTTTGTGTAACTTTTACCCGTCCGGAGCGTGTGGAGGAAATAGCTGCACTTCATCCCGACCTTGTTATCCTCTCTTTTGGAACGAACGAGAGCCATAACCGGCGATACAGTTCCATGCTGCACTATCAACAGATGAATGAACTGGTACGTATGCTGCGTGAAAGTTTGCCCGGTGTCCCGATGCTGATGACTACTCCGCCCGGTTCATACGAGAGTTTTCGCCAGCGTCGTCGTCGACGCACTTATAAAATAAATCCCCGTACGTCTGTGGCTGTACAGACTATTCGCCGTTTTGCCGATGCCAACGGATTGGCTGTGTGGGATATGTACGAGGCTTTCGGTGGTATTCGCCGGGCTTGCCTTAACTGGCAGGAAGCGGGGCTGATGCGTCCCGACCACATACACTATCTTCCGGAAGGATATGTATTGCAGGGTGAAATGTTCTATCGTGCCTTGTTGAAAGCGTATAATGACTATTGTAACCAATGAATGTATTTAATCTAAATATAGACTTTGCCCGCTTGCGCGACCTGTTCGTGTATGATCCGCACGCGCCGATGATATTTAGTAGTGGTATTTTTCTGTGGCTGTTTGCAGCTTTTATCGTGTTCTATTTACTATTGCAACGTCGCACCACAGCCCGTCTGATGTTCGTTACCCTGTTTTCTTACTATTTTTATTATAAAAGTAGCGGTACGTATTTCTTTTTGCTTGCCATCGTTACGGTAAGTGACTTTTTTATAGCCCGTCTCATGTCACGTGCTACTGCGCATTGGTTGCGTAAAATGTGGGTGGCAGTCAGTCTGACGATAAACCTGGGATTGCTGTGCTACTTTAAATATACGAATTTCCTTGGAGACTTTTTTGCTTCGCTGACAGGTGGTACATTCACCGCTATGGATATATTTCTTCCTGTCGGCATATCATTTTTCACATTCCAGTCGTTGAGCTACACGATTGATGTGTATCGCAAGGAGATAACACCCCTTACCAATTTGTTGGATTATGCGTTCTACGTATCTTTCTTCCCGCAATTGGTGGCAGGCCCTATTGTTCGTGCACGCGATTTTATTCCGCAAATCCGTCGCCCGCTGTTTGTTTCCGGGGAGATGTTTGGAAGGGGTATCTTTTTGATTGTAAGCGGTCTTTTCAAGAAAGCGGTTATCTCGGATTATATCAGTATTAATTTTGTGGAGCGCATATTCGATAATCCTACTTTGTATTCGGGCGTGGAAAACCTTATGGGTGTTTACGGTTATGCACTTCAAATCTATTGTGATTTCTCTGGATATAGCGATATGGCTATCGGCATTGCCTTGCTGTTGGGTTTTCATTTTAATATGAACTTCGACTCACCTTATAAGTCGGCGTCCATTACGGAGTTCTGGCGTCGCTGGCATATCTCGCTTTCCAGTTGGCTGCGCGATTATCTCTATATATCTTTGGGTGGTAACCGTAAGGGAAAGATACGTCAATATGCTAATCTCATCATCACTATGTTCTTGGGAGGTTTGTGGCATGGAGCATCTTGGAACTTTGTTTTTTGGGGAATGCTGCACGGTGTTGCCCTGGCAGCCCATAAGTTCTGGATGAGCATTACCGGCAAGAGGAAAGGAAAGCACAGCCATGGTATCCGCCGTTTCTTCGACATTGTTATTACGTTTCACTTCGTTTGCTTCTGTTGGATATTCTTCCGTAATGCCGATTTTTCAACTTCTTTGGATATGTTGAATCAGATATTCACAACTTTCCGCCCTCAACTTCTTCCGCAATTGGTTACGGGTTATTGGGAAGTGTTTGCTTTGATGGCGCTCGGTTTCTTCCTTCATTTCGTACCGGACAGTTGGGAGCACGCTTGCAGTAAGGCGGTTGTTCGTCTTCCGTTGATAGGGAAAGCGTTGTTGTTAGTTGCTATGATTTACCTTGTTATCCAAATGAAGAGTTCGGAGATACAGCCGTTTATCTACTTTCAGTTCTAAGACAGAATGATACATACAATAAAGTTTATGAAACGCCCGGTACAATAGCGTATCGGGTAACCCTGTATCTTTGTGACATAAATAAATCTGATTACTATCATTAAAAAAACAACAATCATGAAACGGGAACTTTTTTATTGGTTACCTCTTCTACTTCTGATAGGGTGTAGCCAGCCTACGTACAAAACTACGTCTTTAGCTCCGGAGAAGCGAGCGGAACTTCTGTTGAAAGAACTTACTTTGGAAGAAAAAGTGGCATTGATGATGGACAGCTCTCAGCCGGTAGAGCGTCTGGGCATCAAGCCATATAACTGGTGGAACGAAGCGTTGCATGGTGTGGCGCGCGCCGGACTTGCTACTGTTTTTCCGCAACCGATAGGAATGGCGGCATCTTTCTCGCCGGAGGCAGTATATGAAGTGTTCAATGCTGTATCGGATGAGGCGCGTGCAAAGAATGCACACTACGCATCTCAGGGAAGCTATGCACGCTACCAAGGTCTTACCATGTGGACGCCTACTGTGAACATCTATCGTGACCCGCGTTGGGGACGAGGTATTGAAACCTACGGTGAAGACCCTTATCTCACCAGCCGTATGGGCGTCATGGTAGTGAAAGGTTTGCAAGGAACCAATGACGGCAAATACGATAAGCTGCATGCTTGCGCCAAGCATTTCGCCGTACACTCCGGTCCGGAATGGAACCGTCACTCTTTCAATGTAGAGGATCTCAGTGCACGTGATTTATATGAAACCTACCTGCCGCCTTTTGAGGCATTGGTGAAAGAAGCTGAGGTAAAAGAGGTGATGTGCGCCTATAACAGTTTTGAGGGAGAGCCATGTTGTGGCAGCAATCGTTTGCTGATGCAGATTCTTCGTAACGATTGGGGCTTTGATGGTATTATTCTTTCCGATTGCGGTGCTATTGCCGATTTTTATAATGAGCATGGACATAAAGCATATCCCAATGCGGAGTCTGCCTCGGCGGCAGCTGTGCTGAACGGAACGGATTTGGAATGCGGTTCCAGTTATAAGGCATTGGTAAAAGCCGTTCAAGAAGGTAAGATTGACGAAAAAGATATTGATAAGGCGGTAATCCGCTTGCTGGAAGCCCGTTTTGCTTTGGGAGAAATGGACAATCCGGAAGATGTGTCTTGGACCAAAATACCTTTTTCGGTGGTAGCTTCTGCCGCTCACGATTCACTGGCTTTGGATATAGCCCGTAAATCTATGACTTTGCTTCAAAACAAAGACAATATTCTTCCTTTGAAACGCGGGGGACTAACCGTAGCGGTAATGGGACCTAATGCCAATGACTCCGTAATGCAGTGGGGCAATTATAACGGTATGCCGCCGCACACAGTCACCATTCTGGACGGAATACGGAAAACATTGGGGGCAGACGATAAGTTGATTTATGAACAGGGTTGCAGCTGGGTGGAAAGAACACTGATTCAAAGCGTATTCAACCAGTGCAAGTCGGCTGACGGACAAGGTTTCACTGCACGCTACTGGAACAACGTAAAGCGTGAAGGCAATCCGGTGACTACCACACAAGTAACTACTCCTTTCCGTTTCTGTACATCGGGAGCTACGGTTTTTGCACCGGGAGTAAACTTGACTGATTTCTCCGCAACTTACAACAGTGTGCTCACCCCCCAACAATCGGGTGAAGTTGTGTTTGAGATTTATGCACATGGTTTAGGTCGTTTGCGTGTCAACGGCGAGGAAGTGAAACGCATCTCTAACGTACATGGCGGCAGAGCGCTGAACTACACTTTACAAGTGAAAGCGGGCACTCCCTATGAAATAGAGCTTGATTTTGAATATTTCAGAAGTGATGCACAGTTGAATTTCGACATCGGTTTCAAGCAGAAGGTGGATATCAATGCATCTGTGGCTCGTGTGAAAGATGCTGATATTGTTATTTTCGCCAGTGGTGTATCTCCGGTGTTGGAAGGCGAGGAGATGGGAGTGAATCTTCCGGGCTTTAGAGGCGGAGATCGTACGGATATTGAATTACCCGCTGTTCAGCGCGAACTGATTAATGCGTTGCATCGTGCCGGTAAGAAGATAATCTTGGTGAATTGTTCCGGTTCGCCTATCGCTTTGGAACCTGAAACGAAGAACTGTGAAGCTATCCTGCAGGCTTGGTATCCGGGTCAGGAAGGCGGAACGGCTGTGGCAGAGGTGCTGTTCGGTGATTATAATCCGGGTGGACGCTTGCCGGTTACTTTCTATCGCAATATGTCTCAGCTTCCCGATTTTGAGGATTATAATATGACAGGACGTACCTATCGTTATATGACTCAGCAACCATTGTTCCCGTTCGGTTATGGATTGAGTTATACAACCTTTGATTACGGACCATTGTCATTGGCAAAAGAACAGATTAAGGCGGGAGAACCTTTGAAATTGGCTGTTAGCGTTACCAACAGCGGCCAGCGTGACGGTGACGAAGTGGTACAGGTTTATCTCAAGAAACAGGATGATGCAGAAGGACCCGGTAAGACTTTGCGCGCTTTTAAACGTGTCCGAATACCTGCCGGAAAGAGTATTGATGTAGAGTTCGACTTGAATGACAAAGAGTTGGAATGGTGGGATGCTCAAAGCAATACGATGCGGGTTTGTGCCGGCAAGTATGATATAATGGTGGGAAGAAGTTCACAGGATCAGGACTTGCAACGAGGAAGTTTCGTAATAGAGTAAGGCTTTAAGCCTTTGATAAAGAAAGAGGGAGAATGTCAGAAACCTGACATTCTCCCTCTTTCTTTATTATGTCTTTTGTGCTCGGAATGCCTTTGGCGACATACCCGTGTGCTTTTTAAAGAACCGTCCGAAGAAAGACTGGTCGGGGAAGCAGTACTTATCGGCTATTTCTTTTAGTGATAAGCCGGTAGATTGTAAAGCTACTTTTAGTTCCAGTATAAGGAAGTCATCTATGATTTCTTTGGCGGTCGTGTTTCCTATTTCTTTGGTGATGGCAGAGAGATATCGGGTGGATATGCAGAGTTGTTCGGCATAAAATGCAACATCTCTTTGGGTAATGCAATGCGTATGCACCAGATTTATAAACTTTTTGAACAATTCATCTTTTCGGTTGCTTCCTTCTATCTGTTCCTGTGTGAAGAGCCGTTGCACCTTGTCGTAAGTATCAAGGAAGAAGATTTGAAGCAGGTTTTGGGCGATGGTATTCCTGAATTGGTTGGCTGAGTCTCTGTATATCGCACTACTGGCTTCGGTAAGCCCTGTAATGGCTCGTAAGGCTTCTTTATCCGTATGGGTGTAACAGGCGTTTTCCTTCAGAAAGTGAATAAACGGCGGGTCAAGCCGGAAGCAGGCGGCCTTGAACATCTCGTCTGAATAGGCGAAATAGTGTACTCGGAACTTCTTGGTTGCTGAAGTGAGGGAGAATATGGAGTTAGGCAGTATCATGACAGTTGTATTCGGAACAATGTGGTATTGCTCCAAATCCAGTGTGATATCCGCCTCTCCGTCGATGCAGAACATGAGTACTCCATTCTTCATTTTGACGAGACGTTTATAAAAGAACTCCAGATTGTCCGTTCCGGTTCTGAATGGTTCTGATTGGGTTGTGAATAGTGGGTTCATCTTTTCTGATAATCGTTTATTTATGTCGGCAAATGTACCGGTTCTTTTTGGTTTATTAAACAACCTGTTCTGAAATTGAACAATTGCGTACGTCCTATGAACTGAGTTCTTGTTTGGAAACGGCATACCTTTGCCACCGATTTTCAAAGTTATCAGTAAATCACTTTTAAGATAAAAAGAGTATGACAACAAAAAAGAGTATGATGAAACAGGTGATAACCGTCATCTGCAGTGCAGTATTGGCAGCTTGCGGCAACGCTCCTGCCGTACAAAACCAATCGGAATATCAGGTGATGGACATCACTATATCCGACAAAGAACTACAAACTACTTATTCGGCGGCCATCCGCGGACGACAGGACATTGACATTTACCCGCAAGTGTCGGGAACGCTCACCCGGCTTTGTGTAGAAGAAGGGCAGGCTGTGCGCAAGGGACAGATTTTGTTTATTATCGATCAAGTGCCGTATATCGCAGCCCTGCGTACTGCCGAGGCTAATGTAGAGGCGGCAAAAGCCGCAGTGGCAACTTCCCGACTGACATACGACAGCAAGCGGGAGCTCTATGCTCAAAAGGTGGTTTCCGAATTCGACCTGAAAACATCCTATAACAGCTTGTTGAGTGCCAAAGCCCAGTTGGCACAGGCGGAAGCCCAGCAGATAAATGCCGCTAACAACCTTTCCTATACAGAGGTGAAGAGTCCGGCTGACGGTGTAGTCGGCATATTGCCCTATCGAGTGGGAACGTTGGTCAGTGCCGGTATGCCGAAACCGCTGACTACCGTTTCGGACAATTCCGATATGTATATTTACTTTTCCATGACGGAGAACCAGATGCTTGAACTTACCCGCCGCTATGGTTCCAAAGACAAGGCTTTGGCGGAGATGCCTGCCGTCAGTTTACAGCTGAACGACCGTTCCACCTATGCTCAGGAAGGAAAGATAGAAACGATAAGCGGTGTAATCGACACCTCCACGGGTACGGTGAGTCTGCGTGCCGTCTTCCCTAATAAGGAAGGATTGCTCACAAGCGGCGGTTCGGGCAATATCATTATCCCTGTAAAGAAAGAGAATTGTATTGTTATTCCGCAAGCGGCTACGTATGAAGTGCAGGATAAGGTGTTTGTCTACAAGGTTGTAGATGGCAAAGCACAGTCGGCTCCTGTACAGGTGACGCGTGTCAACGGCGGACAGGAGTATATTGTAGAGAATGGTTTGCAGGCAGGCGACGTGATTGTAGTGGAAGGCGTGGGACTGTTGCGCGAAGGTGCACCTATTGCACCCAAGCCGGCATCAGCTAATCAACAGGTGAAGGAGGGATAATCTTATGAATCTTAGAACATTTATAGAACGCCCGGTTCTTTCGGCAGTCATCTCCATTACGATTGTCATTCTGGGTATTATCGGCTTGTTTACGCTCCCTGTGGAGCAATATCCGGATATTGCACCGCCTACTATTATGGTGAGTACCACCTATTACGGGGCAAGTGCCGAAACTCTCCAGAAGAGTGTAATTGCTCCGTTGGAAGAGGCTATAAACGGTGTGGAAGACATGACTTACATGACCTCTACCGCCAGCAATGCAGGTACGGTGACCATTACCGTTTACTTCAAGCAGGGTATAGATCCGGATATGGCAGCGGTAAATGTACAGAACCGCGTTTCTAAAGCTACGGGACAGCTTCCTGCCGAAGTAACCCAAGTAGGCGTAACCACCAGCAAGCGGCAGACCAGCATCCTGCAGATGTTCTCCCTGCATAGCCCTGATGATTCTTATGACGAGAACTTTCTTGCCAACTATATCAGTATCAATCTGAAACCGCAGATTCTCCGTATCTCCGGTGTGGGTGATATGATGATTATGGGAGGTGATTACAGTATGCGCATCTGGATGAAACCCGATGTCATGGCGCAGTACAAGCTGATACCTTCGGATGTGACGGCAGTACTGGCGGAACAGAATATCGAGTCGGCCACGGGTTCGTTCGGTGAGAATTCCGATGAAACTTACCAATACACGATGAAATATACGGGACGTCTCATCACTCCCGAAGAGTTTGGCGACATCGTAATCCGCTCTACGGAAGACGGTGAGGTACTTAAACTGAAAGATATTGCCGATGTGGAATTGGGTAAAGACAGCTATGCCTATAAAGGTACTATGGACGGTCACGCAGGCATTTCCTGTATGATATTCCAAACGGCAGGTTCCAATGCGACAGAGGTAAACCGGCAGATTGACGAATTGTTGGAAGAAGCGCGCAAGGACTTGCCGAAAGGAGTGGAACTTACCCAGATGATGTCCAGCAACGACTTTCTGTTCGCATCCATTCACGAGGTGGTGAAAACGTTGATTGAGGCTATTCTTTTGGTTATTCTGGTAGTATATGTTTTCTTGCAGGACATCCGTTCCACGTTGATTCCGTTGGCGGGTATCATCGTTTCGCTGATTGGTACATTCGCGTTCATGTCCATAGCCGGTTTCAGTATCAATCTTATTACGCTTTTTGCGTTGGTATTGGTCATTGGTACGGTGGTGGACGATGCCATCGTTGTGGTGGAGGCGGTGCAGGCACGCTTCGACGTGGGGTATAAGTCTTCTTATATGGCAAGTATCGATGCAATGAAAGGCATCTCGAATGCCGTTATCACATCCTCGCTGGTATTCATGGCTGTATTTATTCCGGTGTCGTTCATGGGGGGCACGTCCGGTACGTTCTATACGCAGTTCGGGCTGACAATGGCGGTGGCGGTAGGTATTTCGGCGGTGAATGCCCTTACCTTGAGTCCGGCTCTTTGCGCTTTGTTGCTGAAGCCTTATATCAATGAAGACGGTACACAGAAGCAAAACTTTGCTGCCCGCTTCCGTAAAGCGTTCAATGCTGCATTCGATGTTCTTGTGGAGAAATATAAGAAGATTGTGTTGCTGTTCATCAAACGCCGTTGGTTGTCGTGGTCGTTGCTGGCATGTTCCGTCGTATTGCTGGTGTTCCTGATGAATACTACCAAGACGGGTCTGGTTCCCGATGAAGACCAGGGAGTGCTGTTTGTCAATGTAAGTACCGCACCGGGTAGTTCCCTGAAAACCACAAACGACATAATGGACCGTATAGAGCGACGTTTGGAAGGCATTCCGCAGAAACTGCACTTGCAGAAAGTGGCGGGCTACGGTCTGTTGTCCGGGCAGGGTAATTCCTTCGGTATGATTATCCTCAAACTGAAGCCGTGGGATGAACGTACGGACGACGAAGATCAGGTACAGGCTGTTATCAACCAGATTTATGCCCGTACGGCAGACATCAAGGATGCAACCGTTTTTGCCATTGCTCCGGGTATGATTCCGGGTTACGGTATGGGTAATGCTCTCGACCTGAACATACAAGACAAACAGGGAGGTGATATCAATACCTTCTTCCTGACCACCCAACAATATTTGGGTGTGCTGAACCAACGTCCCGAAATCTCCATGGCATACTCTACGTTCGACGTACGCTATCCGCAGTGGACGGTGCAGGTGGACGCTTCCAAATGCAAGCGTGCGGGCATTACGCCCGATCAGGTGCTGGCCACACTTTCCGGTTATTATGGCGGGCAGTATGTATCCAACTTCAACCGTTTCTCCAAGGTATATAAGGTAATGATACAGGCTGACCCGAAATTCCGTATGGACGAGGCGTCGCTCGACAATGCTTTTGTGCGTATGTCCAATGGTGAGATGGCGCCTTTGAGCCAGTTCGTTTCACTGACACGTTCATATGGTGCGGAGTCGTTGAGCCGTTTCAATATGTTCAACTCCATTGCGGTGAATGCCATGCCTGCCGAGGGATACAGTACGGGTGACGCTATTCGTGCCGTACAGGAGACTGCGGCAACAGCACTTCCCAAAGGCTATGGCTACGACTTTGGCGGAATCACCCGTGAGGAAAGCCGGCAGAGTGGAACTACGGTTGTCATCTTCGGAATCTGTATCCTGATGATTTACCTCATTCTGAGTGCGCTTTACGAGAGCTTTATCGTACCGTTTGCCGTAATCTTCGCCGTTCCGGTGGGTTTGATGGGTAGCTTCCTGTTCGCCAAGCTGATGGGATTGGAGAATAACATCTACCTGCAGACGGGCCTGATTATGCTGATTGGTTTGCTTGCCAAGACCGCTATCTTACTGACGGAGTATGCTGCCGAGCGTCGTAGGGCGGGTATGGGGCTTATAGCTTCGGCTGTCAGTGCCGCCAAAGCCCGTTTGCGTCCTATCCTTATGACCGCACTCACCATGATATTCGGTTTGCTGCCGCTGATGGTGGCTACCGGTGTGGGTGCCAACGGTAACCGTTCGCTCGGTACGGGGGCTGTAGGCGGTATGGTGATTGGTACGCTGGCATTGCTCTTTATTGTTCCCGCCTTGTTCGTTACCTTCCAATGGTTGCAAGAGCGTCTTCGTCCGGCACAATCCATGCAGACGCGAGACTGGCAGATTGAGGAAGAGATGGTTATAAGCAAACAGGAGATAGAGGATGCGCATAAATGATAATATTAAGATAATGACAATGAAGATAAAACTCATAACTTTATCCGCTTTCTGCCTGTTACTGAGCAGTTGCGGTATCTACACCAAATATGAACGTCCTTCCGATATTGATACCGACGGACTGTACGGACAGGACTTGAACGAGGAAGCCGTTGCCGTTGATACAGCCTCTATCGCATCCTTGTCATGGCGTGAGTTGTTTACCGATTCACATTTGCAGGCACTCATCGAACACGCTTTGCAGGGCAATACCGATTTGCTTTCCGCCCAACAGCGTATCAAGGAAGCCGAGGCCACTCTTTCTTCGGCAAAGTTGGCTTATCTGCCCTCATTTATGCTTACTCCTCAGGGGGGTGTCAGCAGCTTCGACAAGTCAAAAGGTTCATGGACCTATACCGGTATCGCTTCCGCCGGTTGGGAAATCGACATCTTCGGTAAGCTGACAAATGCCAAACGCCGTTCCAAAGCTCTCTATCTTCAGAGTTTGGAGTACGAACAGGCTGTCACTACTTCCCTGATAGCCAATGTCGCCAATCTTTATTATACCTTGCTGATGCTCGATGAGCAATACCGCATTTCCGAGGAAACCGCCGTCAACTGGCGCGAAAGCGTACGTACCATGCGTGCCATGATGGCTGCCGGTATGACGAATGAAGCATCCGTCTCCCAGTCCGAAGCCAACTGCCGTCAGGTTGAGGCTTCCTTGCTGGACTTGAAGCAGCAGATTAAAGAAGTGGAGAACAGTCTTTCCATTCTTCTCGGAGAAGTGCCGGGTGGGATAGAGCGTGGTCGCCTTGCCGGGCAGACCTTTCCCGAAGAACTGACAGTAGGAGTGCCTTTGCAACTCCTTTCCCGCCGTCCGGACGTAAAGAGTGCGGAGCTTTCTTTGGTGTCTGCCTTTTACAGCACCAATGCGGCACGTTCTGCATTCTATCCGTCCATTACGTTGAGCGGTACGGCAGGCTGGACAAACTCAGCCGGGAATATGATTATCAATCCCGGCAAACTGTTGCTTTCCGCTGTGGGCTCATTGACACAACCTTTGTTTAATAAAGGTTTGAACATAGCACAACTGAAGATAGCCAAGGCGCAGCAGGAAGAGGCGAAGCTCGCCTTTCAGCAAGCCTTGCTCAATGCGGGCAGTGAGGTGAACAATGCTCTGACCCAAGTACAGACCGCACGCGGCAAGACGGAGCTACGTGCCGGACAGATTGCTTCTTTGGAAAATGCCGTTCGCAGTACACAACTCTTGATGCAGCATGGCACTTCCACTTATCTGGAAGTTCTCACCGCACAGCAGTCTTTGCTGTCTGCGCAACTGGCGCAAGTGGCAGATTGCTTTGATGAAATACAAGGGATTATTAATTTATATCAGGCACTTGGCGGTGGAAGAGATTAATCAATAGTAATTTTACATACTCTCTCTCGTTTTTATTCTCTTGTCCCTCCACTTTCCGGTCTCTCCGGGAGTGGAGGGCTTTTTTGCGGGACGGAACGGACACATTCGCCGGGGCAGAATGACTGCCAACGAAGCATAAAGATTAAAACAGAAAAGGAGGATAGTAGCCATTATTGGTGCGATATACTTCAAGCACCAAGACAAAAAAGCCGGAGCATGAAGCCCCGGCTTTTTCATTATCAACTCTGATAGCCACAACGTGAAGTGCCACTTCGGGATGTTCAATTTGCCGGACTTCCATCGAATTTGTACCAGTTAATAGAACCGCAAGATACACTTCCTGACGACGATACGCTACCTACTCCAACTTGTTGATTGTAATTACCTGTCAGATTTTGTAGAAATTGTTCTTTGCTTTGACTTTCTTTCAGATAGATATTAATGTTTCCACAACGGAGTCCGCCGTTGTCTGTTCCTCCTGTTCCTATCACAGCCGGCCTGATATCACCGCGTGGAACAGCCGTAAGTATAAGACTTGAGTTCTTAATCGTAATATCTCCAACGACTCCTGCACCCGGCCATCCGCAACTCGTACCTATAACCGCTGCACCTGCTCCACCTGTAGCTTCGATGGTTACATCTTCGATTTTTAATTCCGTACCTGTAGCACTAATGTTCGAATTACCTATGGCAGGATTATTGGTGTCGGGATTTTTAATAATCAACTTTCCTCCTTCTGTGCCTTTGACAATTACTCTACCTCCGCATTTTGTTACTATCCCTTTGCTAACGGTTACAGTTCCCTTGATGATAAATGTGGCATTGATTGTAGTTGCGCTACTGGCCTCGGTCAAGAAGATACTTTCCAATATCGTATTCTCAAGGGTAACTGTAGCGTTGATGGTAGGTCCCCAATCACCACTCAAAGATTGTATTATAAATTCTTTGTTGGAATTATCTCCGGTAATACGATAATTTCCATCGTTTGTTATAATCACATCACCTTCTGAAAAGTCTATCGGTTTCTTTTCCACATTTATCGTTATCTGATGCCATTTTCCCACCACGGGAGTGACTCCGCTATTATTAAGCAGACATTCCACATCTCCTATCTTGACTTTCGTTATCGTGTAGCCCGGCACTACGTTCGCTTCCCAACAATAAGTCACTCCATTGTCGTAGGTTGTTTTCTTCATAGGAATATATTCGGGAGTTCCACTGCCTGTTATTTTTGTGGTGGCATCGTTGGGAGTGAACTTGCAAGCAGGATAAGTGTACACTTTTACCTCTTTCACCTCCTCTTTTCCCGAGCCTTCCAATACTACTCGTATCTTGGCGAGTTGGTGGCTGAATGGCAATTCTATCGGGGTTTGTGTTTGGTAATCCACAGTATTGGCCGTTTCTGCATAAAGCGCATAGGCAAGGCCAGCGCCATTCACTCCTTGATTCTTTAAACTTATATCGTTCGTTATATCATTGGGATACCAGCCTTTCACTTTCTGTGCGGTTTTGTTTTTCCAATACAATGCTGTTTTCGTAGTCAGTCCGGTGACATTTCCGCTTGCATCCACATCCACGCTGTATGTGCCTGTACTTGTATTATCATCACCTATTTGTACGGTTATGAGGTCTCCGTTTGTCCACACACTGTTGTTACCATTGGTTGTATTTTCCGACACACGTGTTTGCGGAGCATCCGCTCCCCACGGCTCTGCACTGCTTCCCGCCGTCAGGCTCACGTCGGTTATTTGCAAGGGATATTTTCCTTCGGGCAAGTCTTGCACCGTACCGTCCGTCAGTTCATCGCTTGTGCAGGCAGCGAGCAACAATGCTGCAACCGAGGTATAAGCAAGTTGTTTTATGTTTATTGTCTTCATATCTTAATCTGTTTGAATGGTTATTTTAGATTTCTACTGTTCCTCCGCCGCTGTTGCCTTTTGTCCACGTCATGTCGTTTGTAGTTACGCTTGCTTTAACTTCCTTGCCGTCTATCGTCAGATTGTAGGTGTACTGCGTGCCGCCTGCCCATTTCCCGGATTGGTCGGGGACAGTTGGAGTATATTTAAAAGGCGAATATCCCTTCATATTTATGGTGATAGTCGTATTACTTACCGCTTGCGGAATGACCAATGCCTTATAGCTGGCAAGGGCGGTTTCTTCTACGCCATCGAATGACACGGTGTTTGGCTGCGTAAGTTTGTAAAAATTGATTTCCAATGGACTTACACCAGCCTTAGCCGACAAACCGCAATTTTTCGTGAGAGTTGTAGTGAAATCTCCATCCGTAACAGCATTTATCGTTACGGATTTTATATTCTCGTCATCATGATTTACCACGCCCTGATTGCGGATGTTTACCACCACTTTGGCAGTCTGATGATAAAAGGTGAGTGGCTTTGTGCCTTTAAAGTCAATGTCGGTTTGTGGGGCATAGAGGAAGTCGCTCTTCTGATAGCCGTCGGGATTTTGGTTTGTTTGTACACTCCACTTCGTTGGCAAAGTGCCATTGTCGTATCCTGTACCGAGATACCACGCCGAAACCTTGATGTCACCTGTACTTTGCCAGTAGAATGGAATGACACCTTCCGCAGCATTCAGCTTGGTTCTTTTGCCATAACTAGCGGTAACATAATTTTTTACTTCATCCCCTATCTTTACCGCCACAGCTTCGTTGCTGTCCCAGAGGTCGTCTGCCGTGGTGCGTGTTGTCGCCGTAGTTCCCAGTCCGGTGGCGGTTAGGGTCACGGGGTACTGTCCTTCGGGCAGGCGGTCGCCGTCTGATACATCGTTTTCATTGCTGCACGAGGCAAGAAGGAATGTTCCTGCCAGCAGGCAATAGATAAATAATCGTTCTATCTTCATAATCCAATTTTTTATTTCCTTCTTTTGTGCCACTGGCAGCGGCGTAGCTGATTCAGAAATTCTCAATGACTATTACATCTCGGCGAAACCATTATTACCCTGTACCGTCTTCCAGCCAAAAATCTCGGCATCTCCAATCGTTAATCCTGTTTTGTTGATGGTTACGGTGTATTTGAGGTTGTAGCCTGCCTTGAACTTGTTATCCGTAGTTGCGGGTAAAGCCAGTGTTGCTTTATAGGTCTGCCCGGCAAAGGTAATTTCAATATCGAACGCATTATTCGTCGTTCCTTGTGGGAAGATGATAACTGATTCAGCGGTATACGGATTCTCCTGTATACCGGAAAGCGAGAATACTAAATCTTTTATTTCTGGAGCAGTGGTGTTCGCTTCTGCCACACCGGTTTCTGTATCGAATGTTCCCGCCATATTCAAACTCTTGATGGTGTATTGTGTCAGTTGGCTCAAATTATCAATACCGGTTCCGGCTTTGAATTCAAACGTCAACTGGCTCATGCAATGCTGGAAGCTGGTGCCTGCCTCATCGCCGCTTGTTTTGAAATTAACGGCTGGAGCATTCTTGCTTGCCGTCGCTCCACGAGCAAACATATAGTCAATTTTCGGTTGCTCTGCCGCTGTTTGGTCTGTGGCTGTTATTGTCTTGCTGATAGTTTCACCTGTTTCATTGAACGGATAATAAGCATTAAAGGTTACTTCTTGCAGGTCTTGGAAATAAATAGGAGAAGAGGATGTAAAGCCATTCTTGCTGTCATACGTGTATTTTACATTGGTTCCGGTTGTTAATCCGGTACTTGTCACAGATATGCCGATTTCATCATCATCAGCCCATGTTGTGCCGGCAGCACGGGTTCCTACGATGTTGTAGATTTCGGCATTGACCTGTGCCGCCACCAGTCCGTCGTTCACTACCTCCGTATCATTGCTGCACGCTGCAAAGACTGTTGCCGCAGCTGCCATCACTAAAAACTTTATTGCTTTCATCTTGATATAATATTTTTGTTATCTGTCAGTTGGCATTAAACTCGCCTCCGTTTGCGTTTTTCCATGCAGAAATCTCGCATCCGGTCACGGTCGCTTCTTTTTTGTTGAGCACAATGCTCAGGTTATACTGCCTTCCGGTCACGAGTCCGTTCTTCGGGTCGGCGTCCTGGGCATCGCGGTTAGCTGTGGTGAAGTCCAATTGTGTAGAAAGCGTCTGCCCCAGCACCGCTTCGAATGTCATGCCGGAGGCAGTATCAAAATTTTGGGGGAACAGTATCAGTGAGTAGGTCACGGTTTGCTTCACTTCGTCCGTTGCGGACGGTGCGTTGTAGTCCTTCCCGGTATCATCGTTATTGGCAAACGGCTTGTATTCAGCCGGGGGTTCGGCTTTGGCGGCGGCTGTTCCGGTGGTGACGTTGAAAGAGCCTTTATACAAGTAGTTGCTCAACATCAGTTTCGCAGTCTTCACCTCTTCGTAGCTCACTCCCGTTCCGGGCTTGATGGTCAGAACCAGTCTTGCCATCTTGTGGGCAAAGCTGAAAGCCACGTTCTTTGAAGCCTTGCTGCCTGTGCCCTGCGCCTGGAGGAAGTCGAAGCTTTTCTGTGCAGACTGTTCGCGAGTGTCGGCAGGGATAGTGACCACGTCAGCCGCTAAGTCGGTCTGCGGATAGTAGGCGGTGAAGGTCACGGCATCCGTAGTCCGATAATAAATCGTCGTGCCGCCCGGCACGATGGTAAAGTTGCCGTCGCCATTCGTTGTCTCGTAGGCCACGTTGGTGTACGTTACATCGCCCGACGTGCCGGAGATTCCTATCTTGTCACCGTTCTCCCAAGTCCGGTCATAGGCACGGGTGGGCTGTTGTCCGGCAATATCCGCTGTGAAGCTTACCGGGATGTTCTCACCGGAATTTCCGGTGGCTTCCTCTTCGCTGTTGCAGGCGGTCAGTGCCAGTAGCAGTGCCGCGGGAAGAATGAAATATTTTTTCATCTTATTGTTTTTTATAGGTTTAATCATCTGTTGTATGAGTTTTCTGTATCGCTGTTTGTCTGTCATTCAGCTTCTATCTCTCCATAGTCCACCTTGTTCCAATCGCTGATGGTGGCGCTCACTTCCGCTGCGTTGTCTTCCACATCGGGCAGCGTCAGCGTGGCATCCAGCGCCAGCGGTTCCATCTTGCCGCTGCCGAAGTTCTTCAGAGCTTGGGTCAGGTCGGTGACAACGTTTTGCACCGTGCCGTCTGTCAGGGTCACTGCAAGGGTCAGCTCTTGTTTTTCGCCCGTCATCACGCCCGGCAGGCGCAGGGAGGCGGTGAGTATCGGGTCTCCCGCGGCACGGGTTTCTCCGCCGCCCGTTCCCATAGTGAATATGGGAACAACCGTTTTCCCTTCCGCAGCCGTCAGGCTTCCGGTAGCCAAATCCACCGAGGAGGCGATGCCCGTCAGTGTGGCGGCGGTTTCAGTAATAAGTTGTTCGTCACCGGGCTTCAGTTTCAATGTCAACGCCAGTGTACGGATGCGCTGCATCATGGGTACAGTTACCTTCAGCGTATCGTCCTTCTGTATTTCTAACTCTTTGGACGCGGAGAACAGGAATCCCGGCATGGGGTTCAGCGTGCCGTCTTCCAGCGTGTTCACCGTGGCGGTGGTTCCGCTGACAGTAACACCTTCCGCCTGATGATAAGCTAACAGGCTCTGTGTTTCCGGCAGGAGCAGCGACTTGAATGCGGTTGCTTCACTGCCTTCTGCAGAGGAACTGCGCGCCACCGTCTGCTCCTCACTCCCGATGCGCAGAATATAGTCGGCAGGCAGCACAGCATCCGAGGAGCATCCCGTCCAGTCCGTAGTTACCTGCACCGCTCCCTTATCAGGATGCGGGGTGTTGTAAAGCTCGTCCTTCACGCAAGAAGCGAGTAGCACACCCGCCGCAGCCCACATTATATAAAACCGTTTATACATTCTCATAATTCTTCATTCTTCATTTAAAAGGGCTTCCACACCAGCATGACGCCAAGCCTGTTGACGCCCCAATAGTTCTTCACTTCGCTGCCGCGGCGGATGCGGACGCCGTCTGTCACCGTATATTTGTCGTAATCGGCACGGGTATAGCCGAGGGCGGCATGGAAATCCAGCGACAGGGTGCGGTTCAGCATCAGCCGGTAGCCGCCTGTGATGCCGCCGCCCCGGTAGTCGCCCTGCTTGCCCGTATCGCTCAGCTTGTAGTTGAACTCGCCGAGGTGGTACATGGCGCCGAGGTAGCCGCGCTGCTTCTTGCCGAGATAGTAACGGAGTTCGGGGGAGACTCTCCAAAGGGCGTAGCGTCGGTTGCGGTTGTCACGGCTCCACGATGTCCACGAACCGCCCGCAAGGATGCCGAGACGGGAGCGGGGGATGCGGTATTCGATGCCGAGGTCGGGGGTGAGCGTAGCCCAGCGAAGGAGGTTGAAGTGGAGTGAGAGAGAAGAAGAGATGCTCGAGGGTTGCCCGGCACGGCGGATGGAGTCGGCGCGCAGCCGTTCGCGTTCGGCAAGGCGGCGGTTCATTTCGGCTTCGGCACGGTCGGCGGCGCGGCGCTGTTGTTCCCTACGGTCGTGCTCGCGGGCGGCAGCGGCTTGGCGTTCGCGTTCTTGTTGGCGTTCATGCTCCAGTTGCCGTTCCGCTTTCAGGCGCACTTCTGCCACTTCATGGTAGTAGGAGCGCACTTTGGCAGCTGCCGCAGGACCGGCAATGCTTTCCACCTTTTCTGCGGAGGCGGGAAGGGTCACTACTACTACATCGCGCAGCTGTTCTTTGCCGTAGGCTTCAGGGATGCGGCGGTCGGTAACGAACATCTGTTCGGTGACGCCGTAGTGAAGAATCAGTTCGGACTTTACGCGATTGTTGCGCAGGTAGGCCATACGGTCGGCGGTGATGCCCGGTGCGGATGATGCGGCGTAGCTGCTGACGCAGATGTAGAGCTGTCCGGCACGCAACTGGCTGTAATGCTGTTTTATACGTGTGCGTATTCTTTCCAGTTCGGGCGCATTCTCTTTATAGGGAACAAAGAACATATCTTTTCCACTCACGAAATGGAGTACGCTGGTGGTATCTGCTCCCTTTTGCGCATATATGCCTAAGGAGGATAGCAGTAATAACGTGATAATAAGTGTCTTGTCTTTCATTCGACAGAGCGGTTTTGGGGTTGGGGTGTTTTTTAAACGTTCGTTTAATAAACACCCTTTTTTGCTTAGTCCGAAACGACGCTTTTGTTAAGCCGGCAACCGGGTAGTTTGCCAGTTTTTATAAATGTCACATGACTGGTTATCAGCCTTATAGTTTTTATTTTTTCTGCCGACTGCTTTTTTAAACCGAATAGTTTGCTGTCTAATTTTTTTAACCTTATATTTGTGTTTATTAAACGAACGTTTAAAAAACACTTTTCCCCTCTTATAATGTACGTATGCGCAGGCGCGTATATTTCTCTTTTTTTTAAGAAAAATCCCTGTACATATATATTATACTGCGATATATACCGCGAAAACGCGCGGCGATTTTTATTCGGAAAAAATAGAATTTCTAACTATATTCCTCCGTTTTTTACTTGTGTGAAGAGAAATAACAACTACCTTTGCCAGGCTTTTAAAATTAAACATTTTTTATTGTTAAATGTAATTAGAAAAAAGCATGAAACAAACTATTTTAAAAAAGTCACGGTGATAGAGGAGGAACGGTATTCCGTCACCCTGAACGATGAGTGTATCAACGCGGAGAAGTTCTCCGCAAGTGTCAAATTATCAGCGGTTGAACAGGCGGAGGTGAAGCACGAACGGCATGAGATATTGCAAGCGGCGGCGCGCATCATTCTTATCCGTAAGAAAAGCGGTATGAAAGCCGATGTAAAGTCATGGGTGGCATTGCTGATGACCCTGTTCCGTTTTCTCAACAGCCGTGACGCCTGTCGCGAGATGACTCCTGAGAGTCTTGAGACCGAACTCCACAACCTTATAAAGGAATTGGAGGAGTGCCGGGCGGACGGTTCTTCCGGAAGGCATCGCATTTGAAATTAGCGCAACGGCTCCTTTGTCCTAAAGGGGCCGTTTGCATATTCCACCGCTTCTCCCCACCTTTGTATGGTGGCAGGAGAGAACTCTTCCCCCCACACACAATAAACTTCAAAACTCACAGTAACAAAAGACAATGAAAGATCTTTGTATCACCCTTTATAAAGGGTTCTCCGCCGTTTCAGGCGAAACGGGGCTTCTTCCGGTCATGGAAGACATTCGTAACGGCAAGTATGCCGACACCGTACACCGCATCACCGACTTTGCCCTGCGCGGCATGAAGAAGGAAGCCGAACTACTGAAGAAGTCCCTTCCATACCTCTCGCTCACCGCCAACTACGCCCGCCGGAGACTTCCCCACAGCATCATCCGCTACAACCACGCCGTCACCATAGACATCGACGGGCTGGCGGACGACCGGATTCCCGACCTCCGCCGCCGTGTGGAGTCCGACCCCGATGTGCTTGCGTGCTTCCTCAGCCCCAAGCAGCACGGCCTCAAGATATTCGTCTTCCTGCGCACCGCCTTCGCCTGCAAGCTGCGCGAGGTGACCTTCTCTGCCGCTGAAGTCAGCTACGACAGTCTCGAAAAGTACCATGCACAGATGTACGATGCCGCCCGCCGCCACATCGAGCAGCTCACAGGCGTGCAGGTAGATACCAGCGGCAGCGACCTGAGCCGGGGTTTCTTCATCTCCTCCGACCCCTGCGCATACCTCAACCGTACCCTCTTGGAGGAGATTCCCGACTATCCCGCCCGCATCCTCCCCGCAGACAAGCCCGCCGGTAAGTCAGCGGACACCTCCCGCAAGTCTCCCCGCCCGGCAGCCGGCAAGCCGGACGTGCCGCCCGCAACCGTAGAGCCCTGGGAACAGATGGAATACCGCAAGGCGCTCAGCACCACCAAGCGCACCGACCGCTTCACCGAAGGCAACCGCGACAACTTCCTCTACATCCTCGGCAACCGCTGCTACCGCAAGGGCATCAGCGAGGCATCTGCCTGCACGCTGATTCTGCGTGACTTCGGGCGGGAGGACATGGACGTGCTCGCCCCCGTGCGCAACGCCTACACCTACATCAGCAAGACCGAAGCCGCCCAAAAGGTGAAAGAGGAGAAGAGGCCCCTCATCAACCGCGTCATGGAGTTTCTGGAACAGCATTACGGCATCCGCCGCAACGTCATCCTCGACCGTCTGGAGTTTCTGCCGCTCGGTGCTTCCGGCACATCCGATACCTCCGGCACGTCCGGCAGCGAGGCGTGCAAAGGCATCTACCGCCCTATGCGCGGCAAGGACTACAACTCTATCTTCGTAGACCTCCAGATGTCCGGCATCGTCTGCTTTCAGAATTTCCTGAAGTCCGTCATCGACTCCGACTATGCCGCCGACTTCAACCCCTTCCTCGACTACCTGGCACGCCTTCCCGCCTGGGACGGTACGGACTACATCGGTGCCCTTGCCGCCACCGTCCGCACGGACGACCAAGAACTGTGGACAGAGGGCTTCCGCCGCTGGCTCGTGGGCATGGTAGCGTGTGCCCTCAACGAGGAAGACATGAACCAGCTTGTCCTCATCCTTTACAGCGAACAGGGCAAGGGCAAAAGCTCATGGATACGCCGCCTGTTGCCCCCTCAGTGGAAAGAGTACTTCTACAACGGCATGATAGACCCCGGCAACAAGGACCATGCGCAGCTGCTTTCCACTCGTCTCATCATCAATATGGAGGAATTCGAGGGAGTGAAGCCCGGCGAACTTGCCGAACTCAAGCGCATCATCACGCAGGAGAACGTGACGCAGCGCAAGGTGTGGGACGCGCAGGCGTTCACCTTCGTCCGCCATGCCTCGTTCATCGGCAGCACCAACAACCGCCAGTGTCTGCAGGACATCGGCGGCAACCGCCGTTTCCTCCCCGTGACGGTGAAGGAGGTGGACTACCGCACGCCCGTGAACCATGCGGGTGTCTACTCTCAGGTGCTTGCGCTGCTGAAGGAGAAGTATCGCTACTGGTTCGAGGGACACGAGATAGAGCTCCTGAACCTCCACAACGAGCTGCACCGCATGAAGGACCCCGTAGAGGAGAACCTCTTCGTCTACTTCCGCAAGGCGCTTCCCGAAGATTTGTGCGTGAAGTGGATGCCTGCCGCAGCCATACTGTCCAAGATAGCCGTCTACGGCAAGGTGCAGGTGAACCGTCAGGCGATGCAGGCTCTGGTGCAATCGCTGGAGAAGTATATGTTCAGAAGCCGTACGAACGCGCAGGGCAGCACCGAATATGAAGTGGTGGACATCCAACAAGCGGACGTGGAGGCGAACTTCAGGAAGTAGGATGTAAGTAAATGCGCATAATTAGTTTATACTATCTGTCATTCAGAGCGAAGCGAAGAATCCACTCTCTTGATATATACACAAAAAAGAGATTCTTCGCTTCGTTCTGAATGACAGATACTCTTGATATAAACTAAATTTCAACACTTGCCTATCAAAAAAAGTTTTGCCCGTGTTGCAAATCCCTTCTGATGTACATCATACGGAATTTGCAACACAGGCAAACTATGCGGAGCCTACAGCACAGGCAGAATCTTGTCCATAAAAAAAGGCTATCTATCCCAGACAGCCAATCTTTTTGTTAACCTTAAATCTAATACTATGAAAAACACACTGCAAAGATACGGACTTCTTTGAAAACTCCAAATTTACGGAGAGAATCGGCGCGTTTTATAACATGGTTTAGTTGAATAATGCTTCTGTTAACATTTAACATAATCAATATGCGTTTTTAACTTGTGTGTGAATACAATCGTTAACAACCTTTACGGCTCTCCGAGCGTCTCCACAATCATCCTCACCTGCCTCCTCGTATAGCGGTGGTCTCCGGGCCCTTCTCCCGCACTGTACATGGCGTTGTACAGTGCGGGGTTTCTCTTTATCCAATAGCGCATCTTGCGCATGGCGGGCACAAGCGGCATATCGGGATTGTACAGGTGTGCCAACTCCGATTTCCGGTAGGAACGGATAATGAACGGCTCTTCAATGCAATGGTTTTCCATCTTCTTTCTTTTGTTTTAAATGGTTGATAATAGCTGTTTTACTCTCTTAACTGTAGCTCAAATATACGGAAAAATCATGGATTACGGAAGTGAAAAGCGTATTATAATCGGTTGAAATTCAATGGAATCAAACTACTGACATCCATATCCCACCGCACCCGTGTACGACAAAACAGGGCTTCCCGGTTCCGTATCTTTGTACTACGGAAAAAGGGAGAGGAGTTGCTTCAAAACTCTGATTGACAAATCATCCTGTCATTCAGAGGAGCTTGCGACGAAGAATCTCCTCCC